>NZ_QZMV01000018.1:0-137396 GCF_003957705.1 Bradyrhizobium sp. LVM 105 | reverse complement strand
TTTGATGTGTCAGCTATGTCTCCGAACACCCGTCAGTGATCTGTCCGGGCTAAACACTTCGCGGGCGATGACAGTTGGGTTTGTGGCGATGGCGTCGCGACACCATTCGCCACGACATCCTCACGGATGCAGGATCACCTTGCCCATGGCCTGGCGTCCCGCCAGCACTTTCAACGCGTCCGCGGTCTGTGCCAGCGGGAAGGTGCGATCGACATGCGATGAAATCTTTCCTTCCGCCGTCCACTTCACGAGCTTCTCGAGGTTGGCGCGGTTCTTGGCCGGGTTGAGCCGGGTCCAGGCGCCCCAGAACACGCCGCGGATGTCGCAGCCCTTCAGCAGCGCGAGATTCAGCGGCATCTTCGGAATGTCGCCGGCGGCAAAGCCGATGACGAGGAAGCGGCCTTCCCACGCGATCGAGCGCAGCGCCTGCTCGGCGTAAGCACCGCCGACCGGATCGAAGATGATGTCGACGCCCTTGCCGCCCGTGAGCTTGCGCAGGCCTTCCTTCAGATCTTCCTTGGCGTAATTCAGCGTCAGCTCGGCGCCATGCGCCTTGGCGAATTCGAGCTTCTCGTCCGACGAGGCGCAGGCGATCACCTTCAATCCCATCAGCTTGCCGAGCTCGCAGGCGGCAAGGCCGGTGCCGCCGGCCGCACCCAGCACCGCGAGCGTCTCGCCCGGCTTCGGGCTGGCGCGATCCTCCAGCGCATGCAGCGCGGTGCCGTAGATGATGATGATGCCGGCCGCGCGGTCGTAATCGAGATTGTCGGGAATCTTCACGATGGATGCCGCCGGCAGCGCGATCTTCTCGCGTGCGCCGTTGTGGCCGCAGGAGGCGACGACGCGATCGCCGACTTTCAGATCGGTGACGCCAGCGCCGACGCTCTCGATCACGCCCGCGACTTCCGCGGCCGGCGAGAACGGGAACGGCGGCTTGATCTGGTATTTGCCCTGAATCATCAGGATGTCGAAGAAGTTCAGCGCCGCGGCCTTGATCGCGATCACCGCTTCGCCGGGGCCCGCCACCGGATCCGGCACCTCAGCGAGCACGAGATCGTCGGGCTGACAATATTGCGAGCAGAGGATGGCTTTCATGGCGGCACCTGAGGGCGTTTCGAGTGGAATTATAGTTGGCACGTTTCTGCCGGATTTAGCGCGGCCGGACAATCCGGATTCTTTGTCTCAGACAGCTCGAAGTCCTATCCTCGCAGGACTGCGTGAAAACAGCGAGGATTCAAACGATGTTTGAAACAGGCCTGCTCAGGGACAAGCGCGTCCTCGTCACCGGCGGCGGCTCGGGCCTTGGCGCCGCGATGGGACGACGTTTCCTCACGCTTGGCGCCGAGCTCGTCATTTGCGGCCGCAAGCTCGACCGGCTGGACGCAACAGCGCACCGGATGCGGGAAGACATTGGCGGCACGGTCACGACGATCGCCTGCGACATCCGCGACGGTGGCGCGGTCGATGACATGATGGATCGGATCTGGCGCGAGGCGCCGCTCGATATCCTCGTCAACAACGCTGCCGCGACGTTCATCGCGCAGAGCGAGCATCTGTCGTTCCGCGCGGCCGATGCGATCCTGGCGCCGACGCTGCATGGCGCGATGTATTGCACGCTCGCGGCCGGCAGGCGCTGGATCGAGGCCAGGCATCGCGGGGTCGTGCTCTCGATTCTCTCGACCTCGACCATCACCGGCCGGGCCTTCACCGTGCCGTCGGCGATGGCGAAGTCGGCGCTGCTGGCGATGACCAAAAGTCTTGCCGTGGAATGGGGGCCGAAAGGCATCCGCACCGTCGCCATCGCGCCGGGTCCGTTCCCGACCGCGGGCGCGTCGGGGCAGCTCCGCCCCGAAGGCCGAGACGAGGGCTGGACTGCACGCAATCCGCTGGGCCGCACCGGAGAGCACGGCGAGCTTGCCGATCTCGCCAGCTTCCTGGTCTCGGACCGTGCTGCCTACATCAACGGCGAGATGGTCGTCATCGACGGTGGCGCGCATTTGCGCAGTTCCGGCGCCGAGGATTTGCTCGGCTGGACCGAGGCGCAATGGGCCGCCCAGCGCGCCGCGCGATCCAAAGGCTGATACCGCTAACTGCCTTCCCAAATTGGACTTTCCCGGCTATCCCTGCCCCGGGGACAAAGCGCGGCCGGGCCATCTTCCAGTCACAATATTGAGGGAACCACTCCAGCATGTGGCGGGTGCTGATTTTAGCTTTGATGACTGGCGTGGCGGCCGGGGGAATCGCTGTTTCTGCGCGGGCGCAGACGGCGCAACCGGCGCCCAAGTCTGCGCCAAATCCAAAAGAGGCACCGAAATCGGCGGCGCCAACGGCCCCTACGAATGGGAAGTCGGCTGCAAAGCCCGAGAGCAAACCGGCGGCCCCGACCGCTGCAGTTGCAGGTGGCGCGGAGCCGACCCTGATCGGTCAGTTCGGCACCTGGGGAGCCTATTCGGCGACGCCCAACGGCAAGAAGGTCTGCTTCGCGCTGGCCAAGCCGTCGTCGTCGAGGACCAATCCGCCGAATCGGCCGCGCGATCCCGCCTATGCCTTCGTCTCGACCCGGCCGGCCGAGAAAGTGAACAACGAGGTCTCGGTGATGATCGGCTATGCACTGAAGCCGGGCTCGGAATCGACGGCGGAGGTTGGCGGCGCTGCTTACGCGATGTACACGCAGGGCGACGGCCTCTGGATCAAGAACGCGGCCGAGGAGGAGCGGATGGTCGAGGCCATGCGCAAATCCGCCGAGCTCGTGGTCAAGGGTGTCTCGGCCAAGGGCACCGAGACGACCGACACGTTCTCGCTGAAGGGCCTCGCCCAGGCACTCGATAAGATCGCGCAGGATTGCAAGCGGTAAGGGCGCAGGCGTTAAGGCTGCCGGCGATGAGGTCGCAATCGGCCGGTCCGGTTGCTATATAGGGACGGTTCCAGATTTTCGGTCGTCATGGCATGACCCGGCCATCCACGCGCAACCGCGATTGACGAAAGACGTGGATGCCCGGGTCAAGCCCGGGCATGACGAACTCAAACAGCAGTAATCCCAGGTCCATCAATGCAACCGACGACCGAGCCGCACAACGCAATCCTGGTGGAGAAGACGCCACTCGAAACCTATGTGCCGCCGGCAAAGCCGTCGCTGATCGGCCTGTCGCGCACCGAGCTTGCCGATCGCCTCGGCGAGATCGGCGTCGCGCCGGCGCAGCGCAAGATGCGGGTGCAGCAGCTGTGGCACTGGCTCTATTTTCGCGGCGCCCAAAGCTTCGATGACATGACCTCGATCTCGAAGGGCATCCGTGCCGAGCTCGCGCAGCATTTCACGGTCGACCGGCCCGAGGTCGTGGCCGAGCAGATCTCCAACGACGGCACCCGCAAATGGCTGCTCCGTCTGCCGAGCGGCGACAATGTCCAGAAGGCGCATGAAGTCGAGTGCGTCTACATCCCCGAGACCGATCGCGGCACGCTGTGCGTCTCCTCGCAGGTCGGCTGCACCTTGAATTGCTCGTTCTGCCACACCGGCACGCAGCGCCTGGTGCGCAATCTCACCGCCGGCGAGATCGTCGGGCAGGTGATGGTCGCGCGCGACCGCCTGAACGACTGGGCTGATCGCGAGGACGGCACGCGCCGCGTCACCAACATCGTGATGATGGGCATGGGCGAGCCGCTCTACAATTTCGACGCGGTACGCGACGCGCTTCTCATCGTCGGCGACAACGAAGGCATCGGCATATCCCGCCGCCGCATCACGCTGTCGACCTCTGGCGTTGTGCCGAACATCGTGCGCGCCGGCGAGGAGATCGGCGTCATGCTCGCGATCTCGCTGCATGCGGTACGCGACGAGCTGCGCAACGAGCTGGTGCCGCTCAACCGCAAATATCCGATCAAGGAGCTGCTGCAGGCCTGCCGCGACTATCCCGGCGCCTCCAACGCGCGCCGCATCACCTTCGAATATGTGATGCTCAAGGGAGTCAACGATTCGCTGGATGATGCGAAGCTGCTGGTGAAGATGCTCAAGGGCATTCACGCCAAGATCAATCTGATTCCGTTCAATCCCTGGCCCGGCACCGCCTATGAATGTTCGGACTGGGACCAGATCGAAAAATTCTCCGAATACATCTTCAACGCCGGCTATTCCTCGCCGGTGCGCACCCCGCGCGGCCGCGACATCCTTGCCGCCTGCGGCCAGCTCAAGTCGGAGACCGAGAAGCTCAGCGCCCGCGAGCGCCAGGCGCTGCGCGCCATGGCGATGACGGATTAGGTTGTTCATGCCGACGCTCTCGCATCCTCGTCATTGCGGGGAGCGTAGCGACGAAGCAATCCAGACTGTCTCCGCGGACGTATCTCTGATTGCTTCGCTTCGCTCGCAATGACGGCAACGATGGCTTTCTCCCCATGTCCCTGATCGGCCGCCTCGTCGTCATCTTCATCGGCTTTCTCGCCGCCTGCTTCGTCGGCGGCATGATCGTCGTCGTCGCGCTATTGTTTCCGGAATTCGCCGATCTCGGCGCCGGACCCGTCGATCAGGGCACGATCGACATCCTGCTTGGCTTCGGCTTCATCTTCGTCTCCGGCTTTGCGCTGGTGCCGGCGGCGGTGATCGTCGCGATTACCGAGGCGCTCTACATTCGCAGCGCGCTGGCCTACGCCGTCGGCGGCGGCCTCGTCGGGCTCGCCTGCTATCTCGGTCTCGTCCCGTTCCACTCCGACACGTTTCAGTTCGAGGGCATCGTGCGGCGTCACCTGGAGATCATGACCGGGGCGGGCATCGTCGCCGGAATCGTGTACTGGCTGATCGCCGGTCGCAATGCGGGCGCCTGGCGCATCCCGCCGCCTCCGCGCGAACCGCCACCGCCGTTGCCGTCGCATTCAAGGCCGGATGCGCGGTAGGTTGCTTCGTCATTCCGGGATGGTCCGAAGGGATCGCGAAGAGACCCTGAGGACCAGACCCGGAATCTCGAGATTCCGGGTTCGGTGCTGCGCACCGCCCCGGAATGACCACGGCAAGGGTTTTCATCGCCGTCCCACTCCGCTAAACCGCGCGCCATGAACCGGACCGGACTCTTCATCGCCCTGGCGCTGTGGCTCGTGATCGGCGTCGTTTTCGGTCTCTATCCAGAGCTCGATCTCAAGCTTGCGTCGCTGTTCTTCGATCCCCAGACGAAAACCTTTCCGCTCAAGCTGAACGGCTGGGCCAGCTTCGCGCGTGACGCTGCGATGTGGGTTGCCTGGGCCTTCGTGCTGCCGTCGCTGGTAGCGCTCGTGGTCAAGATGATCAGGCCGGACCGGCCGCTGATGGTGTCGGGGCGCGCGATCGTGTTCCTGCTGGCCACCATCATCCTGTCGGCCGGCATTCTCACCAACCTCACCTTCAAGACCTATTGGGGCCGGCCGCGCCCGGTGGTGGTGACCGAGTTCGCCGGCGACCAGCAATTCGTGCCGTGGTGGGATCCGCGCGGCGGCTGCGCCCGCAACTGCTCGTTCTTCTCGGGCGAAGGCGCGACCGCGTTCTGGACGCTGGCGCCGGCCGCGCTGGCGCCGCCGCCGTGGCGGCCGCTCGCCTATGCCGCCGCCGTGGTGTTCGGCGCCTTGACCAGCGCCCTGCGCATGGCCTTCGGCGGCCACTTCTTCACCGACGTCTCGATCGCCGGCCTCGTGACCTTCGTCGTGATCTGGTTCGCCTACGCGTTGATTTACCGCTGGCCGCGGACGCGGTTTTCCGACGAAGCGGTCGATGCCGCCCTGACCCGGTTGAACATGCCGGCCTACCGGCTCCGCCAGCGCCTGTTCGGCCGCAAGACCGGTCCCGAGCCGTCGGTTTGAGCCATTAAATGCGTGCCGATCCCTGCGAAATTTGTTATTCGCGCGGTCAAGTTCAAACCCTCCATCAGCCCCTTGAGACCCGATTGGAAGCCCCATGACCACGATCCTGAAAAGCCTGCCCAAGGGTGAGAAAGTCGGCATCGCTTTTTCGGGCGGCCTCGACACCTCTGCGGCGCTGCTCTGGATGAAGCAGAAGGGCGCGCGCTGCTACGCCTACACCGCCAATCTCGGGCAGCCCGACGAGGCCGATTACAACGAGATCCCGCGCAAGGCGATGGAGTTCGGCGCCGAGAAGGCGCGCCTGGTCGATTGCCGCACGCAGCTCGTCCACGAGGGCATCGCCGCGATCCAGTCCGGCGCCTTCCATATCTCGACCGGCGGCATCACCTATTTCAACACCACGCCTCTGGGGCGCGCCGTCACCGGCACGATGCTGGTCGCGGCGATGAAGGAAGACGGCGTCAACATCTGGGGCGACGGCTCGACCTTCAAGGGCAACGACATCGAGCGATTCTACCGCTACGGCCTGCTCACCAATCCCGGCCTGAAGATCTACAAGCCCTGGCTCGACCAGCAGTTCATCGACGAGCTCGGCGGCCGCGCCGAGATGTCGGCGTTCATGACCGCCCAGGGCTTTGCCTACAAGATGAGCGCCGAGAAGGCCTATTCGACCGACAGCAATCTGCTCGGCGCCACGCACGAGGCCAAGGATCTGGAAAGCCTCGACAGCGGCATCAAGATCGTCAACCCGATCATGGGCGTGCCGTTCTGGCGCGACGATTGCGCGGTGAAGGCCGAGACGGTCGTGGTGCGTTTCGAGGAAGGCCAGCCCACGGCGCTGAACGGCCAGACCTTCTCCGATCCCGTCGCGCTGTTCCTCGAAGCCAACGCCATCGGTGGCCGGCACGGCCTCGGTATGAGCGACCAGATCGAGAACCGTATCATCGAGGCCAAGAGCCGCGGCATCTACGAGGCGCCGGGCATGGCGCTGCTGCACATCGCCTATGAGCGTCTCGTCACCGGCATCCACAACGAGGACACCATCGAGCAATACCGCATCAGCGGCATGCGCCTGGGACGCCTGCTCTATCAGGGCCGCTGGTTCGACTCGCAGGCTCTGATGCTGCGCGAGACCGCGCAACGCTGGGTCGCGCGCGCCGTCACCGGCGAGGTGACGCTGGAGCTGCGCCGCGGCAACGATTATTCGATCCTCAACACCGAAAGCCCGAACCTCACCTATGCGCCCGAAAGGCTGAGCATGGAGAAGGTCGAGGACGCCGCGTTCACCCCGGCCGACCGCATCGGCCAGCTCACCATGCGCAACCTCGACATCGCCGACACCCGCACCAAGCTCGGCCTCTATTCGAAGACCGGCCTGCTTTCGGGCAGCGAAGGCTCGCAGATCTTCCGGCTGGAGAGCGACAAGGGTTGAGGCTCTCACTGTCGTAGGGTAGGCAAAGTCGCAGGGTGGGCAAAGGCGCGTTAGCGCCGTGCCCACCATTCCTCCGTGACGGGGAAAGATCGTGGGCACGCTCCGCTTTGCCCACTAGCCCGAATGGAGCCAACGGCGACGAGCTTAATGAGGGTGTCATTCTCGATCGCTACGCTTCCCGTTCCTGTGGGAAACCAGATTACGGAGCATCGAGCATGGTCAGGGGATCGGCACTCGCCTCTCTCATCGTCCTCTGTTGGGCATCGTCATTGTCTGCGCAGACGATCTATCCGATCGATCGTGCCGAGATCCTGGCCGGAGCCAAATTCGACTTCAAGGTCGAGCTCCCCGGGCCGGTCGATCCCGCCAAATTGAAGGTGACGGTGAACGGCGCGGACTACGTGACCGCGTTCGGCCGTGCCGGAACCTTCATCGACCGCGAGGACGGCAAGGATCAGTCGGCCCTGATCCTGCGCGACGTCACGCTGGCCAGGCCGGGCAATGTCGTCGTCGACGTGAGCGACGGCATGGGCCAGCGCAGCGTCACATGGACGGTCTACGACACGGGTCCGCGCAAGGCGAAGAACGTCATCCTGTTCATCGGCGACGGCATGTCGCCGGCGCACCGGGTCGCCGCGCGGATCCTGTCCAAGGGTATTTCGGAAGGCAAGAGCCGCGGCAAGCTCGCCATCGACGACATGCCTCACATGGCGCTGGTGGCAACCGCCGGCTCGGACTCGATCATCACGGATTCCGCGAACTCGGCCAGCGCCTATGCGACCGGGCATAAGAGCGCCGTCAATGCCCTCGGCGTCTATGCCGACCGCAGCGCAAGCCCGCTCGACGATCCCAAGGTCGAAACCATCACCAGCCTCGCCAAAAGGCGGCTCGGCATGGCGATCGGTATCGTCACCAATACCGAGATCGAAGACGCGACGCCGGCGGCGATGGTCGCGCACACCCGCCGGCGCGCCGCCTATGACGACATCGTCGAGCAGTTCTTCGCGGCAAAGCCGGATGTGATGATGGGTGGCGGCAGCGCGAATTTCCTGCCGAAGTCGGCTGCCGGCTCCAAGCGCAAGGACGAAACCGACTATATCGCGAAGTTTCGCGATGCCGGCTATCAGGTGGCGACCACCGCGGGCGAGCTCAGCGCGTCTGCAGCAAGACAGGAGACCAGCAAGCTGCTCGGCCTGTTCGCCACCGGTAACATGGACGGTGTGCTCGACCGCAAATTCCTGAAGGGTGGCGGCGTCAAGAAATTCCCTGAGCAGCCTGATCTGACCGAGCAGGTGCAGGCGGCGTTGAAAATCCTCTCGAAGAACGAAGCCGGCTTCTTCCTGATGGTCGAATCCGGAATGATCGACAAATACGCGCATTTGCTCGACATGGAACGCGCCGTCTACGACACGATCATGCTCGACAACGCGGTGCGTCAGACGCGCGAATGGGCGCGCGCACGTGGCGACGACACCCTCATCCTGGTGTTGGCCGATCATAATCATCCCAACAGCCTCGTCGGCACGGTGAATGACGACATGGGCACAACGCCCAACGTGCCCTTGCGCGAGCGCGTCGGCGTCTATGAGCAGGCCGGATTTCCCAACTATCCGGCGCCGGATGCGGAAGGTTATCCTGCGCGCATCGACGTGAGCCGGCGGCTTGCCATTTTCTCCGCCAGTCTGCCGGATCACTACGAGACGTTCCGTCCGAAGCTAGACAATCCCAACGAGCCGACCGTCAAGGCCGGCGCCGACGGGACCTTCAAGGCCAACGACAAATACAAGGACGTCCCGGGCGCGGTCCTGCGTCCCGGCAATCTCTCGGCGATGATCGGCGCCAGCGTGCATTCGGGCGAGGACGTCATCCTGACCGCGACCGGACCGGGCAGCGAGCGCGTGCATGGCTCGATGGACAATACCGACGTGTTCCGCGTCATGGCCGACGCGTTGGGATTGGCTGCGGGGCAATGATGCTTCGGTTCACGAGGAGGGAGGCGGCGTGAAGACCAGCTTCACACAGCTGCGGAACAGCAGGATTTGCCGCTCCAGCCGCTTGGGGTCGTTGAGCGTCTTCGACATGATGATCGCACCGTCGACCACGCACGAGATCATCTCGGCGAGATCGTCGAGATCGATCGGCTCGCGGGGCGGATAGACCGCGGCGATGCCGTCGAGAATCTCGCGGAAGTGCGCATTCCAGGCCCGGACCGATTGCGCGGTCAGGTCGCGGACCTCGCGGTCGAACAAGCGCTCCTGATAGCAGATGCTGGCGATCAGGCAGCCGGGATGGCCGTTCGGCAGGTCGGCCATGACTTCGGCGAGCAGTTTCAGCGAGATCAGGAACGCCTGCAGCGGGTCGTCCGAGAGCTCACGCCCCCGCCTGAAGATCTCGTCGAACAGGCGGTCGTTGGTCTCCACGTAGCGGCGCAGCATCTCCCGTGCGAGGGCGTTCTTGTCCCTGAAGTGATAGAAGAAACCGCTCTTGGTCAGGCCGGCCTCGGCAATGACCTCCTCGATCGAGGTCGCGCCGAAGCCCTTTGCGAGCACCGCCGCTTCCGCGATCTCGAGAATGCGCTCGCGCGTCGCTTCGCCCTTTCCCATCGATCTCTCCAAAACCGTACCGGCAGTGCGGAATTTACCGCCTACGGCCGACGACCACTCCGAATGGATCATGCAAGCCTTTGATTTGTCTCTGCTTGCGGGTGGAAGTTCAGCCGCACCACGGGGCTTCTAGAGCGGCGCGACATTATGCGGCACCAAATGCCCAGACCGAACACGGGCATCGCGCGACCGAATGAACAGAGCGGGCCCGTCCAAATGATGGAGCGATCAATGGCCAGATACAGACATGATCTGCCGCAGCACCGCGGCGGCATTTTCCTGACCGACGGCGGCATGGAAACCACCCTGATCTTCCATGAGGGGCTGGAGCTGCCCCACTTCGCGGCATTCGTGCTGCTCGACAGCACGGCTGGGCGCGCGCATTTGAAACGCTACTACGAAGCTTATCTCCGCATCGCGCGGCAGCATGGGCTCGGCTTCGTGCTCGACACTCCGACCTGGCGCGCCAACCCGGATTGGGGTGCCAAGCTCGGCTATGATGCGGCCGGTCTCGATGCAATCAACATGCGCGCCGTCCGCTTCCTCGGCGAATTGCGCGACACATGGGAGTCACCGGGCATGCCGTGCGTCATCAATGGCGCGATCGGCCCGCGAGGCGACGGCTACAAGGCCGGCAACATGGACGCGGCGGAGGCGCAAGCCTACCACTCGGGCCAGATCGCGGCCTTCGCCGAGGCAGGCGCCGACATGGTGACTGCCTTCACGCTGAACAGCATCAACGAAGCCATCGGCGTAGTGCGTGCAGCCAAGAGGCAGGACATTCCGGCCGCGATTTCCTTCACGGTCGAGACCGATGGCCGCCTTGTCAGGGGAGAGTCGCTGCGCGAGGCGATCGAAGCAGTCGACGACGCAACCGAATGTGCCTGCGAATACTTCCTGATCAATTGCGCGCACCCGAGCCATTTCGAGACTGCACTCGCGACCGGCGAGGCGTGGGTCCAGCGCATCCACGGCATCAGGGCCAATGCGTCGGCCAAGAGCCATGCCGAGCTTGACGAGTCGGAGGCCCTCGACAGCGGCGATCCCGTCGATCTCGGCCGCCGCTACCTCTCGCTCAGGCGCGCATTCCCCGGCATGCGCATTCTCGGCGGCTGTTGCGGCACTGATCACCGGCACGTTGCCGCGGTCTGCGAGGCCTGCCTGCCCTCAGAAGCGATGACGGCGTGATATGAAAGAAATGGCCGGGATCGCTCCCGGCCATTTTGCATTTGTGGCTGCCGTTACCGCGGCGGCGCGGTGCCGGGCGGGGGCGGCGGCAGCGAGGCCTGGCCGCCGTTGAGCAGCGGCGTGATGTTGCGGATGGTGACGCGACGGTTGATCGCGCTCGGCCCCTGTGTCTGCTCCTTCAGGTACTGCTCGCCGTAACCCTGCGACGTCAAGTTCTCGGCGGGCACACCGAACTGCTGCGTCAGCAGTTCGGCCGCGGACTGCGCACGACGATCCGACAATGACAGATTGTCGACCTCGTTGCCGACCGCGTCGGTGTGGCCCTCGATCAGGAAGACCTCGCGCGGATTGCGCTGGATCGCCTGGTTGAGCCCGTCGGCGATCACCTGCAGCCGGGCCGCCTGGTCCGGCGGGATGGTCCACGATCCCGTCTCGAAGATGATCGTGTTGACGTCAATGCTCGGCATCTGCATGCGAACATTCGGGCTGTAGCGGATCTCGTCGAGCGAATAGCGCCGATCGATCCGCTGCACCGGCGGTGCCACCATGGTCTGGTAGATGACGTCCGGTGACGCCTCCTGGGCGTCGACGATGTAGCGATCGTAGGGGATGTTCACGACAGGGGGCGGCACGTCGACATAGAACCCGCCGACTGCCCGCGGATCGCGGTAGGTGTTGTCGATGATGATGAGCTCGTGCCCGCGGGGATCCCTGCGGATGCGCCGCATCAGCCGACCATCGGCGCCGACGATGGTGATGATCTCGCTGCCGTCAGGACGAACCACGACCGTGCGGGTTTCGCCGCCGACCGTGTCGGTGCGGATGTCGCGGGCGCCGTAGCGGAAGCGATAGAGATCGTTGCCGCGGACATAGGCCTGCCCGCCCGGATCGCGGATGATGATGCGGTCCGGCTCGGTGTAGACGGTGCGGCCGCCTTCGATGGTCTCGCGTCGCTGGTTGTGGAGGTCGGCGATGGTGGCGCCGATCACGGCGCCGGCCACCACGCCTGCACCGATCGCGAGCGGCGTCAGGTCACGCTGCGGCGGACGCGGCGCCGGCGGCAACGGCGCTGAGACCGTTGGCGCGGCCCGGAAGGCCGGTGCAACCGTCGGCGGTCTGTATTGTGCCCTGTCCGGCGGCGGCGCTGCGGCCGCCGAACCGGGGACGACCGATGGCGCTGCGACGCCGGCGGGAGGCGCCGGCGGCCGCGGCGGAGCACCAGCCTGCGGTGCTGCGGGCGGAGTGCCGGCAGCCGGCGCACCAGCAGGAGGTGTTGCGCCTTGTTGGCCGGGGGCCGGTGCCGCAGTCGGGGCCGGGGTCGCGCCGGGCGCAGGTGTTGGTGCTGCACCTGGACGTCCGGGCGGGGGCGTCGGCGTAGCACCAGGAGCCGGGGTCGCTGTCGGACTGGGCGTGGCACCGGGAGCCGGTGCTCCTGCCGGAGGAGGCGCGCCTGGACGACCGGGCGGCGGGGTGCCGGGGCGGCCAGCCGGCGGTGCGCCTGGCGTGCTGCCCGGAGCCGGCGTTGCGGTCGGCGCAGGAGGCGTCGTAGGCGCCGGTGTCGCAGTCGGTGCGGGTGTCGTCGTGGGTGCGGGTGTGGCGGTCGGCGCCGGCGCTCCCGGTCGTGCGGGCGGCGCCGCCGGTGCGGGAGAAGGTGTCGCCGTAGGTGCCGGCGCAGGGCGGCCCTGAGGAGCTGCTGCGGGAGGCGGAGCCGGGGGAGTCGGAGCGGGGCGTGCGCCGGACGGTGCCGGAGGCGGCGGCGTGGGCGCATGCTGCTGCGGAGCCGCAGCCGGCGGCGGTGAAGGCTGTTTCGGTGCGGCAGCAGGCGGCGGTGGCGGCGGGGGAGCCGGCCGTGCCGCAGGCGGCGGTGTCGGGGCTCGCTGCTGTGGGGCCGCGGCCGGGGGCGGTGACGGCTGCTTCGGTGCGGCAGCAGGCGGCGGGGGTGGTGGTGGCGGTGCCGGACGGGCCGCAGGCGGCGGGGGTGGCGGCGGCGGGGCCGGACGGGCCGCAGGTGGCGGGGGAGGCGGTGGTGGCGCGGCCGGGCGCTGCGGTGCGGCCGCGGGCGGCGGCGCAGCGGGCGGAGGTGCGGCCGCGGGCGGCGGTGCGGCGGGCCGCGCGGGCGCGGCAGGCGGCGCCGCTGCTGGCGGTCCCTTCGGCGGCTGCTTCGGTTTTCCGTCAGGGCCCGTGTCTTGCGGCTGGGCCTGCGCGACCACGAGCGGCGGCGCACTTTGCGCTTGCGATGCAGAGCCTGCGAATTGCATCGCGGTCAGAGCCGTCGTGGCAAGCAGCACGAAACGAAGATTGGTCATGGTGGTGAACTTCCCCGGAAGGTTCTTTGACGAAGTGTGTTGATGAACGGCTACGCGTTAGGCCGGATTGTGGCGGGCGAAGCGGTCGCGGCCCGATTTATTTCTGCACGGAAATCGACTCACTATGATGACGTTCATTGCGCATTCAGACGCAGCTTGCAATCGCCACGCATGCGATCTCGCCTCACGCGCGATCCTGCGCTGAGCTTGCATCCGTCGCAGGATTGGGCGTGAGCGGGCCGTTCGGTCCGCGCGATGGAATCTCTTCGGGCATGCGGCCGGGCAATTCGTCGGGCCGCGGGGATTCGCCGGGCTCGCGCACCGGCGGCGTGATTTCGGGTTGCGGATTGCCGGGCGGAATTCCCGGCGGCGGCTCGGTCGGCGTGCCGGGTGTCGACGGTGGAATCTCGGGCGGTTCGATCGGCATCGGCATCATCGAGATAGTTGTCCGGAGAAAGACAACGATAATGCCGCGCCGATGTTCCCTATCGCATCGCGCAGGGGTCTGCCTTATCCCGGCGCGTGGCAGACGGCCTCGATGTTGTGACCATCAGGGTCGAGCACGAAGGCGCCATAATAGTTCGGGTGGTAGTGCGGTCGGATGCCGGGCGGGCCATTGTCGCGTCCGCCGGCTGCGATCGCCGCCTTGTAGAAGGCATCGACCGTGGCGCGGTCTTCAGCACGAATGGCGATATGCACGGGCTTGTTCATGGCGCCTTCCGCGCCGAACCAGAAGTCCGGCTTGCCGTCGGCGCCGAAGCCTGCGGCCGCAGCGTGTCCGGTCTGCTCGGCGGTCACTTCCATGATCAGGCCGTAGCCGAGCGGCGCCAGCGCCTTGGTGTAGAAGGTTTTCGCGCGCTCGTAGTCGGAGACCGAGAATCCCAGGTGATCAATCATCGTCATTCTCCCAGTTCGTCGTCTTCAGCGTGACAGGAACGTATTGCTTCGTGTCTTACGCACGATCGTAAAGCCGCGTGCGACCATGTCGGCGATACAATCCTGCTGCCACTCGTTCTGTGACAGGTGCTCGATCACCACCGCGCGCGGCCACAGCGACGGCGGCGCGTCGCGGAAGAAGCCGATCAGCACGCGATCTTCAAAACCCTCGACGTCGATCTTGAGCGAATCGATCTGGGTGACGCCGGCCTCGTCGAGGATGCGCGTCAGCCGCAGCGACGGCACCTTGATCGCGTCGGTGCCGGCGGTGCCGGTGACGACGTGGGTGGCGCCGAGATTGCCGCCGCCGCTCTCGATCATCAGCTCGCCGTCGCTGTCGCCGGCCGCGGCCTGCACCAGGCGCACCTGCGCAGCTTTCGACGCGGCTTGATTGAAGGAGAGCCGTCCAAACGTCAGCGGATGCGGCTCGATCGCGATCACCTTGCCGGCGCTGCCGACCTGTTGCGCCATCACCAGCGCGAACGTGCCGACATTGGCGCCGACATCGACGAACACGCCGCCCGGACGGGTGTGCTGGCGCAGGAAGTCGAGCTCGTCGAGATTGTAATCGGGATTGAACAATGCGCCGCGCTCGGTCGCGCTGCCCTGGTGATAGAGCCGGAACGAGGCGCCCTGATATTGCACGTCGACGGGGCCGCTCCGCAGCAGGTTCACCAGCCGCGACATCCACGGGCGGAATGCGCCGCGCTTCAGCCCCGATTGCGTCGCGAGGCGAATGATCGCGGCCTGCGCCGCGTTCGGCGCAAACGCGCCGAACGGCGCGGACGAAGGGGCATTGTCAGTCGTCAAGCAGCAGATCCTCATTGCAGGCGGCGCATGCATAGCCGGTTTTGAGGAGGACTCCAACGCTCCATCACAGGTGTCGTCCCGGGGCGCGAAGCGGACCCATAACCACAGGAAGGCGTGGGACGCGAGACGCCCACTCCGAGTCTTCGTCAAACTTGCCCCTGTGGGTATGGATCCCGGATCTGCGCTCCGCTTCGCTGCGCTTGTCCGGGACGACGGAGAGAACGTCTGCTACGCCGCCTTCTTCTTCGGCGCCTTCCGCTGCCGCAGGAATCGCCCGAGCAGCCGGCGCTTGCCCTTGCGCGGGATCAGGTCGATGTCGCTGACCAGCTTGGCGCCGCCCTTGCGGCGCTCCAGCACGATCTTGCGGCTGTGGAAGGCCTCGAGCTCCGCGCGATGCGCGACGCTGACGATGGTCGCCTTCGGCAGCTCGTCGGTGACCAGCTTCATCATCGTTTCCTGGCTCTTTTCGTCGAGCGCCGAGGTCGCCTCGTCGAGCACGATGATGTCGGGGCTGTGCAGCAGGAGCCGCGCGAAGGCGAGGCGCTGCTTCTCGCCGCCCGACAGCGTCTGGTCCCAGGGACCTTCCTCCTCGATCTTCTCCTTGAGATGATCGAGCCCGACCTTGTGCAGGGCTTCGCCGATCTCGTCCACGGTCCAGTGATCGGCGGCGCCGGGATAGGCGACGGCGCGGCGCAGCGACCCCGAGGGCACGTAAGGCCGCTGCGGCAGCATGAACAGCCGCCGGTCGGGGTGAAAGTTCACGCTGCCGCCGCCCCAGGGCCAGAGGCCGGCGATGGCACGCACCAGCGTGCTCTTGCCGGTGCCGGATTCGCCGGCGACCAAGAGCCGCTCGCCGGGCTCGATCACCACTTCGGTCTCGCCGACCACCGCGGTGCCGTCATCGAGCGTGACCGAGAGATCCTTCATCTCCAGCATGGCGTCGTTGCGAGTCTCGCCGCGCTTGATGCGGCCAAGACCATCGCCCTGCTCGGCGCGCTCCAGGCCGTCGAGCGACATCATCAGCGAGGCGATGCGGCGCGCGCAGGCATTCCAGTCGGCGAGCCGCGGATAATTGTCGACCAGCCAGCCGAACGCGCTCTGCACGATGGTGAAGGCGGAGGCCGCCTGCATCACCTGTCCCAGCGTCATGCTGCCGTCGAGGAATTTCGGCGCGCAGAGCAGGAGAGGGACCACGGGCGCAACGAGGCTCGAGCCCTGCGACACCAGCGTGGTGCGCATGTGCTGGCCTGCGAGCCGGGCCCATTGCCGGATCACGCTGCTGAAGTTGCGGTCGATGCCGTCGCGCTCCTCCTCCTCGCCGCCGAGCAGCGCGATGCTCTCGCCGTTCTCGCGCACGCGCGTCAGCGTGTAGCGGAAATCGGCTTCGGCCTGGTTCTTGTCCTCGGACACCTGCACGAAGCTGCGGCCGATCACCAGGATGGAGCTCGAGGCGATTGCGGCATAGAGCATCGCGGCGATCACGAGGAAGCCCGGAATGGTGATGCTCGTGCCGCCGAGCGTGACGGTGAGCGCGCCGCCGATGGTCCAGAGCACGACGATGAAGGTCGCCGCCGACAGCAGCGCCGAGGTGACGCCGGCCAGGAAATCGACCGGCGAATCGGTCGCGACGCGCAAATCCTCCGCGATCCGGTATTCGGGGTTTTTGTGATCGCCGCCGACGAGATTGAGCTGGTAGTAACGTCCGCTGGCGAGCCACCGCGTCAGCACGCTCGCCGTCAGCCAGGCCCGCCAGCGCCGCTGAATGCCCATCCGCGCGAACACCTGCGCCACGCCGAGCACGATGCTGCCGATCGCGAGCGGAATGAACATCGCGGTGAGATGGAAGACGCTGGCCGCATCGCGCTTTTCGATCGCATCGAAGATCGCGCGGTTCCAGACATTGATGCCGTACTGGAAGCAGACGGTGAGAATGATCAAGAGGCCGAGGCCGATCGAGAACGGCCAGGCGAGGCGGTCGCCGCTGCGTCCCCAGAAGCCGCGCGCGCTGATCCAGAACCGCGTCAGCAGATAATCCTTGCGGGCCTGCTCGGCCTCCTCGGGCGAAAGCTCCGGATCGGGCTCGAGCAGCTCCGGCGGTGGCGGTTCGATCTCGGCGCCGTTCTCGCCCTTGATCCCGACGATCGGCGGCTGGTGCTGTTCGCGCTTGGCGGCCGGCTTGTCCATGCGCGGACAACGCGAGAGAAATCAACCGGTTCCCTCGGGTTCCCGGAGCGGTCTATTCGGCGGCACCGTCCCTGACGCGCCGGATCCGGGCTGCGCGATGCAGAATGCGCGACAATTCCTCGATCGAATAGGGTTTTTGCACCAGATCGAAGCCGGTCACGCCCTCTTGTGACAGGGCCTGGCTGTAGCCCGTGGTCAGCACGACCGGCACGTCGATGCCGCGGTCGCAGATGGCCTGCGCCAGATCGAGCCCCGTCATCCCCGGCATCACCACGTCGGAGAACACGACGTCGAAGCGGTCGGCGTCCAGGACGAGCTCCGCGAGGGCGTCGGTCGCATTGTCGACCAGCGTGATGCTGTAGCCGAGCTCGGTGAGGCCATCTGCGGCGAAATTGGCAAGCTCGATATTGTCCTCGACCACCAGCACCGACATGCCGCTGCCGGCCACGGCCGGCGCGGTATTGGGCGCCTGCCGCTGCGGCAGCAGCTCCGGCGGCACGCGCGGCAGATAGAGCGAGAAGGTGCTGCCGCGCCCCACCTCGCTCGTGACCGTCACCTCGCCGCCGGATTGCCGGGCGAAGCCGAACACCTGGGACAGGCCGAGGCCGGTGCCGTGGCCGACCTGCTTGGTGGTGAAGAACGGCTCGAAGATGCGTCCCAATCGGGCGGCGGGAATACCGATGCCGGTGTCGCTGACGGTGACGCTGACGAAGCCATGGTTGGCCGAGCTCTGGCTGCCCAAATTCTGGCCGCCCGCGCCCGCCAGCGTATCCGGAACTGTGGTCGCGGGCTCGACCTTGAAGGTGATCCTGCCCTTGCCCTGCATGGCGTCGCGCGCATTGGTTGCCATGTTGATCAGCGCCGTCTCGAACTGGCCGGCATCGGCACGGACGAGGCAGGGCTCGGCGGGCAGGCGCATGGCGATCTCGATGGCCGGTCCGAGCAGGGGCGCAAGCATGTCGCGCAGCGACTGCATCCGTTCGCCGACGTCGAACACCTCCGGCTTCAGGGTCTGACGCCGCGCAAAGGCGAGCAGCTGCGAGGTCAGCTTGGCCGCGCGGCCCACGGCGTCCGCAATGGCCGTGATGTAGCGCTGGCGCCGCTCCTCCGTCAGTTGCGGCCGGTTCAACAGGTCGACGGAAGCGCGGATCACCGTCAGCAGATTGTTGAAATCGTGCGCGACGCCGCCGGTGAGCTGTCCGAGCGCCTCCAGGCGCTGGCTATGCTTGAGCGCCTCCTCGGCCTCGCGCCGCTTGGCGGCTTCGGCCTGAATCTGCTGGGTACGCCGCAACGCCAGCGCCAGCAGCAGAAACAGCAGCGCGGTGGCGGGAAGGCCGAACACCAGATGCTGGCCTATCGTGGCCAGCCAGCGCGCGCGGATCGCCGAGGTCTCGAGCCCGGCGCTGACATAGATCGGATATTCCGCGACGCGTCGGTAGCCGATCCGGCGCTCGATCCCGTCCGACGGCCAGGCGATGGTGATGAGGCCGTGCTCGGGGCGCGCCGCGATCTGGCGGCCGACCGGTCCGGTCGGATCGAGCCTGATGTCGCGGTCGAGCCGCGGAAAATGCGTGAGCATCGCGCCATCGGTGCGGCCCATCGCGAAGAAGCTGCCGGGATCCGATCCGATGCGGGCGTAGAAGCTCTCGAAATATTCGGGGAGGACCGAGGCCTGGATCACCCCGATGAAGCGGCCGTCGTCGGAATCGCGGCGGCGGCTCATTCCGAAGAAGCGCGCGCCCTGGTAGGGCGGACGCGGCGTCAAGGCGGTGCCAATGAATGTGCCGATGGCTTGGTCGACATGGGCGTAGAAATAGTCGCGGTCCGCAAAGCTCAGCTCCGGCGGCGGCGAGACGAGGCTGTTGACCAGCGCCTTTCCGTCCGCGTCGAAGATCCAGGCCGATTTCAGCTGTGGCAGCGAATCGGTCAGCCGCTTCAGGCGGCGGTGCAGCGCCGGCTCGCGCGCGCGGATGGTATCGTCGGACAGGCCGCGGACCACCTCGTTGAGCTCGGCCAGGCTGCGATCGATGGTCTCGAACACCTTGAGCGCGTGCTCATGCGCGACGTCGAGCGTGCGCTCGATCTCCCGGTCGGCGATGTCCCTGGTCGAGGTGTAGGAGATCGTGGCCGCGATCGCGAACAGCGCAACCGGCAGCGCCAGGGATGCCGCCATCATCCACTGCAACAGCCTCAGCGAGTTGCGTTGCGCCCTCTGCACAGTCGCTCCGTCCCTGACGGCAGCTTAACTGAATCTCGCGCGAGGAAGGAAGCAGCTTGTGCGGGAACCGCAGGTTGTGATCAGAAAAATTTGCACGCCCCGCGGGCCGGAGAAAATTCTACTCGAATTGACCGCGATCTCGGAACGTCCCGGCCGGTCCGGCCGGCACGCGAAGCATGAACGTCGTCTTCAGACCTGGCGCTCGACCATCTTGAGCTTGAGCTCGGCGATGGCTTCGGCGGGGTTGAGTCCCTTCGGGCAGGCCTTGGCGCAGTTCATGATGGTGTGGCAGCGATAGAGCCGGAACGGATCCTCGAGATTGTCGAGCCGCTCGCCGGTCGCTTCATCGCGCGAATCGGACACCCAGCGGTTGGCCTGGAGCAGCGCGGCGGGGCCGAGATAGCGTTCGCTGTTCCACCAATAGCTCGGGCACGAGGTCGAGCAGCAGGCGCAGAGGATGCATTCGTAGAGGCCGTCGAGCTTCTCGCGGTCCTCGTGGCTCTGGCGCCATTCCTTCTGCGGCGTCGGCGAGGTCGTCTTCAGCCACGGCTCGACCGAGGCGTATTGCGCGTAGAAATTGGTGAGGTCGGGGACGAGGTCCTTCACCACCGGCTGATGCGGCAGCGGATTGATCTTCACCGCGCCGTCCTTCACGTCGTGCATCGAGCGGGTGCAGGCCAGCGTGTTCTGGCCGTCGATGTTCATGGCGCAGGAGCCGCAGACGCCTTCGCGGCAGGAGCGGCGGAAGGTCAGCGACGGGTCGATGTGGTTCTTGATCCAGATCAGGCCGTCCAGCACCATCGGGCCGCAATCGTTGGTGTCGACGTAATAGGTGTCGACGCTCGGATTCTTGCCGTCGTCCGGATTCCAGCGATAGACCCGGAATTCGCGCAGCTCGGTCGCGCCCGGGGGCTTCGGCCAGGTCTTGCCGCCGGAAATCTTGGAGTTCTTCGGAAGTGCGAATTCAACCATTGCTCTAACCTTTCGTCATTCCGGGGCGGTGCGCAGCATCGAGCCCGGAATCTCGAGATTCCGGGTCTGGTCCTTCGGACCATCCCGGAATGACGGCTAATGTTCGCTCAGTACACGCGCGCCTTCGGCGGGATGTACTGCACGTCGTTGGTCATGGTGTAGTCGTGGACCGGGCGGTAGTCGATCTTGACCTTGCCGGCATCGTCGAGCCAGGCCAGGGTGTGCTTCATCCAGTTCTTGTCGTCGCGTTCGGAGAAGTCCTCGCGGGCATGCGCGCCGCGGCTCTCGGTGCGGTTGGCGGCCGAGTTCATCGTCACCACCGCCTGCACGATCAGGTTGTCGAACTCCAGCGTCTCGACGAGGTCGGAATTCCACACCAGCGAGCGGTCGGACACGGCGATGTCGGTGATGCCGCTGTGGACCTTCGCGATCAGGTTCTGGCCTTCGCTCAGCACCTCGCCGGTGCGGAACACCGCGCAATTGTTCTGCATCACGTGCTGCATGCCTTCACGCAGCTTTGCGGTCGGGGTGCCGCCGGAGGCGTAGCGGTAATGATCGAGGCGGCTGAGCGCCTTTTCCGCCGAGTTCGCCGGCAGTTCCGGTTGCTCGGCGTTGGGCGTCAGCTTCTCGGCGCAGCGTAGCGCCGCGGCGCGGCCGAACACGACGAGGTCGATCAGCGAGTTGGAGCCGAGCCGGTTGGCGCCATGCACGGAGACGCAGGCAGCTTCGCCCAACGCCATCAGGCCGGGAACCACGGCATTGTCGTCGCCGTCCCTCTTGGTCAGCACTTCGCCGTGGTAGTTGGTGGGAATGCCGCCCATGTTGTAGTGCGTGGTCGGCACGATCGGGATCGGCTCGCGCGTCACGTCGACATTGGCGAAGATTTTTGCGGACTCGGAGATGCCGGGCAGCCGCTCGGCCAGCACCGCGGGATCGAGATGGTCGAGATGCAGGAAGATGTGGTCCTTCTTCTTGCCGACGCCGCGCCCCTCGCGGATCTCGATGGTCATCGCGCGCGAGACGACGTCGCGCGAGGCGAGGTCCTTGGCCGACGGCGCATAGCGCTCCATGAAGCGCTCGCCCTCGGAATTGACGAGGTAGCCGCCTTCGCCGCGCGCGCCCTCGGTGACGAGGCAGCCCGCGCCGTAGATGCCGGTCGGGTGGAACTGGACGAACTCCATGTCCTGGAGCGGCAGGCCGGCACGCAGCACCATGCCGCCACCGTCGCCGGTGCAGGTATGGGCCGAGGTGCAGGAGGCGTAGACGCGGCCATAGCCGCCGGTCGCCAGGATCGTGGTCTGGGCGCGGAAGCGATGCAGCGTGCCGTCGTCGAGCTTGAGCGCGATCACGCCGCGGCAGGCGCCCTGGTCGTCCATGATCAGGTCGATGGCGAAGAACTCGATGAAGAACTCGGCCGCGTGGCGCAGCGACTGGCCGTACATCGTGTGCAGCATGGCGTGGCCGGTACGGTCGGCGGCGGCGCAGGTGCGCTGCGCCTGACCCTTGCCGAAGTCCATGGTCATGCCGCCGAACGGGCGCTGATAGATCTTGCCGTCTTCGGTGCGCGAGAACGGCACGCCCCAATGCTCGAGCTCGTAGACCGCCGCGGGCGCGTTGCGCACCATGTATTCGATCGCGTCCTGGTCCCCCAGCCAGTCCGACCCCTTCACGGTGTCGTACATGTGCCAGCGCCAGTCGTCCTTGTGCATGTTGCCGAGCGAGGCGGAGATGCCGCCCTGCGCCGCGACGGTGTGCGAGCGGGTCGGGAACACCTTGGTGATGCAGGCCGTGCGCAGGCCAGCCTCGCTGCAGCCGACGACGGCGCGCAGGCCCGCGCCGCCGGCGCCGACCACGACGACGTCGTAGGTGTGGTCTTCGATCGGATAGGCTTTGCCGTTGGTGGCGGGAGCGCCGTTGCCCGAGCCATTCGTTGTGGTGGCCATGGGTTACACTCCGGAGGACAGCTTCAGGATCGCATAAGTCGAGGCGAGCGCCACGGCGACCGAGAAGAAGTTGTTGAACATGATCGAGACGAGCTTCAGCTTCTCGTTATGGACGTAGTCCTCGATCACCACCTGCATGCCGATCTTCATGTGCCAGGCGCTGGCGAAGATGAACAGCAGCAGGATCACCGCGACGGGAATCGAGCTGAGGATCTGCGCCGCGCCGACCTGGTTGCGGCCGAGCAGCATCATGATGATCACCAGCACCGGGATCATCAGCAGCGTCATGGCGACGCCGGTGATGCGCTGGCGCCAGAAATCAGACGTGCCCGAATGCGCTGCGCCGAGATTGCGGACGCGCCCGAGCGGGGTCCGCATCGAGGAACGCTTCGGAGAGCCGTGGGATTCGTCGAAACTCATCGTCCGCCTCCGATCGCATAGGCGATGATCCAGACCAACACGGTCAGCGCGATGCCGCCGATCAGCGCGCCCCAGGTCAGCGCCTCCCGCTCGTTGGCCTTGAAACCGTAGCCGAGGTCCCAGACGAAATGCCGGATGCCGCTGAGCATGTGGTGCATCAGCGCCCAGGTGTAGCCGAACACGATCAGCCGGCCGATGATGCTGCCGGCGAAGGCCTGGACGTGGGCATAGGCGGCCGGGCCGGAGGCCGCCGCAACCAGCCACCAGACCAGCAGCAGCGTGCCGACGTAAAGGGCGATGCCGGTGGCGCGATGGACGATGGACAGCGCCATCGTCAGCGTCCAGCGGTAGACTTGCATGTGTGGTGAGAGCGGTCGTTCGATCCGTGCGGTCATGGGCTTTGATGTTGTATTGCGGCCCAACAGGGGGCGCGCGGGGATCGGAAAGGTCGGCTCTATTTACGGAGTCGATTTGGCCCGCGCAATCACCAAATCGCCATAAATCGAACGGTCGTTCAGCTCTAGAGCGTTGATGATGCAAGGCCAATCAGGGCCTTGGTATACCAGCACGTTCGTCCGCCAACAAAGTAATGAATATATCTTCACTTATTGTGCGCGGAGCGAGGTCCGTTGAAATTACTGTTGGAACGCATCTAAACGGGCCCTGCCGCGAAAACTGGCTGGTCGCCCAGCCGTGGCGCCAACCCACGCCGGCGCACGCCATTCCGGTGTCCCCGCGCGACCGGGGTTTGGATATGCGCACGCCGCATTCCACCCGCTCGGTTACGTCTCGCTGATCGGCGCCGTGCTGGTGATGCCGATGGGCCTCGTCACCGCGCCGCTGGGCGTGAGGGCGGCGCGCCCGATGTCGAAGCGCCGGCTGGAAGTGGCGTTCGGCTGCTAACTGTTCATCGTCGGCAGCCGGTTTGTGCTGAGCTTGTTGGGCGGACAGTAGCCGCCACAACCCCCGTCATTGCGAGCGCAGCGAAGCAATCCAGGCTGTCTCCGCGAAAGATTGGATTGCTTCGTCGCAAGAGCTCCTCGCAATGACGCCGAGAGAGCGAGTCCCCCTCACTTCTTCGCGTAAATATCCTTGTACGTCTCGCGCAAAATATTCTTCTGCACCTTGCCCATGGTGTTGCGCGGCAACTCGTCGACGACGAAGACGCGCTTGGGCATCTTGAACTTGGCGAGGCGACCATCCAGGCCCTTCAGGACCGCGGCTTCGTCGATGCTCGCGCCGGGCTGGCGCACCAGGACCGCGGTGACGCCTTCGCCGAAATCGGCATGCGGCACGCCGATCACGGCGGACTCGACCACGCCCGGCATGGCGTCGATCTCGCTCTCGATTTCCTTCGGGTAGACGTTGAAGCCGCCGGAGATGACGAGATCCTTGCCGCGGCCGAGAATGTGGACGTAGCCCTTGGCGTCGATCTTGCCGAGATCGCCGGTGATGAAGAAGCCGTCGGGGCGAAATTCGGCCCTGGTCTTCTCCGGCATGCGCCAATAGCCCTTGAAGACGTTCGGGCCCTTCACCTCGATCATGCCGATCTCGTCGCGCGGCAATTCTTTCCCCGTTTCGGGCTCGGTCACGCGCACGGAGATGCCCGGCAACGGAAAGCCGACCGCGCCGGGCACCCGCTCGCCGTCATAGGGGTTCGACGTGTTCATGTTGGTCTCGGTCATGCCGTAGCGCTCGAGCACCGCGTGCCCGGTGCGCGCCGACCATTCGCGATGGGTCTCGGCCAGCAGCGGCGCCGAGCCCGAGATGAACAGCCGCATATGCTTGGTCGTCTCGTGCGACAGCGCCGGATTTTGCAGCAGCCGCGTGTAGAAGGTCGGCACGCCCATCAGCACGGTGGCGCGCGCCATCAGCTTGATGATGAGATCAGGATCGAGCTTCGGCAGGAAGATCATCGACGCCCGCGCGAACAGCGTCACGTTGGTCGCCACGAACAGCCCATGGGTGTGATAGATCGGCAGCGCGTGGATCAAGACGTCCTTGTCGGTGAAGCGCCAGTAGCCGACCAGCGAGAGCGAGTTCGAGGCGAGATTGTCGTGGCTGAGCATCGCGCCCTTGGAGCGGCCGGTGGTGCCCGAGGTGTAGAGGATCGCGGCGAGATCGTCGTTTGCCCGCGGCACCGTGGTGAACTTGCTGCTGGCCTTGTCGGCGGCCTCGGTCAGCGAGCCCTTGCCGTCGGGGCCGAGCGTCTCGACCCTGGCGTTCACCTTGGCCGCGATCGGGGCGAGGCCTTCGGCCTTGGCGGGATCGCACACCACAAGCGACGGCTCGGCGTCGCCGATGAAGTAATCCAGCTCGTTCAGCGTATAGGCGGTGTTGAGCGGCAGATAGACCGCGCCGGCCCGCACCGTGCCGAGATACAGCACGATGTTGGCGACGGATTTTTCGACCTGAACCGCGACGCGGTCACCGGGCTTCACGCCGCGCGCGACCAGCACATTGGCCATCTGCCCGGCCCGCGCGATCAGATCGCCATAGCTGATGCGCCCGCAGTCATGCGTCTCGATCGCGAGGCGCTTGGGGTCGTCGAGGCCGTCGAACAGGCGGGAAAACAGGTTGGCGTTAGCTGCTGGGTTCATGCAAGATTTCCTCGACCGCAGGGACTTGTACGACAAGGCTTGTTGGACAAGGCCGGTCAAAACCGAGGGCTGGATTAGCAAAAACCGCCCCGATGAAGCAACGGAGACAGTTTGCATGACCAAGAACGGGAAACGCGTAGCCTGGGTCACGGGCGGTGGCAGCGGAATCGGAGAGGCCGGCGCCGAGGCGCTGGCTGCCGACGGCTGGGTGGTGGTGGTTTCGGGTCGCCGCCAGTCCGCCCTGGATAATGTGGTGGCGAAGATCATCAAGGCGAGCGGAGCCGCCGAGGCCATTGCACTCGACGTCTCCAACGCCGCCGAAGCCCAGAAGGCCGCCGACCAGATCGTCGCCAGGCACGGCCGGATCGACCTGCTCGTCAACAATGCCGGCATCAACATTCCCAAGCGCAGCTGGAAGGACATGGAGCTGGAGGGCTGGGACAAGCTGGTCCAGGTCAACCTCAACGGCGTGCTCTATTGCATGCGCGCGGTGCTGCCGACGATGCGCAAGCAGCAGGACGGCGCGATCATCAACGTCTCGTCCTGGGCCGGCCGCCACGTCTCGAAGATGCCGGGCCCGGCCTACACCACCACCAAGCATGCGGTGCTGGCGCTGACCCATTCCTTCAACATGGACGAATGCGTCAACGGCCTGCGCGCCTGCTGCCTGATGCCGGGCGAGGTCGCGACGCCGATCCTGGAGCTGCGCCCGGTGGTGCCGAGCAAGGAGGAGCAGGCGAAGATGCTGCAACCGGAAGACCTCGGCCGCACCATCGCATTCATCGCCAGCATGCCGGCGCGCGTTTGCATCAACGAAGTGCTGATCAGTCCGACGCATAATCGCGGCTTCATCCAGACGCCGAACAACAGGGATTGAGACGCGGCGCTGCCGTAGGGTGGGCAAAGGCGCGAAGTGCCGTGCCCACCATCTCTCTCCATTTGCGCTTGGTGGGCACGCTTCCGCCGTCGCTCTTCGAGCTATGGCGGACAAGTCGCTTTGCCCACCCTACGGCCGAGCAGGGACTAGCCACGGCCGTAGCCGCGAGTTCGTCATTGCGAGCGTAGCGAAGCAATCCAGGAATGTGTCCGCGGAGACAATCTGGATTGCTTCGTCGCTTCGCTCCTCGCAATGACGGTGGAGCGGCTACACGAACATCCACCCCTATAGTTTCACGCATCACGATAAGTTATTTCCCGAAACCCCATCGCAGACCCTCCCGTAGTTCTGACCATCAACGGCGCGTTCCTGCTTCACGTCAAACTGTCGCAGCGCCGTTGCTGCCAAACTCGAACGCCGGCCATCGCTGGCACCAATTCAATCGGGAGATCTCCATGTCGAAGCGCTTTGCCTATCTCGCTGCCGCCGCCTTCAGCGCCCTGGCCATCACCGCGACCGTCGTCGCGCCCGTGAGCGCCGAGGAGAAGACCGTCATGGTCGGCGGCGCCGCGATGTTCCCCTCGAAGAACATCGTCCAGAACGCGGTCAATTCGAAGGATCACACCACGCTGGTGGCGGCGGTGAAGGCCGCCGGCCTGGTGCC
Organism: Bradyrhizobium sp. LVM 105; assembly: GCF_003957705.1. Lineage (NCBI taxonomy): Bacteria > Pseudomonadati > Pseudomonadota > Alphaproteobacteria > Hyphomicrobiales > Nitrobacteraceae > Bradyrhizobium > Bradyrhizobium sp. LVM 105. The sequence continues at coordinate 110,429 of NZ_QZMV01000018.1, read as the reverse complement.
GACGCTGGAAAGCAAGGGCCCGTTCACGGTGTTCGCGCCGACCAACGCCGCCTTCGGCAAGCTGCCGGCCGGCACCGTCGACAATCTGGTCAAGCCCGAGAACAAGGCGACGCTGACCAAGATCCTCACCTATCATGTCGTGCCCGGCAAGCTCGGGGCCTCCGACCTCACCGACGGCAAGAAGCTGAAGACCGCCGAGGGCGAGGAGCTGACGGTCAAGAAGATGGACGGCAAGGTCTGGATCGTCGATGCCAAGGGCGGCACCTCGATGGTGACGATCTCCAACGTCAACCAGTCGAACGGCGTCATCCATGTGGTCGACACCGTGCTGATGCCGGCGACGTAACACCACGCGATCCTGTTTCATCCCCAAACAGGATGCTTCGAGACGGCGAGCCGGGGATGCCCGGCTCGCTTTTTTGTGACCACAATAGCCTCGCGGCATCGATTCGATGGCCAGCAGGGCGTAACGAAAACCGGCGACCGGGCGTATAATCCCCGACACACGGTCCCAGGACGGAACGACCAGGACGGAACCATCATGGCGAGCCTCACAGTCACCGACGCGCAGGTCAGGGCTAATCCGGCCAAAGTGATCCAGCCGGCCTGGGTGCGGGTCATGCATTGGATCAACGCGCTTGCCATGATCCTGATGATCCTGTCGGGCTGGCAGATCTACAACGCCTCGCCGCTGTTCGGCTTCACCTTCCCGCGCGAGTATACGCTCGGCGGCTGGCTCGGCGGCGGCCTGCTCTGGCACTTTGCGGCGATGTGGCTGCTGATGATCAACGGTCTCGCCTATCTCGTCACCGGTATCGTCACTGGCCGCTTCCGCAGGAAGCTGCTGCCGATCACGGCGTCCGGCGTGCTTCACGACGTCAGGGCGGCGCTGACCTTCAAGCTCGGCCATGACGATCTCACCGTCTACAATTACGTGCAGCGCCTGCTCTATGCCGGCATCATCGTGGTCGGCGTGCTGATCGTGTTGTCCGGGCTTGCGATATGGAAACCGGTGCAGCTCTATTACCTCGTGATGCTGTTCGGCGATTATCCGGCCGCGCGCTATGTCCACTTCTTCTGCATGGCCGCGATCTGCGCATTCCTCGTCATCCATGTCCTGCTCGCGCTGCTCGTGCCGAAGAGCCTGCGCGCCATGATCATCGGCCGCTGAGGAGGAGACTATGGCAAAGCGCTCATTTCTGATCCCCGGCGTCGACAAGCGGCTCCTGATCAAGGACTCCCTCAAGACGATGCCTGATGTCACCCGCCGCCGCTTCATCGCAGGCGGTGCCAGTCTCGGGGCGCTGACGCTGCTCACCGGCTGCGACGTCATCGACTCGTCCTCGGCCGAAACCATGCTCGCCAAGGTCTCGAAGTTCAACGACGCGGTGCAGGCCTTCATCTTCAATCCCGACGCACTTGCGCCGACCTTCCCCGAGAGCGCGATCACGAAGCCGTTTCCGTTTAACGCCTATTACGATCTCGACGACGCGCCCGATATCTCGGCCGCAGACTGGAAGCTCGAGGTGCGCGGCCTCGTCGACAACAAGAAGTCGTGGACGCTGGACGAGCTCCACAAGCTGCCGCAGGTCACGCAGATCACGCGTCACATCTGCGTCGAGGGCTGGAGCGCGATCGGCAGCTGGACCGGTGCGCCCTTGCGCGATTTCCTCAAGCTGATCGGCGCCGACACGCGCGCGAAATATGTCTGGTTCCAGTGCGCTGACAAGGACGGCTACAATTCGCCCCTGGACATGCGCAGCGCGCTGCATCCGCAGACCCAGATGACGTTCAAATATGCGAACGAGATATTGCCGCGCGCCTACGGCTTCCCCATGAAGATCCGCGTGCCGACCAAGCTCGGCTTCAAGAACCCGAAATACGTGGTCTCGATGGAGGTCACCAACGACTACAAGGGCGGCTATTGGGAAGACCAGGGGTACAATTCGTTCAGCGGAAGCTGATCGAGGCAGTCATTCCGGGGCTCGCGAAGCGAGAGCCCGGAATCCATCGGGCCGCAGTACCGGTGGATGAATGGATTCCGGGTTCGCGCTACGCGCGCCCCGGAATGACAACCTAGCCCGGCCCCACCTTCCGCTGGCACAGCGCCGCCACCGCGCCCAGCGCCAGCAACCCCGCCGAGACATTGAGCGCGTAGCTCAAGCTTCCCAGCGCATCCGTGATCGCGCCGACCACGATCGGTCCCAGCGTCTGGCCGACGCCGAACGAGATCGTCATCGCCGCGATCGCGGTCGGCCACACCTCCGGCGGATAGTTGAAGCGCACGAAGGCAGTGGTCGAGCCGACCACGGCGAAGAAGGCGACGCCGAACACGATCGCCGAGACCGCGAGCCATGCCGGCGAATGCCCGAGCATCGGCAAGGCGGCACCGAGTGCGTTGGTGCCGAGGATGATGGCGGTGGCGAGCCCGCCGCGATCGAGCGCCAGCACGCCGCGCCAGGCCCAGGGCGTGACGAAGGCGCTGAGACCAATGAGGCCCCAAAATCCCGCCTGCGCCGCGGCCCCGCCGCCGCCGTCGCGCACATAGGCGATCATGAAGGTCATGTAGGCGATGTAGCCGGCGCCGAACAGGAAGTAGCTCGCGAGGTAAATCAGCACGGGCAGGATCGCGAACGTCGCGTGACCGCCTTCCGAGAAGCGGACATTGCTCTCGATCCGGATCAGGAACAGCGGGATCGTCATCGCGACTGAGAGCAGCGTCAGCGCCCACCACACGATCCACCACGAGCCCGGCCCGAAATATTGCAGCGTGAACGGGGCGATCAGCCCGGAGGACAGAATGCCGATGCCGGGTCCGGCATAGAACAGGCTGAGCAGGAAATTGGCCCGCGCGGGCTGCGACTGGGCAATGGTGGCGGCGAGCGCGCCGCCGGCGACGAAGCCGGCCGCGGCACCGAGGCCCAGCACCAGGCGTGCCAGGCTCAGCGCGACGAAATTCCCCGTCAGCGCGCAAGTCGCGAGCGCGGCGACGCAGGCCAGGGTTCCGCCGCGGATCGCGGCCGCCCAGCCGACCCGCTGGATCAGGCGGGACGCTGCAAGCGCGCCCACGAGATAGCCGACGGCGTTGATGGTGTTCATGAATCCGGCCGCCGAGTAGGACCACCCGAGGTCCTCCCGCATGTCGGGCAGCACCAGCGCATAGGCAAAGCGGCCGATGCCGAGCCCGACGGTGGCGGCCAGCGACAGCGTCAGGATCAGCCGCGCGGGATGCGCGTAGGGCGGGGCGCGATCAGGGGCGTGCAAGGGGGGTACTCCGGCGTATCGCAGTGTGGCAGGCCCCGCCCGCCTTGCACAGCCGCACCCCGGCAATGGTGTCTTGCCAAGCGCGCAACGCCGCTCTAGCACTCCGGCCGAAATTCACGAGATGCCGTCATGCCCGGCCTTGTGCCGGGCATCCACGTTCTTCTGCACTCGAGGCAAGACGTGGATGGCCGGGACAAGCCCGGCCATGACGAAACGGAGGAAGAACGACCATGGCGACCCACAAACTGCTGCTGCTTCCCGGCGACGGTATCGGCCCCGAAGTGATGGGCGAGGTGAAGCGGCTGATCGACTGGCTCAATTCGGCCGGAATCGCCAGCTTCGAGACCGACACCGGCCTCGTCGGCGGCTCCGCCTATGACGCGCACAAGGTGTCGATCTCCGAGGGCGACATGGCCAAGGCGAAAGACGCCGACGCCGTGATCTTCGGCGCGGTCGGCGGCCCGAAATGGGATGCGGTTCCCTACGAGGTGCGCCCGGAAGCCGGTCTCTTGCGCCTGCGCAAGGATCTCGCTCTGTTCGCGAACCTGCGTCCCGCCGTGTGCTATCCGGCGCTGGCCGAGGCCTCGAGCCTGAAGCGCGAGGCGGTCGAGGGCCTCGACATCATGATCGTGCGCGAGCTCACCGGCGGCGTCTATTTCGGCGAGCCCAAGACCATCACCGATCTCGGCAACGGCCAGAAGCGCGCCATCGATACCCAAGTCTACGACACCTATGAGATCGAGCGCATCGGCCGCGTCGCCTTCGAGCTTGCCAGGAAGCGCAAGAACAAGGTGACGTCGATGGAGAAGCGCAACGTCATGAAGTCGGGCGTGCTCTGGAACGAGGTCATGACGGCCGTCCACAAGCGCGAATATCCTGATGTCACGCTCGAGCATCAGCTCGCCGATTCCGGCGGCATGATGCTGGTGAAATGGCCGAAGCAGTTCGACGTCATCGTCACCGACAATCTGTTCGGCGACATGCTGTCCGACATCGCGGCGATGCTGACGGGCTCGCTCGGCATGCTGCCGTCGGCTTCGCTCGGCGAGGTGGATGTGAAGACCAAGAAGCGCAAGGCGTTGTACGAGCCCGTGCACGGTTCGGCCCCCGACATCGCCGGCAAGGGCCTCGCCAATCCGATCGCGATGATCTCGTCCTTCGGCATGGCGCTGCGCTATTCCTTCGACATGGGCGATCTCGCCGACAAGGTCGACGCCGCGATCGCCGCGGTGCTCGCCAGCGGCCTGCGCACCGCCGACATCAAGTCGGAAGGCACCACGGCCGCGTCCACCACGCAGATGGGCGAAGCGATCCTGAAGGAATTGCAGAAGCTGCACGCGTAAGGCGGTAAGCACCGCTCTCGTAGGGTGGGCAAAGCGACTTGTCCGCCATAGCTCGAAGAGCGACGGCGGAAGCGTGCCCACGTATCTTTTGCGACCGAGAGAGATCGTGGGCACGGCGCTTCGCGCCTTTGCCCACCCTACGCACTCGCGGTCATTCCGGGGCGGCTCGAAGAGCCGAACCCGGAATCTCTAGATTCCGGGTCTGGTCCTTCGGACCATCCCGGAATGACGGTGCGAGAAAAACGAAAACGGCCGGGCGTGAGCCCGGCCATTTTGATTCGGGTAGTCTTGCGTCCGCTCAGTACAGCGGGAAGTTCTGCGGATAGCCGCCGACGTCCTGCGGCGGCGAGAGCGGCTGGCGGTCGATCGGGCGGTTGAGATTCTCGCGCGCGAAGGACGGATAGCCCACGGCCGGCGGGAAGGCGTAGTCGGTGAACTTGCGGTCGCCCGGGTTGACCTCGGTGCCGCCGTCGAGCCAGGAGCGCTTGCTGACATAGATGCGGGTGCGGCCCTGCTGGTAGACGGCGTTGGGGCCGCTCGGACCGTAATAGGGCCGGCCGCGCTCGTCATAGCGCTTGGTCTTGTTGTCGGCCGAGGCCGGCGTCGCCAGGAACACGGCAGAGGACATGGCAATCACGGCGCCCGCAGCAAACAAGGTCGCCAATTTGGCAGAGAATTTCGAGCTCATCACGTCCCCTTCAAGCGGCGCACCGCCAGTCGATTTCACCCCATACTAGCCCGGCCGGGGTCGGCGCAACTAGGTCTATTGGGTCACACCGGCGCGGAATAATCGTGTGCGCCGGCAAAAGTTGCATCAATACCAGCCACTTGAGCTTGATGTCGCTCAAAGCGCCCCGCGCAATTGCGCATTCGCGGCGCCCAGCAGCCAGTCCTGAGAGCCGGCAAGGTCGCAAGCACGGCGTTTCAGCTCGGCCTTGGCGAACAGGCCCGCCAGCTTCGGCTCGTTGCCGGAGGTCAAGAGCGTCAGCCGGTTCAGCGTGCAGGCGATGGCCGCGCGCTGGGCGGGCAGGGTGTCGCCCTGGCAGGAGAAGCCGGAGATCTGCAAGGCGGGCTCCTCGCTGCGCTTGAGGTAGCCGAGGCAGGCCCGCGCGCCCTCCGCTGCGGCGACCGGCCGGAACAGCGCCACGGGGCCGAATTTGGTCTCGATCAGGCCGGCCTGCTCGAGCGGGGTCGCCGCGTTCAGGCCCATCTGGACGGCAAGGTCCATCGCTACAGGACGGGTCACGTCGAATTCGCCGCCCTGCCGGTAAATCTCGAGCTCGGCCAGCACCTTGTCCGCTTCGCCGGTCCAGCGCATGACGTCGCGTCGGCCGCCTTCGGGATGCCGGAGGATGATGTAAGAGGCTGTTTTCTCTGACGAATCAAGCCGGCTGAGGGCGAAGGCCGGATGCGAGCGATCGGCCACGCTCCAGGTGGGTTTCGGCGGCAGCTCATCGTCGCGCAGATCAGGTAATTGGCCCAGCGCCGCAAGGCCCAGGATGGCAAACAAAGCGAGCGTCCCCACATAGGCGAACAGCCTCGCCAGCGTGCCGACGACTTCGTCGGCGAAGGCCGCCAATGCCAGATGGAGACTGGTCCGGGTCGAGATTGCGGCCGTGCTGGCCTCGGGCGACTGCATCCACGGCGTTCCGGCATGGTCCCACGTTGTCTTGAGGCCGGTTCTCGCATAGAAGCGCTGCTCTTCCTGTTTAAGCGTCAGCTTCAGGAACGGGCTTTTTCACCGGAGAGTGAACGATGGGTTACAAAGTCGCAGTCGTCGGCGCGACCGGCAATGTCGGACGGGAAATGCTCAACATCCTGGATGAGCGCAAATTTCCCGCGGACGAGGTTGTGGCCCTGGCGTCACGCCGCAGCATGGGCGTCGAGGTCTCCTATGGCGACCGCACCCTGAAGGTCAAAGCGCTCGAGCATTACGACTTCTCCGACGTCGACATCTGCCTGATGTCGGCGGGCGGCGCGGTGTCGAAGGAATGGTCGCCGAAGATCGGCGCCGCCGGCGCTGTCGTGATCGACAATTCCTCGGCCTGGCGCATGGATCCGGACGTGCCGCTGATCGTGCCCGAGGTGAATGCGGCCGCGACCGAGGGCTTCAAGAAGAAGAACATCATCGCCAACCCGAACTGCTCGACCGCGCAGCTCGTTGTGGCGCTCAAGCCGCTGCACGACAAGGCCGGTATCAAGCGCGTCGTGGTCTCGACCTATCAATCGGTCTCGGGCGCCGGCAAGGACGCGATGGACGAGTTGTTCTCGCAGACCAAGGCCGTCTACACCAACAGCGAGATCGTCAATAAGAAGTTTCCCGCGCGCATCGCCTTCAACGTCATTCCCCAGATCGACGTCTTCATGGAGGACGGCTACACCAAGGAAGAGTGGAAGATGATGGCGGAGACCAAGAAGATTCTTGATCCCAAGATCAAGCTCACCGCCACCTGCGTGCGCGTGCCGGTGTTCGTCGGCCATTCCGAGGCCGTCAACATCGAGTTCGAGAACCCGATCAGCGCGGACGAAGCCCGCAATATCCTGCGCACCTCGCCGGGCTGCCTCGTCATCGACAAGCAGGAGCCCGGCGGCTACGCCACGCCGTATGAGGCGGCCGGTGAGGACGCGACCTACATCAGCCGCATCCGCGAGGACGCCACGGTGGAGAACGGTCTCGTGCTGTGGTGCGTGTCAGACAATTTGCGCAAGGGCGCAGCCCTCAACGCGATCCAGATCGCGGAAGTCCTGATCAACCGCAAGCTGATCACCGCGAAGAAGCAGGCGGCGTAAGCGGCGAATGGTGAGTGGCGAATAGCGAGTGGACCATTCGCTACTCGCCATTCGCCTTCTTGAATTCCTTCGCGACCTTGTCCAGCACGAACAGCGATCCCTCCGCGACGCCGAAATAGGCGCCGTGGGTCTGCATCTGGCCTGACTCCACGGCCTTGCGCACGAACGGGAAGGTCATCAGGTTTTCCAGGCTGCGGAACACTGCGGCCTTCTCGATGCGCTCGACGAATTGCGCCATGGTTTCGTGGTCGCGCTGCTCAACCACCTCGCCGGGCTTGATGAACATCTGCATCCATTTGCCGATGAAGTCGCCCGGCGTCAGCGGCTCGATCTTGTCGACGAAGGCGCGGATGCCGCCGCATTGCGCGTGGCCGAGCACCACGATGTGCTTCACCTTCAGCACCGTCACCGCATATTCCAGCGCCGCCGAGACGCCATGGGCGGTGCCGTCGGGCTGATACACCGGCACCAGGTTGGCGATGTTGCGGACCACGAACAATTCGCCCGGTCCGACGTCGAAGATCACTTCGGGCGAGACGCGGCTGTCGCAGCAGCCGATCACCATCACTTCCGGGAACTGCCCCTTCACCGACAGCTCGCGATAGCGGCTCTGCTCTGTCGGCAGCCGCTGGGTGGCGAAGGCCTTGTAGCCTTCCAGCAAATGCTTCGGGAATGCCATCATGGCCCATGCCTAATCATATACCGCCGGGGCGAACAAGCCTTTCGAATGGGCAGGCCAAGTGCTATCGGCTCCGGCCAGAATAGGTTCGAGGAAACCGGAAGGAACGCTCGCATGACCCGCCCGCGCCGCAGCCATCTGTTCATGCCCGGCTCCAATCCCCGTGCGCTGGAAAAGGCGCGCAATCTCCCCGCCGACGGCCTGATCCTGGATCTGGAAGATTCCGTCGCGCCGGACGCCAAGGCGCTGGCGCGCGACGGCATCGCCGCCGCGATCGCAGCCAAGGGCTTTGGCAAGCGCGAGATCCTGATCCGCACCAACGGCCTCGACACGCCCTGGTGGGCCGACGACGTCGCGATGGCTGCCAAGGCCTCGCCCGACGGCATCCTGGTTCCAAAAGTTTCAAGCATCGAGGATCTCGACACGATCGGCCTCCGCCTCACCGAGCTCGGCGCCGCGCCCACGGTGAAGGTCTGGGCCATGATCGAGACCGCGCGCGCCGTGCTGCATGCGGAGGAGCTGGCCGAGGCCGGGCGCGATCCATCGCGGCGCCTCGCCGGCTTCGTGTTCGGCCCCAACGACATCTCGCGCGAGACGCGGATCAGGATGCTGCCCGGCCGCGCCGCGATGATTCCGATGATCACCCATTGCATCCTGGCGACGCGCGCCCATGGCCTCGAGATTCTCGACGGCCCCTACAGCGACATCGCCAATTCCGACGGCTTCGCCACCGAATGCGCGCAAGGCCGCGATCTCGGCTTCGACGGCAAGACGCTGATCCATCCCTCGCAGATCGACGCCTGCAACGCGATCTTCACTCCGCCCGAGGAGGAGGTCGCGCGCGCGCGAAAAATCATCGCGGCGTTCGAGCTGCCGGAGAACGCCTCGCGCGGCGCGATCCGCCTCGATGGCGCGATGGTGGAGCGCCTGCACGCCGACATGGCCAGGCGCACGATTGCCATCGCGGACGCGATCGCCGCGATGGGGAAGGGCTGAGGCGTCCCCGTCGCGCCCCGCTCTGTGTCCGTGGCCGAACGCCTGCTGCTCGCGGCTTTGCTGCGAATTCAGCGGCAGCGTCGTCACGTCAGCGAATACGTGCGGCTGTATTCTTGTGATTTAGATCACACAGTCCGGCAGGTTGCATCGATAAATTTGCGTCGTTTAAATAACGCTCTCAGTCCCCGATATCGCGCGTGGGCTTTCATATGCTTCGCAAACTATTCTATTGCCTTGCACTTCTTGTTCTCGCCGGGCCTGCAGCCGCCAATGACCGCGTCAAAAGCGTGGCGAGCGCTGCGATTGCCGCCGCCTCCGAGGCGATACGGCGAGATCCCAAGGACGCGAATGCGTACTACGATCGCGGAAATGCTTATGCCGCGAACGGCGATGCCGACCGCGCCATAGCCGACTACACCGCGACGATCCGGCTCGATCTTGCGCATGCAAACGCTTATTACAACCGCGGCAATTCTTACAGCAGTAAGGGCGATACGGAGCGTGCGATCGCGGACTATTCGGCGACCATCCGGCTCGATCCGGTCTACGCGAACGCCTATTACAATCGGGGCAATGCCTACAGCAACAAGGGCAACACCGATCGCGCCATCGCCGATTATACCGAAGCGGTACGCCTGCAGCCGACCAACGCGAACGCGTATTTCAACCGCGGCAACGCCTATGGCCGCAAGGGCGAGACGGATCGCGCCATCGCGGACTACACTGAAGCGATACGCGCGGATTCCACCCATGCGAACGCCTATCTCAACCGCGGACTGGCTTACGAGAAGCGCGGCGATTTCGCCAAGGCGAGGGCCGACTTCAACGCCACGCTTGGACTTACCCATGCCGCCACAAGATGGGCTTTGGACAAGGCACGGGAGCGGCTTGCCGTCCTGCCTTCGCCGCGACCAGCAACGATCTTGGTGGAGAAGACCGGCGTCGCTCCGCTTGTCACGGCGCCCGGGGCTGCGAACACTGATCGCCGCATCGCTCTCGTCATCGGCAACTCGGCCTATGAAAACGTCGCCGCCCTGCCAAACCCCGTGCGCGATGCAAGCCTCGTCGCCGACGTGCTGAAGCTCACCGGGTTCGAAGCCGTCACTCTGCTGACCGATCTGCGCAAGGATGCCTTGGTGAATGCCTTGCGCGAGTTCGCGGCACGTGCGGAGACGGCGGACTGGGCCGTCGTGTATTATGCCGGACACGGCATGGAGGTCGGCGGCATCAATTATCTCATCCCGACGGATGCGAAGATCGCCGCGGATCGCGAGATCGCGTTTGAAGCCGTGCCGGTCGATCAGGTTCTCAATGCTGCGGAGCGCGCCAGGAAGCTGCGCCTCGTCATCCTCGATGCTTGCCGGGATAACCCGTTCGCAGCCCAGATGAAGCGCACGATGACGGTGGCGTCGCGTTCGGTGTCGCGAGGTCTGGCCGCTGTCGAGCCGGAGGCGGGTACGCTGGTGGTCTATGCCGCCAAGGATGGCGAGACCGCGCTCGACGGTGATGGGAGCAACAGTCCGTTCGCAACCGCCTTCGTCAAGAATGTTCCGACGCCGGGCCTTGAAGTCCGCAGGCTGTTCGACTTCGTTCGCGACGACGTCATGGAGGCAACCGGCCGCAGGCAAAAGCCGTTCAGCTACGGCTCGATCTCCGGCCGGCAGGACTTCTATTTCGTGGCCGGCAAATAATTTCCTACGAGTCGCGCCTCAGCGCGGCGCGACGTCGGTGCGGTCGAGCGACTCCAGGGTCGAGGCATTGGCGCAATAGCCGTGGTAATTCTCCGCGGCGGTGCCGTCGGCGAGATCGCGGTCGCATTGTCCCTTGTGGTTGCACAGCGAGCAAACCCGCTCGAGGTCGCGGAGCAGCAGCGGCTGCGCGCGGCCGAGGCCTTCGGCGCTGATGCCGAGCTGCTCCAGCATTTTGGGCAGCTCGTCGGCTGAATGCTGGCCGTGGCGGACCAGCTCCTCCAGATCGTCTGGCGCGATCCTCAGGTCGTTCGCGATCCGGTCGAAATCGGCGCGATCGAGCTGACGCATCTCGTTGATCTCGCGGCGGTGCTTCAGCCAGTCGGCAAAGGACTCGATGAGGTCCTGGACGACGGGATAAGGCCTGCTTGCGGTGCTCATGGAAAGCTCCCTTCGGACGGCGGAATTGGAGCGAATTAAGCACAATGTTGCAGCGGCGCGTTGCGCTGGATCAAATTGGGAATGCTGAAAAGCGGCCTCCGCTGCACCTCTCCCGCTTGCGGGAGAGGTCGACGCGTCGCGGGCGATGCGAAGCATCGTCCGGCGCGTCGGGTGAGGGTTTTCTCCTCTTGGGGATTGTCCCATTGCGGAAACACCCCTCCCCAACCCTCTCCCGCAAGCGGGAGAGGGAGCGCACCTCCAGCGCGGCAGCTACACAAACCGCTCCGTCGCCCAGGCATAGAGGCTGCCCGGAATCGGCTTTTCGCCGCCACGGCCCTTGGGCGAGATGTGCAGGCCGATGATCTCCGGGTTGGTGACGAGGCCGAGATAGCTCGAGGGGTCGAAGAACAGTTTCGGCTCGGCATGCACGGCGTAGAACGATTGCTTCGGCAGCGCGCATCCGAGCTCGCCGGTGCGGCGCGCCAGCGCGGTCAGCGCGGCGGGTCCGTAGATCGCGACGCGGATGTCCGCAAGACGGTTCGAGCCGCCGCGCAGGCGGCGCATCATGAAGGTGACGCGGTGGCGCAGCGACAGCCAGTTGGGTGTCAGCTCCTCCTGCTCCATCAGCTCCTCGAAGGCGGCGACGATGCCGTGCCCGGGCGGCAGATAGATCACGGAATTGCCGAGCTGGCGCGGCCGCTCCCAGGCGAAGTAGGGCTTTGCCGGATCGATCTCGACCGGTTTGAGCAGCAGCACGTCGGCATCGAGCCAGAGGCCGAGATTCTTCGCCATCAGCTTCATGCGGAAGAAGTCGCTGAACTGCAGTGTCGTCCAGTCGCGCCAGCTGCCGTCCGGCTGCGGCGGCCGCAAGCGTTCGGAGAATGCGTGCGGCAGGATCGCCTCGGCGTCCGCGTTGGCGATTCCGGCGGGAAGGCCGGGAATGGTGTCGAAGCTATAGACCGTGACCCTGTGGCCGGCAGCTAACTGCGAACGCAGACAGGTCTGGCGCAGCGCATCCATCGGGCCGTGCCAGAAGGTGACGATCTCGGGGAGCATGCGCAAAAGCTATACGGGATGACGAGGGCAAAGAAATAGCCCCGGCGCGGACGGCACCGGGGCTCGAACCAAAATCGGCAATCAGGCCCAGGCGCGTTCGCGCTTGAGCTTGTCCTCGTAGCTGTCGATCGAGGCCTTCTTCTCCATGGTGAGGCCGATGTCGTCGAGGCCGTTGATCAGGCAGTGCTTGCGGAACGGGTCGATCTCGAACTTGACCTTGCCGCCGTCGGGGCCGCGGATTTCCTGGTTCGGCAGGTCGATCGTCAGCGTCGCGTTGGCGCCGCGCTCGGCATCGTCGAACAGCTTGTCGAGGTCTTCCTGGCTGACGCGGATCGGCAGGATGCCGTTCTTGAAGCAGTTGTTGTAGAAGATGTCGCCGAACGAGGTCGAGATCACGCAGCGGATGCCGAAGTCGAGCAGCGCCCAGGGCGCGTGCTCGCGGCTCGAGCCGCAGCCGAAATTGTCGCCGGCGACCAGCACCTTCGCGTTGCGATAGGCGGGCTGGTTGAGCACGAAATCCGGGTTCTCGCTGCCGTCGTCCTTGTAGCGCTGCTCGGAGAAGAGCCCCTTGCCAAGGCCGGTGCGCTTGATGGTCTTGAGGTACTGCTTCGGAATGATCATGTCGGTGTCGACATTGATGATCTTCAGCGGCGCCGCGACGCCTTCCAGCGTGGTGAACTTGTCCATGGTTGCGCTTTCCCGCAGGTGTTCAGGGAAGGCGTATTTATCGCGGTTGGCGCGGAAATCCTAGGCCGAATTGGGCAGGGCTAGCCTGCCTGGCGGGATCAAGCCGCGGAGGAGTTGCGCTCCCTCTCCCGCTTGCGGGAGAGGGCTGGGGTGAGGGCTCTCTCCTCTAGGGGACGGTCCCGTTGCGGCGACACCCTCTCCCCAACCCTCTCCCGCAAGCGGGGGAGGGAGCGCACCTCCCTCGACGCTTCCTACTCCGCCCGCGCCTCGATCGCTGCCATATCGTCGTCCGAGAGGCCAAAATGGTGGCCGATCTCGTGGATCAGGACGTGGCGGACGATGTGGCCGAGGCTTTCGTCGTGCTCGGCCCAATAGTCCAGGATCGGCCGGCGGTAGAGCCAGACCATGTTGGGCAGCCGCGCCACGTCGCCGAGGCTCTGCTGCGGCAGGCCGACGCCCTGGAACAGGCCGAGCAGGTCGAACTCGCTCTCGCAGTCCATCTCGTCCAGGACCTCCTCGGTCGGGAAGTCGTCGACGCGGATGATCACGCCTTCGCACAGGGCGCGAAACTCCGCCGGCAGGCCCTCGAAGATCTCGTGCGCCGTCGCTTCCATCTCGGCCAGCGAGGGCGCTTTCAATTCCGTCCACATGGGGTTGTTCTAAAGCGTTTTCGAGCGAAGTGGATACCGGTTCGCGTGAAGAAAACGCGTCAAACCAAGAATCTGGAGCCCGTTTCAATTCCATTGAAACGGGCTCCAGCGCGGGTTCCTTGGCGATGCATCCCGCTTTATAAGCGTGGCGAGGTTGACGGGCGCCGCCAAAACGGGGAGCGTGGGGCTCGACCAAGACGGTTCAGGTGGGCGAAAAAATGCGAGCAAAAACAGCGCTGACGCTACTGTGCATGGGGTTGTTTTCGCAGTTTTGCGTTGGCGCGGAAGCGCAGACGGCGGCCCCCGGTGTCAGGCTGGCGCAGGTGGTCGCGCCGGACGACATCCCGCCGCCGCGCAAGCGCCCGCCCGCGCGCCTGCGCGTCACGCCCTATTACGCGCCCGACGGCGTCTATCCGCGCTACAATCCCGGTCCCGATGCGGTCCGCGTCTGCAACGCGACCTATGTGCAGGAATTTCGGCCGAGCGGCACGGTGATCGTGCCGCGTGTGAGCTGCTACTGGCGCCGCGGCTGAGCCGGCGCGGGAGCCCGGTGGGATAGCAATGGCGAGACGGGTTTTATTGGTGATTGTCGCCGCGCTTGCCGCCAGCGTGCCGCGCGCGTCCGCGACGCCAGGGGTGGCGATCCCGGAGGCCTCGGCCGGGATCGCGGTGTTCGATGTGCGGCGACCCGCGCGAACCTACGTCGTGCGGCCTGCCCTTCGCCGTGATCCCCGCTATTACGCGCGGCCCGTCCATTACCGTCCCTATCCCTACGGCGTGCCCGCCCCCTTCGTGTTCGGCTACGGGCCGTTCTGGTGAGCCGCTAGCCGGCAAATCCCTTCACCAGCAGCACGGTCGCCTGCGCGCCGGCCTTGCGGTCGCGCGAGATCTCCTCGTACTCGGGTGAGCTCGAGAAGGCGAGGAAGGCGGCCTCGTCGGGAAACGACATCATGACAAGCTTGTCGTGCGGCCAGGCCCCTTCGAGCACGCGCGGGCGCTCATCGGCGGCGAGCAGCCGTCCATCGAACTTCCTGAACACATCGAAGAACCGCGCCTGGTAGCGGTCATAGGCCGCGCGCTCCGTCATCTTCAACTGCGCGATCGCGTAGACAGTCATCTCCAAGCTTCCTTTCGGAGTGGCGCGGCGCCGCAGCGCGGAGCCCGGCTTCGTTCATTCATGGCGCGTTCAGATCGCTGTCCGCAATTTAACCCCGGGAGCGACTGCAATTGAACAGGGACGACGCGGGCCGGGAACGAGCATCGCAACTCCGCTGTCCGGATTCAGGGAGGATTCCATGCTGAGGAGAAGAGGTCTCAGGGCAGGCCCGATGCGCCTGCTCGGGATTGCGGCCGCCGCGACGCTGATGCTGTCGGCGGGGACCGCGCGTCGGGCTGAAGCGCTGACCTTGATCAATCCGTCGACGTCACCCGTGACCAAGGCGGCGACCGATGACCTCGTCACGCAGGTTCGCCACGGCGGCGGACACGGCGGAGGCGGACATTTTCACGGCGGCGGTGGCTTCCGCGGTGGCGGCGCACATATCGGCGGTTTCCGCGGCGGTGGCGGACATTTTCATGGCGCTCGCATCGGCGGCTTCCGCGCCGCGCCGGCCTTCCACGGCGGCGGCTATCGCTATGGCGGCGTTCACCGCTATGGCGGATTTCATCGCTACGGGATCTATCGGCCGCACTACGGCCATCGCCACTTCCACCGGCGCTATTATGTCGGCGGCTATTATCCCTATTACCATCATCCGCGCCGCTGCCGGATCATCTGGACCTATGACGGCCCGCGCCGCATCTGCCGCTGGCATCGCTGGCACTATCCGTACCGGTATTGGTGATGTGAGTGAATTGCCGGCTCCGCATTCGTCATGGCCGGGCTTGTCCCGGCCATCCACGTTCGTGGCGCGCGCATGAAGATCGTGGATGCCCGGGACGAGCCCGGGCATGACGGGGAGGCTGCCTACAGCCAGTCCTTCAGCTTCCACGACGAAGCTTTCCACCGCATCAGATTGTCCAGCTTCCACTGCTTGAACATCGCCGGCGGCCAGCGGCTGAGCTTCGAGGTCTCCTCGACCTCCGGCTTGGCGACGATGCGCAAGGGCGCGGCGCGCCGGCGGCGCTGGCGCGTGGCCTCGCTGATCAGGTCGACATATTCAGGCTTGTTGGCCATGGCGCGCGTCCTCGCGAAATCATCGCGAGGACGAGAGTGTCAGGCGATCGATTAACGGCGGTTTGCCGCGATCGCTACAATTGCAGGCAGTGGCTTAGCGCCAGTCCCTGACATCGACGAAGTGACCGGCGATCGCCGCCGCCGCCGCCATCGCCGGCGAGACGAGGTGGGTGCGGCCCTTGAAACCCTGGCGTCCCTCGAAGTTGCGGTTCGAGGTCGAGGCGCAGCGCTCTTCCGGAGCCAGCTTGTCCGGGTTCATCGCAAGGCACATCGAGCAGCCCGGCTCGCGCCATTCGAAACCGGCCTTGATGAAGATCTTGTCGAGACCCTCGGCTTCGGCCTGCTCCTTCACGATCCCGGAGCCCGGCACGACCATGGCGTTGACGTTTGCTGAAACGGTCTTGCCTTCCGCGATCTTCGCCGCCGCGCGCAAATCTTCGATGCGGCCGTTGGTGCAGGAGCCGATGAAGACGCGATCGAGCTTGATGTCGGTGATCTTGGTGCCTGCGGCCAGGCCCATGTACTTCAGCGCGCGATGCTTGGAGATGCGTTTGGCTTCGTCGGCGATCTTGTCGGGATCGGGCACGATGCCGGTCACCGAGATGACGTCCTCGGGGCTGGTGCCCCAGGTCACGATCGGCGGCAGTTTTGCAGCATCGAGGCGCAGCTCGTGGTCGAAATGCGCGCCGTCGTCGGAGCGCAGTTTCTCCCAATAGCGCATGGCCGCATCCCAGTCCGCACCCTTCGGTGCCTTTGGGCGGCCGCGCAGGAAGTCGAACGCCTTCTGGTCGGGCGCAACGAGACCGGCGCGGGCGCCGCCTTCGATCGACATGTTGCAGACCGTCATGCGGCCTTCCATGCTGAGCGCACGGATCGCTTCGCCGGCATATTCCAGCACGTAGCCGGTGCCGCCGGCGGTGCCGATCTCGCCGATGATGGCCAGGATGATGTCCTTGCCCGTCACGCCGTCCGGCAATTTGCCGTCGACGGTGACGCGCATGTTCTTCGCCTTCTTCTGGATCAGCGTCTGCGTCGCCAGCACGTGCTCGACTTCGCTCGTGCCGATGCCGTGCGCGAGCGCGCCAAAGGCGCCATGCGTCGAGGTGTGGCTGTCACCGCAGACGATGGTGGTGCCGGGCAGGGTGAAGCCCTGCTCGGGGCCGATGACGTGGACGATGCCCTGGCGCTTGTCGAACTCGTTGTAATATTCGATGCCGAATTCCTTGGCGTTCTCGGCCAGCGCCTTGATCTGCTCGATGCTCTCCGGATCGGGATTGGGCTTGGTGCGATCGGTGGTCGGCACGTTGTGGTCGACGACGGCGAGCGTCTTCTCCGGCGCGTGAACCTTGCGCCCCGTCGCGCGCAGGCCCTCGAACGCCTGCGGCGAGGTCACCTCGTGCACCAGGTGGCGGTCGATATAGAGCAGGCAGGTGCCGTCCTCGGCTTCGTGCACCAGATGGTCGTTCCAGATCTTGTCGTACAATGTGGTCGGCTTGGACATGAGCGTCAGCTCCGAAGAATGTTGGTAGCGGATGTGCGCGTGCGCGCGGGCAACAAGATCGTCAGCGCAGCCTCTCAGGCTGCGCGAATAAGCTCAGACGTTGCCGAGGTCGCGAAGCGGCCGAAGAACCGGCCAGGCAGCCGCGAGCGATCGTCGATGACGATGCGCTGGACGGACGAGGGGCTGGTCGGATCTGGAAACATTCCAAGAATATATAGCAGGCCGAATTGAAATCGCGAGTGGTTTCAATGCGCGATCAGGGCATGACCCTCATCCTGAGGAGCGCGCTCTTGCGCGCGTCTCGAAGGATGAAGGCCCGGTCTGCGGCCTCGCCCTTCGAGACGCGCGTTCCGCGCTCCTCAGGGTGAGGGGCGGCACCGCATGCGCGGCATGAGGCCAAACAAAAAAGCGCGGAGCCGTGCCCCGCGCTTTTCGAAACTTGCCTGGTCGCTGAGCTTACTCGCCGACGGCCGCCTGGCGGTCCTGCTTCTCGACGATGCGGGCCGACTTGCCGCGCAGGTTGCGGAGGTAATAGAGCTTGGCGCGACGCACCTTGCCGCGGCGCACCACCTTGATCGAGTCGATCATCGGCGACATCACCGGGAACACGCGCTCCACGCCCTCGCCATAGGAGATCTTGCGCACGGTGAAGCTCTCGTTGAGGCCACCGCCGGAACGGCCGATGCAGACGCCTTCATAGGCCTGCACGCGGGTGCGGTCGCCTTCGACGACCTTCACGTTGACGATCACGGTGTCGCCGGGACCGAATTCCGGAATGTCCTTGCCGGCGGACAGCTTGTCGAATTGCTCTTGCTCGAGCTGCTTGATCAGGTTCATGGGTAAATCTCCATCGGCGCGCCCAGCCCTGGAAACGGGGGGCTGCGCAAAATTCGTCTATCCAGCCATTGCGGATTTGGCCGCTCCTATAAGGCAAGCCGGAGCGTTTGTCACCCGTCTGTCTTGTTTTTTGGCGTTTTTTGGCGTCCGGCTCGATTCGTCGGCTTTGGCGGGATCTGGGCCCATAAATCCGGCCGCCGGGCCTCGGTGAGGGCCTCGGATTGCGCCCGCCGCCAGGCTGCCACCTTGGCATGGTCGCCGGAGGTCAGGATCTCAGGGATCGGAACCCCCTCGAATAGCTGCGGGCGGGTGTATTGGGGGTATTCCAGAAGGCCCTCGGAAAAGCTTTCCTCGGTTCCCGAGGCTTCCTTGCCCATCACTCCCGGCAACAGCCGCACGCAGGCGTCGATCAGGGCCAAAGCTGCGATTTCGCCCCCGGACAGCACGTAATCGCCGATCGAGACCTCCTCGAGGCCCCGTCCGTCGATCACTCGCTGGTCCACCCCCTCGAAGCGCCCGCAGACGATCAGCGGGCCGGGCCCCCGGGCGAGCTCCCGGACGCGGGCCTGGGTCAATGGCCGACCCCTCGGGCTCATGAGCAGGCGTGGCCGCTCCGGTCCTGTCTCCGCCGCATCGATGGCCGCCGCCAGCACGTCCGCGCGCAGCACCATGCCGGGGCCGCCGCCGGCCGGGGTGTCATCGACGCTGCGGTGGCGGTCGGTGGCGGACGCCCTGATGTCGCGCGCCTCAAGCTGCCAGATCCCGGTGGCCAGCGCCCGCCCGGCGAGGCTCACGCCGAGCGGTCCCGGAAACATCTCCGGAAACAGCGTCAGCACCGTCGCGCGCCAGGGTGAGGGATCGATCATCGGATCTCAGTTCTCGTCGTCCCGGACAAGCGAGCCTTAGCGAGCGCTGATCCGGGATCCATAACCACCGCGGCCGGTTTTGCGACGGCTGGAGCGATCAGCTTAGCGAAAAAACTCGGCCTGTGGTTATGGGTCCCCGCGTTCGCGGGGACGACTCGCGGAGGGATCGTTGTCCTTGTCTTCGTCTTCGATCTCCGCAGGCAGCGAAATCACCACGCGGCCGCCTTTGAGGTCGACCTCCGGCACCACCGCGTTGGAGAACGGCAGCAGCAGCGTCGGGCCTTTGAGAGGCGCGATCTCGATAATGTCGCCGGCGCCGAAATTGTGGATTGCGAGCACGCGGCCGAGCGCATCGCCGTCTGTGGTGACGGCGGCGAGCCCGATCAGGTCGGTGTGGTAATATTCGTCCTCGTCCGTCGCGGGCAGCTTGTCGCGCGCGACGTAGAGCTCGATGCCGTTGAGGCGCTCGGCCTCATCGCGGGTCGTGACGCCCTTGAACGTCGCGACCAGATGGTCCTTCGCCTCGCGCGCCTGTGCGACTTCGAACTGGCGCTTGCCGTCCTTGGACAGCAGCGGACCGTAGCGCTTCACGGCGAAAGGATCTTCGGTGAAGGTCCACAATTTGACCGCACCGCGCACACCATGCGCGGCGCCGATCCGCGCGACGCAGACCAGCGCCGACATGATCCGGCCTTAGCCCTTGGCGGCGGCTTCGGCCTGCGCCTTGCGCTCCTTGCGCGGCACGGCCTTCTGCGGGTTGTTGCGTGCCTCGCGCTTGGCAACGCCGGCGGCGTCGAGGAAGCGCATCACGCGGTCGGACGGCTGCGCGCCCTTGGCGACCCAGGCCTTCACCTTGTCCAGGTCGAGCTTGAGGCGCGCCTCGTTGTCCTTCGGCAGCAGCGGGTTGAAATAGCCGAGACGCTCGATGAAGCGGCCATCGCGCGGAAAGCGGGAGTCGGCGACGACGACGTGATAGACGGGACGCTTCTTGGTGCCTGCGCGGGCGAGGCGGATAACGACGGACATTCAGTTCTCCTTCAAAGTACGGTTTGTTCGGTTGATCGGTATTTTCGCGTCACGCGGGACACTTGCGACCCGTGCGACGAATTCGTCATTTCTTCTTGCCGGGAAAACCGCCGAGCCCCGGAAGGGTCGGCTTGCCGCTGAGGCCGGTAAGCCCCGGCACATTCGGTAGGCCTGAGCGAAGACCGGGCGGCAGATCCTTCGGCAGGCTGGGCAGGCCTTGGCCGCCGCCGCTCTGCATCTTCTCCTGCAGCGCCTTCATCTCTTCCGGAGACGGCATCTTCATGCCGCCGCCAAAGCCCATCGCCTGCGCGATGCCGGCTAGCGGGCCGCGCTTGCCCGAGCCCATGGCCTTCATCACGTCGGCCATGTTCCGGTGCATCTTGAGCAGCTTGTTCACTTGCTCGACGCTCTGGCCGCTGCCGGCGGCGATGCGCTTCTTGCGGCTGGCCTTGAGCAGGTCGGGATGACGGCGCTCGTCGCGCGTCATGGAATCGATGATGGCGACCTGGCGCTTCAAAATCTTGTCGTCGATGCCGGCGGCCGCGATCTGGTTCTTCATCTTGGAGATGCCGGGCATCATGCCCATCAGGCCGCTGATGCCGCCCATGTTGGCCATCTGCAGCAGCTGCTCGCGCATGTCGTTGAGGTCGAACTGACCCTTGCGCATGCGCTCGGCGGTGCGCGCGGCCTTCTCGGCGTCGATGTTGGCGGCGGCGCGCTCGACCAGCGAGACCACGTCGCCCATGCCGAGGATGCGGCCGGCGATACGATCGGGGTGGAAATCTTCCAGCGCATCGGTCTTTTCGCCGGTGCCGAGCAGCTTGATCGGCTTGCCGGTGACCGCGCGCATCGACAGCGCGGCGCCGCCGCGGCCGTCGCCGTCCACACGGGTCAGCACGATGCCGGTAAGGCCGACGCGCTGGTCGAACGCGCGCGCCAGATTCACGGCGTCCTGGCCGGTGAGAGAATCGGCGACCAGCAGCACTTCGTGCGGGTTCGCCGCGGCTTTGATCGCGGCCGCTTCCGCCATCATCTCTTCGTCGAGCGTGGTGCGGCCGGCGGTGTCGAGCAGCACGACGTCATAGCCGCCGAGCTTGCCGGCTTCCAGCGCACGCTTCGCGATCTGCGGCGGCTGTTGCCCCGCCACGATCGGCAGGGTCGGAATGTCGAGATCGCGGCCGAGCACGGCAAGCTGCTCCATCGCCGCCGGACGGTAGACGTCGAGCGAAGCCATCAGCACCTTGCGCTTGTCGCGCTGGACTAGGCGGCGGGCGAGCTTTGCGGTGGTCGTCGTCTTACCCGAGCCTTGCAGGCCGACCATCATGATCGGCACCGGCGGCACGGAATTGACGTCGATGGTCTGGCCTTCGCTGCCCAGCGTATTGACCAGCTCGTCATGGACGATCTTGACCACCATCTGGCCGGGGGTCACCGACTTGACGACGGTGGCGCCGATCGCCTGCTCGCGGACGCGCTCGGTGAAGCTGCGCACCACCTCCAGCGCGACGTCGGCCTCCAGCAGCGCGCGGCGCACCTCGCGCATCGCGGCGTCGACGTCCTTTTCGGTCAGCGCACCGCGCCCCGTCAGACGATCGAGAATTCCGCCAAGCCGTTCCGACAGATTGTCGAACAATGCCGTTGTCCCTTGTCCTGCTCGCGCAGGGGTTGCCGCGTTCACCGCTGTCATGCCCCGCGAAGGCGGGGCATCCAGTACGCCGTGGCTGTCCGGTTCTACCCGAGCCGCCTCTGGAATACTGGATCCCCCGCCTTCGCGGGGGATGACCGCTTCCTTGGCCAAACGATCTTCCAAACACCTTTGCGCCCGAGGGCGCACAGCGCTGTCGGGCGTTGACCTCCGGCCTCAAGGGCCGGTCGGCGGGTCGAAAAGAAAGCCTTTCCGAGAAAGTGGCGGGGTTAAACGCCGCTGCCGCTCAAAAGTCAAGGAAAGTTAGGGTGCCGGGTCGGCTTTGCCAGGGCAAGATCCTGAAAAGAGGGCCTTTTTGGCTGCCGGTTCCTTTTCGCCGGGGTCCGCCCATATACAATTGATGACCTGCCCCCGTTACCACCGCTGAAAACCCCGTGTCGATCACCCGCCGCCGTCTGTTCGGAGTGCTTGCCGGGGCCGGCGTCCTGGTCGGTGTTCCCTCCCTCTGGATGTCCCGTATGAAAACCTATGACGGCCCGGTCTCCGATCATTTCGACGGCCTCACCTTTTTCGATCCGGACGGAGCGCCGCCGAAATCGCTGCGTGAGGTGCTGCGCTGGCAGTTGGGCGGCAAGCGGCGGCGCGCGACATGGCCGGATTGGGCCCCCAGCCCTCATGCCGACACCCCGCCGGAGCGGGTCGACGGCGACAAGGTGCGGCTCTCCTTCGTCGGCCATGCCAGCTGGCTGATCCAGGCCGGCGGCCTCAACATCCTGGTCGATCCGGTCTGGTCGATGCGGGTTTCGCCGGTCGCCTGGGCCGGGCCGAAGCGGCACAACGATCCCGGCATCGCCTTCGAGAAGCTGCCGAAGATCGACGTCGTGCTGGTCTCGCATGGCCATTACGATCATCTCGACATCGCCACGCTGTCGCGGCTCACCAAGAATTTTGCCCCGCGCGTGGTCACTCCGCTCGGCAACGACGTCACGATGCGCAGCTGGGATCCGAGCATCAAGGTCGAAGCGTTCGACTGGCATGATCGCGTCGAGCTCGGTGGCGGCATCGCCGCGCATCTGGTGCCGACCCGGCACTGGACGGCGCGCGGCATGTTCGATCGCAACAAGGCGCTATGGGCGAGTTTCGTCCTGGAGACGCCGGCCGGGAAAATCTACGTCGTCTGCGATTCCGGCTACGGCGACGGCCGGCATTTTCGCCGCGTCGCCGAGAAGCACGGCAAGCTGCGCCTCGCCATCCTTCCCATCGGCGCCTACGAGCCGCGCTGGTTCATGCGCGACCAGCACATGAATCCGGAGGACGCCGTGAAGGCGCTGGCCGATTGCGGCGCCGAGGCCGCGCTCGGGCATCACCACGGCACGTTCCAGCTGACGGACGAAGCGATCGATGCGCCGGCCAAGGCGCTGGTGGACGCGCTGGATGCAGCGAAGATCCCGCAAGAGCGGTTCGTGGCGATGCAGCCGGGACAGGTGGTGGAGATTTAGCTCTCTCCGCACGTGCCCCGGACGCAGCGCAGCACGTCAGTGATGCGCTGCTGAGCCGGGGCCCATGTCGCCGCGATGTGCCGTGCGGCCTACCGGGTCCCGGCTCTGCGCAGCGTCACTGCGTGCCGCAGCGCGTCCGGGACACGAGACCTACTGTCCCGGCTTGATCGCCCAGCTCACATTCACCGTCACCGATAGCGTCTCCTCGCCGGGTGCCACCGCCGCCTGCGGTGCTGCAGCCATTGGCGCTGCCATGCGGCCCTTGAACAGCGGCACCGGGCCGCCGCCCTCGGTGACGCTGAGCGGCGCGCCCAGCGTCACGCCGGTGGCCCTGGCATAGACCTCCGCCTTGCGGCGGGCGTCCGCGACTGCCTGCTCGCGCGCATCGTCGAGCAGCTTCGAGGCCTGCGTCACCTCGAAGGAGATGTTGCCGATGTCGTTGGCGCCGGCGCCGACCAGCGTGTCGATGATGGTGGCGACCTTGGTGACGTCGCGAATCTTGACGGTGACGCGATTGCTGGCACGGAAGCCGACCACCGGGGATGCGCCGGTGGATTTGTTCTGGCCGTATTGCGGCTGCAGCGACAGGCGCGAGGTCTGGTAATCCTTCTCGGCGATGCCAGCGCTCTTCAGCGCCAGCAGCACCTTGCCCATCGCGGCATTGTTGGCGTCGGAGGCATCCTTCGCCGTCTTGGCGTCGTTGGCGACGCCGGCGTCGATCTGCGCGAGATCCGGCGCCACGGAGACATTGGCTTCGCCGCTCACCGAAATGGCGGACGGAAAATCATCGGCGAGCGCGGGCGCTGTCAGCAGCGCGGCGGCAACAACGGCGGCACGGGACACGGCAAGGACGGCAGGGTTCTTCATGACTCTCATTTCAGCGGCACGAAAACGTTGATCACGAGCTTGTCTTCAGCGGTCTTCAGGGGATCGGTGAGGTATTCCTCGATGAAGGTGTCCTTGGCTTCCAGCCTCTTGTCGTCGAGGTGATTGGTGATCGCCTCGTAGGTGTTGTCCATGTTGTCGTAGGAGCCGCGATGGACGAATTTCAGCACCTTGCCCTCCGGCGATTTGCCGATGCTCATGTCCTTCGCGAGGTTCTTGGGGTCCTGCTCGACCGGGATCTCGGCCAGGAAGGTGAAACCGGTGTCGTCGGTCGAGGTGTAGACGATCATCGCATTGCCGGCCGGCTTGATGCCCTGCTTGTCCAGGAGCGTGTTCAGCGCCTTGAATGCGTCGATCAGCGTGTCGAAGGCCGAGTCCCAGTTCGCGGTGCCCTTGACCATGACGACCTTCCTGGCCTCGAGCGTGGTCTCCAGGCCGAACGGATCGGCGGTCTGCACCGGGGCGGGGGTTGTGGCGGCGGCAGGCGGCGGTGTTGCCGGGCTGGGTGAGGCACTGGCTGCGGGCGACGGCGTTGCCGCAGGCGCGGGCGAGGCGCTGGCTGCTGGCGATGGTGCGGCCGCAGGTGCCGGCGACGCGCTCGCGGCCGGGGAGGGGGCCGCCGGCGGGGCCGGCGAGGGACTTGCCGAGGCGGCCGGTGCCGGGCTCGGGGCTTGTGCCAGAACCTCAGGCAGGCCAAGCGACAAGGCCGCTGCCGGGATCAGCGCGGCCAGAGCAAGACGACGAAACCTGATCATTTTATTCTCCCCGAGGCCTTAACCTACCAAGGCCTTGACCACCAAGGCCCTCAATCACCAAGACCTTGCCCACCAAGGCCCAAATCCGGCTTTAGCCCGGCCCCGCATCCCGGTTCGCGGCGAGCGGCGCCGTTCTAACACGCGAGTGCCGAATCCGTCCCATGACAGATGCGTCATGCGCCCGACCGCAAATCACTGGTCAAGCCGGCAAGGATCGCCATATAAGACGGGCGAAATTCGGGATTTTTCATGAGCGCGCTGGCCAACCACGCATTTGCCAAGATGAACGGCATCGGCAACGAGATCGTCGTTGTCGACATGCGCGATTCCGCAGGCCGGGTGACGCCGGACGACGCCCGCGCGGTGGCGTCCGCGAACGGCGGCGTGGCCTACGACCAGCTCATGGTGCTGCAGAAGCCGCGGCTCGACGGCACCGAGGCCTTCATCCGCATCTACAACAATGACGGCTCGGAGGCCGGCGCCTGCGGCAACGGCATGCGCTGTGTGGTGCGGCGCATCTTCGAGAAGAACGGGCAGACCGCGGCGACGTTCGAGACGGCTGCGGGCCTGCTCAACGCCTGGCAGGGGCCGTCGCCGGATCTCTACACGGTGGACATGGGTGCGCCGAAGTTCGGCTGGCAGGATATCCCACTGGCGGAAGAGTTCCGCGACACCCGCTACATCGAATTGCAGATCGGGCCGATCGACAATCCGATCCTGCATTCGCCCTCCGTGGTGAGCATGGGCAATCCGCACGCGATCTTCTGGGTCGACGATGTCGACGGCTACGATCTCGAGCGTTTCGGCCCGCTGCTGGAAAACCATCCGATCTTCCCGGAGCGCGCCAACATCACGCTGGCCCATATCGTCGATGACAAGCACATCACGATCCGCACCTGGGAGCGCGGTGCCGGCCTGACCAGGGCCTGCGGCTCGGCGGCCTGCGCCACGGCGGTCGCCGCGGCCCGGCTGAAGCGTGCCGAGCGCAATGTCGAGATCACGCTGCCCGGCGGCAAGCTCGGCATCGAATGGCGCGAGCGCGACGACCACGTGCTGATGACGGGCACCGCGACCTTCGAATATGAGGGCAGATTCGATCCGGCGCTGTTCGCGCCGGTCGCTTGATGGCCGTCGACATCGTCACCTTCGGCTGCCGCCTCAACGCCTTCGAGGCCGAGGTGATGCGCCGCGAGGCCGAAGCGGCAGGGCTCGAAGACACCATCGTCATCAACAGTTGCGCCGTCACCAACGAGGCGGTGGCGCAGGCGCGGCAATCGATCCGCAAGTTGAAGCGCGAACGGCCCGGTGCGCGCATCGTCGTCACCGGCTGCGCGGCACAGACGCAAGCGGCGATGTTCGCCGGCATGGCCGAGGTCGATCGCGTCCTCGGCAATGACGACAAGATGCGCGCTTCCGCGTGGCAGGAGACGCGCAGCGCTTTAGACCTCGGCGCCCACGAGAAGATTGCCGTCAGCGACATCATGGCGATCAGGGAGATGGCGCCGCATCTCGTCGACGGTTATGCGAGCGGCCTGCCGCGCGTGTTCGTGCAGGTGCAGAACGGCTGCGACCATCGCTGCACCTTCTGCATCATCCCCTATGGCCGCGGCAATTCGCGCTCGGTGCCGATGGGCGCGGTGGTCGAGCAGGTGCGGACGCTGGCCATGCGCGGCCATGCCGAGATCGTGCTGACCGGTGTCGACCTCACCAGCTACGGCGCCGACCTGCCGGGCGCGCCGAAGCTTGGCCTGCTGACCAAGCAGATTTTGCGGCACGTGCCGGAGCTGAAGCGCCTGCGCATTTCCTCGATCGATTCGATCGAGGCGGATTCCGATCTGCTCGATGCCATCGCTGACGATCCGCGCCTGATGCCGCATCTGCACCTGTCGCTGCAATCCGGCGACGACATGATCCTGAAGCGCATGAAGCGGCGGCATTCGCGGCAGGACGCGATCGCGTTCTGCGACCAGGTCCGCCGCCTGCGCCCCGACGTCGTGTTCGGCGCCGACATCATCGCAGGCTTCCCGACCGAGACGGATGAGATGTTCTCGCGTTCGCTCGATCTCGTCGAAGAATGCGGCCTGACATTCCTGCACGTCTTCCCCTATTCGCCCCGCCCCGGCACGCCGGCCGCAAGGATGCCGCAAGTTGCGGGGCCGGCGATCAAGGAACGTGCGAAGCGGCTGCGCGCGGCGGGCGAAGCGGCGCTGCGCAAGCGGCTGCAGGCGGAGATCGGCGCGACGCGCGAGGTGCTGATCGAGAGTGAGGAGCAGGGCCGCACGGAGCACTATTTTCCCGTGGCGATTGCGGGCGAGTGTGTTGGAAGCGTGGTATCGCGCAAGATTACCGGCAGCGATGGCGAGCGGCTCACCTCATAGTCGGTGTCGTCGCCCGGCTTGACCGGGCGATCCAGTACGCCGCGGCTTTTCCGCATCTCACCGACGTCTCTGGAATACTGGATCCCCCGCTTTCGCGGGGGATGACACCGTTCGTTTGGCGAATAGCGCGCCCCTACGACGCCCTGACCTGCCAGAACCGCAGCGTCCGCTTTGCATTCTCCGGCGTCATGCGCGCGTAGTGCGCTTGCGCTCGCGCGAGGTCCGCCGGCTTCATCGCGCCGGTGGCAAAACGGCTTTCGAGCACGGCGATGGCGGTTTCCCAGCTGAGTTGCGCGGCCTTGCACGGCACCAACAGGCCGTCGTCGCGCAGGCTCTGCATCAGCGGACGGATCACCTCGATGGTCGATCCGGACAGGGCGGCCAGGGCGGCGGCGGTCTCCTCGTAACGGCGCTGCCTAGCGAAGCCGAGCAACGTCGCCTCGTTGAGCTGGCCGGTGGCCTTGAGGCCTGCGATGGCGCGCTTGGCGCCTTCGAAATCGCGCACGCCCGACATCTCGCGCTCGACGCCGACGGCGATGGCCGCGATCGCGCTCTGGATCTCCTCGAACAGATGCGGCGGTGCGCACGACAACAGGCGGGCGCGCACGGCATCGGTGGCCGAGCGCAGCAATCGGCGGCGCAGCTCCGACGGCAGGTCGACGCGGACGCCGACGCTGACGGCAAGCTCCGGATCCGCCTCGGCCTGCCCGACCATGAGCGCAAATCCGGTCCCGGAGACGCGCGCGCCGGGATTGGCGGCGAGCCTGCGGCTGACGCTGGGATAGCGGCGCGCCAGCAGCGCGTCGGTGACGATCTCCTTCAGCCACCAGCGGCCGGCCACCGCGAGCAGATGCGGCTCGCCCTTGCTGGAGGCGATCTTCACCAGTTCGCCGTCGTCGAGGCGGGCGGATTCCTGCAGCACGGGACCGGCGATGCGGATCTCGTCATTGCCGGCGAGGCGTCGGATCACGGAGGGCGGCGCCTGCGCGACCGGCGCCAGCTGCGCGCTGATCTCGGCGAGCGCGATGCGTGCGCCCATGTCGGCGATCGCGCGCAGCTCGATGGTGCCGATCAGGCGATCGAGCACCTCGTCGAACAGCGCGATCTGCTCGTCGTCGAAACTGCCGGCGGAGGTGAGGAACAGATCGGTGACCCGGCGGGCCGTTGCCAGGCCTTTTTCCGGTGAGCCGGCGCGAATCGCGGATTCGACCTCGTCGATGATCGATAGCCCGGCCGTGGACATGACGCGTTGCTCGTCCTGAGCGAAGTGACGGAAGCTTGTTCTAAGCAACCGCGATCATGAGGGACGAGGACTGAAGGTTTCGTAAACCATGGGGCGGTAGCTGAGCGCGACGCTCCTTCCGACCACCGCTCCTCATCCTGAGGAGCCCGCTGAAAGCGGGCGTCTCGAAGGATGGCGGCAACGATTGGGGCCTTCATGGTTCGAGACGGCCGCTACGCGGCCTCCTCACCATGAGGATAGACACCTACTCCCCGTTCCACCCGCAAGCCCTCAGCTTCTCATGCATATGCGGCGGGGCCGGCGCCACGACGCGGATCGGCTCCTTGTTCCGGGAGATCGGCACCACGATCTCGCGGGAATGCAGGTGCAGCTTCGGCTCGCCGAAGCGCGGGCCGTTGCCGTAAATGTTATCGCCGAAGATCGGCCAGCCGGTGGCTGACGAATGCACCCGCAATTGATGGGTCCGTCCCGTCACCGGTTCCATTGCAAGCCAGGTGAAGCCGTCGCCGCGGCCCATCACCTTCCAATTCGTGACGGCCTTCTGGCCTTCCGGATCCGGCTTCTGCCACCAGCCGCGCTCGGCGTTGAGCCGTCCCAGGGCTAAGTCGATGGTGCCTTCGTCTTCAGTGGGGCCACCCTCGACCACGGTCCAGTAGGTCTTGCCGATCTTGCCGTGCTTGAACAGCAGGCCGAGCGAGGCGGTTGCCTTGCGATGGCGGCCGAGCACGAGGCAGCCGGAGGTGTCCTTGTCCAGCCGGTGGGCCAGCACCGGCGGCCGCGGCAGGCCGAAGCGCAGCGCGTCGAAGGAATCCTCCAGATTGGGACCGCCCTTGGGGCCGCGATGCACGGGCAGGCCGACCGGCTTGTCGATGACCAGCATCAGGCCGTCGCGATGGAGCACGCGGGCCAGGATCTCGTCAGCCGTCAGTTGGGGAACATCGAGCAATCGCAGGACTTTCGGTCAAGACTTTCGTTTATGGGCCGGAACGGCTAACACACCCCCGCCATGAACGATACCACGTCAGATCCCCCCAAGCTGAGCTGGTGGCGCCGCCTGTCCAACGGGCTGAAGCGCACCTCGTCCTCGCTCGGGACCGCGGTCGCCGACCTCGTCACCAAGCGCAAGCTCGACCGCGCCATGCTCGACGACATCGAGGACGTGCTGCTGCGCGCCGATCTCGGCACCTCCGTCGCGGTCCGAATTGCGGACGCGGTCGGCACCGGCCGCTATGACAAGGCGATCTCGGCCGACGAGGTCAAGGACGTCGTCGCCACCGAGGTCGAGAAGGTGCTGGCGCCGGTGGCGAAGCCGCTCGAGATCGATGCGGCCAAAAAGCCGTTCGTCATCCTCGTGGTCGGCGTCAACGGCTCCGGCAAGACCACCACGATCGGCAAGCTCTCGCAAAAATTCGCATCCGAAGGCCGCAAGGTGATGTTGGCCGCCGGCGACACCTTTCGCGCAGCGGCGATCGAGCAGCTCAAGGTGTGGGGCGAGCGGACCAGGACGCCCGTCATCGCGGGCGCGCAAGGCTCGGACTCCGCAAGCCTTGCCTTCAATGCGCTCACCGCGGCCAAGGAGCAGAACGTCGACGTGCTGCTGATCGACACCGCCGGGCGTCTGCAAAACAAGGCCGAGCTGATGAACGAGCTCGAAAAGGTCGTGCGCGTGATCCGCAAGGTGGATGCGACCGCGCCGCATGCGGTGCTGCTGGTGCTGGACGCCACCGTCGGCCAGAACGCGCTGTCGCAGGTCGAGGCCTTCCACCGCACCGCCGGGGTCACCGGCCTGGTGATGACCAAGCTCGACGGCACCGCGCGCGGCGGCATTCTGGTGGCGCTCGCCGAGAAGTTCAAGCTGCCGGTGCATTTCATCGGCGTCGGCGAAGGCGTCGACGATCTCGCGCCGTTCACCGCGCGCGACTTCGCCCGCGCCATCGCCGGAATCGAATCGTAGGTTTCCTCGTCATGCCCCGCGAAGGCGGGGCATCCAGTACGCCGCAGCTTCTCGGTTCAGCCGCGCTGGCTCTGGAATACTGGATCCCCCGCCTTTCGCGGGGGATGACAGCAAAGAAGGTCAGGTAATGGACAAGACCCAGCCGCATCCGCTGTTCAAGCTGGCGACCGAGCTCGGTCCGCTGCTCGTGTTCTTCTTCGTCAACGCGAAGTTCAATCTGTTCGCCGCGACCGGGGCCTTCATGGTGGCGATCGCAGTTGCGATGGTCGCTTCCTATGTGGTGACTCGCCACATTCCGATCATGGCGATCGTGACGGGCGTGATCGTGCTGGTGTTCGGCACGCTGACCCTGGTCCTGCACGACGAGACCTTCATCAAGCTCAAGCCGACCATCATCTATGGCCTGTTCGCGGCGATCCTCGGCGGCGGCCTGTTGTTCGGCCGTTCCTTCATCGCCGTGATGTTCGACCAGGTGTTCAACCTGACGCCGCAGGGCTGGCGCATCCTCACGCTGCGCTGGGCGCTGTTCTTCGCCGGCATGGCGGTGCTGAACGAGATCATCTGGCGCACGCAAAGCACGGACTTCTGGGTGAACTTCAAGGTGTTCGGCGTCACCCCGCTGACCATGATCTTCGCCATCGCCCAGATGCCGCTGACCAAGCGCTACCACCTCGCGCCGGTGTCGCTGGAGAGGAGCGAGGCCGAGGCGGGGGACATCAGCAAGGGGTAGGACGAAACGTCGCTCCCCATTTCGCCGTCATGCCCCGGCTTGACCGGGGCATCCAGTACGCCGCAGCTTCTCCGTATACGACTGACGTCTCTGGAATACTGGATCGCCCGATCAAGTCGGGCGATGACAGTTGAGCCTGTGGCACGAGGGCGGCGCTAGCTTCCGGCAGCCTTCAACGCCTTCTCCATCTGCGGCAGCAACACCGTCCGCAGATTGTCCGGCGTGATCGGGCCGACCAGCTTGTAGAGAATCGTGCCCTCGCGGCCGACGACGAAGGTTTCCGGCACGCCATAGACGCCCCATTCGATCGAGGCGCGGCCGTTGGCGTCGACGCCGACGCGGCTGAACGGGTTGCCGTAGCGCCCCAGGAAGCGCCGCGCATTGTCGGATGCGTCCTTGTAATTGATGCCGACCAGCTGGAAGCGCTTGTCTTTTGCCAGCTCGGTCAGCAGCGGCGCCTCGTCGTGGCACGGCACGCACCAGGACGCCCAGACATTGACGAGACTGACCTTGCCCTTGAACGCGGCGGGATCGAGGCCGGGCACCTGCGCGCCGTTGTCCTGCAATCCCTGGAGCGGCGGCAGCGCGGTCTGCGGCGCGGGACGGCCGATCAGCGCCGAGGGAATCCGCGAGGGATCGCCGCTGCCGAGCCGGAACCAGAACAGCAGCGCCAGTCCAATGAAGGCGATCAGCGGCAGCACCATCAGGAAGGTGCGGCGCTGCGGCGCTGCGGCGGGTTGATCGCTCATCGCAGCTCCGTGGCGCTGCGGCCGGACCGGCGCGTGATGCCGCGCTCCTCCAGCTCGCGCAGCCGCTGCGTCTGGTTGCGATAGTCGAGCGCGATCCAGCCGATCAGGATCGCGACCACGAGGGCCGCCGCCGCATAGGACGTCACGATGAAGGATGCATAGGGACCAAGCGACATGATCATGCGGCTCCAACTTCGTTCGACGCGTTTTGTCCGTGCGAGCCGGCGCCCATCTCGCTCGAAAATGCGACGCGGCTCGCTTGCATCATCTGCAGGGAGCGGACGCGGCGGCGCAGGATTTCGTTGCGCATCGCCGCCAGATGCAGCGTGACGAACAGCAGCGTGAAGGCGATCGCCATCACCAGGAGTGGAATCAGGAACGATTTGTCGAGCGCCGATCCGCCCATGCGCATCACCGAGGCCGGCTGGTGCAGCGTGTTCCACCAGTCCACCGAGAATTTGATGATCGGCAAATTCAGCGCGCCGACCAGGGTCAGCACCGCGGCCGCGCGTGCCGCGCGCGAGGGATCGTCGACCGCGCGCCACAGCGCCATCAGGCCGAGATACATCAGGAACAGGATCAGCACCGAGGTCAGCCGCGCATCCCATTCCCAATAGGTGCCCCACATCGGCCGGCCCCACAGCGAGCCGGTGAGCAGCGCCAGGAAGGTGAAGGCGGCGCCGATCGGCGCGGCCGCCTTGGCGGCGACGTCGGCGAGCGGATGCCGCCACACCAGCGTGCCGAGCGAAGCGATGCTCATCACGCCCCAGACGAACATCGACAGCCAGGCATTGGGCACGTGGATGAACATGATCTTCACCGTCGCGCCCTGCTGGTAGTCGTCGGGCGCGAGCGCGGCTTGATAGAGACCGATCGCGAGCAGGACGACGGTCGCGGCCGCGAGCCACGGCAGGACCCGCGCTGTCAGCGCGAGGAACCGCGTGGGGTTGGCGAGGTCGATCAGTGTCATGGTACCCTGATAATCATCGATGGCCGCTCAGGCAATCAGCACGAAAGCGAGGGGCGAAAGTTGATCGGGGTCAAGGCCGGTCGCGCGCATCTCAATCGAGCCCGTGCCGCAGGCTCGCTGCGGCTGCGAAGGGGCCGATCACGAGGCTGACCAGCGACAGCGCGCACAGGATCGAGAACGGCGCGCCGAACGTCATCGGACCGACGATCACGGCCTGCGAGGCCGCCACGCCGAAAATCAGCACCGGGATCGACAGCGGCAGCACCAGCACCGCCATCAGCAGGCCGCCGCGGTGCAGCGTCACCGCCAGCGCCGCGCCGATCATGCCGGTGAACGTCAGCGCCGGGGTGCCCGCGAGCAGCGTCAGCGCCACCGCCCCGGTCGCGACCATGTCGAGGTTGAGCAGGAGGCCGAGCACGGGGGTTGCGACAATCAGCGGCAGGCCCGCCGCCAGCCAATGCGCCAGCGCCTTGGCGGCACAGGCGAGTTCCAACGGCGTCCGGCTCATCGTGATCAGGTCGAGCGAGCCGTCCTCGTGGTCGGCCATGAACAGCCGGTCCAGGGTCAGCAGGCTCGCCAGCAGCGCGCCGAGCCAGAGGATCGCCGGCCCCAGCCGCGACAGCAGCGCCAGATCCGGCCCGACCGCGAACGGCATCAGCACCACCACGGTCAGGAAGAACAGCACCCCGATCAGCGCCCCGCCGCCGACGCGGAGCGCGATCCGGATGTCCCGGCGAATGAGGGCGGACAGGGCGGTCATCGGGTGCGCCTTCCGGCCGTTGGGTAGCCTTGTGAGCCCGGCTCTCCCCGCCGGCAAGCTGCGCTCCCTCCCCCCTTGCGGGAGAGGGCGGGGGAGACGGGTGGCCCCGGGCGAGACGTCCGTTTGGGGCGGTCTTCCGAAGGGCTTGAAGCGACAGAGCACGCCGTGTGGCACCCCTCTCCCTGGCCCTCCCCCACAAGGGGGGAGGGAACGGAGAGGCCGGTGCCCAGCCGCTCGGAAAGCTGAGGGTGCCCTGAAATCACGCCACACCCCCGATCCGCAGCTCCCGCGATTCGATTCCGAGCGGGGCATGGGTCGCTGCGACGATGAGGCCGCCGCGCGACAGGTGCTCGCGCATCAGGCCGCCGAACATGTCCTGGCCGGCAACGTCCAGCGCATTGGTCGGCTCGTCCAGCAGCCAGACCGGGCGGCGGACGGTCAGCAGGCGCGCCAGCGACAGCCGGCGGCGCTGGCCCGCGGAGAGGAAGCCCGCAGGCAGATGGGTGGCATGGTCGAGCCCGACGGTGGCGAGGGTCGCGGCGGCGTCACCGCGCTCGCCGCCCAGGAAATCAGCCCAAAAGGTCAGATTTTCAGCGACGCTGAGGGCCGGCTTCAGGGCGTCGCGGTGGCCGAGATAATGGCACTGCTCGGGCAGCGTCAGCTCGGCATCGCCGCCCGCGAGCGCGATCTGGCCGCCGGCCGGCACCAGCAGGCCCGCGATCAGCCGCAGCAGCGAGGTCTTGCCCGAGCCGTTGCGGCCGACGACCGCCACGGCCTCGCCGGAGACCGCGGCGAAATCGAGCCCGGCAAACACCTGGCGGCCGCCCCGCACGCAGGCGACTCCGTGTCCGGAGAGCCGCATCTCGCCTCGTTTCAGTTCAGTCAAAGCCGGGCCTCAGGAAAACTTGGGGTAGCGCATGGGAATTTTTGGCTCGCGATTGCTGCGGCACGATTGTGGCTGTGGCGGCGCGGTTAGAAAGCTTCTATAAGCCCGGAACTACTTGATGCAGCAACTCAACCTGCCCCTGCAAGCGGCCCAGCCTGATACGCTGACGGTGTTAAGATACCCTGCCGGGTATAGCTAACAATTGGGATTCCTACATGACCTCGCTCGACAGCTTCAAATGCAAAAAGACCCTCAAGGTCGGCGCCAAGACCTACGTCTATTACAGCCTGCCCACGGCCGAGAAGAATGGTCTGAAGGGGATTTCCAAACTTCCCTATTCGATGAAGGTCCTGCTCGAGAACCTGCTGCGCAACGAGGACGGCCGTTCGGTCAAGAAAGAGGACATCGTCGCCGTCTCCAAATGGCTGCGCAAGAAATCGCTGGAGCACGAGATCGCGTTCCGCCCGGCGCGCGTGCTGATGCAGGATTTCACCGGCGTGCCCGCGGTGGTCGACCTCGCCGCGATGCGCAACGCGATGCAGAAGCTCGGCGGTGATGCCGAAAAGATCAATCCCTTGGTGCCGGTCGACCTCGTCATCGACCACTCCGTGATCGTGAACTTCTTCGGTGACAACAAGGCCTTCGGCAAGAACGTCACCGAGGAATACAAGCAGAACCAGGAGCGCTACGAGTTCCTGAAGTGGGGCCAGAAGGCGTTCTCGAACTTCTCCGTCGTGCCGCCCGGCACCGGCATCTGCCACCAGGTCAATCTCGAATATCTGGCCCAGACGGTCTGGACCAAGAAGGAGAAGATGACGGTCGGCAAGAAGACCGGCACTTTCGAGGTGGCCTATCCTGATTCGCTCGTCGGCACCGATTCCCACACCACCATGGTCAACGGTCTGGCCGTGCTCGGCTGGGGCGTCGGCGGCATCGAGGCGGAAGCCTGCATGCTCGGCCAGCCGCTGTCGATGCTGCTGCCCAATGTCGTCGGCTTCAAGCTGAAGGGCGCGCTGAAGGAAGGCGTCACCGCCACCGACCTCGTGCTGACCGTGACGCAGATGCTGCGCAAGCTCGGCGTGGTCGGCAAGTTCGTCGAGTTCTTCGGCCCCGGCCTCGACCATCTCTCCGTCGCCGACAAGGCGACCATCGCCAACATGGCGCCCGAATACGGCGCGACCTGCGGCTTCTTCCCGGTGGACGCCGCCGCGCTCGACTACCTCAAGACCTCCGGCCGCGCCTCGGCGCGCGTCGCGCTGGTGCAGGCCTATGCCAAAGCGCAGGGCCTGTTCCGCACCGCCAAGTCGCCCGATCCGGTGTTCACGGAAACGCTGACCCTCGACCTCGGCGACGTCGTGCCGTCGATGGCGGGCCCGAAGCGTCCCGAAGGCCGCATCGCGCTGCCAACCGTCGCGGAGGGTTTCTCGCTTGCGCTCGGCAGCGAGTACAAGAAGGCCGAGGAGCCCACCAAGCGCTTCCCGGTCGAAGGCAAGAACTTCGATATCGGCCATGGCGACGTCGTGATCGCCGCGATCACCTCCTGCACCAACACCTCGAATCCGAGCGTCTTGATCGGCGCCGGCCTCTTGGCGCGCAACGCCGCGGCGAAGGGCCTCAAGGCCAAGCCGTGGGTGAAGACCTCGCTCGCCCCGGGCAGCCAGGTGGTGGCGGAATATCTCGCCAATTCCGGCCTGCAGCCCCATCTCGACAAGGTCGGCTTCAACCTGGTCGGCTTCGGCTGCACCACCTGCATCGGCAATTCCGGTCCGCTGCCTGAGGAGATCTCGAAGTCGATCAACGACAACGGCGTTGTCGCGGCCGCCGTGCTCTCCGGCAATCGCAACTTCGAAGGCCGCGTCTCGCCGGACGTGCAGGCCAACTATCTGGCCTCGCCGCCGCTGGTCGTTGCCTACGCGCTCGCCGGTAGCGTCACCAAGAATCTCGCCAGCGAGCCGCTCGGCGAGGGCAAGGACGGCAAGCCGGTGTATCTGAAGGACATCTGGCCGACGACGAAGGAGATCAACGCCTTCATGAAGAAGTTCGTGACCGCGTCGATCTTCAAGAAGAAATATGCCGACGTGTTCAAGGGCGACACCAATTGGCGCAAGATCAAGACGGTCGAGAGCGAGACCTATCGCTGGAACATGTCTTCGACCTACGTGCAGAACCCGCCCTATTTCGACGGCATGAAGAAGGAGCCGGAGCCGGTCACCGATATCGTCGAGGCGCGCATCCTCGCCATGTTCGGCGACAAGATCACCACTGACCACATCTCGCCGGCCGGTTCGATCAAGCTCACCTCGCCCGCGGGCAAATATCTCAGCGAGCACCAGGTGCGTCCCGCCGACTTCAACCAGTACGGCACGCGCCGCGGCAACCACGAAGTGATGATGCGCGGCACCTTCGCCAACATCCGCATCAAGAACTTCATGCTCAAGGGCGCCGACGGCAACATTCCGGAAGGCGGCCTCACCAAGCACTGGCCCGACGGCGAGCAGATGTCGATCTACGACGCCGCGATGAAGTATCAGGAAGAGAAGGTGCCGCTGGTGGTGTTCGCCGGTGCCGAATACGGCAACGGCTCCTCGCGCGACTGGGCGGCCAAGGGCACGCGTCTGCTCGGCGTGCGCGCCGTGATCTGCCAGAGCTTCGAGCGCATCCATCGCTCCAACCTGGTCGGTATGGGCGTGCTGCCGCTGACCTTCGAGGACGGCACCTCCTGGTCCTCGCTCGGCCTGAAGGGCGACGAGAAGGTCACGCTGCGCGGCCTCGTCGGCGACCTCAAGCCGCGCCAGAAGCTGACCGCGGAGATCGTCTCCGGCGACGGCTCGCTGCAGCGCGTTTCGCTGCTCTGCCGCATCGATACGCTGGACGAGCTCGACTACTACCGCAACGGCGGTATCCTGCACTACGTGCTGCGCAAGCTCGCGGCGTAAGCGCGGATTTGTGAACGATGGCTCACTGCGAAGTGAGTAGAAGACTGAACGAAGGCGGCCTATCACAAGGCCGCCTTCGCGCGTTTGCGGCATGCTCCAGATGGGCCCGCCGGGCGGAAAACCTCCCCTTTGGACGGTTCGCCCGGACGGTCGGGTGTGCTGCGCCCCGTAAGACTACGGTGACCATCCGGCGATAAGATCTCCCTTCCCACGAGCAATGGTGTGCGGCGTTCGACATGACAACAATGACGGCTTCTCATCTGGTT
Source organism: Bradyrhizobium sp. LVM 105 (assembly GCF_003957705.1). Taxonomy (NCBI): domain Bacteria; kingdom Pseudomonadati; phylum Pseudomonadota; class Alphaproteobacteria; order Hyphomicrobiales; family Nitrobacteraceae; genus Bradyrhizobium; species Bradyrhizobium sp. LVM 105. The sequence goes on along the minus strand of NZ_QZMV01000018.1, from coordinate 72,773 downwards.
TCACGTTGGTCCGGTGCTCTCTGGTCGGGCGCTCTCGGCATCTGTGCGATCGTCGCCGTCATTCGTCCTGCCGAAGCCGAGCCCCGCGCCGTTGTCGAATTGTTTACCTCGCAGGGCTGCTCGTCCTGTCCGCCCGCCGACCAGATCATCGGCGATCTCTCGAAAGATCCGTCGATCATCGCGCTGAGCATGCCGATCGATTATTGGGACTATCTCGGCTGGAAGGACACGCTGGCGGATTCGCGTTTCTCTGCGCGGCAGCGCGCCTATTCGAAGATGCGCGGCGACCGCGAGGTCTATACCCCGCAGGTCGTGGTCAACGGCTCCACCCATGTCGTCGGCAGCGATCGTGCCGGCATCGAGAATGCGATCGGCAAGACCGACAAGGGGACGGGCGTGATGAGCGTGCCGGTGACGATGTCGCTCGCGGGCAAGCAGATCAACGTGTCGGTCGCCGCGAGCAACGAGCCGGCCGTCTCGCATGGCGAGGTCTGGATCTGCTCGATCGCCAAGTCGGTGCCGATCGCGATCACCCGCGGCGAGAATCGCGGGCAGCAGGTCACCTATCACAACGTGGTGCGCAACCTGCTCAAGGTCGGTGACTGGACCGGCCGTCCGGAAAGCTGGACGGTGCCGATCGAGAACCTCACGCGCGATGGCGTCGACGGCGCGGTGGTCTACGTCCAGGACGGCAGCCGCGAACGACCGGGCCCGATGCTCGGCGCAGCGTACACCTCGCTGCATTGAAGGCGCAGAGGTCTCAAGACAATCAGCCTCTCGTCATTCCGGGGCGCGCCACTTGGCGCGAGCCCGGAATCCATCGATCCACTTGCTGAGACGAGAAATGGATTCCGGGCTCGCACTTCGTGCGCCCCGGAATGATTGAGACAACGGAAACCTCCCGCCACAAACAAAAAAGGACCAACTTGCGTTGGCCCTCCTTGTCGTGCGTACAGACCCGATCCTGTTCGACCCCGGGGGGCTGGGGGCTGAGGAATCCGGAACCGAAAGGACCGGGTCAACGCACGCGAATCTTTTCGCAGTGCAGGGCGGCAGTCGCTAGGCGGAAAAGCGGCGATACTATGATTCCTGCTAACGATCCCGTGACGGTTTGCCGCGACAGAGTTCCACCTTTGCGTGTGCCGGAAATCGCACCCGATTCGACCGGTTGAAAGCAGGCACCGGGTTCCATCAAGGGCCCTTGCGGGGAGGAACGGTTGGCGCAATCATGTCCTTGTCATGATCCGGTTCCGGGGACGGTTCGCGGGACCTGGGGTAAAGTCGTGCGATGAGGAGGCTCTCCATGAGTCTGATGTCGGAGGATGCCGATCCGAGCGAGCAGCGCGCGGCGGCGCGCCCCGCCGCGAATGCGCAACCGAGCAGGGTGACGTTCAACCGGCTCGAGCTGCACCGTATTCTCAATCTCTATGGGCGCATGGTCGCCGACGGCGAATGGCGCGACTACGCCATCGACTTCCTGAAGGACCGCGCCGTTTTCTCGGTCTATCGCCGCGCCTCGGAAGTGCCGATCTATCGCATCGAGAAGGACCCGCGCCTGGTGCGCAAGCAGGGCATGTACAGCGTGATCTCGGCAACGGGCCTGATCCTGCGCCGCGGCCACGAGCTGGAGCGGGTGCTGCTGGTGATCGATCGGAAGCTGGCGGTGGTTTAGACGGACAAAGTGCCGTAGTGGCGTAGGGTGGGCAAAGGCGCAAAGCGCCGTGCCCACGTCCTTTTTCGATCGCCGCAAATCGTGGGCACGCTTCCGCCTTCGCTCTTCGAGCTACGGCGGACAAGTCGCTTTGCCCACCCTGCGAGACCTACTTCCCCGGCACCGTTGTCGCGCCCTCGCCGAGGTCGCGCTGCATCATCACCGTATCCAGCCAGCGGCCGAATTTCAGCCCGACATTGGGATGCGTGCCGATCATCCTGAAGCCGCCCCTGGTGTGCACGCCGATCGATCCGGCATTGGCGGAATCGCCGATCACCGCGATCATCTGGCGGAAGCCGCGCGCCTCGCATTCGGCAACCAGCCGCTCCAGCAGCAACGAGCCGATACCGCGGCGGTGGAAGGAAGGATCGAGATAGATCGAGTTCTCGACCGTGAAGCGATAGGCCGGCCGCGGCCGATAGGCGCCGGCATAGGCGTAGCCGGCCACGCGTCCCTCGATAATGGCGACGAAATAGGGATAGCCGCCGTCGATCAGCGTGCGGTAGCGGCGCGTCATCTCGGCGAGATCGGGAGGCTCCAACTCGAACGTCGCGGTGCCCTCGCGGACGGCCTGCTGATAGATGGCGGTGATGGCGGGAAGGTCGGCCTCGGTGGTGGGCCTGATTTCGGGTGCGGACATGGGGGGAGATTAGAGGGTTCCGGGAGGCGCTGGAAGGGCCCCGGCGGCCTCAGCACCGTCATTGCGAGCGAAGCGAAGCAATCCAGAAATGCATCCGCGGAGGGACTCTGGATTGCTTCGTCGCAAGGGCTCCTCGCAATGACGGGGATAGACCACAGCCCAAACAAAAACCCCGGCCTCGCGGCCGGGGTTGGTGTCGTTCGCTCTGGTCCGTCGCCTACTCGCGCTGGCCGAGCAGCTGCAGCAGCAGCGTGAACAGGTTGATGAAGTTCAGGTACAGCGACAGCGCGCCGGTAATGGCCGAACGCTCTGCGATGTCACCGCCGGCCGACGCATAGCCGTAGATGTAGTCGTTCTTCAGCCGCTGGGTATCCCAGGCGGTGAGGCCCGAGAACACCAGCACGCCGACCACCGACACGATGAACTGCAGCATCGAGCTGGCCAGGAACAGGTTCACCAGGCTGGCGAGAACGATGCCGATCAGGCCCATGAACAGGAACGAGCCCATGCCGGTCAGGTCACGCTTGGTGGTGTAGCCGTAGAGGCTCAGCGCGCCGAAGGTCGCCGCGGTGATGAAGAACACCCGCACGATCGAGGTGTGCGTGAACACCAGGAAGATCGACGACAGCGAGATGCCCATCAGCGCCGCGAACACCCAGAACAGGACCTGGGCGGTCGAGGGGGCGAGACGGTTGATGCCCGCCGAGATCACGAACACCATGGCGAGCGGCGCGAGCATGAACAGCCACTTCAGGGGGCTGACGAACATGGCGTAGCCGAACGGCGTCAGGAACAGCTTGCCGACGCGGACCGCGTCCGCCGTCGGAACGTCGGTCACGGCGGCCATGTAGACGCCGAGCGCGGCAAGGCCGGTGATGGCCAGGCCAATGCTCATGTAATTGTAGATGCGCAGCATATAGGCGCGCAGGCCGGCATCGACCGTCGCGGCGTCAACACGCCCGGCGGCCCTGCCGAAAGGAGAAGCGTAGTTACGGTCTAGGTCCGACATGGTCGAATTCCCGTTGGTTGGTCCGGTCCGGCACGAGGGTCGCCATGCCGCCGGTTCGTCAAATTCTATCTCGGATACCGACACCAGCCGACTAAATTTTGGCTAACGATCGGGGCTCCGAACCCACTCGATATGTGGGAAACTAACACATTCGCTGCAACCTTCCACGCGCGGCTGAATGTCGCCCTTGGCGGCAATCCTGACGCGAACCTGACGAGCAGTCGTGGTTAATCGCGGGAATCGTGCGATTCCGCATCCGTGCTGCCCCCCGCTACATTTTGTCACAAATTCCGCAACACCGTGGCGGGCTTCTTGTTCAACGCCAGCAGCGTGCCCGCGAGCCCGAGCCCGACGGTGACGACGAGCGCGGCCGCCACGACCCCGGCCGCGCTGCCGGCCTGCCAGACGAAGCTCAGCGTCATCAGCCGCGTCACGATCATCCAGGCCGCGACGCTGCCGGCGATCACGCCGAACAACGCGGTGGCGAGCCCGATCAGGAGGTATTCGAGCGCATAGGCGCCCAGCAGCCGCAGCCGCGTCGCGCCCAGCGTCTTCAGGATCACGGCATCGTAGACCCGGTGGCGATGACCGGCGGCGAGCGCCCCGCCCAGCACCAGGATCGCCGAGATCAGGGTCACCGCGCTGGCGCCACGAATCGCCAGCGCCAGATTGGTCACCACCGAGCCGACCGTCTCCATCACCTCGCGCACCCGCACGCTCGTCACCATCGGATAGGCATCGGCGACCTGCTTGATGATCTTGCCGTCGGCTGTCGCATTCCCGCCAGGTTCCGTCAGTGTCGCGATATGGGTGTGCGGCGCGCCCTTGAAGGCGTTCGGCGAGAACACCAGAACGAAGTTGATGCCGAGTCCCTGCCAGTCGATGGTGCGCAGATTGCCGATTTTGGCCGGGATGTCGCGGCCGAGCACGTTGACCACGATCTCGTCGCCGAGCTTGAGGCCCAGTCCGTCGGCGATCTTCTTCTCCATCGAGACCAGCGTCGGGCCGGAATAATCGGCGCTCCACCATTCGCCCTCGACCACCTTGGAGCCTTTGGGCAGCTCGGCGGTATAGGTCAGGCCGCGGTCGCTCTGCAGCACCCATTCGGAATCGGTCGACGGCTTGAGCTCCTCGGCGCGCAGCCCGCGCGCGGCGACGATGCGTCCGCGCAGCATCGGCACGTCCTCGACCTTCGCGCCGGGCGCGATCTTGCGAAGATAGTCGTCGAACGGTGCGGCTTGGGCGCTCGGAATGTCGATGAAGAAGAACGACGGCGCCTGATCGGGGAGGGCCGCCAGGAACTGCCGCCGCAGATTGCCGTCGATCTGGGTGATGGTGACGAGCACGGCGAGCCCGAGCCCCAGCGACAGCACCACCGAGGGCGTCAGCGCGCCCGGCCGGTGAATGTTGGCGATCGCGAGCCGCAGCATCGGCAGCCGCGTCCGCGGCAGCCGCCGCGCGATCGCCATCAGCAGGGCGGCAATGCCGCGCAGCAGCGCGAACACGACGACGGAGGAGGCCACGAACACCGCGGCGATCCGCTTGTCGAAGGAGAGCCCGATCACCACGGTGATCAGCAGCGCGATCACCACGCCCATGAACACGACATAGCCCGCGCGCGGCCGGTGCCATTCCGAGCTGATGGTGTCGCGGAACAGCGCCGCCACTGGCACGTCGTGGACGCGTCCGAGCGGCCACAGGCCGAAGGCCAGCGCGGTCAGGAGGCCGTAGACGAACGACAGCGCGAGCTCGTCGGCATGCACGGCCGGCACCACCGGCAGCGGCAGCAGCTTGCCGAACAGGCCGACGATGGCGAACGGCATGGCGGCGCCGAGCGCAAGGCCGATCGCCGAGCCCACGCCCGCGAGCACGAGAACCTGCGCCAGATAGATGCCGAACACGTCGCGACCGGTGGCGCCGACGGCCTTGAGGGTCGCGATCACCTCGAGCCGGCGGTCGATATGGCTCTTCACGGCATTGGCGACGCCGACACCGCCGACCAGCAGCGCCGCGAGGCCGACCAGGGTCAGGAACTGGGTGAAGCGGCTGATGTTGCGTTCGAGCTGCGGCGAAGCGTTGGAGCGGCTGCGGATCTCCCAGCCGGCCTGCGGCGCCGCGCTGCGCGCATCCGCGATGAAGGCTTCGGTGGCGCGCTCGTTGTTGGCGGTGTCAGGCAGCTTCACCCGGTAGACCCAGCGCACCAGGCTGCCGGGCTGGATCAGGCCGGTGGCGCGCAGCGCGGCCTCGCTGATCAGGAAGCGCGGGCCGAAACCGATGCCGCCGGCGAGCTTGTCGGGCTCGGCTTCAACCGTCGAGCGGATCTGGAAGGTCGCCGAGCCGATCGTGACACGGTCGCCGGTCTTCAGCGACAGCCGCGCCAGCAGCGTCGGGTCGGCTGCCGCGCCGAACGCGCCGTCGCGCTCCGCGAGCAGGTCGGACATGGGCAATTGTGGCGCCAGCGTCAGCCGGCCCAGCATCGGGTAGGTGTCGTCGACCGCCTTCATCTCGACCAGTGCGAGCTGACCGTCGGCCGCGCGCGCCATGCCGCGCAAGGTGGTGGCGGTCGACACCGTGCCGCGCGAGCGCAGGAAGGCGACCTCCTCGGGTTTCGCTTCGCGCTGGAACAGCACGAAGGAGACGTCGCCGCCGAGCAGCGTCCGGCCCTCGCGGGCAAGGCCGTCGGAGAGACTCGCCGATACCGAGCCAACGCCGGCGATGGCCATGACGCCGAGCGCGATACAGGCGATGAAGACGTAGAAGCCGCGCAGGCCGCCGCGCAATTCCCGCAGCGCGTAACGCAGCGACAGCGCGACGCCGCCCGGCTTGGCGAACGGTTCGGCCGCCGTGCTCATGCCGGTGCAGACTGCGTGTCGATGCGGCCCGAGCGCAGGCGGATCACGCGATCGCAGCGATGCGCCAGCGAGGAATCGTGCGTCACCAGCACCAAGGTCATGCCGCGCTCGGCGTGCTTGCTGAACAGGAGGTCGACGATCTGTTGTCCGGTGGCCTCGTCGAGATTGCCGGTCGGCTCGTCGGCGACGAGGATGGCGGGATCGGGCGCCAGCGCGCGGGCCAGCGCGACGCGCTGCTGCTCGCCGCCCGAGAGCTGCGTCGGATAATGATGCAGGCGGTCGCCGAGCCCGACGGATTGCAGCTCCTCTGCCGCGCGCTTGGCGGCATCGGGATTGCCGGCAAGCTCGAGCGGCACCGCGACATTCTCCAGCGCGGTCATGGTCGGGATCAAATGAAAGGACTGGAAGACGATGCCGACCTGGCGGCCGCGGAAGCGCGCCAGCGCGTCCTCGTCGAGGGCATTGAAAGGCGTCCCTGAGACCACCACCTCTCCGCTATCAGGACGCTCCAGCCCCGCCATCACCATCAGCAGCGTTGATTTGCCCGAGCCTGACGGGCCGATCAGGCCGACCGTCTCGCTCCGGCCGACTCGCAAGCTGATATCCTTGAGGATGTGAACGCGTGCCGCGCCCGTGCCCAATGAGAGATTGACGTTGGAGATGGCGATGGTGTCCGCCGAAGCGACGGCGAGCGAAGAGGTATCGATGCGAGTGTCCATGGTCCGGTCATATGGCAACTCCGATAGCGCGGTCGAGAGGCGTTACGGATTGTTCATGCACATAGCCGTGTTGATGCTCGCCTTCATGACAATGGCGAACCCGGCTTGGGCGGAGGCGACAAGACCGATCAAGCTCGTCGTTCTCGGCGATTCCCTGAGCGCCGGTCTCGGCCTGCCGGCTCAGGACGCGTTCCCACAGAAGCTAAAAAAAGCTTTGCAGGCCAAGGGCATAGCGGTCGACATGACCAATGCCGGGGTGTCCGGCGACACCACCTCGGGCGGCCGCGACCGGCTCGACTGGTCGGTCCCCGAGGGAACCGACGGGGTCATCGTCGAGCTCGGCGCCAACGACGCCTTGCGCGGCCTCGATCCCGATCTGGCGCGTGCCGCGCTCACCGACATCGTCCAGCGGCTCAAGGCGCGCAAGATCGCGGTGATGCTGTGCGGCATGCTGGCGCCGCCGAATTACGGCGCCGATTATGCCGCGCGATTCAATTCGATTTATCCGGATCTGGCAAAAAAATTCGACGTGCCGCTCTATCCTTTCTTTCTCGAGGGCGTTGCGGCCGACGCCAAGCTCAACCAGGCCGACGGCATTCATCCGACCGCGGCCGGCGTCGATATCATCGTCAGCAACATCATGCCCGCCGTGCAGGCATTCCTTGGCACGATCGCTGAGCAACGGCGTTGAAAGCAGGCAGCGCTCGCCGTAATTCCCAGGGTTTTACCGGGGTGAGGCGCGGCATGCTTCGCAGAGTCACACAACTGCGATAGGAATCAAGGTACCGGTGATTCGTCGCCGGCTCTGATTTGGATATGATCCTGCTCAGGGATCGTACCCAAGCATCGGGAGTGCGAAACGATGCCGCGTTTGTTCACGGGTCTGGAAATTCCGGCCGAGATCGGCCAGGCGCTTTCCAACTTGAGAGGAGGCCTTCCCGGCGCCCGCTGGATCGATCCCGAAAATTATCACGTCACCTTGCGCTTCATCGGCGATATCGACGGCGTCTCCGCCAACGAGATCGCCTCGATGCTGTTTCGCGTCGACCGCAAGCCCTTCGAGGTCAAGGTGCAGGGCCTGACCAGTTTCGGCGGCCGCAAACCGCGCGCCGTCGTTGCGACCATCGCGCCCAGCAAGCCGCTGATGGAATTGCAGGCCGAGCTCGAACGCATGATGCAGCGGATCGGCCTCAATCCCGAAGGTCGCAAATACATCCCTCATGTGACGCTGGCCCGGCTGTACGATGCCACCGACCGCGACGTCGCCGACTATCTCTCGCTGCGCGGCTATTTCCCGAGCAAGGCGTTCATGGCCGAGCGCTTCGTGCTGTTCTCCTCGCGCGCCTCGACCGGCGGCGGCCCGTATGTCGTGGAGGACGCCTACGAGTTGTGTGCGTAGCTACCGCTCTCGTGCCCCGGACGCAGTGCGCCACGCCGTGGTGCACTGCTGAGCCGGGGCCCATCGCTCCACGACCGATGTACGAAACAGTGGGTCCCGGCTCTGCGCAGCGTCACTTCGTCCGCAGCGCGTCCGGGACACGGAACGCATAGCGCCCCGCACCAATTGACGGCTTGCAATTTGCCGCGGTCTCTGGCGGTAAAGGGCCATGCTCTCGACCCCCAGTTCCCCCTTCAGCGATGCCTATCAGGCCCAGATCGCCTCAGGTGCGATCGAGCCCGATGCTGCGCAGGCGGAGGTCGCCGAGGCCTATGCCGCGCTGGACCTGCGGCTTGCGACCTACAGCCCCAAACGCAAGCAGGGCCTGCTTAGTCGCCTGTTCGGCGGCGGTGACAAGGACGATGTGCCGCGCGGGCTCTACATCCATGGCGAGGTCGGTCGCGGCAAGACCATGCTGATGGATCTGTTCTTCCAGCACTCCGATGTCGAGCACAAGCGCCGCGCGCATTTCCACGAATTCATGGCCGACGTGCATGAGCGCATTTACGACTATCGCCAGAGCATCGCGCGCGGCGAGATCGCCGACGGCGACGTCATCGCGCTGACGGCGAATGCGATCTTTGAGGAGAGCTGGCTGCTCTGCTTCGACGAATTCCACGTCACCGACATCGCGGATGCGATGATCCTGGGACGCCTGTTCGCCAAATTGTTCGAGCTCGGCACCGTCGTGGTCGCGACCTCCAACGTGGCGCCCGACGATCTCTACAAAGGCGGCCTGAACCGGTCGCTGTTCCTGCCCTTCATCAAGCAGATCACCGACCACATGGACGTCGCGCGGCTCGATGCGCGCACCGATTTCCGGCTGGAGAAGCTGCAGGGCGTGCCGATGTGGCTGACGCCGGCGGATGGCGATGCGGACGCAGCGCTCGATCGCGCCTGGTTGCGGATGTCCGGTGGCGCCAAATGCCGGTCGCGCGACATCTCGATCAAGGGCCGCATCCTGCACGTGCCGTGCTCTGCTCACGGCGTCGCGCGGTTTTCGTTCGCCGACCTCTGCGAGAAGCCGCTCGGCGCATCGGATTACCTCAGGCTGGCGCACGACTATCACACCATCCTGGTCGACCATATTCCAGTGATGGACCTCTCCCAGCGCAACGCCGCCAAGCGCTTCATCACGTTGATCGACACGCTCTATGACAATGCGGTGAAGCTGATGGCCTCGGCCGACGCCAACCCGATCTCGCTGTACCTCGCCCATGAGGGCGTTGAGGCCATGGAGTTCAAGCGGACCGCCTCGCGCCTGATCGAGATGAGCTCGGAATCCTATCTGGCACTGGCTCACGGCCGCAAGGATTCCACCGCCAGCGGCTCCACCAAGGGCCTGGTGGAGACTTAAGTCCTATTTGTGCCAGCGCTGTCATTCCGGGGCGTCGCGAAGCGGCGAGCCCGGAATCCATCCATCGGCGCGCTCTGTCGCCCGATGGATTCCGGGTTCGTGCTTCGCACGCCCCGGAATGACGAGGATGTGGCTGGCTGCTATCGCGGCAAGCCCGACAATTGGGCATTGGGCGACTTGAACGGGGGAGGCGAAAGGGATAACCACCCGTCTCAGTTTCCCCTCCTTACGTGTCTAAAGGACAGGCTCACATGGCGCGCGACAAGATTGCTTTGATTGGCTCCGGTCAGATCGGCGGAACGCTGGCTCACCTCATCGGCCTGAAAGAACTGGGCGACGTCGTGATGTTCGACATCGCCGAGGGCGTGCCGCAGGGCAAGGCGCTCGACATCGCGCAGTCCTCGCCGGTCGACGGTTTTGACGCGCATTACACCGGCGCCAATTCCTACGAGGCGCTCGACAATGCCAAGGTCTGCATCGTCACCGCCGGCGTGCCGCGCAAGCCCGGCATGAGCCGCGACGACCTGCTCTCCATCAACCTCAAGGTCATGGAGCAGGTCGGTGCCGGCATCAAGAAATACGCTCCCGACGCCTTCGTCATCTGCATCACCAATCCGCTCGACGCCATGGTCTGGGCGCTGCAGAAGGCTTCGGGCCTGCCGCACAAGAAGGTCGTCGGCATGGCCGGCGTGCTGGATTCGGCGCGCTTCCGCTACTTCCTGGCCGACGAGTTCAACGTCTCGGTCGAGGACGTCACCGCCTTCGTGCTCGGCGGCCATGGCGACACCATGGTGCCGCTGGTGAAGTATTCCACCGTCGCCGGCATTCCGCTGCCCGACCTCGTCAAGATGGGCTGGACCTCGCAGGCGCGGCTCGATGAGATCGTCGACCGCACCCGCAACGGCGGCGCCGAGATCGTCAACCTGCTCAAGACCGGCTCGGCCTTCTACGCGCCGGCTGCCTCGGCCATCGCGATGGCCGAGAGCTATCTGCGTGACAAGAAGCGCGTGCTGCCCTGCGCCGCCTACCTGAACGGCGAATACAGCGTGAAGGACATGTATGTCGGCGTGCCCGTCGTGATCGGCGCCAAGGGCGTCGAGCGCGTCGTCGAGATCGAGCTTGCCGGCAAGGACCGCGAGGCCTTCGACAAGTCGGTCGGTGCCGTCCAGGGCCTGGTCGATGCCTGCAAGAAGATCGCCCCCGATCTTCTCGGCCGCTAAGGCGCAAGACACTTCCCGCCGAAGACCGAAAACCCGGTCTTCGGCGGTTTCATTTCCAGAGCCCGTGTCCGGGCGGGCTCCGGTTCGGCAGTCCAGATCGATGTCAGAGAATCCGGGTTGCAGTTCCTGTGGTATATGGTATGCCAGCCACAAGACTGAGGTGGGCCCTAGAGGTCACCGCCCGCGGGTTCAGGGAGCGACCATATGAATATCCATGAATATCAGGCCAAAGCGCTGCTGGGTGAGTTCGGCGTGCCGATCTCCAAGGGCGTCCCGGTCCTCAAGGCCGCAGATGCGGAAGCCGCCGCCAAGGCCCTGCCGGGCCCGGTCTATGTGGTGAAGAGCCAGATCCATGCCGGCGGCCGCGGCAAGGGCAAGTTCAAGGAAGCCAGCGCCGGCGACAAGGGCGGCGTCCGCATCGCCAAGTCGGCCGCAGAGGTCTCCGAGTTCGCCAAGCAGATGCTGGGCGCGACGCTGGTGACGATCCAGACCGGCCCCGCCGGCAAGCAGGTCAACCGCCTCTACATCGAGGACGGCTCCGACATCGACAAGGAATTCTATCTTTCGCTCCTGGTCGACCGCGAGACCTCGCGCGTCTCGTTCGTGGTGTCGACCGAAGGCGGCGTCAACATCGAGGACGTCGCGCACAATACACCTGAGAAGATCGTGACCTTCTCGGTCGATCCCGCCACCGGCATCATGGGCCACCACGGCCGCACGGTCGCGAAGGCGCTGAAGCTCTCCGGCGATCTCGCCAAGCAGGCCGAAAAGCTCACCGCGCAGCTCTATGCGGCCTTCGTCGCCAAGGACATGGCGATGCTGGAGATCAACCCGCTGGTGGTGACCAGGCAGGGCCAGCTCCGCGTGCTCGACGCCAAGGTGTCGTTCGACGACAACGCGCTGTTCCGTCACCCCGAGGTGCTCGCGCTGCGCGACGAGACCGAGGAAGACGCCAAGGAAATCGAGGCGTCGAAGCACGACCTCAACTACGTCACCCTCGACGGCAATATCGGCTGCATGGTCAACGGCGCCGGTCTCGCCATGGCAACGATGGACATCATCAAGCTCTACGGCATGTCGCCCGCCAACTTCCTCGATGTCGGCGGCAGCGCCAGCAAGGAGAAGGTCGCAGCCGCCTTCAAGATCATCACCGCCGATCCCAACGTGAAGGGCATCCTGGTCAACATCTTCGGCGGCATCATGAAGTGCGACGTGATCGCCGAGGGCGTCACGGCGGCGGTTCGCGAAGTCGGCCTCAACGTGCCGCTGGTGGTTCGCCTCGAAGGCACCAATGTCGAGCTCGGCAAGAAGATCATCGATGAATCCGGACTGAACGTCGTTGCGGGCGACAATCTCGACGATTCCGCGCAGAAGATCGTGAAGGCCGTCAAGGGAGGCTAAGGCCATGGCCCAGGACCATCTCGCCGCATCATCTCCGCTACCCGAGCATGCGCGCCTCGCCGCGTTCGCCGGCGAATGGGATGGCGAAGAGATGGTCTACCCGTCGCGCTGGACCGCGGGCGGGCCGGCCACATCGCGCACCGTCGCGCGCATGGACCTCAACGGATTCTACCTGATCCAGGACAGTGTCCAGATGCGTGACGGCAAGCAGATCTTCGCCACCCACGGCATCTTCAGCTACGACCGCGACGACCGGACCTACAAATTGTTCTGGTACGACTCGCTCGGTTACACGCCGCCCTCGCCCGCCTCCGGCGGCTGGGTCGGCAAGACCCTGACACTGGTGCGCGGCTCGCTCCGCGGCAATGCGCGCCATGTCTACGAGATCATCGACGACAATTCCTATTCGTTGAAGATCCAGTTCTCGCCGGACGCGGAAGGCTGGGCCGACGTCCTCACCGGCGTCTACCGCCGCATCCACTGACCTCTCACTCGTTAGTTCGCGAAAGCAGACCTCATGTCCATCCTGATCGACAAGAACACCAAGGTCATCTGCCAGGGCTTTACCGGCAAGAACGGCACCTTCCATTCCGAGGCCGCGATCGCCTACGGCACCAAGATGGTCGGCGGCACCTCGCCCGGCAAAGGCGGCGCCACGCATCTCGGCCTGCCGGTGTTCGACACCGTGCGCGAGGCGCGTGAGAAGACCGGCGCCGACGCCTCGGTGATCTACGTGCCGCCGCCGGGCGCGGCGGATGCGATCTGCGAAGCCATCGACGCCGAAATCCCGCTGATCGTCTGCATCACCGAGGGCATTCCTGTCCTCGACATGGTGCGGGTGAAGCGCTCGCTGCTCGGCTCCAAGTCGCGCCTGATCGGGCCGAACTGCCCGGGTGTCATGACCGCAGGCGAGTGCAAGATCGGCATCATGCCCGCCAACATCTTCAAGACCGGCTCGGTCGGCATCGTCTCCCGGTCCGGCACGCTGACCTATGAAGCCGTGTTCCAGACCTCCCAGGAGGGCCTCGGCCAGACCACCGCGGTCGGCATCGGCGGCGACCCGGTCAAGGGTACCGAGTTCATCGACGTGCTGGAGATGCTGCTGGCCGACCCCAAGACCGAATCGATCATCATGATCGGCGAGATCGGCGGCTCCGCCGAGGAGGACGCCGCCCAGTTCCTCAAGGACGAGGCCAAGCGCGGCCGCAAGAAGCCGATGGTCGGCTTCATCGCCGGCGTCACCGCCCCTCCGGGCCGCCGCATGGGCCATGCCGGCGCGATCATTTCGGGCGGCAAGGGCGACGCCGGTTCCAAGACCGAGGCGATGAAATCGGCAGGGATTACAGTGTCTCCGTCGCCCGCCCGCCTCGGCCACACGCTTGCCGAAAAGTTGAAGGGATAATTCACTTCTTCGTGCTTTTCCGGGCGAAGTTTCGCAGCAAATAGGGTAAAGGGTGCCTGTCGCGCCGAGCCTCTGCCGGGGAGCTCGGTGCCAGCGCCGTTTGTTATGCGCGAACCAAAATCGCCAGGAACTCCAGTATGTCTCGCCAGGACGCGAACGCAGCCTTTGCCTTGTCTTCCTTTTTGCAGGGCACCAACGCCACCTACATCGACGAAATCTACGCCCGCTACGAGAAGGACCCGTCCTCGGTCGACGCCGAGTGGCAGGAGTTCTTCAAGAGCCTCAACGACCAGCCGGCTGACGTCCGGAAGAACGCGGAAGGCCCGTCCTGGGAGCGCGACAACTGGCCGCTGACGCCGCAGGACGATCTCACCTCCGCGCTCGACGGCAACTGGGCGGAAGTCGAGAAGGCGGTCGGTGCCAAGATCGCCGCCAAGGCGCAGGCCAAGGGCGGTGACAAGGGCGCCGCCCTCTCCTCCGCCGACCTGCTCCAGGCGACGCGCGATTCCGTCCGCGCCCTGATGCTGATCCGCTCCTACCGCATGCGCGGTCATTTCCACGCCAAGCTCGATCCGCTCGGCATCGAAGCCCAGCGCAACCGCGAAGAGCTCGATCCGCGCACCTACGGCTTCAGCGAAGCCGATTTCGACCGCAAGATCTTCCTCGATCACGTGCTCGGCCTCGAATACGGCACGCTGCGCGAGATCACCGCGATCTGCGAGCGCACCTATTGCCAGACGCTCGGCGTCGAGTTCATGCACATCAGCAACGCCGCGCAGAAGGCCTGGATTCAGGAGCGCATCGAGGGACCCGACAAGGAGATCTCGTTCACCCGCGAAGGCCGCAGGGCCATCCTGATGAAGCTGGTCGAAGCCGAAGGCTTCGAGAAGTTCTGCGACACCAAGTTCACCGGCACCAAGCGCTTCGGCCTCGACGGCGGCGAGGCGCTGATCCCGGCGCTCGAGCAGATCATCAAGCGCGGCGGCAATCTCGGCGTGAAGGAGATCGTGCTGGGCATGCCGCATCGCGGCCGTCTCAATGTGCTGACGCAGGTGATGGCCAAGGCGCACCGCGCCCTGTTCCACGAGTTCAAGGGCGGCTCGGCCAACCCCGACGCGGTCGAAGGCTCCGGCGACGTCAAGTATCACCTCGGCGCCTCCTCGGACCGCGAGTTCGACGGCAACCGCATCCATCTGTCGCTGACCGCAAACCCCTCGCATCTCGAGATCGTCGATCCCGTGGTGCTCGGCAAGGTGCGCGCGAAGCAGGACCAGCACGGCGATCCGCCGGACATGCGCATCTCCGTGATGCCGCTGCTGATGCACGGCGACGCCGCGTTCGCCGGCCAGGGCGTGGTCGCCGAGTGCTTCGGCCTGTCCGACCTGAAGGGCTACCGCACCGGCGGCTCCGTGCACTTCATCGTCAACAACCAGATCGGCTTCACCACCTATCCGCGCTACTCGCGCTCTTCGCCCTATCCGTCGGACGTGGCGAAGATGATCGACGCGCCGATCTTCCACGTCAACGGCGACGATCCGGAAGCGGTGGTGTTCGCGGCCAAGGTCGCGACCGAGTTCCGGCAGAAATTCCACAAGCCCGTCGTCATCGACATGTGGTGCTATCGCCGCTACGGCCACAATGAGGGCGACGAGCCGGCCTTCACCCAGCCGGTGATGTACAAGCGGATCGCGGCCCATCCCTCGACCCTCACGCTCTACTCCAAGCGCCTGATCGCCGAAGGCGTGGTCACCGAGGGCGAGGTCGACAAGCTGAAGGCCGACTGGCGCGCCCGGCTCGATGCCGAGTTCGAGGCCGGCACCTCCTACAAGCCGAACAAGGCCGACTGGCTCGACGGCAAGTGGTCCGGCTTCAAGATCGCCGACCAGGAAGAGGACGCCCGTCGCGGCGTCACCGGCGTCGACCTTCCGATCCTGAAGGACATCGGCCGCAAGATCACCAAGGTGCCGGACGGTTTTCGCGTTCACCGCACCATCCAGCGCTTCCTCGACAACCGCGCCAAGGCGATCGACACCGGTGCCGGCATCGACTGGGCGACCGGCGAAGCGCTGGCGTTCTGCACGCTGCTCCAGGAAAACCACCATGTCCGTCTGTCCGGACAGGATTCCGAGCGCGGCACCTTCTCGCAGCGCCACTCGGTCCTGATCGACCAGGAGGACGAGAGCCGCTACACGCCGTTCAATCATCTCGGCAGCGAGCAGGGCCATTACGAGGTCATCAACTCGCTGCTGTCGGAAGAGGCCGTGCTCGGCTTCGAATACGGCTATTCGCTCGCCGAGCCGAACACGCTGACGCTGTGGGAAGCCCAGTTCGGCGACTTCGCCAACGGTGCGCAGGTCGTGTTCGACCAGTTCATCTCCTCGGGCGAGCGCAAATGGCTGCGCATGTCCGGCCTCGTCTGCCTCCTGCCGCACGGCTATGAGGGCCAGGGACCGGAGCATTCCTCGGCGCGCCTCGAGCGTTTCCTGCAGATGTGCGCCGAAGACAACATGCAGGTGGTCTACCCGACCACGCCGGCGAACTACTTCCACGCGCTGCGCCGCCAGCTGCACCGCGAGATCCGCAAGCCGCTGATCATGATGACGCCCAAGTCGCTGCTGCGTCACAAGCGGGCGGTGTCGCGTCTCGAGGAGCTGGCCAAGGGGACGACCTTCCACCGCATCCTCTATGATGACGCCCAGATGCTGCCGAGCGAGGCGATCAAGCTCGTTCCGGACGAGAAGATCCGCCGCATCGTGCTCTGCTCCGGCAAGGTCTATTACGACCTCTACGAGGAGCGCGAGAAGCGCGGCATCGACGACATCTATCTGATGCGCGTCGAGCAGCTCTATCCGGTGCCGCTGAAGGCGCTGGTGGCCGAGCTGTCGCGCTTCAAGAAGGCCGAGGTGGTGTGGTGCCAGGAAGAGCCCCGCAACATGGGTGCCTGGCACTTCATCGAGCCCTATCTGGAATGGGTGCTGAACCAGGTGAACGGCGCGAGCCGGCGTCCGCGTTATGTCGGCCGCGCCGCTTCCGCCGCGACCGCCACGGGTCTGATGTCCAAGCATCAGGCGCAGCTGAAGGCGTTCCTGGACGAAGCACTGAGCTGAAAAGTTTTAGAATGCTGTCATTGCCCGCGAAGGCGGGCAATCCAGTACGCCGTGACTTTCGTGATCATGACGAACGCCGCGGAGTACTGGATGCCCCGCCTTCGCGGGGCATGACGTATGAATTGATGACCGCATTGGCGATCTCCTTAAGGAAAAGACCATGACTGAAATTCGTGTGCCGACGCTCGGCGAATCCGTCACCGAGGCCACCATCGGCCGCTGGTTCAAGAAGGCCGGCGATCCCGTCGCCGTCGACGAGCCCTTGGTGGAGCTCGAGACCGACAAGGTCACCATCGAAGTGCCCGCGCCCTCCGCCGGCACGCTGAGCGAGATCATCGCCGCTGATGGCGCGACGGTTGCCGTCGGCGCGCTGCTTGGCCAGATCACCGATGGTGCCGGTGCTGCCAAGCCCACTGCCGCGCCCGCCAAGCCTGCCGCTGCTGCGGCGCCCGCCGCTGCTGCACCGGCTCCGGCCGCGAAGGCGGCCCCGGCCGATGCCCCGCTCGCACCGTCCGTGCGCAAGCTCTCCGCCGAGACCGGCATCGACGCCTCCACCGTTCCGGGCTCCGGCAAGGACGGCCGCGTCACCAAGGGCGACATGTTGGCGGCGATCGAGCGCGCGGCCTCGGCGCCGACCCCGGTCAACCAGCCCGCCGCCGCCGTGCAGGTTCGTGCGCCGTCGCCGGCCGATGACGCCGCCCGCGAAGAGCGCGTCAAGATGACCCGGCTGCGCCAGACCATCGCGCGCCGCCTCAAGGACGTGCAGAACACCGCGGCCATGCTGACGACCTTCAACGAGGTCGACATG
The DNA here is from genome assembly GCF_003957705.1 of Bradyrhizobium sp. LVM 105. Classification (NCBI taxonomy): domain Bacteria; kingdom Pseudomonadati; phylum Pseudomonadota; class Alphaproteobacteria; order Hyphomicrobiales; family Nitrobacteraceae; genus Bradyrhizobium; species Bradyrhizobium sp. LVM 105. The sequence goes on along the minus strand of NZ_QZMV01000018.1, from coordinate 55,109 downwards.
ACCAACGTCATGGCGCTGCGCGCGCACTACAAGGACGCGTTCGAGAAGAAGCACGGCGCCAAGCTCGGCTTCATGGGCTTCTTCACCAAGGCCGTCGTGCAGGCGCTGAAGGACATTCCGGCGGTCAACGCCGAGATCGACGGCACCGACCTGATCTACAAGAACTATTATCACATCGGCGTCGCCGTCGGCACCGACAAGGGCCTCGTCGTCCCCGTGGTGCGCGACTGCGACCACAAGTCGATCTCCGACATCGAGAAGAGCATCGCCGATTTCGGCCGCCGCGCCCGCGACGGCCAGCTCAAGATCGACGAGATGCAGGGCGGCACCTTCACCATCACCAATGGCGGCATCTACGGCTCGCTGATGTCGACCCCGATCCTGAACGCGCCGCAGTCCGGCATCCTCGGCATGCACAAGATCCAGGAGCGGCCGATGGTCGTCGGCGGCAAGATCGAGGTCCGCCCGATGATGTATCTGGCGCTGTCCTACGATCACCGCGTCATCGACGGCAAGGAAGCCGTCACCTTCCTGGTTCGCGTCAAGGAGAGCCTGGAAGACCCGGCGCGCCTGGTGCTCGATCTCTGATCCCTGATGCTCTGCGAGCGCCGTCGCCATGCGCGGCGGCGCGTGTCGAACCATGGAGGCGCGCGTGACGGATAAGGTCGTTGTCATCACCGGCGGCAGCCGCGGCATCGGGCGGGCAACCGCGATCGCGGCGGCCGCGCGCGGCTTCCGCGTCGTGGTCGGCTATGCCAGCAACAAGACGGCCGCCGACGAGGTGGTCGCGCAGATCGAGGCCAGCAACGGCAAGGCCATCGCGGTGAAATGCGATGTCGCCGAGGAAAGCGACATCCTCGAATTGTTCAAGGCCGCCGACAAGTTCGGCACGCTCGGGGCGCTGGTCAACAATGGCGGCATCGTCGGCCAGAGCGGCGTGCGCGTCGACGAGATGTCGGCCGAGCGCATCCAGCGCGTGCTGGCGGTCAACGTCACCGGCTCCATCCTCTGCGCGCGCGAGGCGGTGAAGCGGATGTCGACCAGGCACGGCGGCAAGGGCGGCGTCATCGTCAATCTGTCGTCGGTCGCGGCCAGGCTCGGCGCCCCCAACACCTATGTCGACTACGCCGCCTCCAAGGGCGCGGTGGATTCCTTCACCATCGGTCTCGGCTACGAGGTCGCGGCCGAGGGCATCCGCGTCGCCGCGATCCGTCCCGGCCTGATCGATACCGAAATCCACGCCGCCGGCGGCGAGCCCGATCGCGCCCATCGTCTGGCCCACATGGTGCCGATGAAGCGCGTCGGCACCGCGGACGAAATCGCCAATGCCATCGTCTGGCTGATGTCGGACGAGGCGTCTTACGTCACCTCAGCCATTCTCGATGTGTCCGGCGGGCGCTGACGCGCCGGCGGACGCTGACACACCCTCATCACGGCAAACCTTACGGGACTTTCTCTCATGGCTACCTACGATCTCGTCGTCATCGGCACCGGACCGGGCGGTTATGTCTGCGCGGTGCGCGCCAGCCAGCTCGGCATGAAGGTCGCCGTGGTCGAAAAGAACGCCACCCTCGGCGGCACCTGCCTCAATGTCGGCTGCATGCCGTCGAAGGCGCTGCTGCACGCCTCCGAGATGTTCGAGGAGGCCGCGCACTCCTTCGCCAAGATGGGCGTGTCGGTCTCGTCGCCGAAGCTCGATCTGCCCGCGATGATGAACTTCAAGCAGCAGGGCATCGACGGCAACGTCAAGGGCGTCGAATTCCTGATGAAGAAGAACAAGATCGACGTGCTCAAGGGCACCGGCAAGATCTTGGGGACCGGCAAGGTCGAGGTCTCCGCCGACGGCAAGTCGCAGGTGATCGAGACCAAGAACATCGTCATCGCCACCGGCTCGGATATCGCACGCCTCAAGGGCATCGAGATCGACGAGAAGCGCATCGTGTCCTCGACCGGCGCGCTGTCGCTGGAGAAGGTGCCGGGCAGAATACTGGTCATCGGCGCCGGTGTGATCGGGCTCGAGCTCGGCTCGGTGTGGCGCCGACTCGGGTCCGAAGTCATGGTCGTCGAATTCCTCGATCGCATCCTGCCTGGCATGGACGGCGAGATCGCCAAGCAATTCCAGCGCATCCTGGAAAAGCAGGGATTTGCATTCAAGCTCGGTTCGAAGGTCACTGGCGTCGAAGTGAACAGCAAGGCACTGCTTGCGAAAATCGAGCCGGCTGCGGGTGGCGCGGCCGAGACCATCGAGGCCGATGTCGTTCTCGTCTGCATCGGCCGCGTGCCGTACACCGACGGGCTGGGCCTGAAGGAAGCCGGCGTCGCGCTGGACGCGCGCGGCCGCGTGCAGATCGATCCGCACTTCGCCACCAGCCTCAAGGGCGTCTATGCCATCGGCGACGTCGTCGCAGGCCCGATGCTTGCGCACAAGGCCGAGGACGAAGGCGTCGCGGTGGCCGAGATCATCGCCGGCCAGGCCGGCCATGTGAATTACGATGTGATCCCGGGCGTCGTGTATACCACGCCGGAAGTGTCCTCCGTCGGCAAGACCGAGGAGGAGCTGAAGCAGGCGGGCATCGCCTATACCGTCGGAAAGTTTCCCTTTACCGCCAATGGCCGCTCCAAGGTCAATCAGACCACTGACGGCTTTGTGAAGATTCTCGCAGACGCGAAGACCGATCGCGTGCTCGGCGTGCACATTATCGGCCGCGAAGCCGGCGAAATGATCCATGAGGCGGCCGTTCTCATGGAGTTTGGCGGCAGCGCGGAAGATCTCGCGCGCACCTGCCACGCGCATCCGACCCGCTCGGAGGCCATCAAGGAGGCCGCGCTTGCAGTCGGCAAGCGGGCCATCCATATGTAGCCACGCGCCCAGCGCCGAATAGGGCGGGAAACACATGCTGCGCCGCGTTCTTCAACCGCTCTGGGTCCTGCTTGCGATCATCTTCCTGATCGAAGCCTGGCTGTGGGACCATCTCGAACCGATCGTTGCCCGGGTCGTCGCAGCCATCCCCTTGGCGCGCTTCAAGCAATGGCTGACGGAGCGCGTCGACGCTCTGTCGCCGGCCATGACGCTGATCGTGTTCGCCGTCCCCGTCGTGCCGCTGTTTCCGCTCAAGCTCGTGGGCCTCTGGCTGCTCGCGCACGAATACTGGACCAGCGCGGTCTTCATGATCGTGTTCGCAAAGCTGGTCGGCGTCGGTGTCACCGCCTTCGTGTTCGACGTGACGCGCCACAAGCTGCTGGAGATGCACTGGTTCGAGCGGATCTACGAGCTCGTGCTGAAGATCCGTGCCAAGGCCGCCGAGCTGGTCAACCCGGTCAAGCAGCGCATCCGCGAGCTGATCGCCGGCAACGGGCAGGGGTGGTCCGTTCGCACGCTTCGCCTGATCCAGCGTTTCAGGAAGAGCGTGCACGAGGCGCGGTGAGCGCCGGAGGGGCGCGGCTTTATCCTTCGTCATTGCGAGCGCAGCGAAGCAATCCAGAGTCTTTCCTTGGAGGCAGTCTGGATTGCTTCGTCGCTTCGCTCCTCGCAATGACGCGGCGAGAGCCCCGCCGCAGCCCTCAATGCAAATGCAACAAATGCGGCCACCACAGGCCGAGCGCGGTCATGAACAGGCCGGCGATCGTCAGCACGCCGCTGACGTAAGCCAGCGCCATCATGCCCGTGATGATGGTGGCCGAGGCCAGCACGATGCCGATCTGGAAGGCGGCCGAGGCCAGCTCGAAGTGATGGTATTTCGCGGTCGCCTCGTCGCGATCGTGCTCGGCATGCTTGGCCTTCTCGGCGAGCTGCTCGGTGCCTTCGCCGGTCTCGGGTTCGGAGCGGTAGCGCGCCGCCGTCTTGGTCCAGTCGTCGATTTGCTTCTGCACGGCGGGCTTCTGCGCCTCGTCCGCGGCGGCGAGCGCGAGCTTGCCCTGCTCGGCCGCGGTCACCACCACGGTGCGGCGGATGCTCTTGGCCTGGAAGAACGCCCAGAGATTGGCGGCCTCGACGTTCTTGCTGATCGATTCGGTCTGGGCACCCTTGCCGAGCGTCTCTGAGATCGCCAGGAACAGCGCCAGCACCGCGATCAGGAGCGCGATCTTCTTGTTCGAGCCGGACGCGTGTTCGGCGTGCTCGGCGTGCTCCATGCTTTCGTGTGCGCCCATGATTCCCCTCTTGGTCGGTTCCGCAACGATTGACCGAACCGCGCGGCCAGCGCAAGAGGCACGCGAGCTATGACGAGAGTGTGTCAGTCTATTGGCACGTGTCCCGGACGCGGCGCAGCGTGCAGCGCTGCGACGCCGAGCCGGGACCCAGAAGCTTCAGATGATCGCGCGGCGGGATGGGCCCCGGCTCTGCAGCGCACCGCTGAAGCAGCGCTGCGCCGCGTCCGGGGCACGAGAGCTGCAAAGGCGTCAGCGCCGCGGATGCGCGCTGGCATAGACCTCGAGCAGCCGCTCGGAATCGATGCCGGTATAGACCTGGGTGGTCGACAGCGAGGAATGGCCGAGCAATTCCTGGATGGCGCGCAAGTCGCCGCCGCGCGAGAGCAGGTGCGTGGCGAAGGAATGGCGCAGCGCGTGCGGGGTGGCGCTGTCGGGCAGGCCGAGCGCGCCGCGCAGCCGCTCCATCGCGAGCTGGATGATGCGCGGGCTCAAGGGCCCGCCGCGCGCGCCGACGAAGATCGGGCCTTCCGCCGGCAGCGGATATGGGCACATCGCAACGTAGTCCTGCACCAGCTCGAGCACGTTCTGGAGCACCGGCACCATGCGGGTCTTGTTGCCCTTGCCGGTCACGATCAGCACGTCGCCTTCGCCGGGCCGCGGCACCTCGCGGCGCTTCAACCCCAGCGCTTCGGAGATGCGCAGGCCCGAGCCGTACAGCAGCGCCATCACCGCAGCATCGCGCGCCAAAATCCAGGTCTCGCGGTCCTCGCCGGCGCGCTCGTCGGCATCGGCAAGACGCTTTGCGGAGGCCATCGGCAGCGGCTTCGGCAGGCTCTTCGCCACCTTCGGCGCGCGAATGGCGGAGAGTGCGCCGACCTTGCCCTTGCCTTCGCGCTCGAGGAAGCGCCCGAACGAGCGCAGCCCCGCGAGCGCGCGCATCAGGCTGCGGCCGGCGATGTCATCGGCCCTGCGCATTGCCATGAAGGCACGCACGTCGGTGGCTTCCAGCGCGGCGAAACGCTTGAGCGTGACCCGCTCGCCCCAATGGGCACAGAGGAAATCCAGGCATTGCCGCAGGTCGCGGCCGTAGGCCTCCAGCGTCTTCGGCGACAGCCGCCGCTCGGCCCCGAGATGCGACAGCCAGCGCGTCATCTCCTGCGCGATCGAGGGATCGGCGCTGGCGAGCTCGATTTGTGGGGCGGCCGCTTTGCTCATGCGCTCTGGACGTAATGATTCCGCACAGTATATCGCATCACACTCGTTTATCGTTCGCTAAGGTCGCCCCCGGACGCTAGCCTTCGGCCCCGGGTTCCGATTCTCCCTGCAAAGACCGTTGATGGATCATTCGTCGCGCAGCACGACCGCCCCCACCAACGCGACCGGCATGGTCGACGTGCTGGTGCCGGTCGCGCTCGACCAGACCTATTCCTACAAGGTGCCGCGCGGGATGGAGCTGAAGGCGGGCGATCTCGTCGGTGTGCCGCTCGGGCCGCGCGAGGTGCTCGCCGTGGTCTGGGGCGAGAACGCCAATCCGGATCCGCGCCTGCACAACCGTCTCAAGGAGGTCAGCGAGAAGCTCGACATCCCGCCGCTCAAGCCCGAGCTGCGCCAGGTGGTCGACTGGGTCGCCAATTACACGCTGAGCCCGCGCGGCATGGTGCTGCGCATGTGCCTGCGGATGGGCGAAAATCTCGGTCCCGAGCGGGTGCGTCCCGGCGTGCGCCTGACCGGCGATCCGCCGAAGCGGCTGACGCCGGCACGCCAGCGCGTGATCGAGCTGCTGTCGGACCGGCTGCTGCACGGCAAGTCGGAAGCCGCCAAGGAAGCCGGCGTTTCCTCAGGCGTGATCGACGGCCTCGTCGACGAAGGTACGCTCACGGTCGAGCCGATGCCGCCGCCGGCGCCGCCCCCGGCGCCCGATCCCGATTTCGGCCGGCCGGATTTTTCGCCGCTGCAGCGGGCCGGCGTGGATGCCATGCGCGCGCTCGCCGCCAACGGCACCTTCCACGTCGCATTGCTCGATGGCGTCACCGGCTCGGGCAAGACCGAGGTCTATTTCGAGGCCGTCGCCGAAACCATCCGCCGCGGGAAACAGTCGCTGATCCTGATGCCGGAGATCGCGCTCACCGGGCAGTTCCTCGATCGCTTCGCGCAGCGCTTTGGCGTGCGTCCGATCGAGTGGCATTCTGAATTGACGCCGCGCACCCGCGCGCGCAATTGGGCGGCGATCTCCGCAGGCACCGCGCCGGTCGTGGTCGGCGCGCGCTCGGCGCTGTTTCTGCCTTACGCCGATCTCGGCCTGATCGTCGTCGATGAAGAGCACGACCAGGCCTACAAGCAGGACGAGGGCGTGCATTATCACGCCCGCGACATGGCGGTGGTGCGCGCGCATATCGCCAGGATCCCGGTGGTGCTGGCCTCGGCGACGCCGTCGGTCGAGTCCGAGGTCAATGCGCGCAAGAGCCGCTATCAGCGCATCGCGCTGCCCTCGCGCTTCGGCGGCCAGCACATGCCGCATATCGAGGCCATCGACATGCGCCGCGAGCCGCCCGCGCGCGGCCGCTTCATCTCGCCGCGGCTGGCCGGCGAGATCAGGACCGCAATCGAGAAGCGCGAGCAGGCGCTGCTGTTCCTCAATCGCCGCGGCTATGCGCCGCTGACGCTGTGCCGGGCCTGCGGCCATCGCTTCGCCTGCACCATCTGCGATGCCTGGCTGGTCGATCACCGCTTCCGCCAGCGCCTGGTCTGTCACCATTGCGGCTTCTCGATGCCGCGCCCGCATCTCTGTCCGAACTGTTCGGCCGAGGAATCGCTGGTCGCAGTCGGTCCCGGCGTCGAGCGCCTGCAGGAAGAGGCGGCGGCGCTGTTCCCGCAGGCGCGCACCATGGTGCTGTCGAGCGATCTCGTCACCTCGATCGAGACGATGCGCTCCGAGCTTGCCGAGATCGCGGAGGGCCGCGTCGATATCATCATCGGCACCCAGCTGGTGGCCAAGGGCCACAATTTTCCGCGGCTCAATCTCGTCGGCGTGGTCGATGCCGATCTCGGCCTGTCCAATGGCGATCCGCGTGCGGCGGAGCGCACCTGGCAATTGCTCAACCAGGTGATCGGCCGCGCCGGTCGCGAGCAGGGCCGCGGCATCGGCTATCTCCAGACCCACCAGCCCGACCATCCCGTGATGAAGGCGCTGATCGCCTGCGACCGCGAGGCCTTCTACGACAGCGAGATCGAGCTGCGCGAGAAGACGCTCTATCCGCCGTTCGGCCGGCTCGCCAGCCTGATCATCTCCGCCGGCGACCGCCCGAGCGCCGAAGGTCTCGGCCGCCGTCTCGTCGCGCTCGCGCCGCGCGACGAGCGCGTCGTGGTGCTGGGGCCTGCGGAAGCGCCGCTCGCCGTGATCAAGGGCCGCTACCGCTTCCGCATCCTGGTGAAATCGGCGCGCGGTTTCGATCTGTCGGATTATTTGCGCAACTGGCTCGCGGTCTGCCCGAAGCCGACGGGCAATCAGAAGCTCGAAGTCGACGTCGACCCGCAGAGTTTTTTGTAAGCGCTGCCGCCGCCACATCCTCCGCCGTCATTCCGGGGCGCGACGAAGTCGCGAGCCCGGAATCCATCGGACGGCATGACGTGCGGTGAAATGGATTCCGGGCTCGCGCTTCGCGCGCCCCGGAATGACAGAACGTAAAAAAGCCCGCGGTCCCCCAAGACCGCGGGCTTGTTTCAGGCGCGCATCAAACTGATGAAAACTGCGCGCGTGACGTGAGGCGCGGCTGGCGCCTTAGGAAACGACTTCCGCGGTGACACGGCCAACGCCGGCACCGGTGAGGCCGATGGCGCGGGCGGCGCCCGTGGAGAGGTCGAGCACCCGGCCGCGAATGAACGGGCCGCGGTCATTGATGGTGACGATGACGCTGGAGCCGCGGTGGGTGACGCGCAGCTTGGTGCCGAACGGCAGCGAGCGGTGCGCCGCGGTCAGGGCGTTCTGGTTGAAGCGCTGGCCCGAGGCGGTGCGGCTGCCGGACTCGTTGCCGTAATAGGAGGCGATGCCGGAAAAGCTGCGGCCGGTGCCCGAGGTCGGATTCATCGCCGCATTGGCATTGCGCCAATCGGAGCTCGCGTTGGCGTCGGCCTGGGCGTGGTGACGGTGATGATGCTTGTGGTGGCGGGATTTGGCGGAAGCTTCGGTGGCTGTTCCACCGATCAGGAGAGTTGCGGCAACGAAAGCGATCGCCGTACGCGGCCGGGTCACAAAGCCCAGCGTCTTCAAAGACAACATTTATTGGTCCCTAAGCTAGTATTGCCACATGTGTGGCAAGTGGAGCCCCCATCAGTTTGTGAGCGGTCTGGCGTTTCGATCCCTAATGCGGCGTGAATTGGGCAGTAAATCGGTTCTGTGTCGTCATGAAACATCTTGTTACTCGAACCAGATATTCAGCCTCATATCCTTAATCTTCGCATTTAACGATATGTTAACCTATTGAATACTTACGAATACTGTAAAACGAAGTCATACCTTTAATTGTTTAGAATTGGGTAAGTATTCGGCGAGTGGAGCTGCGGGGACCGCAGTCACGCCTCAGCGATCCGTGTTCATGGCCGCTATGCGCTGGGGGCAGGAACCAAAGCCGGGGGAAGGAGCCGCGAGCCCGCGCCAATTCCGCGACCGGTCAGGTCACCATCCCAAGTCCTTGATCGAGTCTGGTCCGATCGCGAGACCCCGGCAGACATCGATGTCGCAGCGTGCGACGAACTGGCGACAGAACCTCGTGCCTTTAATTTGGCGTCATGTTGCACCTGCGCGCCTGCTATGTTAGCAAAGCCGCGATTTTAACGAGCCCGGCACGTCCCGTGCTGGTCGAAAATCGAAGTCCCGCTTGAATTCCAAGGGCTTGGATCGCTAGGCGCCGCTTCGTGGCGACGGTTTTTCCCTTGCGAGTTTGACAGCAAAAAGAGCGCGTCTGTGGCTGCAGAAGATACGTCCGTTTCCGGTGTGTCCGGCCGTTATGCAACGGCCTTGTTCGAACTGGCCCGCGACCAGAAAGTGGTCGATGAGGTCAAGGCCGATCTCGAGAAATTCGAGGCCTTGCTGAACGAAAGCGCCGATCTGAAGCGCCTTGTCCGCAGCCCGGTGTTCGCCGCCGACGCCCAGTCCAGGGCCCTGTCGGCCGTGCTGGCCAAGGCCGGCATCGCCGGCATCTCCGCCAATTTCCTCAAAGTGCTGACCGCCAACCGCCGCCTGTTCGTGGTGGCGGACGTCATTCGCGGCTATCGCGCCCTCGTCGCCAAGTTCAAGGGCGAGACGACGGCCGACGTCACGGTGGCGGAAGCGCTCTCGGACAAGAATCTCGACGCCCTCAAGGTTGCCCTGAAGTCGGTGACCGGCAAGGACGTCGCGCTGAACGTGAAAGTCGATCCCGCGATCATCGGTGGCCTCGTCGTCAAGCTGGGCAGCCGCATGGTCGATGGTTCGCTTCGCACCAAACTCAATTCGATCAAGCACGCGATGAAAGAGGCAGGCTGATGGACATCCGCGCCGCGGAAATTTCCGCGATCCTCAAGGACCAGATCAAGAATTTCGGCCAGGAAGCTGAAGTCTCCGAAGTCGGACAGGTGCTGTCCGTCGGCGACGGTATCGCCCGCGTCTACGGTCTGGACAACGTCCAGGCCGGTGAAATGGTCGAGTTCGAGAACGGCACCCGCGGCATGGCGCTGAACCTCGAAACCGACAACGTCGGCGTCGTTATTTTCGGTGCCGACCGTGAGATCAAGGAAGGCCAGACCGTCAAGCGCACCCGCGCCATCGTGGACGCGCCGGTCGGCAAGGGCCTGCTCGGCCGCGTCGTCGACGCGCTCGGCAACCCGATCGACGGCAAGGGCCCGATCCAGGCCGACAAGCGCATGCGCGTCGACGTCAAGGCGCCCGGCATCATTCCGCGCAAGTCGGTGAGCGAGCCGATGGCGACCGGCCTCAAGGCGATCGACGCCCTGATCCCGATCGGCCGCGGCCAGCGCGAGCTGATCATCGGCGACCGTCAGACCGGCAAGACCGCGATCGCGCTCGACACCATCCTGAACCAGAAGCCGCTCAACGCGCAGCCCGACGAGAACATCAAGCTGTACTGCGTCTACGTCGCGGTCGGCCAGAAGCGCTCGACGGTTGCCCAGTTCGTCAAGGTGCTGGAAGAGCAGGGCGCGCTCGAATACTCGATCATCGTCGCCGCCACCGCCTCGGATCCGGCGCCGATGCAGTACATCGCGCCGTTCACCGGCTGCACCATGGGCGAGTACTTCCGCGACAACGGCATGCACGCCGTCATCATCTATGACGACCTTTCGAAGCAGGCCGTCGCCTATCGCCAGATGTCGCTGCTGCTGCGCCGCCCGCCGGGCCGCGAAGCCTATCCCGGCGACGTATTCTACCTGCACTCCCGCCTGCTCGAGCGCGCGGCGAAGCTGAACAAGGACCAGGGTTCGGGCTCGCTGACGGCGCTGCCTGTCATCGAAACCCAGGCCAACGACGTGTCGGCCTACATCCCGACCAACGTCATCTCGATCACCGACGGCCAGATATTCCTGGAAACCGACCTGTTCTTCCAGGGCATCCGTCCCGCGGTGAACGTCGGTCTGTCGGTGTCGCGCGTCGGCTCCTCGGCGCAGACCAAGGCCACCAAGAAGGTCGCCGGCAAGATCAAGGGCGAGCTCGCGCAGTACCGCGAAATGGCGGCGTTCGCGCAGTTCGGCTCCGACCTCGACGCCTCGACCCAGCGCCTGCTCAACCGCGGCTCGCGCCTCACCGAGCTCCTGAAGCAGCCGCAATTCTCGCCGCTGAAGATGGAAGAGCAGGTCTGCGTGATCTGGGCCGGCACCAACGGCTATCTCGATCCGCTGCCGCTCAACAAGGTGCGCGCGTTCGAGGACGGCCTGCTCTCGCTGCTGCGTGGCAAGCACGTCGACATCCTCACTTCGATCCGCGACAGCCGCGACCTCTCCGACGACACCGCTGCCAAGCTGAAGTCGGTGGTCGAAGGTTTTGCGAAGAGCTTCGCGTAACTAAAGGGCGTCATGGCCGGGCAAGAGCGCGAAGCGCGTCTTCGCAATTGAGCTCCCGGCCATCCACGCGTCACCGCGTGGGCAGAAGACGTGGATGCCCGGGACGAGCCCGGGCATGACGACTGGGATAGGCAGCGGCTCGATCATAAGGGTCGAACCGCCGGGGTGAACGAAGAATGGCGTCACTTAAAGACATGCGCGTCCGCATCGCCTCCACCAAGGCGACGCAGAAGATCACCAAGGCCATGCAGATGGTCGCAGCCTCCAAGCTGCGCCGCGCGCAGACCGCCGCGGAAGCGGCGCGTCCCTATGCCGACAAGATGAGCGCGGTGATCTCCAACATCGCCAGCGCCGCGGCGGGCTCGCCCGGCGCACCGGCGCTGCTGGCCGGCACCGGCAAGGACCAGGTCCACCTGCTGCTGGTCTGCACCGGCGAGCGCGGCCTGTCCGGCGCCTTCAACTCCTCGATCGTGCGCCTGGCGCGCGAGCGCGCCCTGGCGCTGATGGCGCAGGGCAAGGACGTGAAGTTCTTCTGCGTCGGCCGCAAGGGCTACGAGCAGCTGCGCCGCCAGTTCGACAAGCAGATCGTCGAGCATCTCGACCTGCGCAGCGTGCGCCAGCTCGGCTTCGTCAATGCCGAGGACATCGCCAAGAAGGTGCTGGCGCGTTTCGACAACGGTGAATTCGACGTCTGCACCCTGTTCTATTCGCGCTTCCGCTCGGTGATCGCGCAGATCCCGACCGCCCAGCAGATCATTCCGCTGGTGGTCGAGGAGGGCGGTGCCGCCAACACGACGTCTTACGAATACGAGCCGGAAGAGGACGAGATTCTCACCCGCCTTCTGCCGCGCAATCTCGCGGTCCAGATCTTCCGGGCGCTGCTCGAGAACAACGCCTCGTTCTACGGCGCGCAGATGAGCGCGATGGACAACGCGACGCGCAACGCCGGTGAGATGATCCGCAAGCAGACGCTGGTCTACAACCGCACGCGTCAGGCGCAGATCACCAAGGAACTGATCGAAATCATCTCGGGCGCCGAGGCCGTCTGATCAAGACGCTTCAGTACCCACTCAACCCAACATCCCGGTCGTAGACCGTGGCTTAGAAGTTCGGATCGAAGGAGACATTCAATGGCAGCCCAGGTCGGTCGCGTCACCCAGGTCATCGGCGCCGTCGTCGACGTGCAGTTCGAAGGCCACCTCCCGGCCATTCTCAATTCGCTCGAGACCAAGAACGGCGGCAACCGCCTGGTGCTCGAAGTCGCCCAGCATCTCGGCGAGTCCACGGTCCGCACCATCGCGATGGACACCACCGAGGGTCTGGTCCGCGGCCAGGAAGTGACCGACACCGGCGCTCCGATCCGCGTTCCCGTCGGCGAGGGCACGCTCGGCCGCATCATCAACGTCATCGGCGAGCCGATCGACGAAGCCGGTCCCGTCAAGACCGAAGGCCTGCGCGCCATCCATCAGGAAGCGCCGACCTACACCGACCAGTCGACCGAAGCCGAAATTCTCGTCACCGGCATCAAGGTCGTCGACCTCCTCGCTCCCTACGCGAAGGGCGGCAAGATCGGCCTGTTCGGCGGCGCCGGCGTCGGCAAGACCGTGCTCATTCAGGAGCTGATCAACAACGTCGCGAAGGCGCACGGCGGTTATTCCGTGTTCGCCGGCGTCGGCGAGCGCACCCGCGAGGGCAACGACCTCTATCACGAGTTCATCGAGTCCAAGGTCAACGCCGATCCGAAGAATCCCGATCCGAGCGTGAAGTCGAAATGCGCGCTGGTGTTCGGCCAGATGAACGAGCCGCCGGGCGCCCGCGCCCGCGTCGCGCTCACCGGTCTGACCATCGCGGAAGACTTCCGCGACAAGGGCCAGGACGTGCTGTTCTTCGTCGACAACATCTTCCGCTTCACCCAAGCCGGTTCGGAAGTGTCGGCGCTGCTCGGCCGTATTCCTTCGGCCGTGGGTTATCAGCCGACGCTCGCCACCGACATGGGCGCGCTGCAGGAGCGCATCACCACCACGCAGAAGGGCTCGATCACCTCGGTGCAGGCCATCTACGTTCCGGCCGACGACTTGACCGACCCGGCGCCCGCGACCTCGTTCGCGCATCTTGACGCGACCACGACGCTGTCGCGCTCGATCGCCGAAAAGGGCATCTACCCCGCGGTGGACCCGCTCGACTCGACCTCACGCATGCTGTCCCCGCTGGTCGTCGGCGAGGAGCATTACGCGGTCGCCCGTCAGGTCCAGCAGGTGCTGCAACGCTACAAGGCGCTGCAGGACATCATCGCCATTCTCGGCATGGACGAGCTTTCGGAAGAGGACAAGCTGACTGTGGCCCGCGCCCGCAAGGTCGAGCGCTTCATGTCGCAGCCGTTCCACGTCGCCGAAATCTTCACGGGCTCGCCGGGCAAGTTCGTCGACCTCGCCGACACCATCAAGGGCTTCAAGGGCCTCGTGGAAGGCAAGTACGACCACCTGCCGGAAGCCGCCTTCTACATGGTCGGCACCATCGAAGAAGCCGTCGAGAAGGGCAAGAAGCTCGCTGCCGAGGCGGCCTAAGGGGCGAATGGCGAATAGGGAGTAGCGAGTAGAGGCGCTGCTCCCCGGTTCGCTACTCGCCATTCGCTACTCGCCATTCGCCACTCGCTATTCGCAGGTTTCCCATGGCCACCTTCCACTTCGATCTCGTCTCCCCGGAAAAGCTCGCCTTCTCGGGCGAGGTCGACCAGGTCGACATCCCCGGCGTCGAGGGTGACTTCGGCGTGCTGGCAGGGCATGCGCCGGTCGTGGCGGCGATCCGCCCCGGCATCCTCACCGTCACTACCGGCGGCAAGCACGAGAAGGTCATCGTGCTCGGCGGTATCGCCGAGGTTTCCGAAAAGGGCCTGACCGTGCTCGCCGACGTCGCGACGTCGCTGGCCGAGCTCGATCGTGCCCAGTTCGCCGAGACGATCGCGGAGATGGAAGAGAGCCTGAAGGAGCACGAAGGCAGCGAGCTCGATCAGGCCATCGAGCGGCTCGACCACTTCAAGAGCATTCAGCACCAGCTCAACGCGACGGCTATGCACTAAGCCCCGGGGCACCGCTCCGGGGCTCAAGTCTGAAATTCCTGAACAGGTTCAGCGCTCGCCACCGACCGTGGCGGGCGTTGAACTTTCGTTGCACGAGAGATGGCGGTCTCTCACACGCGCACCCGCAAATGGCCGGCCGAAATCCTCAATGATTTCAAACCCCGTTCTACTGTGCATGGGGTTGTTTTCGCGGTTTCAGTTTGCGAAGGGCGCAAACTGCTCGGCCACCGCGCGATAGACCTCGCGCCGGAACGGCACCACGATGTCGGCGACGCGGTCGAGGCGCTCCCAGCGCCAGGCGTCGAACTCGGCGGGCTGGCCGTTGCGCGGCGTCAGCGGGTCGATCTCGTCATCCTTGCCGGTGAAGCGCAGCGCGAACCATTTCTGGCGCTGGCCGCGGAATTTCGCCAGCCGATGCGTCTGCGGGCCGTCGTAAGGCGGGAATTCGTAGGTCAACCAGTCGGTCTCGCCGAGATAGTCCGCGCTGACGACGCTGGTCTCCTCCCAGAGCTCGCGCATCGCCGCGTCGCGCAAGTTCTCGCCCTCGTCGACGCCGCCCTGCGGCATCTGCCAGTCGAGCCCGGGCAGGATGACCTCGGGCCCGTCGCCCTTGAAGCGGTGGCCGACCAGCACGCGGCCATCGGCATTGAACAGGGCGATGCCCACGTTGGGGCGGTAGGGCTTTTCATTGGTCATCTTTGTCATTCCGGGGCGCGCGGAGCGCGAGCCCGGAATCCATAACCACAGGCAGTCGACGGTTGGAAGCTCGCGGTGATATTCGGCCCACCATTACCGCCTGGGGTTATGGATCTCCGCCCCCGTGCGCAATTGCGCACTAGGCGGGGATGACGAGCGAGGGTGGAGCGACAGTGGATCATTCATCCGCCAGTGCGGCAAATTCCTGCACCACGCGTTCATAGACCGGGCGCTTGAACGGGATGATCAGTCCGGTCAGATTCTTCATCGGCTCCCAGCGCCAGCTGACAAACTCGGCCTTGTGGCCGCCGCCGCCGGGCTTTTCGACGTCGATCTCGCTGTCCTTGCCGGTGAAGCGCACCGCGTACCATTTCTGGCGCTGGCCGCGGTAGCGGCCCTTCCAGGCGCGCCCGGCGACCGTGCGCGGAATGTCGTAAGTGAGCCAGTCCGGGACCTCGCCGAGCCGCTCGACCGAGCGCACGCTGGTCTCCTCATACAGCTCGCGCTTGGCGGCCTCCCAGGTGTCCTCGCCGGGATCGACGCCGCCTTGCGGCATCTGCCAGACATGGGTGTCGTCGACATGCTCGATGCCGCCGGCGCGGCGGCCGATGAACACACGTCCCTCTTTGTTGAGCAGCATCACACCGACACAGGTGCGGTAGGGCAGATCCTCGTAACGCGCCATTCCGCCAGACCTCTCGCATGCTGCCGGTACGGCCTAACCGGCCTCCCGCCAGGACAAGTGCCGTACCAATTCGTTGATTTAGCTGGATTTTGATTTCAGCATCGCGGTTGTCAATGGCACCAGGAGAATACCCCGGTCGCCCAATGTCCTGGTCCAGGCAGCGATGCGGTCGATCGAGACGGGCAGAGCGGAGGCCGTACCGACGGCGATGCCGCGCTCGCGCGCCGTCGTTTCGAGCTTGTTGAGCGCGCGGTCGATCTCGGTCGCCGTCGGCACCACGTCGATCGCGATGTCGCCCTTGCCGAACGGCATGGCCTGGCTCGCCGCAGCCTGCGCTGCGATGCTGCGGGGCGAGGAGCCGTCGTCGAAGAAGCCGAGGCCGCGCTTGGCAGCCTCGCGGATGATCGGCTGCATCGCCGGCTCGGTCGCGATGAAGCGGGCGCCCATGAAATTGGCGATGCCGGCATAGCCCTGCATCCGGCTCAGATGCCAGTACAGGCGGTCCATGTTCTGGTCGGCGCTGAGCGAGGTCAGCAGCGTCTGCGGTCCCGGGTCGTTGTCGGGAAAATCGTAGGGCTCCATCGGGATCTGCAGGAAGATCTCGTGGCGCTGAGCACGGGCCCGCTCGGCGAGCTTGCCGGGATCGGCGCCATAGGGCGTGAAGGCCAGCGTCACCGCGCCCGGCAGCTTCATGATGGCGTCGGTGGTCTTGGCGGCGCCGACGCCGAGGCCGCCGATCACGATGGCGACAACCGGCATCTTGGCGGCCTTGGCGCGATCGGCATCCGCGGCATAGACGCTGAACGGCTTCAGCCCTTCGGTCGCGACCGGGATCATGCCGTAGCGCGATTTCTCCAGCAGTTTTGGATTGATCCCGGCCATGACGGGCGGCGGGGCTGACGCTGCGGCATCGCCCTTGTCGGCGGCATCGCCGGCACCGATGACCACGTCGTGGCGGGCGCCGGTGGAGCCGTCGATCATCGTGACGGTCTTCGGCTCACCCACCTGCTTCGGGGCACCTTTGGTCTCGTGGTTGCCCGCTTGCTTGGTCTCGGGGCCATGGTCTGTGGCCGCGGGCTTCTCGTCCGCTGCCTTGTCCGCCGGCTTGATCGCGATCCGCGTCATCGGCTCGCCGCCGAGCGGGTCCTTGTTGAAGATGGCGAAGCCGGCAAAGGTGATCAGGAACAGGCTGAGCAGAACGGCGAGCAGCTGCATGGCCGTGAACGGCAGCCGCAGCCGGCGTTGCCGGCGCGGCTTATCCTGTCCGAGCGGGGCGCTCAGATCATCGGCCGTTTCAGTCATGCGCGATCCCGAATCACTGCAAATGACGATACCACGCCGAGGTCAAGCGGCGGCAGGCCGGGAGAGGCCGGGGATGCCAGCTCCCAAGCAAAAAGGGCGGCTCACTGGAGCCGCCCTTGAGGTATCGCGTGATACGCGCGTTGGTTCGCCGACCTAGTTCGCCGACCTAGTTCGCCGCCTTGGGCTTGTCGGTGGTGGCCTTGGTGTCGCCGCCGGGAGCGGGCGCGGCCGAGGCGCTGTTCTTGATGCCGTGGAGCAGGTCGCCGGCGAGCTTGAGCGCCTTGTCGTCCTTGGCGTCCGGCGGGACGTAGGATTGCGAGCCGGTCTTCTCGTCGCCGTCGTTCTTGAGATGGCCGCGCAGCGAAGCCTCGCCCTTGGTGTCGGTACGCGCCTTCAGCTCGTCCGGCACGTCCTGCAGCACTTCGATATCGGGCACGATGCCCTTGGCCTGGATCGACTTGCCCGACGGCGTGTAATAGCGCGCCGTGGTCAGGCGCAGCGCGCCGTTGCCGCTTCCGAGCGGAATGATGGTCTGCACCGAGCCCTTGCCGAACGAGCGCGTGCCGACGATGGTCGCGCGCTTGTGGTCCTGCAGCGCGCCGGCGACGATCTCCGACGCCGAGGCCGAGCCGCCATTGACCAGCACGATGACCGGCTTGCCCTTGGTGAGGTCGCCCGAATGCGCGGTGCGGCGCTGGGTCTCCTCGGCATTGCGGCCGCGGGTCGAGACGATCTCGCCCTTCTCCAGGAAGGAGTCGGAGACGGTGACCGCTTCCTCAAGCAGGCCGCCCGGGTTGTTGCGCAGGTCGATGATGAAGCCCTTGAGCTTGTCGCTACCGATCTGGTTCGTGAGGCTACCGACCTCGCGCTTCAGGCCTTCGGTGGTCTGCTCGTTGAAGGTGGTGATGCGGATATAGCCGATGTCGTCCTGCTCGACACGTGCGCGCACCGAGCGGACGCGGATGTTGTCGCGCACCAGGGTGACGTCGATCGGATTGTCCTGGCCCTTGCGGATGATCTTGAGCTTGATCTTGGTGTTGACCGGGCCGCGCATCTTCTCGACCGCCTGGTTCAGGGTCAGGCCCTGCACCGCCTCGTCGTCGAGATTGGTGATGATGTCGTTGGCCATGACGCCAGCGCGCGAGGCCGGCGTGTCGTCGATCGGCGAGACCACCTTGATGAGGCCGTCTTCCATCGTGACCTCGATGCCGAGGCCGCCGAACTCACCGCGCGTCTGCACCTGCATGTCGCGGAAGCTCTTGGCGTCCATGTAGCTGGAATGCGGATCGAGGCCGGTGAGCATGCCGCTGATGGCCGATTCGATCAGCTTGGTGTCGTCGGGCTTCTCGACATAGTCGGAGCGCACGCGCTCGAAGACGTCGCCGAACAGATTGAGCTGGCGATAGGTGTCCGCGGTGGCGGCTCGCGCGCTGGAGCCCATGAAGACCGCGCGGGGCTGGGTCACGAACAGCGTCAGCGCAGCACCGGTGGCCGCGCTGAGGAGGATTACTGAAGTCTTGCGCATCATCCGCGAACCTTCTCGCCTTCATTTGCGGCCCACCATGGGCCTGGATCGATTGGAGTGCCGTCCTTACGGAACTCGACATACAGCACAGGTTGACTCGCGTTCGTCGCGAGAATGGAGGCGACTTGAGATGTCGACCCCATCGTCGCGACCGGCTCCCCCGTGAGCACGAACTGTCCGATGTTGACCGAAATACGCTCCATCCCGGCGATCAGGACATGATACCCGCCACCGGCATTGAGGATCAAGAGTTGTCCATAGCTGCGGAACGGGCCGGAATAGACCACCCAGCCGTCACACGGCGTTGTGACCTGGGAGCCGGGCTTGGTTGCCAGCGAAATGCCCTTCTGGACCCCGCCGATCCCGTCGGAACCGCCGAAATCCCTGATCTTGTTACCGTTAACCGGAAGAGGCAGCAGACCCTTGGCTGAGGCGAATGCGATCGCGGGGGCGGTCCGGGACCGGTCCTTGAATGCGCCCGGGCCCGACTTGGCGCTGGCGGCCGCCAGCTTGGCTTCCTTGGCCTCGGCCTGCTTTGCGGCCTCGGCTGCTTTCTCGGCGGCCTTGGCTGCGCTTTGCAGGTCCTGCTCCATCTTGGTGATCAGCCCCTGGAGATCGCCGACCTGCTTCGAAAGCATGATCGCGCGCGAGTTCTCGGCGTCGAGATCCTTTTCGCGCGCCGCCTGCTGGCGCTGCCGCTCCTCGACCAGGGCGGTGAGCCGGGTCTGGTCGCTGCGGACCCGGTCGCGGTCGGAGGCGAGCTGGTCGCGCTCGGTGGCGATGGTCTTGCGCAAGGCCACGAGCTCGCCTAGCTCGCTTGCGATCTTTTCGGCGCGGCCGCGCAATTCCGGCACCACGGCGCCGAGCAGCATCGCCGTGCGCAAGGATTGCAGCGCGTCTTCGGGCCGCACCAGCAGCGCCGGCGGCGTCCGCCGCCCGGCCCGCTGCAACGCCGCCAGCACCTCGACGATGTCGCCGCGGCGCGAATCCAGCGACGCGCGCATCTCCTGCTCGCGGCCGTTCAGGCTTCGCAAACGCGCTTCGGTATCGTCGATCTTGGTTTCGACCGTGCGCACATTGGCCGCGGTGTCGATCAGCTGCTGATTGAGCTGGGTGCGGTCCTTCCCGAGCGAGGTGATCTCCGCCTTGAGCTTGGCCTGTGCCTCTTCCGCGCTCTTCTGCCTGGCGCGGGCGGCTTCCAGCTCCTGCTCACGCTGCTTGATGGCTTCGGGCGAGACAGCTGCGGTCTGCGGCGGCGCCGTCTGAGCCTGCGCGCGGCTTGCGCCGAAAACGCCTGTGTTCAAGACGCCTGTGTCCAAGACGCTCGCGATCAGCAGCAGGTTGAGGACAGGCGCTCGCATCGCTTCAGGCAAAGATGCTCGTTGTGGCGCGCATCACGCGCGGTGATAGGGATGGCCGGCCAGAATGGTGGCGGCCCGGTAAAGCTGTTCCAGAAGCATGACGCGGACCATTTGGTGCGGCCAGGTCGCAGAGCCGAACGCGATCGCGAGCTTTGCCTTACGGCGCAATTCGGGCGAAAGTCCGTCCGCCCCTCCGATCACGAAGATAGTATGTCCGGCGCCTTCGTCCCGCCAGCGCGCCAGATGCCGTGCGAATACGGTGGAATCGAGATTCTGGCCGCGCTCGTCCAGCGCCACCAGGATGGACTTTTCCGGAATATGGGCCGAGATCGCCGCGGCCTCCTCGCTCATCCGCGTCGCGGTGTCGCGCGCGCGGCTCTCGGGGATTTCGTGGACCATGAGCTCGCGGAATCCGAGCTTGCGGCCGGCCTCCTCGAACCGCTCGAAATAGCGGTCGGCAAGCTCCCGCTCGGGGCCCTGCTTCAGCCGGCCCACCGCAATGACGGCAACACGCATGATCTCTTCAGGGTCGCGTTTTCAGCACCGCGCGCATAATGCGCGCGCACGACGCTAGCATGCGCGTCAGCCGATTCGAAGTCGGCCCGATGAGCCTAGATCGCCTTCGCCGCCCCTGGGCCCTGCGTGTACAATCGCTCGAGATTGTAGAACTCGCGGACCTCGGGTCTGAACACGTGCACGATCACGTCGCCGGAATCGATCAGCACCCAGTCGCAATTGGGCAAGCCCTCGACATGGATGTTCTTGATGCCGTTTTCCTTCAGGCTCTTGGTGACGTTTTCCGCGATCGCGCCGACGTGCCGGTTGACCCGGCCGGTGGTGACGATCATGTAGTCGGAGTACGCCGATTTGCCGCGAAGGTCGATGGTGACCGTCTCTTCCGCCTTCATGTCCTCGAGGCGGGAGAGGATCAGGCTCAGCGTCTTGTCGGCGTCGGGTTGCGCCTTCAAGGCTGCAGCTTTGGTCGATGTTTTACGCGCCGGCTTGGCAACCTTGGGTAAAACAGACTTTGTCGAAGCTGACTTGGACAATACAGATGCGGTCAGGGACCATTCCTTTCACTGTATCGCGAACGCCGAATCCGGCGCCCACCGGTTACACTACATCATGTGGGGTTAAGGGTTTCAATATGCCAGAGAGGCCTGGAGCCCCGACGCCCCCCATAGTCTGACTCACTTCGTACCTTTCCAGCTCCCGTCCGGGTTCCGCAGGCGCGTCGAGGACAGATTCAGCTTCATTCCGGTCAGGAAGACCCAGGCCGGCGCCGGCTGATCCGCGAGGAGTGCCGCCTTCTTCTCAGGCAGGCGGTAGCGCGCCAAAGCCTTGGCGGCGGGAGAGGCGAGGGCGCGAAAACTCTGCGGCGGGCGATCGACCACCGCGATCGGCACCTGGTCGGCGATGCGCCGCCAGTGCTGCCAACGATGGAATTGAGCGAGATTGTCGGCGCCCATGATCCAGACGAAGCGCAGGCCCGAGAGGCGGCGGTGCAAGGTGTTGATCGTGTCGATAGTATAACGGGTGCGAATGACGGATTCGAGACAGCTGACCTCGATCCTGGGATCGTCGGCGACGTCGCGCGCGGCCTGCATGCGCTCGCCGAGCTCATGCAGCGTGCCGTTCTCCTTCAGCGGATTGCCGGGGGTCACCAGCCACCAGACGCGATCGAGTTGCAATCGCTTCAGCGCGAACTGGCTGATGGCACGATGCGCCTGATGCGGCGGATTGAACGAGCCGCCGAGCAGGCCGATGCGCATGCCCTCCGTATAGGGCGGGACCGCTTGCGCCAGGAAACGCGGCAAGACGAAATTGTTGGTCAATGCCCGCGCCTCGCGACGTTTACGGCCGTGTCTGCCCGGTGCCGTGGACGCGATACTTGAAGCTCGTCAATTGCTCGGCGCCGACAGGGCCGCGGGCGTGGAAGCGGCCGGTGGCGATGCCGATCTCGGCGCCGAAGCCGAACTCGCCGCCATCGGCGAACTGCGTCGAGGCGTTGTGCAGCACGATTGCCGAATCGACCTCGCCGAGGAATTTCCTCGCCGCAGCCTCATCGGCGCTCACGATCGCATCGGTGTGATGCGAGCCGTGGGTCTGGATGTGCGCGATCGCGCCGTCGACGCCGTCCACCACCTTCGCCGCGATGATCGCGTCGAGATATTCGGTATCCCAATCGTCGTCGCTGGCGGGCTTGACGCGCGCGTCCGTTTTCTGCACCGCGTCGTCGCCACGCACTTCGCAGCCCGCATCGAGCAGCATCTCGACCAGCGGCTTCAGATTTTTGCCGGCAGCCGCGCGGTCGACCAGCAGCGTCTCGGCCGCGCCGCAGACGCCGGTGCGGCGCATCTTTGCGTTGAGCACGATCGACTTCGCCATGGCGAGATCGGCGCTGGCATCGACATAGACGTGGTTGACGCCTTCGAGATGCGCGAAGACAGGCACGCGCGCTTCCTGCTCGACGCGGGCGACGAGGCTCTTGCCCCCGCGAGGCACGATCACGTCGACGGCGCCGTTCAGCCCTGACAGCATCATGCCGACCGCGGCGCGGTCGCGCGTCGGCACCAAGGTGATCGCTGCCTCGGGCAGGCCGGCTTCGCGCAGGCCCTGCACCAGGCAGTCATGGATGGCGCGGCACGAGCGAAAACTGTCGGAGCCGCCGCGCAGGATCACGGCATTGCCGGATTTCAGGCAGAGCACGCCGGCGTCTGCCGCCACGTTCGGCCGGCTCTCGAAGATCACGCCGACGACGCCGAGCGGCACGCGCACGCGCTCGATGGTCATGCCGTTCGGCCGCTGCCAGCTCTCGGTGACGGTGCCGACGGGGTCGCCGATGCCGCGCACGATAGCGATGCCCTCGGCCATGCCCTCGACCCGCGCCGGTGTCAGCGTCAGGCGGTCGATGAAAGCGGAGGTGGCATTGCCGGCGGCGCGGGCCTCGGCGACGTCCTCGGCATTGGCGGCAAGAATGGCGGACGCGTTGGCGCGGATCGCCCGTTCCATGGCTTCCAGCGCCCGGTTCTTCTGCTCCGGCGGCGCCAGCGCCAGCACGCGCGCGGCAGCGCGGGCACGGGTCCCGAGATCGGACATCAGCGCCTGGAGATCGGCATTGCCGTCGACGGCTTTGAGGGGGGCGGCCATTGGAGTTTCAACCTTCTGCTAAGGCGGTGTCCTAGCACGGAAATCCCGCTTTTGCGAAGGGCGGGCAGGGTATGGCAGGTCTCCCGACGTCATTCCGGGGTGGTGCGAGAGCACCGAGCCCGGAATCTCGAGATTCCGGCTCTGGTCCTTCGGACCATCCCGGAATGACGGCGCAAAGGGGGCTACCCGCCCACCACCAGATCGTCGCGATGGATCATCTCCGAGCGCCCGCTGATGCCGAGGATGGCCATCACATCCGGGGAGGAGCGGCCCTTGATCCGCTCGGCGACCTCGGCGTCATAGGCGATCAGGCCGCGGCCGACCTCGCTGGTGTCGGGGCCGCGCACGATCACGGCATCGCCGCGGGCGAACTGGCCCTCGACCTTGATCACGCCGGCCGGCAGCAGGCTGGCGCCGGCGCGTAGCGCCGTCACCGCGCCGGCATCGATCGTCAGCGTGCCCTTCGGCTCCAGCGTGCCCGCGATCCAGCGTTTGCGCGAGGTGATGGGGTTGGCGGGCGTCAGGAACCAGGTGCAGCGGCCGCCATCGGCGATCGCCTGCAGGGGATGCTCGATCTTGCCGGAGGCGATCAGCATATGCGTGCCGCCGGTCGTGGCGATCTTGGCCGCTTCGACCTTGGTGCGCATGCCGCCGCGCGACAGCTCGGATTCGGCATCGCCCGCCACCGCCTCGATCTCCGAGGAGATGCTCTCGACCACCGGAATCAGCTTGGCGTTCGGGTTGTTCTTCGGCGGGGCGTCGTAGAGCCCGTCGATGTCGGACAGCAGCACGAGCAGGTCGGCGCTCGCCATGGTGGCGACGCGCGCGGCGAGGCGGTCATTGTCGCCGTAGCGGATCTCGTTGGTGGCGACCGTGTCGTTCTCGTTGATCACCGGGATGGCGCGCCATTCCAAAAGCTTGCCGATGGTGGAGCGCGCGTTGAGGTAGCGGCGGCGCTCCTCGGTGTCCTGCAGCGTCACCAGGATCTGGCCGGCGCCGATGCCGTGCGCCCCGAGCACCTCGGACCAGATCCGCGCCAGCGCGATCTGGCCGACCGCGGCCGCGGCCTGGCTCTCTTCCAGCTTCAGCGGGCCGCGCGGCAGCTTGAGGCGGCTGCGGCCGAGCGCGATCGAGCCGGAGGAGACGACGAGGACGTCGCGTCCTTCCTTGTGCAGCTTGGCCATGTCGTCGGCAAGCGCGGCCAGCCAGGACGCCCGCACCTCGCCCTTGTCGGAATCCACCAGCAGTGCGGAGCCGACCTTGACGACGATGCGGCGGAATTGACTGAGTTCGGGGCTGGCCATCATGCGCCTGGACGATCTGCTCTGCGTTGGAAACGGCGGAGCGAAAGAGCAGCGCCGATAGGCCCGCTTTTGCAGCAGGACGATGGCCGGCGCAAGGCGCCGGGCATGGTAAACGGCCAAGGTCGGCCTTGTCCGGGACGCCGCTCTGGTTCTAATTGATACCAACCAAAATGGGGTCAAAGGGGAAACGCATGGATCGCCGCGAATTCATGGCCGGATGTATCGCTCTGCCGCTGCTGGCGCAGGCGGGCGGGGCGCAGGCGCAGGCCGGGCTGACCAAGATCATCTTCCCGTTTGCGGCGGGGGCCGGCGGCGACACGCTGTGCCGCCTGATGGCGCAGGAGATGGCGCCGGTGCTGCAACGGACCATGGTGGTCGAAAACCGCACCGGCGGCGACGGCCTGATCGGCATCAAGGCGGTGAAGGGTGCTAGCCCCGACGGCAGCATGGTGCTGGTGACGACGGGGCCGACCATGTACCTGCTGCCGATGGTGGAGAAAACACCGAGCTTCGACACGTCGAAGGATTTCATGCCGGTGTCGCTATTGGCGCGGTTCGAATTCGCCGTCGTGATCGGCCCGGGCGTCGATGCCCCGGACTTCAAGAGCTTTGTCGCCTGGCTGAAGGCGCATCCGGACAAAAGCTCGTTCGGCGTCCCCAGCAATGGCACCATTCCGCATTTCACCGGCTCGAAGCTGGAGAAGGATCTCGGCATTCCCCTGACCCGCGTGCCCTATCGCGGCAGCGCGCCGATCCTCAACGATCTCGTCGGCGGTCACATCTCGTTCGGCATCACGACGCTGGCGGATGCGCTGCCGCAGCATCGCGCCAAGGGTGTGAAGATCATCGCCGTGTCGAGCGCCGAGCGTTCGCCGTTCGCGCCTGAAGTCCCGACGCTGAAGGAGAGCGGCATCGATCTCGTCGCGGACGCCTGGTACGGCATGTGGCTCCCCGCCGGGAGCCCGCCGGATTTCGCCGGCAAGCTCAGTGCGGCCGCGAGCGCTGCGCTGGCCAAGCCAGAGGTCAAGGAGAAGCTCACCGCGATCGGGCTCATTCCGGTCGGCTCGACCCCGGACGGATTGACCAAGGAGCTCGCCGCCAACACCGCGTTGTGGCAGCCAATCGTGAAGGCGACGGGCTACAAAATCGAGAATTGAAGCTGTTTGGTCGACAATGACAGAGCGGTTACTCGGCGCGGCGCGCGTGTTTGCGAGCAATTATCAGATCGTCGTGTGCGACGATCCATTCAGGTCCCTTGAGAGCGAGGAGAACTGGGACGCGGAGAAAACCAGGCAAGGTTTTGCCGGCGTGCCGGCGTTTCGAATGATTGGCACCGAAGCCGATCTCAACGACCATTGGGTTGAGCTGGTGTCGAGTGACGGGCCGCCTTCATCGGATGAGTGGCAGCGGATCACGTGCGTGCATTTCAGTTGCGGGAGCGGGCATATTCACGTCATGTCGGTGATCGACACCGATCCTCCAATTTCTGCGGATATCGAGCGGGGTGACTACGCAGTCTACGTGGCTGGGCAAAATCTCGGAGTTGACCAGTCGAGCCTCGGTGAGACGGCCAAACTCTCGGACGCTGAAATCGCCGAGCGAAAGGATATGGAGTGGTACCGGCTCTTTCTGGTGCCAGGTAAGCCGAAATTTGAAGGCCGTTTGGTCGACCGTTAGTCGGCGGCATTTGCGCGGTCGTCGCTGGGCTTAATGCCTAGAGAGAGCGGCGCGCTCTCTCTATCCCCTCATCCTGAGGAGCGCTTTTGCGCGCGTCTCGAAGGATGAAAGGCCCGGCTGCTGCAGCTCGGCCTGCATGGTTCGAGACGGCGCTTCGCGCCTCCTCACCATGAGGGACTTATAGTTTCCCGCGTTGCGCGATGCCGTCCTTGATCGCCGCGAGCTCTTTCTCATCCCAGATGCCGATCAAAACGCCGTTCTTCACCTGGAGCTGATTGTCGGCATAGGCCGCGATCTTCTCGCGCGGGGTGGTGATGTGGCCGCTCGGATGCAGTGCCCAGTCGAACAGCTCGGCCTGGAGACGCGCGATGATGCCGGCGCATTCGGGGTCGTCGCCGCGATCCAGATATTCTTTCGGATCGGTTTCGAGGTCGTACAGCATCGGGCGGAAGCCGGAGGCGTGGATGTATTTCCAGCGGCCGTCGAACACCATGAACAAGCGGCAGCGTTCGATCGGCTGGTTCAGCTTCAGCCTGACGTCCTGCATGGCGTAGTCGTACTCGGAGAACGCCACCTTGCGCCAGTCCGGCGGGCTCGGCCCACGCAGCAGCGGCAGCAGCGAGCGTCCTTCGAGGATGTGACCCGGCACCTTGCCGCCGAAATAATCGACGAAGGTGGGGGCAAGGTCGATGGCCTCGACCAGCGCGTCGCTGCGCGTGCCGCGCGTGGAATCAGCTTCCTTCGAAGGATCGATGATGATCAGGGGAATTTTCGCCGATTGTTCGTGGAACAGGTCCTTCTCGCCCATCCAGTGATCGCCGAGATAATCGCCGTGATCCGACGTGAACACGATCATGGTCGTCTCCAGCAGATCGCGTTCCTCCAGAAATTTCATCAGCACGCCCATCTGGTCGTCGATCTGCGTGATCAGGCCCATATAGGTCGGGATCACCTTTTCGCGGGCATCGTCGCGCGCCATGTTGCGGGAGTAGCGCATGTCCATGTAGGCGCCGAACACGGGATGCGGATTCTGCCGCTCGCGCTCGGAGCGGATCACCGGGATCATGTCGTCGGTCGAATACATGCTGGCGTAAGGCTCGGGCGCGATATAGGGCCAGTGCGGCTTGATGTAGGACAGATGCAGGCACCACGGCTTGCCGTCGGTCTCGGCTTCGGTGATGAAGTCCATCGCGCGCCGCGTCATGTAGGGCGTCTCGGAATGCTCCTCCGGCACGCGCGCAGCCTTGTCGGCGTGCACCAGCAGCCAGCCGTTCTGCAAGCTGCCGTCGTCGGCTGCGCCTGAATTGGCCCAATGCTCCCAGGGATTGGTCGCTTCAAAGCCCTGCTTGCGCAGATATTCGTCGTATTTCGGACGCGGCCGCCCCGTCGGATGCAGGCCGTCGTCGCGCTCGTAAGGCTCGAAGCCGCATTCGGCGACATGCACGCCGATGATCGATTCCGGGGGAATGCCGAGCGCCTTCATGCCTTCGAGATCGGGCGCCATGTGGGTCTTGCCGACCAGCACGTTGCGCACGCCGATCTTCTTGAGGTGATCGCCGAGCGTGGGCTCGCCGACGCGCAGCGGCCAGCCGTTCCAGTGCGAGCCGTGCGAGCGCATGTAGCGGCCGGTGTAGAACGACATCCGCGACGGGCCGCAGATCGGCGATTGCACATAGGCCTTGCTGAACAGCACGCCGCGCCTGGCCATGGCGTCGATGTTCGGCGTCTTCAGCGTCGGATGGCCGGTGCAGCCAAGATAGTCATAGCGAAGCTGGTCGCACATGATCCAGAGAACGTTCTTCACGCGCGCCATGCGTCATCCCTGCCGTTTCTTGATTGTGTGATGCTGCGATATTGGAGCGGCGAAGACAAGCCGGTGCTCAATTTGACGCCGTCAAGACCACTGAACCTCATCCTGAGGAGCCCGCGCAGCGGGCGTCTCGAAGGATGGCTACAGGCGAGAGCCGGGCCTTCATGGTTCGAGACGCGCGTTCCGCGCTCCTCACCGTGAGGGTCTCTAAGTTGGATCGTTCACGCCGACCAGGGCTCGGCTTCCGCCGCGCTCTTGGCCTTGGCCGACACCGGGGCCTCGCCGATCACCTCGGCCAGCGCGCGCAAGGCTTCCTTGACGCCCTGGCCGGTCACGCCGGACAGTAACAACGGCGTCTTCTTGGCGGCGCGCTTCAGGCGTTCCTTCTGCTTCTTGAGCTCGTCCGGATCGACCGCGTCGATCTTGTTCAGCGCGACGATCTCGATCTTGTCGGTGAGCTGGCCGCCATAGGCGTCGAGCTCCTTGCGCACCGTCTTGTAGGCCTTGCCGGCATGCTCGCAGGTGGCGTCGACCAGATGCAGCAGCACGCGGCAGCGCTCGACATGGCCGAGGAAGCGGTCGCCGAGGCCGGCGCCTTCATGCGCGCCCTCGATCAGGCCGGGAATGTCGGCCAGCACGAATTCGCGGCCGTCGGCATTCACGACGCCGAGCTGCGGATGCAGCGTGGTGAAGGGATAGTCGGCGATCTTCGGCTTTGCCGCGCTGACCTTGGACAGGAAGGTCGACTTGCCGGCATTGGGCAGGCCGACGAGGCCGGCATCGGCAATGAGTTTCAGACGCAGCCAGATCCAGCGCTCCTCGCCCGGCTGGCCGGGATTGGCGTTGCGCGGTGCGCGGTTGGTCGACGACTTGAAATGCGCATTGCCGAAGCCGCCATTGCCGCCCTCGGCCAGCACGAACTTCTCGCCGACCTTGGTGAAGTCGTGGATCAGCGTCTCGCGATCCTCGTCGAAGATCTGGGTGCCCATCGGCACCTTCAGCACGATGTTCTTGCCGTTGGCGCCGTGACGGTCCGAGCCTGAGCCGTTCTCGCCCTTCTGGGCCTTGAAGTGCTGCTGGTAGCGGTAGTCGATCAGCGTGTTGAGGCCGTCGGCGACCTCGATGATGACGTTGCCGCCGCGGCCGCCATTGCCGCCGGAGGGACCGCCGAATTCGATGAACTTCTCGCGGCGGAACGCCACGCAGCCGTTCCCGCCGTCACCGGAGCGGATATAGACCTTTGCTTCGTCGAGGAATTTCATGGGCCATAGGTAGGCCAGGGGCGGGGAAGCGGCAACCCGAACTTGCCCGTGAAAACCAGGAAATTCGGCGAATTTCGCTGCTTGCTTAACCCACGGGTCCCGCTCTTGCCTCAATTTGGCGATGGCCGGTGCTGGGCGGGCGCATCGCTGGCCGGCAGCAGGGCGCAGCGAAGTGGATGCCGACGGGACGCCGCAAGGCTCTGGATCTTGTCGCGAAAGGCCAGCGCCTCGCTTCGAGGAAAGATCCCGCAGGAGCCACGCCTGCGCGAATGGGTGGAAAACATAATCGCGGTCGCGCGCTCACGGCTCATTCGGAAGACCTGTTCGAGAACGAAGGTGACGAACTCCGCCGGCGTATAGGGATCGTTCAACAGCACGAGTTCCAGATAAGGCGGCGCCTCGCCGCTCTCGGTTTCGACATCCGCGCCCTTGGCGATGCCATGGCTCAAATAGACGAGGGCATCGTAGCGGGTCGCGCCCTGGGAAGGAAGCGACCGATCGGCTCGGCGAACAGCTCGACCAGCATGTCGGCGCCCGTCACGTCCGTGCGTTCAGACAGCTGCGCCTCGTTGAAGGCAGACTGAAGCAGATGACCGAGGCCGGTCGTTGGCTCCGTCGCGCCTGCGGCCTCGATATCCCGCCGCAAGCGCATCAGGTCGATGCCGCAGGCCCGCATGACTGGCGATGCGTCATCGTCCTCGATCAAGGCGACCAGCAAATCCTGCGGGTCAGGATGCCCGCGACCCTTCGCCCGCGCGGCGGACGTCGCGCGCTGGAGCGAACGCTTCAAGGTCTCGGAGCAGGGTGGAAGCAGTGCCATTTCGGGCGTTCGTGGAGGGGTGGAGCGTGCACGCGGTTTGTCGGCCCTTGCCTCGCCGCGGTTCACGCTCGCCAGACGGCTTAGCCCGGCCGCTTCCGGATCAGGAATTTCTGCATCCCCTCCAGCACCAGCTCCTTGCGCTGGTTGAACACGGTGCTGCGAAGCGTCACCGCGCCGGTCGTGCGGCCCGGCACCAGCTCGGTGACCTCGAGCGCCGGATAGATCGTGTCGTCCGCGAACACCGGTTTGAGAAACCGGCTCGACTGCTCGAGGAAGCCGACCAGGGACTCCTCGACCATGAACGGAAACAGGCCGGCGCCGGGCGCGGTGTGGATCAGGGTCTGGAAGCCGTGGGCCAGCAGATGCGGCATGCCGCGGCTGCGGCAATATTCCACGTCGTAGTGCACGGGATGGGTGTCGCCGCTCGCGGTCTGGAACGCCGCGAAGATCGCCGGCGTCTGGGTGCGGCTCGGCAGCACGAAGCGTTCGCCGACGACGAAATCCTCAAACCAGCGTTGCGTGGGGATCATGCGATGCTGCGAGGGATCGAAATCGGTCATGGCAGTGCTCTCTGCTCGGGTCGGCTTATCGCTACCGCGGCGCGAAGAGTGCGACAATCCGCTCAATTCGCTGTGGTGGGCTTGTCCGGCGCGGCCACGTCATTAAAACGACCGCTAGCGACCCTAATCGGCCGATTCCTCTCTCCCCGTCATTGCGAGGAGCGAAGCGACGAAGCAATCCAGACTGCCGCCGCTGAGACAGTCTGGATTGCTTCGCTGCGCTCGCAATGACGAGTCCCACATTCGAAACTCGTTGCAATGCCCCTCTTCAAGAATCTCTCCGCCTATGACGATCGTTCGGCGCGCCTTGCCGGCATTGCGCTCATGGTGCTGTCGATCTTCATGTTCTCGTTCGGCGACGCCATGGGCAAGTTCCTGGTCGGGACTTATTCGGTGGGGCAGCTCTTGTTCCTGCGCGCCTGCGCGGCACTGCTGTTGCTGTCGCCGCTGATCTGGAAGCAGCGTCACCAGTTCCTGCGTCTGGAGCGGCCGGGCCTGCAGCTGGTCCGCGTCGTGCTGTCGACGCTGGAGGTCGCCGCCTTCTTCCTAGCGACCGTCTATCTGCCGCTCGCCGATGTCATCACCTATTATCTCGCCGGCCCCATCTTCGTTACCGCGATGTCCGCGATCTTCTTAGGCGAGAAGGTCGGCTGGCGGCGCTGGACCGCGATCCTGATCGGATTCAGCGGCGTCCTGATCGCGCTGCGCCCGTCCGCGCAGACCGTCAGCCTGCCGGCGCTGATCGCGCTCGGCGGCAGCCTGTCGTTTGCGACCCTGATGCTGATCACGCGCAGCCTGCGCAAGACGCCCGACATCGTGATGGCGTCCTCGCAATTCGTCGGCACGTTCTCGCTGGGCGCCGTGCTGTCGGCCTTCAACTGGGTGCCGCCGACACCTGGCAGCCTCGTATTCTTCGCGCTGGCCGGCGTCATTTCGGTCACCGCGCTGTTCTGCGTCAACCGCTCGCTCAAGCTGGCGCCGGCCAGCGTCGTGGTGCCGTACCAATATTCGATGATCGTCTGGGCGGTGATCTTCGGCTTCGTCGTGTTCGGCGACGTGCCGTCGATCGCCACGCTCGTCGGCGCGGTGATCATCATCGGCGCCGGGTTCTACATCTATCTGCGCGAGCGGGATCTGGGGCGCGAGAGCGCCGACGTGAACCCGCCGGCGTGAGGCTTACCCTCCCCTGGAGGGGGAGGGTCGCGCGCGAAGCGCGAGCGGGGTGGGGTGATCTCTCAACTCGGGTAGTGTTTCGTGCGGAGAGACTGTCACCCCACCCCGCTGCGCATTCCGCTTCGCTGCATGCGCATCGACCCTCCCCCTCCAGGGGAGGGTAAGCAGCTCTTGCCTTCGCCCTACCTCGCCCGTCGCGCGCTGCTCCAGCTCTTGAGCGACGCCCACACGCCGCGCGAGAGGCGGAAGCAGTCGACCGGCGTCGAGGAGCCCAGCGCCAGAAATCGATGCAGCTGCACGCCGCTCCACTGGAAGCCGCACTTCTCCAGCACCTTGCGCGAGGCGGGGTTGGTGACGCGGGCGCCGGCATGGAGATGCTCGTCCTCGAACTCCTCGAAGAAGAAGTCGATCGCGCCGCGCGCCGCCTCGGTGGCAAAGCCCCGGCCCCAATGCTCGACGCCGAGCCAATAGCCGAGCTCGGCATTGCCTGATGTGGAGCAGTCGATGCCGACCATGCCGACCGGCACGGTATCGTGCTCGATCAGGAACACGGTCTCGCTGCCGAGCGCGGCGGTGGCGCGGATGAACTCGACGGCGTCGTCCTGCGAATAGGGATGCGGCAGGCGGCGGGTGTTTTCCGCGACGCGGCGGTCGTTGGCGAGCCGGGCGATGGTCCTGACGTCGGCCAGCGTCGGCCGCCGCAAGGTCAGCCGCTCGGTGGCGACGACGCTGGGTCTCGCCTCAGCCAAGGTCACGCTCGAGAAATCCTGCAACATGTCCGGCTCCGTGAAAGTCACTAAGTCAAAGTGAGCAAGTCAAAGAAAAGGGGAGGCCGGTTTCCCGCCTCCCCTGGAGCCTTCGATCGCGATGATCTGGACTCCGCCGGTTCAGTCGGGACCGGCGGACTCCATTTGATCCACCGTCTATTCAGCAGCCTCTGCGATCGGGAGTACCGATACGAAGGTGCGGCCGTTGGCTTTGGCCTGGAACGCAACACGACCCTCGATCTTGGCGAACAGAGTATGGTCCGTGCCCATGCCGACATTAAGGCCGGGGTGCCAGGTGGTGCCGCGCTGACGCGCAATGATGTTGCCGGGAGTGACAACCTCCCCGCCGAACGCCTTGATACCGAGGCGCTTGCCCTTGGAATCGCGTCCGTTACGCGATGAACCGCCTGCTTTTTTGTGAGCCATGGCTCGTCTCCGAAATCCTGCGTATGTCTAGGTCAATTCCTTGACGGAATCATTTCAAAATCTCTCACGCATCAATTCGTGAACTGGCGTGATCGATTTTATTTATTCGGCGGCTTCCGCTGCCGGCTCCTTCGCGACCTTTTCCTTCTTCGGACGCGGGCCCTTGGTGGGCTTGGCGCCGTCGGTCAGGATCTCGCTGACGCGCAGAACCGTGATCTCGTCGCGATAGCCGCGCTTGCGGCGCGAGTTCTTGCGGCGGCGCTTCTTGAACGCGATGACCTTGGGGCCGCGCTTGTGGTCGAGCACCTCGACCGCAACGGACGCGCCTGCGACCGTCGGAACGCCCAGCACCGGCGTGTCGCCGCCGACCACCAGAACTTCATTCAACTGCACGATCGAGCCGACTTCGCCTTCGATCTTGCCTACTTCGAGAACATCATCCGGCACGACGCGGTATTGCTTGCCGCCGGTTTTGATGACTGCGAACATCGTTCTTTCTCCGTGTTCAATCCCGGCCTCGCGACGGATTGTCCGGGCCGGCTTTTTGTCAGTCGCTACAGGTTTATCTGCGTTTTGTGCGGGTGGGGCTTATCCCCTTGAAAACCCACGCAAAAACAAGCGGCGCGAGAAACGCCCCGCGCCGGCTGTGGGACTTATAGCCGCCAAATGCCAGGAGTCAAGGAAAAGCGGGCGAAAAGCGCCCGGATTTGAAGGATTTGGCCATGCTGCCGGCCTTCAGCCGAATCTCGATCGGCTTTGCAACAAACCGGTTCCCCCGCCGTTGTCCCGGCCGGAACAGGTAAGCGGGCAAGGGCTCCCATGGCAACGGACGAACTGGTCAAGACGACGACGGGGATCGCCCATCACGGCGCCGAGCGGCTGCCGTCGGTGGACATCGACAGCTTCAACATCGAGATGAAAGACGAGGACGGCTTCCTCGGCGACCGCGCCAGCAAGCGCGCGTTCCGCGACATCCTCGACCGTTGGCGCAAGCCGCTGCGCAAGACCGGCGAGGACCCGTTCGGCAAGGAGCCCTCGGACGAGATCAGCAAGAAGACGCTGGACGCCATTCTGGTCGGCGACGACACCGAGGCCTCCGCGCTGGTGCACAGCGCGATCGAGGATTTCGCCCAGGAGCTCGCTTACGTCACCCGCCGCTTCCTCAAGACCAAGGCCTGGGCCAAGACCGAGCGCATCGTGGTCGGCGGCGGCTTCCGCGATTCCCGGCTCGGCGAGCTCGCAATCGCGCGCGCCGAGATCATCCTCAAATCCGAGGACTTCAAGATCGACATGATGCCGATCCGTCATCACCCCGACGAAGCCGGCCTGGTCGGCGCGCTGCATCTGGCGCCGTCATGGATCTTCGAGGCCTATGACAGCATCCTCGCCGTTGACATCGGCGGCACCAACATCCGCTGCGGTCTCGTCGAGACCAGCTGGAAAAAGGCCAAGGACCTGTCGAAGGCGAGGGTCGTGAAATCCGAGCTGTGGCGTCATGCCGACGACGAGCCTACGCGCGAGGGCGCGGTGAAGCGGCTGACCAAGATGCTGAAGGGGCTCATCACGGCAGCCGAGACCGACGGCTTCAAGCTCGCGCCCTTCATCGGCATCGCCTGCCCCGGCGTGATCAACGCCGACGGCTCGATCGAGAAGGGCGCGCAGAACCTGCCGGGCAATTGGGAGAGCAGCAAGTTCAACCTGCCGGCGAGCCTGCTCGAGGGCATTCCGCAGATCGGCGAGCACGACACCGCGATCCTGATGCACAATGACGGCGTGGTGCAGGGCCTGTCCGAGGTGCCGTTCATGCAGGACATCGAGCGCTGGGGCGTGCTCACCATCGGCACCGGCCTCGGCAATGCCCGCTTCACCAACCGCCGCAAGGAGAATGGCAAGGACCGGGATTCCACGGAGAATGGGAAGAAAAAGAGCAAGGCGGACAAGGAGTAACCTTGACCGGTTAGGTTAAGGACCGGATTGCGTTGCGCACCTGCCGCCGCACGCTAGGGTCAAATCGTCGCCTCGCCTGGCCGGCGAAGCCGCCCTTCCTGGCCAGAATTTCAATGAGCGGCACCGGGACCGCCAGTGTTTACCGCGTCTGGCGGTCCCACCCCGTTTTTCCAAGCATGATGATTTGAGCCAAGACTCCCGCTCCACGAAAGATGCGTTCCCTCCCCCCTCGCGGGGGAGGGCCAGGGAGAGGGGTAGCGCAGCAAACGGTGCTGATCGAGTGCCCGCTCGGACAGGCCTCAACTCCACCCCACCCGCCGAAAGAACCCCGCGATCTCCGCGGCGGCGCGATCCGGATCCTCCCGATGCGGGAAGTGGCCGACGCCGGGAAACATCTTGAGATCGAGCGCGCTGAACGTCTCCCCCAGCCGGTCGGTCCACGCATAGGGAAACAGCGGATCGTGCTCGGCCCAGCGCACGCAGGCCGGCACCGCGATCGGCGGCAGCTTGGGCGCTTCGCCCTGCATCATCGCGACCCGTCCGGCATGCGAGGCCCGGTAATGCGCAAAGCCGCCGGCGAGATTGCCGTCTCTAAAGAAATTGTCGGCGAAGGCGTCGAGCACGTCGTCGAAAGCGTCTTTCCGGTGCGCCCAGCCCTTGAGGAAATGGCCGATATAGAGCCGGCAGCTCTCCCGGCTCGCACCGACGAGCGGCACGGCCATCTCCATCTGGTGGAAGGACTGGTACCAGATGTGATTGAGCCGATCGGGCGCCGCCATGCGCGGCCCGATCCCGGGATAGACGAAATCGAACAAGAACAGCCCGGCGAGCCGCTGAGGCGCCTGCCGCGCCAAGGGCTGCATCACGGCGCCGCCGACGTCATGACCGACCACGCCGAATCGCTCGATGCCGAGGGTGTCCATCAGCGCCAGCATGTCCGCGGCATGGCCGTCCGGCCCGTAAGGTCCCTCAGGCTTGTCGCTGTCGCCGAAGCCGCGCAGGTCCGGCGCGATCAGGCTGAAACGGTCGGCGAGGCGCGCCATCACCGGCTCCCAGGTCAGCCAGAATTCCGGCCAACCATGCAGCAAAAGCAGCGGTTTGCCCTTTCCAGCGCGAACCAGGTGGAAATCGGCGCCATTGGCCGGGATCGTCAGGTGCTCCACAGCAGTTCCTCCCGAGGCCGGCCGAGGGGCGAAAAGAGGCAGCGGATTTTCCCCTTTCGCGCCTTGTCTGGCCCGCCATCCTCGCCTATTAACGCCCCCAACCACAGGGGCCCTGCCTCTATATGGCGCCTTCAGGAGAGGTGGCAGAGTGGTTGAATGCACCGCACTCGAAATGCGGCATAGGTGCAAGCCTATCGGGGGTTCGAATCCCTCCCTCTCCGCCATTGATCAGACTGTGCCGAACAAGATCCCGTCAGGATCAGCCTGATATCGGCGAAACTCACCCCGATCGCTCCGTGAGCACCGCTCGCGCCGTCGCCACGAACGCCTGCGCCGCCGGCGACAGCGTTCGGCCCTGCCGCTGCAGCAGGGACACCGGTCGAGTAATGGCCGGGCGCACCAGCGGCTTTGCGATCAGGGTCGGAAACTGGTCGGCCGGCAGCATCGTCGCGGGTAGGATGGCGAGGCCCAGGCCTTGGGCCGTCATGGCGAGCGCGGTGTTGATCAGCGTCACTTCATAGGTTGGCGAGAGGCGCTTGCCCTGCGCGCCCAGCGCCTGATCAATCTGCATCCGGATCCGTGTCTCGCGCCGCATTGCGATCGTAGGCAGCTGCGCCAGCTCGTCCCATGTGAGCGAACGCCGCGAGGCGAATTCGGTGGTGCGGCGGCCGATTGCGCTCAAGCGCCCGCGCGTCAGCGTCTCGATCGTCATCTCCGCGACCTCGCCTTCCACGCTGCCGATTGCGAATTCCGCGTCGGTTGCGATCAGGCGCGGCACGAGATCGTCGGCAGCGACATCGCGCATGTCGATCTCGATGTCGGGATGGGTCGTGCGAAATCTCGTGAGCACCAGGGGCAGCAGCGCCGATGCGGCGCCGGCTGAGGCGACGAACGCGACGCGACCGGCGCGCGCATGCGCGAGGTCGCGCATGCGCCG
The DNA here is from genome assembly GCF_003957705.1 of Bradyrhizobium sp. LVM 105. Taxonomy (NCBI): domain Bacteria; kingdom Pseudomonadati; phylum Pseudomonadota; class Alphaproteobacteria; order Hyphomicrobiales; family Nitrobacteraceae; genus Bradyrhizobium; species Bradyrhizobium sp. LVM 105. Next base: position 18,269 of record NZ_QZMV01000018.1, on the reverse strand, counting down.
CGACAGGCTCAGCGCATCGCTCAGCATCCGTTCGGCGGCGTGAAATGCTTCATGGGCGGCCAGCGTCGGTTGCACCGACCGCGTCGAGCGGTCGAACAGTTTAACGCCGAGCTGGCTCTCGAGCTGTTGGATCAACAGGCTCGCCGCCGATTGCGTGATCCCGAGCTCGCGCGCCGCCCGCGTGATGCTGCGCGTGCGGTACACGCCGGTGAAGGTCCGTAGCTGCCGCAAGGTGACATTCATAGCCAAAACTCATGAATTGATGAGTTCTTTCTGTCTTATCTCATAAACGATCCTGCAATAAAATGCATGCTGCGCGCACGACGAATCCGCGGCTGCCTAGGGGATGAAACGAGCATGAGGACACAGGTGCTGGTCGTGGGCGGCGGGCCCGTGGGTTTGACCGCGGCCATGGATCTGGCTTCGCGCGGGATCGACGTCGTGATCGCCGAGATCCGCCATGCCGGCGATCCACCTAGCGTCAAATGCAACCACGTCTCGGCGCGCTCGATGGAGATCTTCCGAAGGCTCGGCGTCGCCGCCAGGCTGCGCGAGGCGGGACTCCCGGCGGACTTTCCCAACGACTGCTCCTATCGGACCACAGCGACCGGCATCGAGCTCTGCCGCATCGATATTCCCTCGCGCGCGCGACGCTACAGCGCGACCGGCGGCCCCGATACCTGGTGGCCGACGCCCGAGCCGCCGCACCGGATCAACCAGGTCTATCTCGAGCCGATCCTGTTCGATCATGCCGCCGCGCAGCCGCGCATCACCATTCTCGCGCGCACGGAAGTCGTGTCGATCGAGCAGCATGACGATCACGTGGTCGCGCTGGCGCGCGACCTCGACAGCGGAAGCTTGCTGCGCATCGACGCCAGCTTCGTGATCGGGTGCGATGGCAGCCGCTCGCTGGTTCGCAAATCGATCGGCGCCAGCCTGTCCGGCACGCCCGTGATCCAGCGCGTGCAATCGACCTTTATCGAGGCGCCGCAGCTCAAGGAGCTGATGGGCGCGCACAAGCCAGCCTGGATGGTGCTTTCGCTCAACCCGCGGCGCTCCGGCACCACCGTTGCCATCGACGGTCACGATCGTTGGCTGATCCACAACCACCTCAAGCCCGACGAGCCCGAATTCGACTCGGTGGATCGCGACTGGTCCATTCGCGCCATCCTCGGCGTTGACGAGCGCTTCGAATATCGTGTGCTCAGCAAGGAGGACTGGGTCGGGCGGCGCCTGGTGGCCGATCGCTTCCGCGATCGCAGGGTCTTCATCTGCGGCGACGCCGCGCATCTATGGATGCCCTATGCGGGCTATGGCATGAATGCGGGCATCGCCGACGCCGTCGACCTCTGCTGGCAATTGGCGGCGCATCTGAACGGCTGGGCGCCGGCGTCGATCCTCGATGCTTATGAAGCGGAGCGGCAGCCCATCACCGAGCAGGTGTCGCGCTTTGCGATGGACCACGCAATGAAGATGATGGCGCAGCGCGGCGGCGTCTCGGCGGAGATCGAGGACGACACGCCCCGCGGCCAAGCAGCACGCGCCGCGCTGGCAAGGGCGGCCTACGATCTCAACGTTCAGCAATATTGCTGCGCGGGATTGAATTTTGGCTACTACTACGATGCCTCGCCGATCATCGCCTATGACGGCGAGACGCCTCCGGCCTACACGATGGGAAGCTTCACGCCTTCCACCGTGCCGGGCGCCCGCGCGCCGCATCTGTTCCTGCGCGACGGACGATCGCTCTACGACGCCTTCGGGATCGGCTACACCTTGTTGCGGCTCGACCCGACGATCGATGTGGCAGCGCTGAGATCCGCAGCGGAGACACGTGGCATGCCGCTGGCGTTGGTTGACGTCGCGCCGGATGAGGCAAACGGGGCTTATGCCGAAAAGCTGGTGCTGGTGCGGCCCGACCAGCACATCGCCTGGCGTGGGCAGGCGGCGCCCGAAGATGCGCTGGGCTTGTTGGCGCGACTCACCGGCGCGGCAGCGTAAAGAATATCAAGCTGCCTGACGACGACGCCAGGTGGCGCACAAAAACGCATCGAGGAGGAGAACGTGTTTCGCATTGCAAGGCGCCGCATCCTGGCCGTGCTGACGGCCGCGACTTTCGTCGGGCTACCGCTGGGGGCCGTGAAGGCAGCCTATCCGGAGCAATTGATCAAGATCATCGTGACCTTTCCGCCCGGCGGCAGCGCCGACACCGTCATCCGCGCGCTCGAACCTTTGGTCGCCGCCGAGCTCAAGCAGGGACTGGTGATCGAGAACCGCGCCGGGGCAGGGGGCAATATCGGCATGGCCGCGGTCGCGCAGGCAAAGCCGGACGGCTACACGCTCGGCGTGGCGCCGGCGGGTGCGCTGACGGTCAACCCGTATCTTAATTCGTCGATGCCGTTCGAGCTGAAAGATCTCGCGCCCATCACCCTGCTCGCCGAAATCCCTTTCGTGCTCGTCGCCGCCGCCAATATTCCCGCGCACAACATGGCCGAAACGGTCGCGCTGGCCAAGGCCAAGCCGGGCGCACTGTCGATTGGACATGGCGGCAATTCGACTGCGATGCATTTGACAGCCGCACTGTTCACGCACAAGACCGGAATCGCGATGGAGCTGGTCCCTTATCGCGGCACCGCACCGGCGACGGTCGACGTTCTTGCGGGCCATATTCCGTTCGCGGTGCTCGATATCCCGGCATCGCGGCAATTGATCCTGGAGCGCAAGCTTAACGCGATCGGTGTTTCCTCAGCGCGCCGCCTTTCGTCCTTGCCCGATGTGCCGACCCTCGCGGAGAGCGGCATTGCGGGCTTCGAATCTGTTGGTTGGTTCGGGCTCGTTGCTCCCGCCGGCACGCCTGCCGATATCATCGGCCGGCTGAACGAGGCCTTCACGAAGGCGCTGAAGGACCCGTCGGTGGCCGAGAAGATCAGGACGCTCGGCGCGGAGCCTGCGCCGATGTCGCCCGAACAGTTCGCCCGGTTCATTCGGGACGAAAGCGCGAAATGGGGCAAGCTCATCAGCGAGGCCGGTATCAAGGCGAACTAGTCGTCATGCGACCGCAGCCTCGTGAGCGGAGGCGCTGCACGGCAACCGACAACTCGTTACCCCACAGCCGGGACGATGATAGATTGAACCTGCCACCGGCGGGATTCGACCCAGCACTACCCCGCCCTCCGGCGGGACCGAGGTAACCACACCCCAATGTTCGAAAAGACGTACCGCGACCGCCTCGAAGCCGATCTGGCGCGATGGGAGGCCGAGGGCGTGATTGCGCCGGCGTCGGCCGCTGCCATCCGCACTGCGCTGCCGCCGCTGCCTGCGGGCATCAACATTGCCGTGGTCGTCGGTATCGTCGGCGGTCTGTTGATCGCGGCCGCGTTCCTCGCCTTCGTGGCCGCGCACTGGACCGAGATCGCACGGCTGATGCGGTTTGCGATCCTCATCGCGGGCATGGTCGTAACAGGTGGCCTCGGCGCCTGGTTCGGCGCAAAGGGCCGCGAGGTTCTTGCCGATCTCTGCGCCAGCATCGGCGCCATCATCTTCGGCGCGGGCATCGCGCTGGTCGGCCAGATGTATCATCTCGGCGAGGATTTTGCCGGCGGCATGCTGCTGTGGTCGATCGGTGCCTTCGCCGCCGCGCTGCTGACCGGCTCGCGCGGGGCGCTCGCGGTCGGCCTTGTCGCCGCCAGCATCTGGACCTGCATGCGGAGCTACGATTCGCCGGACGTCCTGCATCTTTCGTTCGTGCCGGTCTGGCTGCTCGCGGCAAGCCTTGCCTTTGCGTGGAATTCCCGCGTCGCGGCCCATCTCGTCGCGCTCGCGGTGCTGCCGTGGTGGATCGCGACCTCGCTGCGCTTCGAGCTCGACGGCGCCCAGCCGTCCTTCGTGCTCGCCAACGGCGCGGCCCTGCTGTTCGGCGCCGGGCTCGCGATCGCCGCGATGTCCTCGCCGCGGGCGCAGCGGCTTGGCAGCGTGCTGTCGATCTACGGCGCGTTCGCGCTGGCCGCTGTCGCTTTCCTGGAGGTGACGACGGTCGACGACATCATTCACTTGCGGGCGACGCGCGCAGCGTCCGGCCAGCCGCTGTGGGCGATCCTGTGCGGAGCATCGGGGGTGATCCTCGCCCTCGTCTCCGCCACGCTCACCAAGCGCAAAGGTGAAATCCTTGCCGCCGGCGCAATCGGGCTGGTGCTGCTCGCCGCGCCGGTCTGGCCGGTCGCCCCGGCCGGCGAGCCGTGGCTGGCTTATGCCGCGCTGCTTTGCGCCATGCTGTGCCTCGTCGTCTCCGGCGTGCTCGATGAGGTGCGTCCGCGCATCGTCGCCGGCTGGCTCGGCATCGCCGGCGTCATCGCCGGCATCACCTGGGCGGTGAAGGGCTCGCTGCTCGCCCGCTCGGCGTTCCTGGCGGCGGCCGGTATCGTCGCCGTCGCGTTCGCAACGGCGCTCAACCGCGCGCTGCCGAGGAGTGCACGATGAGCCAGCTGGTCACGTCCGTCTCGGCGCTCTGGCAGCGTATCCCGAAAGCCGTGCTGTTCGGTGTCGCCGTCCTGGTGCAATGCCTGCTGCTGATGCTGATGGTCGCCGACCGCGTGCAGATCCTGCGCGAAGGGGTCGAGGTGACCTTGCAGACGCAGCCGGTCGATCCGCGCGATCTCCTGCGCGGCGACTATGTCGTGCTCCGCTACGACATCTCGGAAGTGCCTGCCGGCGCGCTCGCCGGCAAGCCGGCTGAGGCTCGCAATCCGACCGTGTTCGTCAAGCTCGCGCCCAATGCCGAGGGCCTTTACACGGCCGTTTCCGCGCATGCCGAGCCGGTGCCGGTTACCGCGCGCGAGGTGCTGATCCGCGGCCGCGTCAGCTATTCCTGCGGATCGAACCTCCGCGCCTTCTGTGACAAGCTGACGATCAAATACGGTCTCGAAAGCTATTTCGTGCCGGAAGGCGAGGGCGGCAAGCTCGAGCAGGCCCGCAACCAGCAGAAGCTGCGCATCGTCGCCGCTGTGCTGCCCTCAGGCCGCGCCGCCATCAAGCGGCTGCTGCTCGACGGCGCGCCGGTGTACGAGGAGCCGCTGTATTAGAGCGGCGTGGCTTGAGGTTGAACCGATTGCCGCAGGGTCGTTCACCTCTCCCGCAAGCGGGCAGGGCAATCGCGTTTGAACATTCAGCAGAAGTCGTCATGCCCGGGCTTGTCCCGGGCATCCACGTTCTTTTTGCTGCGTGGAAAGGCGTGGATGGCCGGGACAAGCCCGGCCATGACGATGTGGGTACTGTCGGTGCCCTCATATGCGATTGCCCTCCCGCAAGCGGGAGAGGGAGTGCACCTCCGTCATCGCGGCAATCATCCCATCATGCTTTAGGCCCCGTCATTTCGCTGCCGCCTTCAGCGCCCGCCGCAGCACGTCCCACACGAGGGGATCGTTCATCTGCGCCACGTTGAAGCGCATGAAGTGCGAGGCGGTCTGCGACACGCTGAACACGTTGCCGGGCGCCAGCACCAAATTGTCCTCGAGTGCCGCGCGCGCGACCTGGGCGGCGTCCTGGCCGCCCGCAAGGCGGCACCACAGGAAGAATCCGCCACGCGGCATCAGCCAGGGTTCGATGCCGATTGCCCCAAGCTTTCGCGCGACATTCCGGCGGGCGCTCGCGAGCTTTTGCCGGAGCTCGTCCATGTGCTTGCGATAGCCGCCGCCGGCCAGCACGTTGGCGATGATCTCGGTCGCGACCGGGCTCGGGCCGCCAAAGCTGGTCGCGACCTGGAGGTCGACGAGATGCTCGATCCAGTCGGCCCGCGCGGCGATGTAGCCGCAGCGTACCGAGGCCGACAGCGTCTTGGAGAAGCTGCCGATGCGGATCACGCGATCGAGCCCATCGAGCGCGGCAAGCCGCGGCGAGCGCTCCGGCTCGAGGTCGCCGAAAATGTCGTCCTCGATGATGGTGAGGTCGTGCGCGGCGGCCGCCGTCAGCAGCCGGTGCGCCGTCTGAAGCGACAGCGTCGCACCGGTCGGGTTGTGCAGGGCCGAATTGGTGATGTAGAGCCTGGGACGCTCGGTGCCGAGGATCTCTTCGAAGCGCGCGACGTCGGGGCCCGTCAAGGTATAGGGCACGCCGACGATCCTGGCCTGATGCGCCCGCAGCAGCGCGCGAAAATTGAAGTAGCAGGGATCGTCGACCAGCACGCTATCGCCGGGACGGAGCAGGAAGCGGCAGACGAGATCGGCGCTTTGCGTGCCCGAGCCCGTCAGCATGAGCTGATCGACGGAGGCGGGAACCGCATCCTCGGCAAGGCGTGCGAGCAGCAGCCGGCGCAGCACAGGTCCGCCGCGCGTGCTGCCATAATCCGTGAGCAGATGCGTTTCGGTCCGCGCCAGCGCACGGACGGCGCGGCGCAAGCCCGCCTCGGGCATCCAGCCCGGCGGCAGCCAGCCGCAGCCGGGCTTTGACACGGCGGCGTCGGCGTCGAGCGATTGCCTGGACACCCAGAACGGATCGACCTCCCGGTCGCGCCGCGGCCCGGCTTCGGCCAGCGCAAGCGGCGGCATCATCGTCGGCGTGACATAGAAGCCCGAGCCGCGGCGGGCGCGGATCAGGCCCTCGGCGGCGAGGCGGTCATAAGCTTCCACCACCGTGGAGGGCGAGACGTCCATCGCCGCGGCGAGGCTGCGGATCGAGGGCAGGCGGTCGCCGGCACCGAGCGCGCGGCCCGCGACCTTGGCCCGGATCGCGCTCATCACGTCGATGGTCCGCGTGCCGCTGCGGCCTCTGGTTTGCGCCTCGCTGGCCAAAGTGTATGACCTTCCATACCCACACAGTTCTGCGCGATTGTACTGGATTGTCACTGGTCCCGCCACCGCCGAAGGCCGAGAGTCGCGCCTCCAGAGAATGGGACGGACATGCAATCTGCGGGCAGCGGCTGGGGCAACGGGCTTCTCGGCGTCATCGTCTTCAGCGGCTCCTTGCCGGCGACGCGTGTCGCGGTCGGCGGCTTCTCTGCGCTGTTCCTGACGTCGGTGCGCGCGGTGATCGCGGCGCTGATCGCTCTCGCCGTGCTCGGCCTGCTCCGTCAGGCCCGGCCGCAGCGCAACGATCTCGCTTCCCTCATCATCGTCGCCGTCGGCGTCGTGGTCGGCTTTCCGCTGCTGACCGCGCTCGCGCTCCAGCACATCACGTCCGCGCATTCGATCGTCTTCATCGGCCTTCTGCCCTTGTCGACGGCGATCTTCGCCGTGCTGCGCGGCGGCGAGCGGCCGCAGCTGCCGTTCTGGCTGTTCGCCGGTCTCGGCAGCGCGACGGTGGCGGGCTTCGCCTTGTCCGGCGACGGATCGGTCTCGCTGACCGGCGATCTCTTGATGGTTGCCGCAATCGTGCTGTGCGGGCTCGGCTATGCCGAAGGCGCGGCGCTGTCGCGCCGGCTCGGCGGCTGGCAGGTGATCTCCTGGGCGCTCCTGCTCGCGCTGCCGCTGATGATCCCGGTCGCGCTCCTGACCTGGCCGCCATCCTGGAGCGGCGTCGGCGTGCCCGCGTGGATCGGGCTCGCTTACGTCTCGATCTTCAGCATGTTCGTCGGCTTCATCTTCTGGTATCGCGGCCTCGCCCTCGGCGGCATCGCGCGCGTCGGCCAGCTGCAGCAGCTCCAGCCGTTCTTCGGCCTCGCGCTCGCAGGGCTTCTGCTGCACGAGCCCGTCGCCTGGAGCATGATCGCCGCGACCATGCTCGTGGTCGCCTGCGTCTTCTTCGCGCGGCGATATGCGTGAGAACAAGTCCGATCAGGCTTTTTCGATCCCCGGGATTCGCGCGATCGTCTCGGCGAGGAAATCGACCAGCAGCCGCACCCGCGCGACACCGGATCGCTCGGGCACGATCAGCATGTTGAGCGGAACGGGAGGCGGCGAATAGTCCGCAAGCACGCGTTCGAGCTTGCCGGTCGCGAGAAGATCGTCGACGAGCCAGAGATGTGTGGGCGCAATGCCGCGACCCGCCGAGAGCGCCTCTCGCGCCGCAAGTCCGTGATCCACGCGCAACCGCCCGGCGAACGGGACCTCATGGCGTCCGCCGCGGCGTCCTTGCAGCACGAGCACATCACTGCCGGCGATGTTGGACATTCTGATTCCCTGGTGATGGGCGAGCTCTTGCGGACGCGCGGGCCTGCCGCGCTCGGCGAGATAGCCGGGTGCGGCGACGAGCACGCGCCGCGACTGGCCCAGGGATCTGCGCTTCATCGAACTCGCGGCGAGCGGCCCCAGACGGAGCGCGACATCGACCCCCTCCCTCACGAGGTCGATCCGTTCGTCCGTCAGGCTGAGATCCACCGACACGTCGGGATAGCGATCCTGGAAGGCAAAGACGAGGCGGCTGACGTGGAGCACGCCGAAGGCCGCCGTGCACGATATCCGCACCATGCCGGCGGGCGCGCCGCGCGTGCTGCGTGCCTCATCGCCCGCGCGCTCGACCAGGCGCAGGATCTGAACGCAATCGGCATAGTAGCGACGACCCTCCTCGGTCATCGTCACGCTGCGCGTGGTCCGCGTCAGCAGCGGCACGCCCACGGCGTGCTCCAGTTCCCGGATATGCCGCGTCACGCTGGACTGGCCCATGCCAAGCTCGCGTGCGACGGCCGACAGGTTTCCCCGCTCGGCGACCCTCACGAAGCTTCGCATCCGCTCGAGGCTGACTTCCGATCTATCCATTTTTCGGCACAATCCTATTCATTGCCGATATCTACCGGATCGCCCTCCGCCGCGCTAGCTGCGTGACATCCTCAACGAATGGGTGCTGATCATGAAGGTGTTGGTTGTGTTTGCGCATCCCGAGCAGCGTTCGCTCAACGGCTCGCTGCGGGATGTTGCCGTCAGAGAGCTGGAGGCGCAGGGCCACGACGTGCTTGTGTCGGATCTTTATGCCCAGGGCTGGACGTCGGCCGTCGATCGCGCCGACTTCCCCTCGCTGCCAGCGGATGCACGGCTCGCGCCCGCCGCTGCATCCAAGCAAGCTTTCGAGGCGGGCACGCTCACTCCTGACGTCAAGGGCGAGATCGAGAGGTTGCTGTGGGCGGACGTCCTGATTCTGCAATTCCCGCTGTGGTGGTTCAGCATGCCGGCGATCCTGAAGGGATGGGTCGACCGCGTGTTCGCCTACGGCTTCGCCTATGGCGTCGGCGAGCACAGCGACAAGCGGTGGGGCGACCGTTATGGCGAAGGCAAACTAGCCGGTAAACGTGCAATGCTGATCGTGACGGCCGGCGGCTGGCAGGAGCATTATTCGGCGCGCGGAATCAACGGGCCGATCGACGATCTGCTGTTTCCGATTCATCACGGCATTCTCTACTACCCGGGATATGCGGTGCTTCCGCCCTTCGTCGTCTACAAGGCCGACAAGCTCGACGAAGCCGGATTCGAGGCGGCCGCCGAACGTTTGCGGGAGAGGATGAAGACGCTTGCGACGGCCTCGCCCATTCCCTTTCGGCGCCAGAACGGCGGCGATTACCTGATTCCGAGCATGCAGCTCCACGCCGGACTCGAGCCTCCCGAGGCGCGGGGCTTCGCGATTCACCTCGCGCGTGCCGAGGCGAGCATCTCGATCGCGGCGTCCGGCACCAAAGCGCGATGCGGTTAGGATCGTCATCGCGCTTTAGGTTGTTGCCGCGGACGCGGGGGAGATTGACGGTTCGCGGCTGCGTCGATCGACGTTGGAGCCGCGAACGAGCTCACTCCATCACGGTTTTCGTCAGCGTCGAGCGGGCGAATTTCTTCAACGGCATCGGCTTGCCGAACAGGAAGCCCTGCACGAAGTCGAAGCCGAGCTCGTTGGCGGCGACGAGGTCGGCGCGGCTCTCGACACCTTGCGCCACCGCGCGCGCGCCATAACCCTGCGCGAGCTCGACGATGTGACGGCACACCGTGCGCTTGAGCCGATCGTTGCCGCTGCCGGTGACGAACTGGCGGTCGGCCTTCAGCTTGACGAAGGGAATTCGGTCCAGCTCCATCAGCGCCGGCCAGTTGGCGCCAAGATTGTCGATCGACAGGCCGATATTGTACAGGCCGACCTCGCGCGCGACCTCGGTCAGGAGATCGAGGTCGCGGATCGCCTCCTCGCTGTCGATCTCGACCGTCAGGCCGCCGAAAGCCGGATGCGTCGGCACGCGGCGGCAGAGATCGCGCACCGCCTGCGGCTCCCTGAGATAGGAGGCGGGAAGATTGATCGACAGATCGACCGGGCTCTGCTGTTCCAGCAGATAGTGCCAGTCCCGCATGGCGCGGTCGATCACGAACTCCGACAGATCGCGCAGATGCGGATCGTGCGGCTCCGGAATGAAATAGGCCGGCGGCACGACGCCCCAGGTCGGATGCCGCATCCGCACCAGCGCCTCGGCGCCGCTGCGGACCAGCGTGCGCGCGTCGATCTTTGACTGGTACCACAGCTCCAGCCAGCCGGCATGCAGCGCTTCGCCGACATGGACGGCCGGGCTCGGCGCCGGTTCCTCCGGCAGCAGCATCGCCACCCGCTCGCGCAGCGTCTCCGCGGCAAAGGGCGTGGTCAGCGGCGGCAGCATGGCCAGGCCATATTCCTCGCCGACCTGCCGCACGGCCCTGACGACGATGGATTCGCGCGCGCCGACCGCCAGAACCTTCCCCGCAAAGGCCTCCCGCACCAATATCTCCAGAAACCGTCCCGGCTCGATGCCGTCGGTGGCGACGCCGAGCAGGATCAGATCCGGCAATTCGGTGGCGAGCACCGTCTGCAATTCGTCCGCACTGGCGCATTCGCTGGTGACGAAGCCAAGATCCTCGAGCACTTCGCTGAGGAAGGCGCGCAAGTGACGCTTGCTGTCGGCTACGCAGGCTCGCGGCGTCACCTTTCGTCGTCCGAAGGTCACAGGCCTCCGGCCGACGAGTTCAACCATCCCATCGTTCATTTGCACCACTCCCGTTCCGTGACGGTTTCATAAACGGCGAGCGTGGGTTCAAATAAGGAGAGCATCACTTCGTTGTTGAATTATTTGAGTAACGTTAAACCCTGCAACTCGAGCTAATTTTTCGACGATCTGTTCGAAAAGAATTTGCATACCCTGGCACCGCAGGCGCAACGACGCGCCAGCGTTTGCAAAATCTCTCGCACGCGATCTCGATAGCGCCTGTTCATCGACGGACGCGGGCGGCGATGAGGCGGTGTGCCCTTTCGAGGCATAATCGATGCATCGGAAGATTAATCGTAGGCGCTCCTTCGGAAGCCGCGGCCGGCGGCGCTCGACAAGGACGGTGAACAGGACGGCGTCGTCCGCGGTGGTGCGGTCAGATTCGCCCGATGCTGGTGCGTGGCGAGCGACAGCGAAGCTGAAGGACCCGGCTCGCGATGGTTCTGCGACAACGCGGCCGCGGATGTGAAGCAGATCACACGCGTATTGCCGCACTTGCGCTATTGCTCCGCGCAGCCGGTGGTGGGCTGTCGAGGATCGCGACAATGACGACACGGCGAATGATTTACTGGTGGTTCAGAATCGTGATGTCAGGGCGATTTCTCGATCGCTTCCTGTGCCTGCCGCGCGCGCAATAGGCGCAAGATCAGCTCTGCCCGATCAATTTGCGAAACGCCGCGGCGCCGTCCTGCACCACGTCGCGTCCCTTCCAGGCCAGATAAGTCAGCTTGCCCGAGAGCGTGTCGTGGCTGCGCAATCGACGCGATCCGAGGATGTGGCCGACATTGGACGGGAAGCGGCTCACCTCGGCCGAGACCAAGGTCGCGATCGCGTCCATCAATTGCTGAAGGCGGACGCCCCATTCGCAATGCTCGATGCCGTCGATGCGCACCTTGAGCGCATATTCGGTGTCGTAGATCTCGGCGAGCAGGTCGCGGGCGATCAGCACCCGGTTGTGCCGGAGCGCGATACGAAGCGCGAGGCGCTTGTCGTCGAGACGGTCGAGCACCATGTGCACGACGCAGGCATAGGGCGCGGCGGCGACATCACTGGCGCTCTTGCTCGCGGCAGCCTTGGTGGCGAGACGCACCAATTGCCAGGACGTCGTCAGGCGCCTCGCCACCAGCGCCAGCGCGAAGGGCAGTGCCTCGGGGTGGGCCTTCTTGAAGGCGTCGAGCTGTGCGGTGACCTGAACCACCTGGCCATCGTCGAACCTCGCGATCTTCTCGGGCAGCTTTTCGTTGAACTTCGGCAGCGCATCGCCGGCGCGCAGCACATGCAGCATCTTCCTGACGTCGTCGAAGGCGCTGCGCGAGGCCGTGTATTGCGCGAGCTTGCCGCGTGCGAACTCGGTGCTGTCAGCCGAAGCGAAGGTGCTCTCGAGAACCTTGACGACCTTGGTCTGGAAGGTCGAGGCGATCTTCAGGACCTCCTTCTGGTTGTTCACGGCGACCTGCTCGTTGATCGCCTTGATGTAGTCGCGTGCCATGGTCGGCAGCAGGTCGCGGCAGATCCATTCCCAGATCGGCGTGAGGGTATTGCGCGAGATCCGTCCCATGTTGGCGTGCTCGGGCGCGCCGTCGATCAGCAGCAGCTCGAGCGGCGCGAAGAAATAGCGCGAAGGGCTGGTGGCGCGCGCCTGGGTCGATCCGTCCTTGCGGAATTCGGCGCGCAAGCGGGACTGGATGTCGCCCGAACCCGGCATGTCGATGCCGCACAGCTCGAGCCGCTCGAGCTCGCTGAGCAGACAGCTGCGCGACAGCGGCGTCAGCCTCTGCAAGAATTCCGACAGCCGATCGATCTCGTTCATGGCACGCAATCTTTTGCAGCATTTCCCGCGGGCGTGCAGGCCCAATGCGTGGAGGCATTTGCGCGCTCTCAACCTCGCCAAGAGAAGCAAGTCGCCGTTAATTATTCCGTAAAAACCGGGGGCCCGGGGTCGGGGCCTGGGCGAATATGGCCCGCCTTGCTACGGGAAACGGCTGGAATTCAACCTTCGCGGGGGCGGCCGCAATCCCGCACAAGCACAAATTGTGCCGGCGCCGCCATTTCAGCGCAAAACTGCCGAAATCACCGTAGTCTTACGGAGCAAAAAGTTAACCACAGACCGCCCCCGGTTCCGCTAGATGAGTGACATGGGGTCACAGAATGATACGGCGACCGATTCGCGGCCGTCGGAATGGTACGACAGCAGCGCTGCGCCAGCTGAAGAGCTCGATTTCGTCCGCCTGAGCGCCGCCCGGGCCAAGGCAGCCGACGAAATGGCCGCTGCCATCGCCCGCGAGCTCAACGGCCCCCTGACTGCGCTGCTGCTCTACATGGGCGAGATCAAGCATCACAGCGATCAGCTCGCGCCAGTGACCGGCGACCGTGCCTATTTGCAGCAGGTGGTCGAGAATGCGCTGGCACAGACCGAGCGCGTTTGCGGCCTGGTCAAGCAGCTTGCCGGCCCCGACAAGGGCGGCCTGCCGGTCCCGTCCAGCGTCGCGGACACGGACACGAAGGCCCTGCGCACACAGCAAGCCCCGCGCGTGCCGAGCGCCGAGCTCCTCGGCCTGTCGGGCCAGAAGCGCCTCACCAAACGGGAGCGCGAGGTGCTGAGGCTGATCAGCGAAGGATACTCGAACAAGCAGGGTGCGCTTCGGATGCAGATCAGTCCGCGCACCTTCGAGAGCCATCGTGCCGAGGCGATGCGCAAGCTCGGTGCGCGCAACACCGCCGACCTGGTCCGCGCGGCGCTGCTGCATTCAATCGACTGAGGGGGCCGCCGGTGGCGGCCCGGGCTCGGCGAAACCCGGTCGCGCTCAGAAATAGTCTTCGGCGAAGGGACGCGCGCGCGAGGCGGGGCGCAGCGGCTTGATCTCTTCCTTCGGCTCGTTCGGGATGATCGTGATGGTCCAGCGGGGCGGCATGCTCGATTCCTGCTCCAGCACCGAACGCACAAAGCCCGTCACCGTCGAGTCGCCAGCCTTCACCGTTGCCATCCGGCCGTTGAACTGTGCGATGCGGAAGCGGCGAACCTCTTTCTGGTCCGCAGTCTCAAAGGTGAACATGGAAAACCCTCCTGGTTTGCCGCGACTATCGCCACCTATGATTAGCCATCTCTAAAAATCCCAAGCCGTAGAAGTACGGCGGGAATACACGCGTGAGTGGTCAGCGCGGCTCCTGCGCGCGCGCGGCGACATAGGCCGCATCCATCAGGTCCAGCAGATCGCGGAATTCGACATCGCCGAGTCTCTCCGCGGTCTGCTCCAGCGTCAGCGCCAGCGCCGCGAGCCTGACATAGCCGAACGTTCCGGCCGCGCTCTTCAGCGAATGCGCTTCGCGCGCGATCCTGCCATGGTGCTGCGCGAGCGAAAGCGTCCGGAACAGTTGCAGGCGCGCGGAGGTCTCGCTCCAGAACACCTCGCGCACTTCACGGGCGCCGTCCTCGCCGATCTCGCGCACCAGCGCTTCGTATGCGCGCGGCTCGCGCGCGGGCTCGGCATCAAGCGCCTTCTGCGCGGGCGCGACGGTGACGTCAAACATGGTCCTGCTGCCTTGATCACGGGTCATCTGTCGCGCGGCACGTCCCGGCGCGAGGGTAACCCCTTCTCTAAGGCACTCGAATTTCAGTTCCTGTAGCAGGACATGAGGTGTTTGCAGGCCGGCATTAGCCGGCGGTTCACCATGCGAGCCGGGTCAGTGCGCGCCGAGCAGCCGGTCGTACTGCGCCTTCACGATGGCGTAGCATTCGCAGGCCGTCTGGCGCAGGCCGTCGAGGTTGACGATCTGGATGTGCCCGCGGCTGTAATGGATGAAATTGGCCTGCTGCAACGTATTGGCGACCAGCGACACGCTGTTGCGCCGCGCCCCGATCATCTGTGCCATGGCCTCCTGGGTCAGCAGCAGCCGGTAGTCGCCGGACAGGTCATGCGTGTGCAACAGGCAGCGCGCCAGCCGCGCCTCCACCGGATGGGCGGCGTTGCAGCCCGCGGTCTGCTGGACCTGGGCGTAAACCGCCAGCCCGTGGCGCGTCAGCAAGGTGCGCAGGGTGCTGCTCTGGTCGGCGGCGATCCGCAGCCGGTCGAGATCCATCACCGACGCAAGGCCTGGAATCAGCACGAGAGCGGTGTTCAACGCGCACGCATCGCCCATGGTCGAGAGCGTTCCGAGCAAGCTGTCGCGGCCGATCATGGCGACCTGAACGTGTTCGCCCTTGGCGAGCTTCACCACCAGCGAGATGACGCCGCGGTGGAGAAAGTAGGCGCGCTTCAGCGTCTCGCCGGTCTCGACCAGCACGGCGTCATGGGGCAGATCGACTGTTCGCAGGTGCGGACGGATCAATTCATAATCGTCTGCCGGAAGTGCGGACAGGAAACCGTTGGACGAGCGCACCATCGTTTCCAAAGCTGCCTCCCGTGTCCATGCCGATTGAACGCGCGATGCCCAAAATCACGTGCGGCGCAGCAGCTTCCATCATGTTCCCCGTGGGATATGTTGGCAATTGGGACAAGATGTCCGCCCCGACGGTCGTTCCCGGATGCTGCGTTCATGCCGGCCCACAATTGATGGCCCGCCATCGTCACGGCACCGCTCCCAACAGGCGGAGATGGTAGAGCTTCACCGTCGCATGGCACTCGCAGGACGTCGCCTGCAGCGCCTGCAGATCGAGGATCTCGATGTGGCCCCGGCTGTAGTGGATGATGCCGGCGCGCTGAAGGTCATGCGCTACCAACGAAATGGCATTTCGCCGGACGCCGATCATCTGCGCCAGCGCCTCCTGGGTCAGCGGCAGGATTTCACCATGGGACAGCTCGCGGGCGCGCAAGAGCCAGCGCGCCAGCCGCGCCTCGACCGGGTGCAGCGTATTGCAGAGCAGCGACTGCTGCGCATGCGCGAGCAAGGACTGCTCTTGACGGATGATCAGCTCGCGAAACGACGCGCTTGCGGCGGCGACGGAGCGGAAGGCCACGACTTCCAGCACGGAAGCGGTACCGGGAAACAGCACGGCCGCGTCCGACAGCGCGATGCCGTCAGTCAGCGCGGCGCCGCCGCCCACGACGCTGTCGCGGCCCAGCATCGCAATCTCGATCATCTGACCGTCGGACAGGCCCACTGTGATCGAGACCGATCCGGCATGCGGGAAGTAGACATGTCTCAACGCGGCGCCCGCTTCACCCAAGACAGACTTCCTGACCATTTCGACCGTCGCCAGATGCGGACGCAGCAGATCGAACGCCGGCGGGTCGAGCAATTGCAGCAGCTGATTGGGCGGAGGTGCGCTCGCGGTCATGCAGTTCAAATCCGGCGGGTGCGACGGGAACATTCTGCGGGCGTTCGTCGTTCAGTTGCGCGGCGAACAGATACTATTGTAAAGTTGTAACTGCGTCCTTATACCCGTTAGAGGGCAGACAGACCATCTGATTTGCGGCCGAAATGGAAATGAGAAGGGCGTAGACTCGCTCGTGAGCGGAGCGCGTCTCCTGCAGGGGCATGCAGGAAGAAGCGGTAAGGGGGCCTCATGAGCCGGAAGCATTGCATCCGTGCTGCCATCGGACGCCGGTTGACCCGCGCCGCCTCGTCCGTCGAACGCGTGACGATCATCCAACATTGCTCTGAACCCTGGCGCGCGATGACCGCGCAGCTCATTTCCGTCGTCTCCGTTTTCCTCGGTTCGCCAATGACGTTTGCGACCATCCCTCTCTTGATTGAAGGCGAAGGAGGAAGCGCTGTCCAATGATTGAATCGCCGAAGCCGGAAGCTCACGAGAGGACCGCGTTTCAACCCCATATTCTCGTCGTCGACGACGACCCGATGGTGTCCATGGCCATCGAGATCTATCTTCAGCGCAACAATTTTCGAGTGACGATTGCCGATGGAGGCGAAGCCGGACTGCGCGCGCTCGAAAATGGACAGTTCGACCTGATGATCGTCGATATCTTCATGCCGCACATGCGCGGGTTCGAATCGATCCGGATCTTCCACGAGCGCGCGCCGGTCGTTCCGCTGATCGCGATGTCCGGCTACGCTTTTTCCAATCTGAATTCGCCTGCACCCGACTTCCTCCGGACGGCGCTGGAGCTCGGTGCCGCACGCTGTCTGCGCAAGCCGTTCACGCCGCACGCGCTGCTCGCCGCCATCAACGATTGCCTGGCGGAGCATCGTCCCGACGGCGGCATGGCCGCACGGTTGGGTTAGCGCGGCTTCGGCCGCCATGACGGCGAGGTAACCGTTCGTTTACCGCAAACGCGGATCCTGCCGCTCGCGGCGACAACGCGAAGCCGGGAGTGCGAGCGCGCTTCCGCTTGCGGGCGGCTCGGTCCAACGTTCCGCATGCCGGTCCTATGGTCTTTCACGAGCAGGACTTTCCCGCGCGCTTCGCCCCGTTGTTGTCGGCGCGTTCACCGCATGCCCCCCGCCGCTGCGGCGCGCAGCCGGATTTGCCGAAAAGCGCTGCTGCATTCCGCCGAATCCCAAACTTCTCTTCAATATCCGTATTAGCACGGAGGATGAAATTAACGGGACTGTGAAAGGGGTTGTCTAACGATCCAGAGGAGGGCTTCCGTCCGTGCCAAGAATGGCTCAGGCGTCGAAGTCCAGGTTCAGGTCAGTAAGGCGTAGCTCATGGATGATCTGTTGCGGGAGTTTCTGACGGAGACCAGCGAGAGCCTGGACACCGTGGACAATCAATTGGTGAAGTTCGAGCAGGAGCCGAACAACGCCAAGATCCTGGATAACATCTTCCGCCTGGTCCACACCATCAAGGGCACCTGCGGCTTCCTGGGCCTGCCCCGGCTCGAAGCGCTGGCCCATGCCGGCGAGACCTTGATGGGCAAATTCCGTGACGGCATGCCGGTGACGGCCGAAGCCGTGACGGTGATCCTGTCCTCGATCGACCGCATCAAGGAAATTCTTGCGGGCCTCGAAGCCACCGAGGCCGAGCCCGAGGGCAACGACCGCGACCTCATCGACAAGCTGGAAGCGATGGTCGAGCAGGGCATGGCGGCGATGGCTGCAGGTTCTGCTCCCGTCACTGAGGCTCCGCCGCTGGTGCCGGAAGCCCCGGCCGCCGCGCCCGCCAAGGAGATGGTCTCCGGCTCGCTGGTCGACCAGACCCTGGAGCGTCCGTTGCGTCCGGGCGAAGTCTCGCTCGACGAGCTCGAGCGCGCCTTCCGCGAGACCGCGATCGAAGCGCCGGCGCCCGTTGCCAAGGCCGAGGTCGCCCCCGCGCCGGCGGCTGAAGCGCCTGCGGCCAAGGAAGTCGCCAAGGACGCCGCGAAGGAAGCGAAATCTGCCGCCAAGGAGAAATCTGCCGCCAAGGAGAAGGCCGCGCCGAAGAAGTCGATGGCCGACGAGAGTGCCGGCGAAGGCGACCGCATCG
>NZ_QZMV01000017.1:0-156679 GCF_003957705.1 Bradyrhizobium sp. LVM 105 | reverse complement strand
ACGGTGCAGGAGAAGGCGATCGCATTCCCGACCGATGCTCGACTGATGCATCGGGCGCGCGAGAGGTTGGTGCGGTTGGCGAAGGCGACCGGCGTTGAGCTGCGCCAATCCTACGTCCGCGTCGGCAAGATCGCACTGATCCGACATCAGCGCTACGCCCACGCCAAGCACTTCAAGCGGGCGAACCGCGCCTTGCGCACGATTAGGACCATGCTGGGCCGCGTGATCCGCGATATTGGTCGCAAGATCGCGGATCGGCCGCAGCTGGAGGACGTCTTTGCGTTGCCGCTGTCGCTGGCCCGGCAGGTCCGCGAACAGCGGCAACGGCAGCGCGGCAAGAAAATCTATTCGTTGCACGCGCCGGAGGTCGAATGCATCGGTAAGGGAAAAGCTCACAAGCCCTACGAGTTCGGCGTGAAGGTGAGTGTCGCCACGCCCGTTGATCGCTGCAAGGGCGGCCAGTTTGTCGCCCATGTGAAAGCGTTGCCGGGCAATCCGTATGACGGACACACGCTCGCGACTGTCATTCCCGAGATCGAGGCCAGCGTCGGCGCTTGCCTGACCAGGATCGTTGCCGATGCTGGCTATCGCGGTCACAGCGCGCCGAAAGACAAGATCTTCAAGGTCTATGTCGCCGGCCAGAAGCGTGGCGTGACCGCAGCAATCAAACGCGCCTTCCGACGCCGATCCGCGGTCGAACCGGTGATAGGCCATCTCAAGAATGAGCACCGGATGAACCGAAATCATCTCGCCGGCACCCGCGGCGACGCCGCCAACGCGGTCCTTGCCGCCGCGGGCTACAACTTCCGGATTCTGATCCTCTGGCTCACGACTTTGTTTGTCCGGATCTGCTGCGCCTTCCTGTTCGCCGGCGCCTGGTCATCCCGTCAACAGACCTCATGATCAACGTTCTTCACGGTCGACTCAACCGCCTCTGGATCAAGGTGAAGACGGGGCGGTAGGGGCCGCCCTTCGTCATTGCGAGCGAAGCGAAGCAAAGCAATCCAGAATCTCTCCGCGGCGGCACTCTGGATTGCTTCGTCGCTTCGCTCCTCGCAATGACGACGAGCTACCGCCACCTTCTGTGCAGCCACAGCCACTGCTCGGGATGCTCGCGCACCCAGCGCTCCACCACGTTGGTGATGGCCTGCGTCGTGCCCTGGATGTCGATCCCGCCCTCGGCGTCGCGCACCGGCGGGATTTCTTCGGTCAGCTCGGCACGGAAGCGAAAGCCGGGCAGGCGGATGACACGCACGCCGTGGATCGGGCATTCGACCTGACGGAGCAGGCGCGCCAGCATCGGATTGGCGCGGGTCTTGCGGCCGAAGAAGGTGACCTCGACGCCGCCGGTCAGGTATTGGTCGATCAGCATGGCGACGTGCTTGCCGTCCTTCAGCGCCTGCGCGAGCCGCAACGGCGCGTCGCGGCCAGCGGGGATCAGCGTGCCCATGTTGACCTGGCGCATCTCCTGGATGATGCGGTCGGCGGAGGCGATGTTGGGGCGGCGGTAGAGGATCGCGGTATCCAGCCCGTGCGCGACCGCCGCGAGCGCCGGCAATTCCCAATTGGCCAGATGCGCGGCGAAGATCAGCGCCGGCTTGCCGTCGTCGCGGATGCGGTCGAATTGTTCGATGCTGCTCTCGGGCAGCTCGATCCGGCTGTTTTCCGCATGGGCACGGTCGTAATCCCAGACACGGTCCATATGGGCGAACTCGGCGCCGACGCGGCCGAGATTGTCCCACACGCCCATCAGGATCTGTTCGATCTCCTCCGGCGACTTCTCGGGAAAGGCCGCAGCGAGATTGGCGCGGCCGATGCGGTGCTCGCGCAGGCGCGGGCCGATCGTTTTCACGACGCGTGCGAAAAAGTCCGAAGTCTTGACCGGGTCGAAATAGCGCGTGGTGCGCAACATGCCGACCGTGGCGGCGCCGATCAGGCTGCCGCCGATCGATTTGGCAGCCTGCCGCGCGCGGGCCTTCGTGCTCGCAGTCAGTAGCGCCATGCGTCCGGTCAGGCCGGTTCGCGGGTCAGGATCAGCGAGGCGTTCTGGCCGCCGAAGCCGAACGAGTTCGACATCACGGCGGTGACGCGGGCATCGCGCGCCTTGTTGCCGACGACGTCGAACAGGATGGTGGGATCCGGGGTGTCGTAGTTGATCGTCGGCGGAATGCGCTGATGCTCGAGCGTGAGCAGCGAGAAGATCGCCTCGACCGCGCCGGCGGCCGAGATGGTGTGGCCGACCATCGACTTGTTGGAGGTGACCGGAATCTTCTGCAGGAGCTCGCCGAACACGGCCGATGTCGTGTTGTACTCCATCTTGTCGTTCTCGGGCGTCGCGGTGCCGTGCGCGTTGATGTGGTCGATCTGATCCGGAGTCATGCCGGCGTCGGCCAGCGTCTTGTTCATGCAGCCGATGATCGGCTTGCCGTCGGGCGAGGAGCGGGTGCGATGGAAGGAATCGGTGAGCTCGCCGCAGCCGGCGATCACGCCCAGGATCTTTGCGCCACGCGCGGTGGCGGCTTCGTAGCTTTCGAGCACGAGCGCGCCGGCGCCCTCGGCCATCACGAAGCCGTCGCGGTTCTTGGAGAAGGGGCGGGAGGCCGCCTGCGGCGGATCGTTCTGGGTCGACAGCGCCGAGAGCAGCGAGAAGCGCACCATGGCCTCGGGGTTGACCGTGCCGTCGGTGGCGACGCACAGCGCGGCATCGGTCTCGCCGCGTCGGATCGCCTCGACGCCGAGCTGGATCGAAGTGGCTCCGGACGCGCACGCCGTCGACAGCGAGATCGGCGACCCCTTGGTGCCGAAGGTTTCGGCGAGGTAAGCTGCGACCGAGCCGAACATGAAACGGTGATGATAAGCGGCGTATTTGCCGCCGCCGGAGATGCGCAGCAAATCGTCATAGGTGAAGTCGGGCTTGCCGACGGCGCGGCCGAGTTCGCGGCGCTGCGGCCATTCCACCTCGACCGGCGCGACCGCGAGGAAGAGCGGACCCGGGAAATCGGCCTTGGCGCCGATGCCGGCCTGATCGAGCGCTTCCTGCGTGACGAGCTCAGCCATCCGTTCGGACAGGCCGGTGGAAGAGAACGGCTCGACGCCGACGAAGTCGACAGTGCCGGCCATCGTGGTCTTCAGGCCATCGACCGGAAAGCGGGTGATGGTGCGGATGCCGGATTCGCCGGCGACGAGCTTGGCCCAATTGTCGGCCTTGCCGGCACCGAGCGAGGTCATGATCCCCATGCCGGTGACGACGACGACGGGACGCCCGAGTTTGTCGCGTGGTGCAGTCATGTCGATCCCCCGGGTGAGCTAGCCAACTGCCTCGACCAGCGCCATGCCTTCGCCGCGCCAGTGTCCGGCTCCCACCACCACAATCTGGGTGGGTGCTCCCTGCATTTCAATCTCGGTGCCGGTGGAATCGTTCGGCGGGAACAGCGCACCGCGCGAGATCGACAGCGCGGCGAGCGCGATGCCGAGCGGGAATTGCGTCTCCATGGTGTGGCCGAACATCGTGCCGGTCGAACGCACCGGAAAGTCGGCGTGAGCCTTCAGGAAGCCGCGCTCTTCGCTCGTCGCCGGCTCCGCACCGGTCGCGCCCGTGATGATCGCGCCCTTGCCCTCGCGCTTGGGCAGCTTGGCCCAGAGCTGCTCCAGCGTCGCGGCCATGTCGCCGGGCTGCTTGCGTCGGGCGAGATCGGCCACGACGCTCGACAATCTTGCGAACGGCTTTGCGCCGCGCGCTTGCGCGTGGGCTTTCGATTCCAGCACCAGGAACGCGCCGGCCGAGCCGAGCGCGAAGCCGGCGTGGTCCTTGCGCGCCCACACCGGTGCAAACTTGTCCTTCAGGTTGAAGTCGCCGAATTCGTAGAGGACCATCAGGTCCTTGCGCTCGCCGTTGTGCGAGCCGCCGACCAGGGCAATGTCGCTCTCGCCCGAGGCGATGCGCGCCAGCGCGATGCGGGCGGCATCGGCTCCCGCGACTTCCTCGCCCATGAAGGTGCGCGAAGTGCCGCCAAGACCGTGCACGATGGCGATGTTGCCGGCGAGCAGGTTGGAGAGCTGCGCCAGGAACAAAGTCGGCCGCAGATCGCTCATCAGCCGTTCGTTGAGGAAGCCGGGCGCGTTCGCTCCCTTGGCCTCGGCCGTCAGGACGCCGGTGTCGACGTTGAGGTCGCGCTCGCCGCCGCCGGCGGCCACCACCATGTCGATCTTCGACAGGATGTCCTTGTTGCCCTTGATCCCGGCAGAGTCGAGCGCAAGGCCGGCGGCATAGGTGCCGATGCGCTGCCAGGCTTCCATCTGGCGCTGGTCGCCCTTCTTCGGGATCTGGCTGTCGAAGGTCACAGGCATCAGGGGATGCACGATGTAGGGCGCAAAGCCCTTCTCGTCGACGTTGATGCGCTTCTCCTGAAGCGCAGCCCAATTGGCGTCCAGGCCCTCGCCGAGCGAGGTCGCAAGGCCAATGCCGGTGATCCAGACTTCGGTCTGGCCGGGCTTCGCAGCAGTGTCAATCATGGCGAGACGGCCTGTTGGGGAAAGCCGACACGCTCGGCGACTTTCGCCATGTATCCGCGCATATCCGCATTGGGGAAGGGGATCAGCGTGAAGGTCAGCGTCGAGTTCGCCCGCAGCTTGCCGCCGACCCTGATCTTGGATTCGGTCATGGCGTAGCCGGAGCCTTCATAGGTGAGACTCGCCTCGATGCTCATGAGGTCGCCGGGGAAGACCGAGCCGCGCACCTTGGCCTCCTTCACGGCGGCAAGGATCGGCATGCGCTCGAACTTGAATACGCCGAGCTGGAGCCAGCCCGAGGCCTGCGCCATCGATTCGATCAGGAGCACGCCGGGCATCAAGGGGTAACCCGGGAAGTGCCCCTCGAAGACGGTGCTCTCCTTCGGGACCTGGGCTTCGACGACGATCGTCTTCTCGTCGACCTTGAGGTCGACGATGCGATCGATCATGTGGAAGTATTCGAGTTGCATGGCCGCGCGCTTACGCGCTCGCGCCCTTGGCCGCAACCAGTTCGTCGATGCGGGCGCACAGGTTCTTCAGCACGAAATACTGCTCGGTGGTCGCCTTGCCGTCGTTGACCTCCTGGGTCCACTTTTCCAGCGGCAGCTTGATACCGAACTGCTTGTCGATCGCGAACGCGATGTCCAGGAAATCGAGGCTGTCGATGCCGAGATCGTCGATGGCATGGCTATCCGGCGTGATCGTGTCGCGCGGGATGTCGCAAGTTTCAGCGATGATCGTGGCGACCTGATCGAATGTGGAGGACATCACTAAGCCTTTGATATATTGCGGGTATTTGTCAGATTGTCCAGAGTGGCACGGTGGGTGGGCATCGCGCCCCTGATGACGCCCTCAACCCCCGCTCTGGCCGGGTCGAAAGCCCGTATATCGGAGCGCCGCCCTGAGTTCAATGGAGCCGGACAGGCGAGGGGACGGGGCTGGGGATGCCCGCCGGAGCTCCCTCCGGCCGGCGGATCGGGCCTAGATATGCGGCGTCGTGATCTTGACGCAGTCGCGACGGCCCATCAGCACGCAATCCTGGGTCCGGCGCAGGTCGGCGATGCTGACCGCGAGCCAAATTCCGATTGCGGTCAACGCGATCGTGAAGGCCAGCGCCGCGATGTTGGCGAGCATGCGATGACGGTAATCGCCCGGCTCGGCACGAGGCTGCTCGTAGCGTGACAGGTCGAGCGGTTCGGGCGCAACGCGCATCGGCTGCACGGTACCGCTACCGCGGCGGACCGCAGGGGAAGGCGAGGTGCGCGGCCTGAACTGGAGCACCCGATGCTCGTCGTCAGAGCTTATGGGCCGCTGGGTCGTCATAGGGCGGGGATCACTCCGAAGCAGCGCTTTTAGATAGCACACGTGATGAACGCGTTGCAGAAAATCTTCGCAATGTCCGCGTGTAATCTGGCGCGCGCTCTATTTGTACATGGACCGTGCGGAGCGATCGTGGGACCGGCCGTCATGTCGGCGGCAGGACGCGGGGCTTGCGTTGCAACAACGCGCTGGCGACGGCCGAAGACGTCGCGCCTCAACCGGCCAGGTCTCGCTCGATGTTGCGCAGCCGCACGAAGGCTACCCAAGCCTGCGGATAGTCCTTGTCGGCGGGATCGATCGCAAGCAGCGCGCAGCGTGCTCTCTTGATCTCTTCCGACGACACACGCTTCGTCTCCAATGTTCTCGACTGCTCCCAACGCGCTTCGATCTCCTTCGCGACAGCCAAGGATTCAGCGGCCGTCCGTTCCTGCGTCGATTTAGCCGGGCACTGGCCTGAGGGCGGCGCCGGCCATGCGACCGGCGGCCGATCCGCCTGCCAGATCGGTTCGCTGTCCGGTACAGGCTTCACCGGCGAAACAGAAGGTTGCCCTGCCGGCACCGGTCCCGTCCCGGCCGGTCCTGTCCTCGCCGGACCGGGCGAGCCCGCCGCTCCCGGTGCGACTGCTGCTGTCCGCGCCGCGAGTTGGCCAAGCTGTTGCTCCATCGTGCCGCCACTGGATGGGGGAATGACCTTCCCGACGGCCTTGGCCACCGCCAGCGCGCCCGGTGTTACCGGCATTTGTTGTTCGGCAGTCCTGACCTCGGTCGCCGTTGGGCACGATTTGTATGCAAAGTGTTGGGAGGTAATCCGGCCGTCGTCGTCGACCCGGGCGAAGTCGCTGGCCACGGTGTAGACGAACGCGGCGTCGATCGCGTGGCCGGCCCTGTTTTTCGCGTTCACAACGCCGCACACGTATCTCGCAGCGTCTGCCTCGACCGTTCGCAGGCCTCTGAAGTGAGCTGAATGCGGCTCGATCAGCACGCGAGAGACCGCCGCTCGGGCCTTGCGGTGCTCGGATTGAAAGATGCTCCATATTTCATCGGGACTGACCATGTCCGGCTGGTAGTTCCACATGTAGCCAACCCCGAAGAATGCTGCGCCGACGCACGTCGCGACGATGGATGCTCGCAGGTTCATGAGATGGCGCCCTTTAGCAGGCACGACTCGTCCGCGTCTCCGTCCGTGGACTTTGACGGAAATCGTGGAGGTTGTGCCGAAGTGTTTGTGCTAATAGGGGGCGAGATTCTTAATAAAACGTGTTCGATTGTGGAATCATTCCGGTTCTCGCAGGGCGGGAACTTTATTTCCCGCCGGCGGCGTCATTTTCGCATGCGAGTGACACGCCCCTCGTTCGGCCGCGCTTGTCATGGACATGCAAAGCAGCAAGCAAGCGACGGAGTTCGCGGGATCAGCGACATCGCGTCTCAGGCAACGGTTTGACATTCCGCAAATGCGTGCGGAGGCCCGCCGGTACTGTCCGCCTGCATGATTGCCGAAGCAGCGTTCTGCCCTGAAGTCGACGGGTGAGGTGGGCTCAAGGTCATGCCAACTGGAGACACGACCATGAGCATCATCTTCCGCATCCTCTTTGTCATTGCCGGCGCAATCACCGCGCTGTTCGTGGCGCGTGATGCCCTGAACTTCACCATCATTCAGACCTTCGTCGCTGTCCTGCTTGTGACAGCCATCGTGGGGGCTGGAAGTCTCTGGAGCCTGCGGCGGAAGACGTGAGCAAGGCAGAACGCGGCATTTCCGGCGGGCTGAGCGAAACCGAGGCTCGGCTGCGGCTGCAACAGGACGGTTACAACGAGCTGCCTCGGGCGGAACGGCGCACGCCGCTGCGCATCGTTCTCGAAGTGTTGCGCGAACCGATGCTCGCGCTGCTTCTGTGCGGCGGGCTGGTTTACCTCCTGCTCGGCGACCTCCGCGAGGCGCTGCTGCTCCTCGCATTCGGCGGCATCTCCGTCGTGATCACCATCGTGCAGGAGACCCGCACCGAACGGGTGCTGGAAGCCCTGCGGGAGCTGACCAGTCCGCGCGCGCTCGTGGTCAGGGATGGGGAGCGGCGGCGGATCGCAGGCAGGGAGGTCGTCCGTGGCGACCTTCTCGTCCTGGCCGAAGGCGACCGGGTGCCGGCAGACGCGGTGCTCGTCAGCGCGCATGATCTGGCGGTCGACGAGTCGCTGCTGACCGGCGAGTCGGTCCCGGTTCGCAAGCAGGCCGTCAAAACGCCGACGCCCGAAGCCGCTTTGGCCGAGCATCGCCCGGGCGGCGACGATCAGCCTTTTGTGTATTCGGGCTCGCTGGTCGTGCGGGGCGAGGGCCTGGCCGAGGTCGAGGCCACCGGCCCTCGCAGCGAGATCGGGAAGATCGGACTGTCGCTGCATGGCTTGCAGGCAGAGCCGCCGCGGTTGCAACAACAGACCGCGCGGCTGGTGCGGCTTTGCTTTCTCGGCGGCGCGGTGATCAGCCTGGCCGCCGTCCTGCTTTACGGAACGTTGCGCGGGGATTGGCTGCAGGCGCTGCTCGGAGGCATCGCGATCGGCATGTCGATGCTCCCCGAGGAGTTTGCCGTCGTCCTCACGGTGTTCATGGCGATGGGCGCCTGGCGCATTTCGAAGGCGCGCGTGCTGACGCGGCGCGCCGCCGCGATCGAGGTGCTTGGCTCCGCCACGGTGCTGTGCACCGACAAGACCGGCACGCTGACGCAGAACCGGATGTCGGTTGCGGAACTGAGGCTGCGCGACGGGACGAGCATGAGCCTTGCCTCATCGCAGCCCGCTCCTGTGGGAGCAGAGTTCTTCGAGCTGGCGCGTTGCAGCGTGCTGGCGAGCTCGCCGCAACCGTTCGATCCGATGGAGAAGGCCCTGCATACGTTCGTGCAGGAGAAGCTGCCGAAGGATCAGGAAGCCGGCGGCGCTCCGACCTTGATACGCACCTACGGCCTGCGACCCGAGCTGCTGGCGATGACCCAGGTCTGGCGGTTGCCGCATCGCCAGGACGTCTTCGCTTCGGCGAAAGGCGCCCCCGAGGCGATTGCCCGCCTCTGCAAGCTGGATGGTGCGCAGCAGGAGGCGATGCGCGATTCGGTCGCGGCGATGGCAAAGAATGGCCTTCGCGTGCTGGGCGTAGCCGCTGCGACCTGTGACGGCGAGAATCTGCCGACCTCGCAGGAAGGCTTTTCGTTTCGCTTCCTCGGTCTCGTCGGGCTGGCCGATCCGCTTCGCCCTGGCGTCCCCGAGGCAGTGGCGGAATGTCGGTCGGCCGGCATTCGCGTCGTCATGATCACGGGCGACTATCCTGCGACCGCCATGGCGATCGCCGCGCAGGCCGGGCTCGACGTCAAAGAGGTCGTAACCGGTGCGCAGATCAAGCTCGCGAACGAGAGCGAGCTGGAAGCGCTCGTCAGGAACGTGAACGTGTTCGCTCGGGTCCTGCCCGAGCAGAAGCTGCGGATCGTGCAGGCGATGAAGCGCAACGGCGAGATCGTCGCGATGACCGGCGACGGCGTCAACGACGCGCCGTCCCTGAAGGCTGCCCATATCGGGGTCGCGATGGGCGGCCGCGGCACCGATGTGGCCCGCGAGGCATCCTCGATCGTTCTGCTCGACGACGATTTCGGCTCGATCGTCGCATCCGTCCGCCTCGGGCGCCGGATTTACGACAATCTCCGCAAGGCGATGGCCTTCATATTCGCCGTCCACGTTCCGATCGCGGGGCTGGCCCTGCTTCCCCTGGTGTTCGGGCTGCCCGTGATTCTCGGCCCCGTTCACATTGCGTTTCTGGAGCTCATCATCGACCCCGTCTGTTCGCTGGTGTTCGAAGCCGAGCGGGAGGAACGCGATGTCATGGCGCGTCCGCCACGGCGCGCCGATGCGGAGCTGTTCTCGTGGGCGTTGGTCGGCTGGAGCGTTCTTCAGGGTGTTCTGGCGTTCGCGCTGATCGCCGCGATCTTCATCGTCGCGCTTCGTTCCGGCGTTCCTCCCGATGAGGCACGCACGCTCGCCTTCATCGCGCTCGTCGTCTGCATCGTTACGCTGGTGCTGGTCAACCGGTCCTTCAGCGCGTCGTTCCTGTCCGCCTTCTTCCGTCCGAACCCGGCATTGCTCTGGATATTCCTGGCGATCGCGCTTGTTCTCGCCGCGGCTCTGTTCTGGCCGCCGGCGTCCAGCCTGTTTCGTTTCGGTCCCCTGCACCTGGACGATCTCATGGTCACGTTCGGCGCAGGCTTGCTGGTGCTCACCGTGCTCGAATTGCTGAAACCGATATGGGCAAGGCGGCTGCGATTCTGACTGCCGCCCGGAGAGCCCGTCTTCGAAGCCACCGCCGGATGCGAATCTTCCTTGCCGGCTCTGCGCAGCAGCTTTCACGCTGCAGCGCGTTCGGGAGGCGAGAGTCGTTACCGCAACGGCTTCTTCAGGAGCGAGAAGCGGTCCGGATCGAGCCCCATCGAGGGTTGCAGCATCGGGGCCTCGACGTTGGAGAGCGTTTTGGCGGGCGGGGCCGAGAACACCGGATCGTTCGGCACGTCACGCTGCGAGGTGGCGCCGCGCCAGCGCTCGAGCACGGCGCTGACGAAGTGCATGTCGTGGCCGGAGGTAACCGACGGCACGCTCGAGATGGTGGCCTCACCGCGCGGCAATTGATGCGGCGGCACCTCCTTGAAGCGCAAGCGCGTCGGCAGCGCGACGCCTTCGCCGAAGGCCAGCACCTCACGCGTGCCGAGCGAGGGCACGAAGGACAGCAGGTTCGCGGCGGCGTCCGATACCGCAGCGCGCAGCAGCGCCTGGTCGCGCTCGTTGGCAAGACGCATCGTGAACAGCGTGTTGCACTGGGAGATGATGGTGGCGTCGAGCTCGGCCGGACGCTGGGTGATGAGGCCGAGATAGACGCCGTACTTGCGGCCTTCCTTGGCGATGCGCGACACCGCCTTGCGGGTCGGCCCGAAACCGATATTGCGGTCGGCGGAGGCGTAGCGATGCGCTTCCTCGCACACGAACAGCAGCGGCGAGACGCCGTCGCTCCACAGGCCGAAATCGAAGGCCATGCGGCAGAGCACCGAGACGACGGAATCGATGACTTCGGCCGGGAAGCCGGCGAGCTGCATCACGGTCATTGGCTTGCCGTTCGCCGGGAGGCGGAACAGATGGCTGATGACCTCGGCCATGGTGTCGCCGCCGACATTGGCGTTGTCGAACATGAAGGCGTAGCGCGGATCGTTGCGCACCGCCTCGATGCGCGAGATCAGCTTGTGATAGATGATGCGCGAGGAGCGGTTCTCGAGCTTGCCCATGCGCTCGTCGATCAGCGACATCAGGTCGACCAGGCGATAGGGCACCGGCGTGTCGACGGTGTAGCCGATCTGCTTGGGATCGATGCGCTTGAGACCGATGCGGTCGGCGTTCTGGTATTGGGTGTAGACGCCCTTGGCGAGCGGGATCACCTCGGCGAGGATGTCGAGCTCCTCGGGCACGCCGGCGCGGCCACCGAACAGCACGTCGACGATTTCCTCGAAGTTGAACAGCCAGAACGGTAGCTTCAGGTTCCGCGGGTTGAGCACCAGCGCGCGGTCGCCGAAGCAGCGGCCATATTCGTTGTGCACGTCGAGCAGGAAGACGCGCAGGTTCGGGCGCGCCTTCAGGATCTCGTTGAGCAGCAGTGACACGCCGGTCGATTTGCCGACGCCGGTCGATCCCAGCACCGCAAAATGCTTGGACAGCATTTCCTCGACGTCGACATAGGCGACGACCGAGCGGTCCTGCTGGAGGAAGCCGACATTGATCTGGTCCGAGCCGGTCGGCGCGTAGATCGTGCGCAGCTCCTGGCTGGTGATCAGGTCGACGGCATCGCCGATGGTCGGATAATTGGTGACGCCGCGCTGGAATTTCGGCTTGTCGCTGGCGTTGAGGATCTCGCCGAGCAGGTCGACCGAGGCGACCGCGATATAGCTGTCGCTGCTGGACAGGTTCTCGCAGGACACCTCGGTGATCATCGCGACGATGACCGAGCTGGCGCTGCGAATGCTGACGAAGCGGCCGACGGTTGCCCGAACTTCCGAGATGGGCATCTGGCTTTCCGCCAGCAGCCCGACCCGGGCGAGCGATCCGCGAACCGAAATCACGCGTCCAAAGGATGTCACGATCAATGAACCTGGCAAGAGCGAGGGATTTGTCCCGGACTATGCGCGGCCGTCGCTGGACAAACGGTTAAGCGCCAGGCGCGCCCGCTTCGTTAAATCCGCGACAATTCGGCTGTGAGATTTGTTTCCGAACGCAGACTTATGGGCGGAAACGGCAGGAAAATGCTGCAATTCCACGGCCGTTGGCGCAAAAAGCGGTTAAGGAATATTTTACCATCCGGCCACTCGGTTCCCCGTTTTCGGGGATGTTGGCCCGCGCGCAACGAAGTCATCCGGTTCCGCGGTGGCGTTTGATTTGTTGACGGGACCTAATCATTTGTACATTAGTACAAATGAATCGGCGGCCTCGGTGTCGCCTTCGGGCGGGTGAGCGTGGTGCAACCCTGTACCCGATCGCGCGATCCGGCGGATCGCTGGCCGTGCTGGAGGAAGACATGCAGCCCGAACCGATCCTCGATCTTGCTCATCTCGGCCATATGGAGCTGCTGACGCCCAAGCCCGATGAGAGCCTGAAATTCTTCGTCGACGTCATGGGCATGACCGTCAGCGGCCAAAAGGGCGAGTCGGTTTATTTGCGCGGCTGGGACGATTACGAGCGCTACTCGCTGAAGCTGACGGCGTCGAAAACCTCGGGCATGGAGCACATGGCGCTGCGCGCACGCAGCCAGCAGGCGCTGGAGCGCCGCGTCGCCGCGCTGAAAGGGTCCGGCTTCGACATTGGCTGGATCGACGGCGACATGGGGCAGGGCCCGACCTTCCGTTGCCGCGATCCCGACGGTCACATCGTCGAGCTCTATTACGAGACCGAGTGGTATCAGGCGCCGCCGGAGCTGAAGCCCGCACTGAAGAACCAGGCGCAGCGTTTTCCCGCGCGCGGCGTCAATGTCCGGCGTCTCGATCACCTCAATTGCCTCGCCGTCGACATCAAGGCCAACCGCGAATTCTTCGAGAATTACCTCGGCTGCCGCCTCACGGAGCAGATCGTACTCAACGACGGCCGGGAAGCTGCGATGTGGCTGACGATGTCGAACAAGAGCTACGATTTTGCCTATTCGCTTGACCATTCAGGCGTGCCGGGCCGCTTCCATCACGTCACTTACGCGCTCGACAGCCGCGAGGAGATTCTTCGCGCGGCCGATATTTTCCTCGAGAACGGCATCCACATCGAGACCGGCCCGCACAAGCATGCGATCCAGCAGACCTTCTTCCTCTACGTCTACGAGCCCGGCGGCAACCGCGTCGAGGTCGCCAATGCCGGCGCGCGCCTCATTCTCGCGCCCGACTGGAAGCCCATCGTGTGGACCGAGGAGGAGCGCAAGAAGGGCCAGGCGTGGGGGCTGAAGACGATCGAGTCGTTCCACACCCACGGCACGCCGCCGGTGGAGATGAAGCAGCACGGATAGAGTTAAAGCATGTGAGCTGGGCGAGGTCTGGGCAAGCGCCTCTTCGAGACGACCGCTTCGCGGTCTCCTCAGGATGAGGCTAAGCGGCAGCTTTGCCTTATTGTTACTGCTGCCAAGCACTCCGTCCTCATCCTGAGGGCCCGCCGTAGGCGGGCGTCTCGAAGGATGGACGCAGGCGAGCTTTACGCCTTCCTTCGTCTTACCTCAGTGCATCGACCCACGCACCCGCGCGATTATATCGCGTACGCCTGACCATGCCAGCTTGTCCGGTGCGAACTGCTTGCGCAGGAAGGTGACGAGCTCCTCGATTTGCGCATCGCTCATGCTGTTCCTGAACGCGGGCATGTAGCCGAGATCGCTTGTGACCGGTTCGGCGATCCCATGCAGGATCACCTGGACCAGATTGTCCGCCGTCGCGCTGTGCAGGTTGCTGTTCAGCGCGAGCGAGGGGCGGCTGCCGAACAGCGGCAGGCCGCCGACCTCGTGGCAGACGGCGCAGGCGCCCTGATAGAGTCGCGCGCCGATGGACGAGGCGACGGTGACCTGCGTTGCGCTCTCCAGTTTCGCGGCGAGAGCAGGCGCATCGGCGGCGGCGGCGTTGAAGGAGTTGAGATAGACCGCCATCGCGCGAATGTCCTGATCCGGCAGAGCTCTGAGGTCCCTGACCACAGGTGCCATCGGACCGGCGGCGACGCCGTGATAGCGCGAATGGCCGGTGCGCAAGTACGCGAACAGCTCGTCCTCGCTCCATGGGATCGGCGCGTGCGAGAGCGCGGTCAGCGGCGGCGCTTCCCAGCCTTCGGCAAAGCCGCCGGCAAGATAGGCATTGCGCTGCTCGGCGCCGAGCGCGTTGCGCGGCGAATGGCAGCCGCTGCAATGGCCAAGACCTTCGACGAGATAGGCGCCGCGATTCCAAGCTTCCGACTTCGCGGGATCGGGCCTGAACTCCTGGGTCTGATGGAACAGTGCATTCCAGCCTGCAAGCAGCGGCCGGAGATTGAACGGGAAGGCGAGCTCGTTCGTCGGCGGCGTCGCGCGCACCGCAGGCTGCGCCATCAGATAAGCGTAGAGCGCCTGCATGTCGGCGTCGCTGGTCTTGGCGAAGTGCGTGTAGGGAAAGGCCGGATAGAGCTGCCGCCCATCACGGTGCAGCCCGTCGCGCATCGCGCGCTCGAAGGCGGGATAGGACCATGCGCCGATGCCGGTGTCGACATCGGGCGTGATGTTGGTGCTGTAGATCGTGCCGAACGGGGTCTCCAGCGCGCGGCCGCCGGCATTGAGCGCGCCTCGAAGCGTGGTGTGGCACTCCGCGCAATTGCCGAGCGCCGCGAGCTGCTCGCCGCGGGCGATCGTCGCCGCGGAATAGACCGATGCATCCGGTCGCGCGATCGGCGCGATGGCGCGCCCTGGCAGCAGCGCGGCGCCAATGCCGATCGCAGCGGTGCACACCGCCGTAATTGCTGCGAAGATGCCGGCGCGCTTGGCCAACGGATTTTCCCAGATGCGAGATGGCGGCGGGGCCGTGGGCGCGGGCAGGGGCTGGGGCGCGGACGATGTTTCGCCGTGAAGCCCCCTCAGGATGCGCTCGGGCGTGAATGGCGGCTCGCGGAAGCGCACGCCGGTGGCATCGAAGATCGCATTGGCAATCGCCGCCGCACTCGGCACCGAGGCGGACTCGCCAACGCCGAGCGGCGGCTGGTCCTGCCGCGGCAGCATCAGGACGTCGATCTTGGGCACGTCGGGGAAGGGGATGATCGGATAGGCGCCCCATTCCCGCGCCGCCACGGCGCCGCGTTCGAACGAGACCTCCTCCATCAGCGCGCGGCTGGTGGACTGGATCACGTTGCCGTGGATCTGGTGGCGCACGCCGTCCGGGTTGATCATCAGGCCGGAATCCTGTCCGGCAACGACGCGGGTCACGCTGACGTCGCCGGTGGTCTTGTTCACGGCGACGTCCGTCACCCAGGCCGACCACGCCGCGCCGTAGCCGGGAAACTTGCTGTGCACATAGAGGGCATAAGCAAAGCCGCGCCCGTGCACGATCTCGCCGCCCTTGTCCTGCCTCACAGGGCGTGGCGTCCAGCCGGCGCGCTCCGCCACGGCATTGACGAGATCGATGGCGCGCTGGTCCTTCAGGTAACGCAGGCGATATTCGATCGGGTCGATTCCGGCCTCGGTGGCAGCCTCGTCGATGTAGGATTCGTGCGCAAAGGTGTTCGGCAGCGCGGAGACGCCGCGAAACCAGGATGCGCGCACGATCGGCGGCGTGTCGTGGGCGACAACGCGCATGTGCTCGTAGTCATAGGGCGGGATCGCGGTGCGATCGCCCATCTGGAGCACGGCGGGATCTGGCGGGATGCGGCCGGTGAGCAGCAGGGCCAGCGTGGGCGCGGCGTTCGAGGGATAGCGCGTGGCGAGGTCGTAACCGGCGATGCCGCCGTCGGCATCGAGCCCGCCATTGACGTCGATGAGCTGCGCGGTGCCCTTGGGCTCCCAGGCGTGCTCCTGCTCGCGCGACAGCTGCACGCGCACGGGACGGCCGACCGCGCGCGACAGCAGCAACGCGTCGGCGGTGACGTCGTCGGCGCAGTTGCGGCCGTAGCAGCCCGCGGCCTCGAGGCGGATGACCTCGATCTCGCTCTCGGGCCGCTCGATCAGGAGCGCAAGGTCGCTGCGCAGCACGTGCGGGTTCTGCGTGCCCGACCAGACCCGGATATTGCCGTCCTGAAAATCCGCGACCGCGCAGGACGGGCCGATCGAGGCGTGCATCTGATATGGCCAGACATAAGTGCGCTGCATCGGCTTGGCCGCGCCTGATATCGCCGCGCCAACATCGCCCTTGTCGATCAGTGTGCGCGGGGTCGATGGATTGGCGCGCAGTGCGGTCTCGACGTCGGAAAGATCGGTGAGGGTGGGCGTCGGCTTCCAGCTCACCTTGAGCTGCTCCGCCGCGCGGATCGCATTCTCCTCGCGCTGGGCGACGACACCGACGAAATCGCCGATGCGCACCACGGCAACGAGCCCAGGAATGCCGCGGACCGATGCTTCATCGACCGCGATCAGGCTGGTGCCGACAAAGGGTCCTGCATCGACGCCGGCATAGGGCGGTCGCACCACGCGGCCGTGCAGCATGCCGGGCACGCGGATGTCGTGGACGAAGGTCAACTCGCCCGAGGCCTTGGCCGGCAGGTCGACGCGCGGGACGGATTGGCCGACGATGGCGTAGTCGCCGACGGGTTTGACCGCGACATCGTCGGCAAGCTCGAGCCGGATCTCTTCGCCGCCGATCAGCTCGCCATAGCTGACGCTGCGGTTGTCGTGTCCGCGCACGAGGCCGTCCTCGATCCTGAGATCGGCCTCCGGCAGCTCCAGCCGCTCCGCCGCGCGCGCGATCAGAAAGTGTCGCGCCTGCGCTGCGGCCTTGCGCAGGGGCACGGCGGTGATCTGGATGGTCTCGCTGGCGATGGTCGCGCCCTGGTTCGGCACCAAGGCAGTGTCGCCGAGCACGATCACGACGCGCGCGAAGGATACATCGAGCTCTTCGGCGACGATCTGACCGAGTGCCGTGCGAATGCCGGTGCCGAGATCGACATGACCGTTATAGGCCGTGACCGAACCGTCGGCGGTGATGCGGACGAAGGTCTCGGATGTAACCTCGTCCACGGTGCGGACGACGACAAGCGATCCCGATGACCGGTCGGCTCCGTTCGAAACAGGGGAGGCCATCAGTCAGCCGCCTCGGTGAGCTGGCCCGACGCCCGCATCACGGCGCGCAGGATTTCGACATGGGTGCCGCAGCGGCAGAGATTGTAGCGCAATGCCGCCAGCGCCTCCTGTTCGGTCGGCCGCGGGTTGATCGCGAGCAAAGCCTTGGTGGTCATGATCATGCCGTTGAGACAATAGCCGCATTGCGCGGCCTGCTCGTCGATGAAGGCCTGCTGCACGGCATCGGGCCTATCGCGCGTGCCGAGACCTTCGAGCGTCACGATGTCGCGGCCGGCGCAGCCGCTGACGGGAATCACGCAGGCACGTGCTGCGGCTCCGTCGATCAGGACAGTGCAGGTGCCGCATTCGCCGAGCCCGCATCCATATTTCGGGCCGTTGAGCGCGAGATCGTTGCGCAGCACGTAGAGCAGCGGCGTCTCCGGCGCCGCATCGATCTCGTGGATCCTGCCGTTCACGGTGAGGCGGATCGGTGTCTGCGTCATCCTTAGGTCCAAGTCTTGGGTCCAAGCCCGCATCAAATTCGACATCGCGACGATACCGTTTGTACACAAACGTGCAAGCCGTGCATGCCGCAGTGCAGCGCGACTGCCTTGTTAGTGGACAGAGCGGATAGGCAAATGAGGTTTTATGCGGCAGCTGCATCTTTTGCACTGCACCGCCGCTTGACAGCCGGAGGCGACCGCGCGCAACATCGTTCGTATACGAATGATAACCCGCGCCAGCTGGGTCCGACATGGTGACTGAAACGACGAGCGCCGCCATCGACAAGATCCGCTGCGATGCGTGTCCGGTGATGTGCTATATCAAGCCGGGCGCGGCGGGTGCCTGCGACCGCTACGCCAAC
Source organism: Bradyrhizobium sp. LVM 105 (assembly GCF_003957705.1). Classification (NCBI taxonomy): domain Bacteria; kingdom Pseudomonadati; phylum Pseudomonadota; class Alphaproteobacteria; order Hyphomicrobiales; family Nitrobacteraceae; genus Bradyrhizobium; species Bradyrhizobium sp. LVM 105. The sequence continues at coordinate 138,737 of NZ_QZMV01000017.1, read as the reverse complement.
CACGACGGCAAGCTCGTCCGCGTCGATCCGCACGTGATCCTGGAGCGCACTGTCTCGCATGGCGGCAAGCTGGTTCCGTTCAGCCGCACCGAAGACTGGGACGGCAAGATCGTCCACGAGCCCTCGACCTTCGTCACCGCGATCGGTGCGGGCACGACCTACCCCGATTACAAGCCGGCGCCCTTCATCGTCTCCGCCGAGGTTGACGGCGTCGACATGGTGACTGTGGTCACCGAGGGCATCTTCTCCTATTGCGGCGTCAAGGTGAAGATCGACACCGACCGCTATCTCGGGCCGGAGACCGCGACCGTGCGCGCCCAGGGTGAGGCGGTCGGTCACGTCACCACCAGCGAATACGGCTCGCAGATGCTGTCGCTCGGCGGCGTGCATCATTTGACCGGCGGCTCCAAGAAGGAGGGCCGCGTCACCTGCGACACGCTGATGGACCTCGCCAATTGCAAGGCGGTCGAGCTCACCATCGACGGCGGCGCCACCGTGGTGGTGCAGGCCGGGCAGCCGCCGATCGTCAACGGCATCCGGGAAGAGCGCATGCGGGTCGGCTGCGGCTCGGCGACGATCGGCATGTTCGCCAAGCAATGGCACGGCAAGGTGGATGAAGTCGTTGTGGTCGACGACCACATCACAGGCGTGCTGAGCGAGCACCAGGCCGGCAAGCTGCTCGACATCGCCGACACCGGCATCAAGATGAAGGGCCGGCGCTCGACGCCGGGCCGCTATTTCCAGGTCGCCGATCCCGGCACGGGGTGGGGCGGCACCAACATTTCCGATCCGCTGGCGATCCTGGGGCCGTTCGATGCCAAGGAGGCGCGACCCGGTCTGACCATGCTGATGGTCTCCACGACCGGCGAGCACTCGTCCTATTACGTGCTCGACGAGGCCTTGAAGCCGGTCGAGACCGCGATGCCGGCCGATCTGAAGTTCTCGGTCGAGCGCATCCAGGAGAATTGCGAGCCGGCGCTGTGCACGGTGCTGTTTATGGCGGGTGCGGGTGGTTCCTTGCGCGCCGGCGTCACCGACAATCCTGTGCGGTTGACGCGCTCGGTGAAGGACGCGCTGACGCGCGTCACCAGCGGCGGTGCGCCGGTTTATGTCTGGCCCGGCGGCGGCATCACCTACATGGTCGATGTGACGCAGATGCCGGCGGGCGCGTTCGGCTACGTTCCGACCCCGGCGCTGGTCGCGCCGATCGAGTTCACGATGAAGCTGTCTGATTACGCCGCGCTCGGCGGCCACATGGATTACGTGAAGCCGCTGTCCGAGGTGCAGAACGGCGACGATGTGCGGCAGCTGCCGTGGCAGAACCCGATCCCTGGGCCACGGGCATGACGAGGCTGCCGCAAATCGCATTGCTGTCCGACGGCCGGCGGCTGCATTTGCAGGATGGACCGATCGACCTGATCATCGAGGCGAGGGGGCGTGCGGACGCGGTCCGTGCGGCCTATGCGGCCGCGGCGCAGCGGTTCACCGGATTGCTCGACGAGCTCTGCGCGGAGCTGCCGGAGCTGCGCGCCGCGGCCGCGGCGCGGACCTCGCTGAGGGGCGTGGTGGCGCGCCGGATGCACGCGGCGGTCGCGCCCTTTGCCGCTGATGGCTTCATCACGCCGATGGCCGCCGTTGCCGGCAGTGTGGCGGAGGAGATTCTCGGCGCCATGCTGGGCGCTGCGGCGCTCGATCGCGCCTATGTCAACAATGGCGGCGATATCGCCCTTCATCTCGGCAGAGGCGAGCATTTTTCGATTGGCCTGATGGATCGTCCCGATCGTGACGGCGTCATGCGGGCCATGCGGGTCGATGCGGATGACCAGGTAGGGGGCGTCGCGACCAGCGGACGCCACGGCCGCAGCTTTTCGCTCGGGATTGCCGACGCGGTAACGGTGCTGGCCGCAACGGCGTCGCAGGCCGATGCCGCGGCGACGGTCATCGCCAATGCCGTCGATCTTCCGGGGCATCCTGCCATCGTCAGGCAGCCGGCCTGCGAGCTTCAGCCCGACAGCGATCTCGGCGCGCGTCTTGTCACCCGGCATGTCGGTGAATTGTCACAGAATGAGATCGCAGCCGCCCTCGAATCTGGCGCGGAATGTGCACGTCAATTGTTCGATCGCGGCTTGATCGAGGGTGCCGTATTGCAGCTTTGTGGTGATATGCTTGTCATCGGACCTAAGGATATCGAAGAGCAACGAACGCGCCCGCGTCTGCCGGAGAACGCGGTCTGTGCCTGAACAGGGAAGCGAACCATGAGCGCGATCATCCGCAAGATCGTCACCGTCGTCGAAGAAACGCAGATGGAGATGGGGCGCCAGGTCTCGCCGCCGACCCGGCGTGCGGCTGCGATCGCCGTGATCGAAAATCCTTTCGCTGGACAATATGTCGAGGATCTCTCGCCGCTGATCGCGATCGGCGAGGAGCTGGGCGAGCTTTTGTCGAAGCGTGCGGTGGCTGCTCTCGGCATCGATGGCGCGAAGGCGCAGAGCTATGGCAAGGCCGCGGCCGTCGGCGAGAACGGCGAGTTGGAGCACGCCGCCGCGATCCTGCACCCGAAAATGGGGGCGCCGGTGCGCAAAGTCCTGAGCAAGGGCGCGGCGCTGATCCCGTCGTCGAAGAAGCGCAGCGGGCCGGGCACGACGCTCGACATTCCGCTGGGGCACAAGGATGCGGCTTTCGTGCGCAGCCATTTCGACGGCATGGAGGTGCAGATCAACGATGCGCCGCGGGCCAACGAGATCATGGTCGCCGTCGCCGTCACCGACAGCGGTCGTCCGCTGCCACGCGTCGGCGGGCTCACGGTCGCGGAGATCAAGGGCGAAGACGGTCTGAGATAGGTTCGAACCGGGGAGGCGGGCACAGCTTCTCCGACAAGGTCACGCTGAAGACGTCAAGAGTTCAAAAACTGGAGGTTGGGATGCGAGCGAGAAACACTTTTGTGGGAGCGGCCTTCGCGCTTCTGGCGGGCGGCATGGCACATTCGGCCCTGGCGCAAGACATCAAGATCGGCGAGATCAACAGCTATTCGCTGCTGCCGGCGTTCACCGAGCCCTATCGCAAGGGCTGGCAGCTCGCGGTCGAGGAGGTCAACGCGGCCGGCGGCATCAACGGCAAGAAGCTCGTCGTCATCTCCAAGGACGATGGCGGCAAGCCGGCGGACGCGCAGACCGCGGCCAACGAGCTGGTGTCGAGCGAAGGGGTTGCGATGCTCGCCGGCACGTTCCTGTCCAATATCGGCCTTGCCGTCAGCGACTTCGCCAACCAGAAGAAGGTGTTCTTCCTCGCGGCCGAGCCGCTGACGGACGCCATCACCTGGTCGAAGGGCAACAAATACACCTTCCGCCTGCGCCCCTCCAATTACATGCAGGCCGCGATGCTGGTGGAAGCCGCCAGCAAACTGCCGGCCAAGCGCTGGGCGACGATCGCGCCAAATTACGAGTACGGCCAGTCGGCGGTCGCGGTGTTCAAGAAGCTGATGTCGGAGAAGCGTCCGGACATCCAGTGGGTCGACGAGCAATGGCCGCCGCAGGGCAAGATCGACGCGGGTCCCGTGGTGCAGGCGGTTGCCGCCGCCAACCCGGAAGCGATCCTCAACGTCACCTTCGGCGCCGACCTCGTCAAGCTCGTGCGCGAAGGCAACACCCGCGGCCTGTTCAAGGGACGCGAGGTCGTCTCGTTCCTCACCGGCGAGCCCGAATATCTCGATCCGCTCAAGGACGAGACGCCCGAGGGGTGGATCGTCACCGGCTATCCCTGGTACTCGATCAAGACGCCCGAGCATGACGCGTTCCTGAAGGCCTACCAGGCCAAGTACAACGATTATCCGCGCCTCGGCTCGATCGTCGGCTACCAGACCATCAAATCGGCCGCCGCCATTCTCGCGAAGGCCGGCTCGACCGATCCGGAGAAGCTGATTGCCGCGGCGGAAGGCCTCTCCGTGCCGTCGCCGTTCGGCGAGATCACCTTCCGCAAGATCGATCACCAGTCGACACTCGGTGCCTTCGTCGGCAAGACCGCGCTGAAGGACGGCAAGGGCGTGATGGTGGATTCGTCCTACAAGAAGGGAGCGGATTATCTGCCTGGTGACGCCGAAGTCGAGAAGCTGCGGCCGAAGGATTGAAGCAAGAGAGACCGGGGCCTCCATGGTTCGAGACGCGCGGCGTCGCCGCGCTCCTCACCATGAGGGTCCCGGACCTCATCCTGAGGAGGCGCGGAGCGCCGTCTCGAAGGATGAAGCCCAGCACTGAGATCCAACCAACCCGGACCGCCGATGGCCTTTTATGTCGTACAGTTTCTGACCGGTCTCGCCAGCGCGGCGTCGCTGTTCCTGGTGGCCTCGGGCCTGTCGATCATCTTCGGCGTGACGCGGATCGTGAATTTCGCGCATGGCGCCTTCTACATGATCGGCGCCTACATCGCCTTTACGCTCACCGAGAGGCTGTCGGGCGCCTTCGGCTTCTGGGGCAGCATCGTGCTGGCCGCGCTGGCCGTGGCGATGATCGGCATCATCGTCGAGATGGTGCTGCTCCGCCGCATCTATCACGCACCCGAGCTGTTCCAGCTGCTCGCGACCTTCGGCCTGACCCTGATGGTCGAGGATCTCGTGGTGCTGGTCTGGGGGCCCGACGATCTCGTCGGCCGCCGCGCGCCGGGCTTCAGGGGTGCCATCGATTTCTTCGGCCAGAACATCCCGAGCTACGATCTGTTCCTGATCGTGCTCGGGCCGGTCGTGCTCGGCATCCTCTGGCTGCTGTTTCAACGCACGCGGTGGGGCGTTCTGGTGCGCGCCGCGACGCAGGACCGCGACATGGTTGCCGCCCTCGGCGTCAATCAGAAATGGCTGTTCACATCGGTGTTCGCGGTCGGCGTCTTCCTCGCCGCCCTCGGCGGCGCTCTCCAGATCCCGCGCGATGCCGTGCATCACGCCATGGATCTGCGCATCATCGTCGAGGTCTTCGTCGTCGTGGTGATCGGCGGCCTCGGCAGCATCATCGGCGCCTTCGTCGCGGCGGTGCTGGTCTCCGAGCTCAATGCCTTCGGCATCCTGATCTTCCCGAAGATCTCCATCATCCTGGTCTTCCTGGTGATGGCGGTGGTGCTGATCGTGCGCCCCTGGGGCCTGTTCGGAAAGCCGGAGGCGCCCGCGCGCAAGACGCCGGGGCTCACCGTCAATCCGTGGCGGCCGCTGACGTCGAACGAGCGGCTGGCCGCGCTTGCGGCGCTGGTCATCGCGGCGACGCTGCCGCTGTTCGCCGGCAACTACGCGCTGACCGTCGGCTCGGAGATCGCAATCTTCGTGATCTTCGCGGTCTCCTTGCATTTCCTGATGTCGGTCGGCGGGCTGGCGTCGTTTGGCCACGCCGCCTATTTCGGCCTCGGTGCGTATGGCATCGCATTCCTTGCCAAGATGGCGGGGCTGCCGATGGTGGTCTGCCTCTTGCTCGGGCCGCTGCTCGGATGCATGGGCGCCGCGATATTCGGCTTCTTTGCCGTGCAGCTGTCCGGTGTCTACTTTGCGATGCTGACGCTGGCTTTTGCACAGATCGTCTGGTCGATCGCGTTCCAATGGGTGAGCGTAACAGGCGGCGACAACGGCATCCTGGGCGTCTGGCCGGAAAAGTGGGCGGCGAGCCCGTCGCACTTTTATTGGCTGACGCTCGGCGTTGCGGCGCTGGTGACCATCGCGCTACGGGCCATGGTGTTCTCGCCATTCGGCTACGCGCTTCGCGCCACGCGCGACTCGCTGCTGCGCAGCGAAGCGATCGGCATCGACGCCAAACGCATCCAGTGGACGGCGTTCGTGATCGCAGGCACGACCGCCGGTATCGGCGGCGCGCTGTTCGCTTACCTCAAGGGCAGCGTTTTCCCTGACAATCTCGGCATCTCGCTGTCGGTCGATGCGCTCGTCATGGTGCTGCTCGGCGGCGTCGAGACGGTGTCGGGCGCGGTGATCGGCGCCATCGTCTACAAGGCGCTCAACATCTGGCTGGTCAGCCAGACCGATCTGTCGAAGCTCGTGCTCGGCGGCTTCATCATGCTGATCGTCGTCGTCTTCCCCAAGGGCATCGTCGGCATGCTGGAAACGTTGGCACAACGCCGCAGGAAAGTGGCGCCGCCGGCCTCACCCCTGCTTGCCAAGCCGATCGAGTCTGCCGAATGAGCGTTGCACCCCCACTTCTTGCGGTCGAAGGTCTGACCAAATCCTATGGCGGCATCCACGCCGTGCGCGGCGTGTCGTTCTCGCTGCGAGCCGGCGAAATCCTTGCGCTGATCGGGCCGAACGGCGCGGGAAAGAGCACCTGCTTCGATATGCTCAACGGCCAGAACAAGCCGGATAGCGGCCATGTTCGCCTGCTCGGTGAAGAGATCACCGGCAGGAAACCGCGCGATGTCTGGCGGCTCGGCGTCGGGCGCACCTTCCAGATCACCGCGACCTTCGCCACCATGACCGTGCGCGAGAACGTGCAGGTCGCGTTGATCTCACACGGGAAGCAGCTGTTCAATCTGTTCGGCTCGGCACCCAAGTTCGACCGCGACGAAGCCGGCCGCCTGCTCGAACTGGTCGGAATGGGCGGCTATGCGGATCGCCCCTGCGGCGAGCTCGCCTATGGCGACCTCAAGCGGCTCGAGCTTGCGGTCGCGCTCGCCAACCAGCCGAAGCTGCTGCTGATGGATGAGCCGACCGCGGGCATGGCGCCGCGCGAGCGCGTCGATCTGATGCGGCTCACGGCGCAGATCGCGCGAGAGAAGTCGATCGGCGTGCTCTTCACCGAGCACGACATGGACGTGGTGTTCGAGCATGCCGACCGCATCATCGTGCTCAACCGCGGCACGCTGATCGCCGAGGGCTCGCCCGCGGAAGTTCGCGGCAATCCGCAGGTGCAGGCAGTCTATCTCGGCGAGGGCCTCGTCTACGATGCCCGCCACCGCGAGGGAACCTCGGCATGAAGCTCACGGTGCAGGACCTCAACAGCCATTACGGCCCAGCGCATATCCTGTTCGACATCGGCTTCGAGGTCGGTGAGGGCGAGGTGGTGGCGCTGCTGGGGCGCAACGGCGCCGGCAAGTCGACCACGTTCCGCTCGATCGTCGGCCTCGTCGCACAGCGAACCGGCCGCATCATGTTCGAGGGCAAGGATGTCTCGGCAAAGCCGACCCACGAGATCGTGCGCGAGGGGCTCGGCTACGTGCCGGAGGAGCGGCGTATCTTCACCGATTTGACGGTTGAAGAGAATCTCGAAGTCGGCAAGCAGCCGAAGCGTGCGAACGCGCCGTACTGGACACGCGAAAAGCTGTTCGCGCTGTTTCCCAATCTGGGTGAGATGAAGAACCGACCGGGCGGCCGCATGAGCGGCGGCGAGCAGCAGATGCTCACCATTGCCCGCACGCTGATGGGCAATCCCTCGCTGGTACTGCTCGACGAGCCCTCGGAAGGCCTGTCGCCGAAGATCGTGGAGCAGATGGTCGATGCCATCCTGACCATGAAGAAGGAGGGTGTCAGCATCGTCGTCTCCGAGCAGAATCTGCACTTCGCGCGCTTGATCTCGGATCGCGCCTACATCATCGAGCGCGGCCGCATCTGCTTCGGCGGCACCATGGCCGAGCTCGACGCGCGTCCTGATATCCGCGACGCGCATCTGTCGTTGTGAGGGCAAAGGGAAGGGCTGCGAGCGGATGGCGAGAAGCGTCACGGCGAAGAAGAACATCAAACCGGCAAAACCGCCTTACGTGCTCGACGAGCAGGTTGGCTTCATCCTGCGCCAGGTCTGGCAGCGCCACAGCTCGATCTTCGCCCGCGATATCGGCACCAATCTGACGCCGACGCAATGGGCGGCGCTGTCCAAGCTCGCCGAGACCGGTCCGTGCTCGCAGAACCAGCTCGGCCGCCTGACCGCGATGGATGTCGCCACCATCAAGGGCGTGATCGACCGCCTCACGGCGCGCGGCCTGACCGAGACCAGTCAGGACCCCGAGGATGGACGGCGTCTGCTGGTGAGTCTGACGCGGGCCGGCCAGCAGCTCGCGGAGAAGGTCGCGCCGAATGCACTGGCGATCACGCGTGAGACGCTGGCGCCGCTTGATGCGAAAGAGCGCGAGACGCTGATGACGCTCTTGAACAAGCTACGGTAACGACGGTGCCGTAGGGTGGGCAAAGCGACTTGTCCGCCGTAGCTCGCAGAGCGAAGGCGCGAGCATGCCCACCATCTTTCTCAATCAGTAAAAGATCGTGGGCACGGCGCTTCGCCCCTTTCCCATCCTTCAGTTGAACAAGGAGCGCAGATCTATGCGCGTCGTGAAGTTCCAAAAGAGTGCCGTTCTCAACGTTTATGTCTTGCCCGGCCATTTGGCGCGGTAGCGGATTTCGCTGCCGTCAGCGAGCCGCCGCCACGTTCCGAACTCCGGCGTATGCGGCGCACGGGCCGTCAAGTCGATCGGGTAGATCCGGGTCGGCTGGCCCTGGATGCTCACAGCGAGTTGACGGTGCGAGGTTCGAAAGGCGAGTTCAACTTCGCCTGCGATGACGGGCTGGTCGCCGTCGCGATGGAAGGCGGCCGGGGTCAATTCGGCGGGCATGGTGTTGAGGTCGGTCTGCAATTCGATGGTGATGCCCTGTGCTGATGCCGGCACCGTTACTCCTGCCGGAAAACGGACCTCGAACACGAGAAGAGGATTGGCCGCGTTCGGATTGAGCCACGGCGTCGCGGTCGCATAGGCGTAGGCGAGGTAAGTGGCGGCAGCTGCGACGCAGAAGAGTGCGACGATACCAAGGGATTTCAGACTGGTGCGGGCGACGCTTCCGTTGCTTGCGTCCGTCTCTGGGCGCGTCACCAGCCAGCTTGCGAGCACCGCGCCGGCGATTGCGCCGATGGGGGAGTAGACGAACAGTCCCAGCAGACCCGATGTGATCGGGTCCGCCCGGTTGCCGAAATCGACAAAGGACAACAGCACAAAAGTGGCGATATAGCCCGCCACCGCGCCGGCAACGCCGACGGCTATTCGCGATGAGCTTTTCATGTCTCCCTCGATGGTCCAGCAATGAACTGCCGCCGCCGAGGGCTGCCTGCGTTAGACGCAGCAGGCCGCAAACCTGTTCAAACCCTTCGAGGGACGATGCGGAGCGGTTGGCCGCTCCGCCCGGGCCTACTTCGTCACCACTTCCGGCACTTTCCCCGCCGGCGGGGTATTGCGACTGCGCTGGGTGCGCACGATGCCGTCAATGATGGTCATGCCGATGCCGGGGAGGTCGCCGAGCTGGACGCTCTCCAGGATGTTCTTGCCGGGCGAGTGCTGCGCCTTGTCCATGATGACGAAGTCGGCGGAGCGGCCGACCTCGATCAGGCCGCAATCGAGCTGCCGCATCCGCGCGGTGTTGCCGGTGGCGAGACAGAACGCGATCTCGGCCGGCAGCTCGCCGAGCGAGGACAGCATCGAGACCATGCGCAGGATGCCGAGCGGCTGCACGCCGGAGCCGGCCGGCGCGTCGGTGCCGAGGATGACGCGGTGCAGGTCGCCCATCTCGCGCGCGGTGCGTAGCGTGAACAGAGCCGAGCGCTCGTTGCCGTTGTGCACCAGCTCGAGCCCGCGCTTGCAGCCCTCGCAGATGCAGCGGATCTGGTCGTCGGGCAGCGCCGTGTGGCCGCCGTTGATGTGGCCGACGACGTCGGTGTCGGCCTCCAGCACCACGTCCTTGTCGATCAGGCCGGAGCCGGGGATCGAGGGGCCGCCGGTGTGGATCGTGCTCTGGATGCCGTATTTGCGCGCCCAGCCCACCATCTTGCGCGCGGTCGGGCCGTCCTTGACCCCGCCGAGACCGACCTCGCCGAGCAGCTTGACGCCGTTCGCGGCCATCTCCTTGAAATCCTCCTCGACCATCTCGCATTCGATCACCGGCGCGCCGGCGTGAACCTTCACGCCGCCGGGACGCAAGGTCCAGAACGCGCGCTGTGCGAACACGGCCATGGCCTTCAGGCCGACCACGTCGCGGGGGCGGCCGGGCATGTGCACTTCGCCGGCGGAGATCATGGTGGTGACGCCGCCGTGGAGGTAACTGTCGATCCAGTTGATCTGGTTCTGGCGCGGCGTCCAGTCGCCGGCGACGGGGTGAACGTGACTGTCGATCAGGCCCGGCGCCACCGTGGTGCCCTGGGCGTCGACGATGGTGGTCGCGCCCTCGATGTCGACGTCCTTGAAGCGGCCGATCGCGGTGATCTTGCCGTTCTCGGCGACGATGGTGTCGCCGTCCAGGATCGGCTTTTCCAGAGCGCCGGACAGGATCAGGCCGATATTCCGGATCACGAGCTTGGAGGGTCCGGTGGCCTGGGGTGCGTCATGCGCCATGGAAGGGGCTCCTTATTCCTAACTGCAACGCTTTCGATCTTGGGCAGCCTTGACCTCGGGATCAAGCGGGATTATTCATTAGTATACGAATGATCGTGTACAAACGACGCATAGCTGGACCGCCTCGAACCGCAATTGACGCGACAGGGAAGGTGAGATGAGCAATTTCAATCAGGAAAGCGTTTTGAGCGTCCATCACTGGACCGACACGCTGTTCTCCTTCAAGACCACCCGCAGCCCGACCTTCCGCTTCCGCAACGGCGAGTTCACCATGATCGGGCTCAAGGTCGGCGAGAAGCCGCTGCTGCGGGCCTACAGCGTCGCCAGCGCCAATTACGAGGACACGCTGGAGTTCTTCTCGATCAAGGTGCCGGACGGACCGCTGACCTCGCGCCTCCAGCACCTGAAGGAAGGCGACGAGATCATCGTCAGCCGCAAGGCCACCGGCACGCTGGTGATCGACAATCTGGAGGAGGGGCGCAACCTCTACCTCATCGGCACCGGCACCGGCCTTGCGCCGTTCCTGAGCGTGATCAAGGACCCCGAGACCTACGAGCGGTTCGAGAAGGTGGTGCTGCTGCATGGCTGCCGGCACGTCAAGGAGCTCGCCTATGGCGAGATGATCACGCAGACCCTGCCGAAGGACGAGCTGATCGGCGAATACATCCGCGAGCAGCTGATCTACTACCCCACCGTGACTCGGGATCCCTTCCGCAATCGCGGCCGCATCACCGATCTGATCACCTCGGGCAAGCTGTTCAGCGATATCGGCCTGCCGGTGCTGGAAGCCGCCCATGACCGCGTCATGATCTGTGGCAGCCCCGCGCTGGTGGCGGACACCCGCGTGCTCCTCGGCGAGCGGGGCTTCGTCGAGGGCAATCACGGCGAGCCGGCCCAATTCGTGGTCGAAAAGGCCTTCGCCGAGCGCTAAGTCCGCAGAAAGACCGTATTTTCGCCGTCGGGCGGGCGTTGCGGCGCCGATTCGCCGCTTGATACACTGTGGGAGCGAATCAGCGGAGTTCCCACATGGTTGCGGACAGCGACAGCAACATCGCCTGGCACCGGGTTCAGTTGAAGAAGAATCGCGCCGAGTTGAAGGCGCTCGAGACCGCGCGCTTCACGATGGGGGAGATCGCCTCGTCGAAGCGGAACGGCCAGACTCAGAAAGCGGTCGCGGAAATCAAGCGCAAGATCGCCCAGTCCGAGCGCGTGATCGCCGATTACGACAAGCGCACACGCCGTCCGCTCGCAACCGACCTGCAGAGTCTCAGCAATGGCAGTTGGAGCCATTGGGACGCCTATACCCAACAGCAGCGCAAGACGGGGCAGCGTTCGCCGGAACGCGGATAGACGCGGCTCGTTTCCGAAGGGGGAAGGCCCCTTGCTTCGGCCGCGCCGCGCACCATCTGGGTGAGACGCCAGCAATCAGTCCGGTGATCCCATGATTGTGCGCCTCGATTTCACCAGCGAGGCCTTCTTTCGCGATCCACCCAAGGCCATCGCGACGTTGCGCATGTCCGGGCCCGTGGTTGCGACACGATTCCCTCTCGTCGGCGACGTCTGGGTCACCACGACCCATGACGCCGCCGCGCGGGTCCTGAAGGACAGCGCGACCTTCACGTTGCGAAAGGAAGATGGCGACGTCGCCGGTCTGCGCTGGTGGATGCCGCGATACGTCAGGACCATCGCCAACAACATGCTGACGATGGACGAACCGGATCACACCCGGCTGCGCAGCATCGTGGATGAGGCCTTTCGCCGCCGCGCGATCGTCGCTATGGAGCCCCGCATCCGCGCCATCGCCGACGGTCTCGCGGACGAGCTGTTCTCGGCGGGAAGTCCGGCCGATCTGGTCCAGCGCTACGCGCGTATCCTGCCGCTCGCGGTGATCTCGGAGTTGCTCGGGTTGCCGCTGGCCGATCGTCCTCGCTTCATCGCCTGGGCCAATACGATGTCCTCGCTGACCAATGTCGTCAGCTTCTTCCGCCTGCTGTTCGCGTTCCGCAAGATGCGTGCCTATCTGGGCCGACAATTGCAGGTCGCGCGCGAACGGGGCGGCGAGGGCCTGATCGCAGAGCTGGTCCAGGTCGAGCGCGAGGGGGGCCAGATCACGCCGGATGAAATGGTCTCGATGGTCTTTCTGCTGCTCGCGGCGGGGTCGGAGACCACCACGCATCTCATCAGCGGCTCCGCTTACGAGCTCCTCAGAAGTCCGGACTTGCGCGATTGGCTGGAGCAGGACTGGAGCCGCGTTGGGCTCGCCGTCGAGGAGTTCCTGCGCTTCGTCTCGCCAGTGCAGTTCTCCAAGCCGCGCTATGTCCGACAGGATGTCGTGGTCGAAGGCGTACGTCTGAACAAGGGCGATCGCGTCATGGCGATGCTCGCCGCCGCAAACATGGATCCGGCGATCCATGAGCGCCCGGAGCGGCTCGATCTCGAACGCAAGCCGAACCGTCACGTCTCGTTCGGAACAGGAATCCATTTCTGCCTCGGCCATCAACTCGCGCGCATCGAGGCGGCCTGCGCGCTGGAAGCGCTGTTCGTACGATGGCCGAAACTTGGACTGGCCGTCGATCCCGCCGAGGTCCACTGGCGCAAGCGGCCGGGCTTGCGTGCGATCGCGAAACTTCCCGTGACAGAGACGCGTGGAACACCGGCGACTGCACACAGAGAAGCGAGCATCGATCGTTCCCTCACCGCGGCCGGCTGACTCACAAGCGTCCCTTCGGAAAATCTTCTTCGCGCGCAATCGATCAGGAACGGTGTGCCCTTCGTCCTGTTGTCACTGGCACATCGGACGCGACGACGGGTTCCACGGCCGTCGATGTCGCAAGTCGATGTCTGAACCGGAGACAAGATCATGACCAGCAAAATGCCACCTGTTCCGCCGGACAATCAGAGCCGCAAGGGAACCGGCGACAATAAGAAAATGTCCGCCGATCAGGCGCCGCACGGCCAGCAGCGCGCGCAAAATCCGGACCAGCAGGGACAGCAGGGCAACATCAAGCAGAACACGACCAATCAAGGCTATCAGCAGGATCGCTAAGGAGGGCGGCATTCATGTCGACATCCACCAAGACACCGAACAGCATTCGCCAGGGCGGACCCGGCGCATCACACGAGAACGCCAAAGCGCCGTTGCAGGTGAAGAAGCCGCCTGCGGATGATTCACGGCGTAGCCACAGCCGCGTCTCTGGTGGCGGAGGCGAGCACGACTCCCATCACGCGCACGACGAGGCAGGCAAGGGCGGAGGCAGGTGAAGACTGGAGGTCTCGCATGCAGGGCAGAAAGACCCACGAGCAACAGGTTCGTATCCTCGAGCGCAAACCCGATGTTCCGGACTCGCGCGAGCTCGATCAGGCGATCGGGCGCAATCCGGAAGGCGCCGCAGTCCGTCGCGCGCGGCCCGAAGCCCGGCACAGCGAATTTCCCGTGAGCCGCGGCGGTCTCAACCAGGAGAGTGACCACAACAAGCACAACGATTCCGGCCAGAGCGGCCACAGGCCGCCGAAACCGACGCCGGCGCAACAGAAGCGCTAGATTCGGAAGATCACTGCAAGAGGAGAAACCGATGCCAGGTGGGCACGGCAGCAAGACGCATTTCAGATCCGGCATGCACGGCAAGGGCGACGGCACCGGCGGACTGACCGACGTGCCGAAGGACATGATCGGCGACAACATGGTCCTGTCCAACCGCGACAAGAAGCAGCATTCGGACATTCGTGGCATGGACGGCAAGACCATCCAGACCGAACAATATCAGGACCACGCCGCCAACCGGCTCGACGAGAAGCCGGAGGCCGACGAGTCCTAAGAGCGTTCCTCCCGACCAACTCGCGGACCGGTGTTCAGCCGGTCCGCTTCTTTGTGGGTGCGAGGTCGCGTTCCCAGCCGAACACGGAGCGGCCGTCGAGATCGGGCGAGGCGGCGCGCTCGCCGGCGATGTAGGCCTCCACCGAAGGCCCGCGCGCAGTCCGCTCCAGTCGCCGTGCCTGATCGTCGAGCCGTTTCATCGCCTGCATCTCTTCCTCCCGCCCGAGCTTGGCGCTCTGGATCGCGCCCTTCAGCACGCGGATGGTCTCGTCATAGACCTTGATCGGCACGGGATAGGGATGCCGGTCCTTGCCGCCATGGGCGAGCGAAAAACGCGCGGGGTCCGTGAAGCGATAGGGCGCGCCGTGCACGACCTCTGCGACCATCGCCAGCGAGCGCACGGTGCGGGCGCCGACGCCGGGGGTCAGCAGCAATTCCGGAAAGTCGATTGGGCCGCGCTCGGCCGCCGCGGCCAGCGTGCCGTGCAGGCGTCGCGCGAATACGTCCTTCGGCCTGACGTCGTGATGCGTCGGCATGATCAGATGCGGCAGCATGGCCTGTGCCGGCTCGGACACAGTCCCGACAAGCCGTTCGAATTCCAAGACGATGCGATCGGGACCGAGATCACCCAGGAGATCGAGCTGCGCGCTGCGTGAGATCTCGGCGCGATGGTCGGTGAGATTGACGATCTTGCCCTGTTGCGGGCCGTCGATCGCGCTATGCGGCGTATCGACGAAGCTCTTCAGCGCCTCGGAATGCCAGTGATAGCGGCGGGCCTGGCGCTTGTCGCCGTTCATGCCCTGCTGCACCACCGTCCATTTGCCGTCGGCGGTGACGAAGAAGCCGTGGAGGTAGAGGTCGAAACCGTCCTGCACGGCCGCGCTGTCGACCTTCGCCACCAGGCGGCTGGCGCGGGTCAGCTTTGCTCCGTCGAATCCGACGCGGTCGGCGAGTTGCATCAGCTCGTCCGGTGTCTTGCGCGAATGCTGGCCTCGGCCGCCGCAGACGTAAATCCCGAGCTCGTCCTGAAGCGGCCCCAGCCCGCGCTTCAACGCGCCGATCACGGAGGTCGTGATGCCCGAGGAGTGCCAGTCCATTCCCATCACGGCACCGAACGACTGGAACCAGAACGGATGGGACAGCCGCTGCAGAAATGCATCGCGGCCATAATGATGCACGATCGCCTGCGTGACGATCGACCCGAGCGAGGCCATGCGGCTTGCAAGCCAGGGCGGAACCCGGCCGGTGTGCAAGGGAAGATCGGCGCTGCCGCTACGTCGAGTCATGAGCGCTCCAAATTAGCCCAGTTCGGCAACACTTGCACCTATGGAATGCTGCATTGCACAGGGCGGGGGAGCGAAGCCGGCCGAGAGGCGTTGAGCCGGCTACCGCAGAGCAACGTGGGGAAAAGCGATGCATTGGCAGGCCTTGATGGCCGACATCGACAGGATGTTCGGCTGGATACCGTCATGGTTCATCGGTCTCAGCCTCGTTGCGGGAGCAATCCTCCTTGCCCTGTCGTTTTACCGGATCGCCAAATGGCTGCTTAACCGCGCCTTTGGAACCCGCCTTCCAATGCTGAGCGTGTTCATCGAGCGGACCTCCGGCCCGGCCCAGCTGGCGCTGTGCTTGGCGGCCGTCGCCTTGGTCCTGCCGCTCGCGCCGCTCGACGACACGATCCGCACGCCGATGATGCGCCTGTTCGTCGTCGCCGTCATCGCCCTGATCGGCTGGATCTCGATCAGGATCGTCGACATGAGCGCGGCGCGCTACCTGCAGAATTTTCGCGATGTCACCGAGAATTTCGTCGCGCGCAAGCACGTCACGCAGGTTCGCGTGTTCAAGCGCGTCACCGACACCATCATCGTCATCATCACGGTGTCCACCGCGCTGATGACGTTCGATTCCGTCAGGCAATACGGCGTCAGCCTGTTCGCCTCGGCAGGTGCTGCCGGTATCATCGTCGGCCTTGCGGCGCGCCCGCTGCTGAGCAATCTGATCGCGGGCTTGCAGATCGCGATCACCCAGCCGATCCGCATCGAGGACGCGGTGATCATCGAGAACGAGTGGGGCTGGGTCGAGGACATCGCCTCGACCTATGTCGTGATCCGGCTGTGGGACTGGCGCCGCATGGTGGTGCCGCTGTCCTATTTCATCGAGAAGCCGTTCCAGAACTGGACTCGCGACACCGCATCCCTGATCGGTGTGATCGCGCTTCATGTCGATTATCGTGCCGACGTTCCGCGCATTCGGAGCTGGCTGGAGGAGGCGGTGAAGCAGTCCAAGCTCTGGGACGGGGCCGTCGTCAATCTTCAAGTCATCGACGCGGATTCGCGCACCATCGAGCTGCGCGCGCTGGTCAGCGCGCGGAACGCGCCGCAATCCTGGGATCTGCGCTGCGAGATCAGGGAAAAGCTCGTGGCCTTCATTCGCGACGAGATGCCGGAAGCGCTGCCGCGCGATCGCGCGATCCTGATCCCGTCGGCCGACAACGATGGCGATCTCCTCCAGCGCGTCGCACCGGAGAAGGTGCGGGCGGGCGCGCGCAATTGACTCTCCGCGCGATCAGCCGGCGCCGACCATTGCCGCGTCGGCCGGCCCCTCCGCGCGCGGTCGCCGCTTGCGCAACGTTCGCCGCGCCCAGATCAGGAGGCCGGTCGATAGCAGGATCAGCAGTGCGATCGACGTCACGACATTGAGCGGCGCGGCGATAAGGGCCGACCAGTTTCCCTCGTGGATCAGGCGCGGCCAGTTGCGCGGCAGGGGGGCGACCTCGGACGACGTGACCGCATAGGCGCGCAACTCGCCGCCGTCATAAAGTCTCGCCATCATGCGGCCGCCGCGCATGCCGATCGAGATCACATGCGACAGCTCGTGCGAGGCCGCGACCATGCGGATCGCGTCCGGCAGGGCCAGAGGGCGGCCGGCTGCGGCCGGAGCAGCGCCACTCTGGAATGTCAGGCCGAACGCCATGCACAGGCCGGTCAGCGGACTGAGCAGGATCAGCGGCAGCATGAACCAGGCGGTCCCCTTGTGCCATCCCGACAGCGTGTTGCGCAGCCGCGGCAATCCCATGACGATGCCGAGCAGCATGATGATCACCATGGCCAGCGTGGACGCCGTCACCAGCCAGGCCTGTCCCATGAGACGTTCATGCGTGAACCGCGCCCAGAGGAAGACATTGGACAGGGTCGAACCCACCGACGCGGCTTCGCCGGTTGCAAGATCGATCGCCGGCACGTTGGTGCCCCGGAGCGTCATGCTGTGGCTGCCCGTGTCGATGGAGAGCCCGCGCGCCTTGCCGTCGGGATCGTATCGCCTCACCAGCTCGACGACACGGCCGGCCTCGATCGCTGCACCGCTCATGCTACTCGTTTGCACGAGGGGCTCGATCGACAGGATCAGGCCGGTGACGATGATCGCGAGCAGGGGAAGGGCGAAGAGCAGAGTGATCCAGCGATGAAGTCTCAACAATGCGGGTTTGCTCATTCGTCGTCCTCGGTGCTTTCCAGACCGTGCTCGCGCAGAGCCGTGCAAAACACAAATGACGCTTTATCCATGTTGTTGCGTTGACTTGCAGCAACAGGAATTGAAGTTCGCCGCGAGATGCGTGGAGGTATTGGAGGCATCCCACTCTGAGCCCCGGCACGCGTGCTGCAGCGGGGACTACGCGCGTCCGGAGGAGATCCTCATATGCGTCTCACTGTGCGCGGATGGCCGCCTTCAGCACCGGCTCCCATTTGGTCGCCTCGGCGTGCATGTAGGCGTCAAACTCCTTGGCGGACGAGCCGCGCCCCGGTTTTTGTTGACGAGACCTGATCTTTTGTACGATAGTACAAATCACATGGTACGCAAGCCCACCAGCAAGGAAACGGCGCGCAAGCCGAATATGCGCGAGGCCATCCTCGCCGCGGCCGAGGAGCTGTTCGCCACCAACGGCTTCAATGCCGTCTCGGTGCGCGACATCGCGCACGCGGCCGGGGCCAATCCCGGCAGCGTGACCTATCATTTCAAGACCAAGGACGGTCTGCTGCTGGAGATCTATCGGCGCCATTGCGGGCCGATGAATCTGCGCCGTTCTGAGCTGCTCGCGGCCGCCAGGCGCGTGCGCGATCTGCAGGACCGGCTGGAAGCGATCGTGCGCGCCTATGTGGTGCCGGCCTTCACCTCGGGCAGCGATCTCGCCGGCGGCGGGGCGCGCTTCACGCGGCTGCGCGCCGTCATGTCGGCGGAGGGCAACGAGGTCGCGCGAAAGATCATCGCGCAGACCTTTGATGACACCAGTCACGCCTTCATCGATGCGGTCCACGAAAGCCTGCCGCACATTCCGCGCACCGAGATCGTCTGGCGCAGCCACTTCCTGCTCGGCGCGCTCTATTATTCACTGGTGACGCCGGACCGCGTTTCGCGCCTGTCGCGCGGCGAGGCCGACGGCGGCGATGCCGCCACGGCCATCGAGCAATTGGTGCAGGCGACGGTTGCCGCGTTCCAGGCGCCGCCGCTCGATCATGCCGCGCCGGCACGGCGCCGGCCGGTCGTCAGCAGCAAGACTTGAAACAAGCGGTCTCGCTTCGGCGGGTTCACCTGATGACCATGATGTACACGCCGACCATTCCGCCGCCCGATCCCAACACGCGCACGCCGAAGTTCAAGCTGCCGAAGCTGTCTTGCGACGCGCATTGCCACATCTTCGGGCCCGGCGCGAAATATCCTTATGCGCCGGATCGTTCCTACACGCCGCCGGACGCGCCGCTGGAGGATTTCAGGGTGCTGCATGCCAAGCTCGGCGTCGAGCGCGCGGTCATCGTCAATGCCAGCGTGCACGGCACCGAAAATACGGTCGCGCTCGATGCGATCGCTGAGAGCAACGGCGCCTACCGTGCTGTCGCCAATATCGACGACTCCATCACCGAGCGCGGGCTTCGCGTGTTGCATGAGGGCGGCTTCCGCGGCTGCCGCTTCAATTTCGTCCGCCATCTCGGCGGCGTGCCCGACAAGGGCGTGTTCGACCGCGTCATTGCCATGGTCGCGCCGCTCGGCTGGCACATCGACCTGCATTTCGACGCGGTCGACTTGCCGGACTATGCCGACATGCTGGCAAAGTTGCCGCTGAGCTACACGATCGACCATATGGGGCGGGTGAAAGCCGCCGAGGGGCTCGACCAGCTCCCGTTCAGGATCCTGATCGAGCTGATGCAGCGCGACGAGAAATGCTGGGTCAAGGTCTGCGGCTCGGAGCGGGTGTCCTCGGCCGGTCCGCCGTTTACCGATGCGGTGCCGTTCGCACGGAAGATCGTCGAGACGGCGCCCGATCGCGTCATCTGGGGCACGGACTGGCCGCATCCCAACGTCAAGGTGATGCCGAACGATGGAGACCTCGTCGATCTGATCCCGCTGTTCGCGCCGGAGCCGGAGCTTCAGCAGAAGATTCTGGTCGACAATCCCGCGCGCCTGTTTGGCTTCGACCAATGAAGGGGCCGCGATCGATTTGATGCCTACAAACGAAAGAAGGGAGTTCGTCCCATGAAGACAGGTCTCGTGGTCACCGCCCATCCCGGCGATTTCGTCTGGCGCGCCGGCGGCGCTATCGCGCTGCATGCGAAGAAGGGCTATCGCATGAAGATCGTCTGCCTGTCCTTCGGCGAACGCGGCGAGAGCCAGTTCGCCTGGAAGGAGAAGGGCGCGACGCTGGAATCGGTCAAGGCGGGGCGTAAGGACGAGGCGGAGCGCGCGGCGAAGCTGCTGGGCGCCGAGATCGAGTTCTTCGACTGCGGCGACTATCCACTGAAGCTCACCGAGGCGCATTTCGACCGCATGGTCGACATCTATCGCGAGCTCAATCCGAGCTTCGTGCTGACGCACGCGCTGGAGGACCCCTATAATTTCGATCATCCGAACGCGGCTCATTTCGCGCAGGAGACGCGCGTGGTCGCGCAGGCGATGGGCCATAAGCCCGGCGCGCAGTACAAATATGCCGCGCCACCGGTGTTTCTGTTCGAGCCGCACCAGCCGGAGCAATGCAACTACAAGCCGGACCTCCTCCTCAAGATCGACGAGGTCTGGAAGGAGAAGTACGAGGCGTTCCAGATCCTGGCCGCGCAGAAGCATCTGTGGGGCTATTACGAGCGCGTCGCCCTCAATCGCGGCATCCAGGGCAGCCGCAACACCGGCGTGCCCATGACCTATGGCGAGGCCTATCAGCGCCTGTTCCCGACGGTTGCGGAGGAGCTGGCATGAAGCCGGTCGTCGTTCGCCACATCAAGCGAGCCGACCCTGCCGGCATGGCCGCGTTTGGCGTCTCGACCGTGCACGAGGCCCATGGCCGACTCGGCCTGATGAAGCCTTACTTGCGGCCCGTCTGGCCGGGCGCGGCGATAGCCGGTTCCGCGGTCACCGTGCTGGCGCAGCCCGGCGACAATTGGATGATCCATGTCGCCGTCGAACAGTGCAGGAAGGGCGACATCCTCGTCGTCGGCTGCACCACCGACAATACCGACGGCATGTTCGGTGAGCTGCTGGCGACCTCGCTCCAGGCGCGCGGTGTGCAAGGGCTGATCATCGATGCCGGCTGCCGCGACGTCAAAGCGCTGCACAAGATGAGATTTCCGGTCTGGTCGCGCGCGGTCTCGGCCAAGGGCACGGTCAAGGCGACGCTCGGCTCGGTCAACGTCCCCGTGGTCTGTGCCGGCGTCAACGTCGATCCCGGCGACATCGTCGTCGCCGACGACGACGGCGTCGTGGTGGTGCCGAAGCGCTACGCGGCGGAGGTCGCCGAGAAGGCGAAGAGGCGCAACGCTGACGAGGGCGGCAAGCGCAAGCGCCTCGCCGCGGGCGAGCTTGGCCTTGACATGTACAATATGCGCGAGGCGCTGGCGAAGGCCGGGCTCGTCTATGTCGACAATCCCGAGGACGTCTAAGGCGAAGACAAGCGGAGCGGGCGGATGGATCGTCTCAAGCTGAAGGCCGTGCTCGGCAGCCACCGCCATGTGCAGGCGGTCAAGAGCGGCGAGCTCCGCTCCGAGCTGTTTGATCTCGACTTCATCGAGTACACACCGACCAACACGGCGTTCAAGCCGATGGTGCGCGAGCAGGCCTTCGACGTCTGCGAGATGGCGATCGTCACCTATCTGATGGCGAAGGCGCATGGCAAGCCGCTGGTGCTGCTGCCGGCGACCATGCTGGGCCGTTTCCAGCATTCCTACGCGCTCTACGATCCCGCACGTGGATCGCTCGGGCCGACCGATCTCGAAGGCAGGCGCGTCGGCATCCGCTCGTTCAGCACGACGACAGGCGCCTGGATCAGGGGCATCCTCGCCAACGATTACGGCGTCAATCTCGACAACATCCGCTGGATCACCTTCGAGGATCCGCACGTCGCCGAATATGTCGATACCACCGAGCGTGCGCCCAAGGACAAGAAGATCCTTCAGATGCTGCTCGACGGCGAGCTCGATGCCGTGCTTGGCGAGACCACGGATGATCCGAGGCTCAAGCCTCTATTCCCTGATCCGGCCGCGGAGGCCGCCAGATGGTACGCGCGGCGCGGCGTCGTGCCGGTCAATCATCTCGTGGTGGTGACTGAGAAGCTCGCGAAGTCGCGTCGCGACGTGGTCGCGGGCGTTTATGATCTGCTCAAGCGGAACAAGGAACAGATGGGGCCTGCGGCGGCACCCGATCTCGTTCCGTTCGGGATCGAGGCCAACAGGAAGCCGCTCGAGCTGATCGTCGACTACGCCTTCCAGCAGTCGCTGATCCCCCGCCGCTATGGGGTCGAGGAGCTGTTCGACGAGACGACACGAGGATTGAACTGATGGCGGATCCGAAGCGCTGGCAGATCGGGCTGGTCGGGTATGGCGAGGTCGGCCGGATTCTGGCCGAGGATTTGCGCCAGCAGGACATCAAGGTCTCCGCCTACGACATCAAGCTCGGAAGCGAGCAGGGCGCCTCGCTGAAGCAGCATGCGGCAGAATTCGGTGTGGCGCTCGCGGCTTCGCACGCCGAGCTGGCTGCGAAATCCGACTTCATCATCTCCGCCGTCACCGCCAGCCAGGCCGTGCCGGTGGCGAACGCTTGTGCCGCCGCGCTCAACCAGGGCAGCTGGTTCCTCGATTTCAATTCGGCCTCTCCCGGTGCCAAGCAGCGCGCGGCGGCGCTGATTGATGGTGGAGGTGGTCGCTACGTCGAGGGCGCGGTGATGACCTCGGTACCGCCCTATCGCATCAAGGTGCCGCTGCTGCTCGGCGGCCCCGGCGCGAGGGAGATCGAGCCGCTTCTCAATGCGATCGGCTTTGCAGCGAAGGTTGCGAGCGACGAGCTCGGCGTGTCCTCCGCGGTGAAGATGTGCCGCAGCATCATGATCAAAGGCCTCGAGGCCATGGTCATCGAAAGCTTCACCACGGCGCGCGCCTATGGGGTCGAGGATGCGGTGCTGGCCTCGCTCGCGGAGACGTTTCCCGGGATCAACTGGGAGAAGCAGGGCGCCTATTTCTTCCAGCGCGTGATCGAGCACGGCCGCCGGCGTGCCGAAGAGGTGCGGGAGGTCGCCGAGACAGTGCGCGAGGCGGGGCTGACACCATGGTCCGCGCAAGGTACGGCCGAACGGCAGGCGTGGGTGGCCGATCTCGCCGACGAAGGGCTGTTCGGCGCCAGGGGCACCAAGGAGTTCGCCCGCAGCGCCGATTGGCGCACCGAGGCAGACCGGATATTGGCGAAGATCAAGCGCTGACGTCGCGCGCTTGCGTTCAGCTCAAGACCCTGCGGCCGTCGCGATAGTTCGAGATTTCGTCGCGCGCGAGCTCGATCGCATCGATCAGGCTCTTGGCCTTGCGGACAACCTGCTCCTTGGCGGCCGCGGTGCGGAACTCCGAGACGATCATGCGGATGCACTTGTCGGCGGTATCGAGCGTCCAGAGTGCGCGAGTCATGTCGTCCTGCGTGTGGATCGCCGAGATATCGAGGTCCGACAGGACTTCGCCGATTCCGTTCAGTCGCTTGACGGCGGTTTCCGCAGGTGTGTTGGCCCGAATGGAGCGATAATCGATGCTACTGAAAGCGTTGAACATAGACAGACTTCCCCACTGAACCCGGCTGGTTCAGAGCGCCCCTTAGTATGATCCGGACGGCCTCTTGTTCAATGCGCACAGCTACGGTCCGGGATTCTACCGGGCTCGGATTTTGGGGGGAGATCGGCCGTGAAATCAGCGCGAAACGTCCTGTGCTCGGCTGCGTTTCCCGACGATTTTACCATTGGTGTTTCGACTGGAAGCGCGTTCAGGTTCCGGGTCGGAACAGGGTGGGCCGCTGCCGCTCAAACGTCTTCCGGCCGCGCTTGAAGCCCATCACGACATCAGGCAGCTCGGCGACAGCGAAGCGGCTATCCGTCGTATCGAGCACGATGAGATCGGCGGGATTTCCGACCTTGATGCCGTAATCGGCGAGGTTCATCAGCCGTGCCGGCTGTTCGGTCACGAGATCGAGGCAGGTGTCGAAATCGGTCACCGCGGCGTGCGCGACATTGGCGTAGAAGTTCGCCATCCGCAGCAACGAAGCGTCGCCGAACGGCGTGAAGGGATTGAGCACGTTGTTGGTCGCGACCGAGCACACGACGCCGTCGCCCGCGAGCTTGTGGGCGAGTGTCAGCCCGCGCGGCGCGTTGTGAGTGGCCTCGCGGCCCATCAGATAGAGATCGGTCGCGGGCAGCACGGTGACGGCGACGCCGGCTCTTGCCAGTTGCGCGGTGGCAGCCTTCATCCGCTCCGGCGGCAGGGCCGAGAGTTTTGTCGCATGGCCGATCGCGACCCGTCCGTGATAGTTGCGCCGCTCAGTCTGCCAGCAGACTTCGTCGAGATGCCACCAGGACGGATCGAGATCGAAATCCAGGTGAAGGTCGATGTCGATGTCGAACTGCTCCGCGAGATCGAAGATGCGTGCGAGATGGGCGTTCGGATCGCTGTCCATATAGGGACAGCCGCCGATCGCTTCGGCGCCGTCGCGCAGCGCCTGCACCAGCAGCTCGTCGCTGCCGGGATCGTTGGTCAGGCCTTCCTGCGGGAAGACGCAGAGTGACAGGTCAATCGCCCAGGCGTAGTCGCGCTTGAGCGCCTTGACCGCCTCGAAGCCGCGCAGGCCGATGCGCGGATCGATCTCGACATGGGTTCGCATGCGCGTCGTGCCGTGCACGATGGCGCGTTCGAGCACCTTTCCGCCGCGCGCGTAGACGTCCTCGACCGTAAAATCCTTCTTCATGCCGGCGACGGCGCGGATCGCCTCGGAGACGCTGCCGTGATCGTGGCCGCAGCGGCCGAGCAGGCAGGCCTTGTCGAGATGGATGTGGGTGTCGACGAAGCCGGGCAGGGCGAGGTGTCCGCCAAGGTCGACCTCGGCCGCTTCGCAGGCAAGCCGCGGCTCGATCGCAGCGATGCGGCCGCCCTTCACGCCGATATCGACGGGTACGGCGGACGATCGCAACAGCGCGTTGCGGAGGATCAGGTCGAAGGCGGCGGGCGTGATCATGGTATTGGATTCAGCTGAAGCAGCGTACCGGAAGCCGTGAGCGCGGGCAGCACCAGATTGTGTGCAATCGATCTATCAGATTGTGCAAAAAATGTGCATGCACTTTGGGCTCTGAATTGTAGAGTGCAGGTACTCTGGAGAACCGCCATGTCAGCTCCCGCCAAAGCCGATCACCCGATGACCGACGCCGAGATCGTTGAGGCTTACCTGACCGCCTCGATGATTCCCGATCCCGACGCGGCGGCGGCCTACATGAAGCCGGGTACGGTGATCACCTTCACCGGTGGGCGCGAGTTCGATCATCCGCGCGGGCCGACGGGCTTCAACGCCAAGCGCTATCGCTGGGTCAAGAAGAGGATGGATCGGTTTGACGTCTGCCCCGGCGAGGACGAGACCGTGGTCTACAGCGTCGGTACGCTCTACGGCGAGTGGATGGACGGCACGCCGTTCGAGGGTAATCGCTATGTCGATCGTTTCGTCGTCAAGGGCGGCCAGATCGTGAAGATGGACGTCTGGAATGACAGCGCCGAGCGCATCCTGGTTCAGCGCGGCATCGAAGCCTAACCTCTTCGAGCGACCTTCGTCAGTTTGACCATGCGCTCGCCCGTCACTTCGTCAGCATAGGGCGCGAGGATGTCGAGCAGGTCGCGGCCACGCTGCGGAGTAGGAGCGACCAATGCGCGATTGGCCACGGAATCCAGGTGATGATGCATCAATTCCATCACCTTGGCGGCATCGCCCTTGCCGAGCGCTGCGATGATGGCGCGATGCTCATTGATGGCGCATTCGGTAGAATGCGGCCGGCTGTAAAGCGACAGCGTCAGACAGCAGCGATAGGCGACCTCGCTGACATAGCGTACCAGGATCGGACTGTTCGTCATGTGGGCGAGCAGGATGTGGAATTCGGTGGCCAGGCGAATCGATACGGCGTCCGAACCGCCGCGGGCACGTTCCTCGGCGTCGACATGGGCGTTCAGCTCGGCGATCTGCGCCTTGGTCAGCTTGCCGGCGAGTTGGCGGACCACGAGGCGCTCGAGCTCGATGCGGATGTCGAAGGCGTCGCGCGCCTCCTGCCAGCTTGGCGTCGCCACCACGGCGATCCGGTTGCGGCGGAGCTCGACCAAGCCCTCGGCGGCGAGCTGCCCCAGCGCGTGGCGGGCGATGGTGCGGCTGACGCCAAAGCGCTCGCCAAGTGAATCCTCCGGCAGCTTGGCGCCGGGCTCAAGCGCCTGCTCGATGATCGCGCGCCGGAGTGCGCGACAGATCACGCTGACCTTGTCCGATGGTTCAGAAGTCTTGGTGGGCGAGCGCGCCGCCATCGGCGAATCCTCGAGGGAGGGGTCGAGCGTTTTCTTTAGCACAGCGTGGTGCCAATCAAGCGCTCCAATTGCATGCAGTTTGACGACCGGCCTGCCTAAATCGAATCCGGCCCGTTGGAGCGTCTGCTGATCAAGTCGTTGATTTTGCGCAGCAGGTCGCTTGGCACCTCGCTTGCATACACTTTGCCTGTGATGCGCATGCAACCCCACGCCCAGTTTAGCGGCCGGCCCATTCCGGAGGGCGCTGCTGCGACCGCCATCGAGCTGTCCGAGGCTTCCGTGACCTTCGGGCGCGGCGACCGCGCCGTGCCGGCTCTGTCGAAGACCACGCTGAAGATCGCCGACGGCGAGTTTGTCGCACTGGTCGGCCCGTCCGGCTGCGGAAAATCGACCATTTTGCGCCTCGTCAGCGGCCTGGTGCAGCCGACCGGCGGCGTCGTCATCGTCGGCGGCCGCGAGGTGGCGGCCCGGGCGATGCGGGTGGGCATGGCCTTCCAGAACCCGACCATGCTGCCGTGGATGACGATCGAGCGGAACATCATGCTGCCGCTGAAGATCGTCGAGCCGTTCCGCTCAAGCTTCCGCAGGCTGCGCAAGACCGAGTTTCGCGACAAGGCCAACGCATTGCTGGAGCAGGTCGGCCTCAAGGGCTTCGGCAACCGCTATCCCTGGCAGCTCTCCGGCGGGATGCTCCAGCGTGCCAATCTCTGCCGCGCGCTGATCCATGAGCCGCGCATGCTGCTGCTGGACGAGCCCTTCGGCGCGCTCGACCAGTTCACCCGCGAGGAGCTGTGGGCAATCCTCCAGACGCTCTGGATGACGCACAAGCCGACGGTGCTGCTGGTAACGCACGATCTGCGCGAGGCAGGCTTCCTCGCCAGCCGCATCTGCGTGATGAGCGCACGGCCCGGCCGCATCCTCGACGACAGCCGCGTCGACTTCGCGCGGCCGCGCACCGTCGCCATGACCTTCGAGCCGGATTTCGTCGCGCTGAACCAGAAGCTGCGCGCCTTCATCGAGGATGCGCGTAGCGCGGCCCAGCAGGGAGCAGGCTGATGTTCGGGATCGATGTCAGGCAGAAGGCGTGGTCGGCCGGATTGATCGTGCTGTTCTTCGTCGCGTGGGAGCTGTTCTGCCTGATGACCGGCATGTCGGATCTCGTGCTGCCGCGGCCGTCGCAGGTGTTCGTGACCCTGGTCGAGCGCTTTCCGGTGCTGTGGCCGCACATCGTGCAGACGCTGGCCACCACCATGTTCGGCTTCGTCCTTGGGGTAGCGCTCGGGGTTGCACTCGGCGCGATCATCGGTGTCTCGAAGACAGCCTACGACACCTGCTATCCGCTGCTGATCGGCTTCTCCTCGATCCCGAAGGTCGCGGTGGTGCCCATCTTCGTGCTGTGGTTCGGCTCGGGCACGGTGCCGGCGGTGCTGACCGCGCTGTCGATCTGCTTCTTCCCGATCGTCGTGAATATCGCCACGGGCCTTGCGACCACCGAGCCCGAGCTCGAAGACGTGTTGAAGGCGCTCGGCGCCAGCAAGCTCGACATCCTCTGGAACGTCGGCCTGCCCAGGACCATGCCCTTCTTCTTCGCCTCGCTGAAGGTCGCGATCTCCTATGCGTTCGTCGGCGCCGTACTGTCGGAGACGGTCGCTTCCAACCGTGGCATCGGCAACGTCATGATGACCGCGTCCTCCAATTTCAACGTGCCACTGGTCTTCGCCGGCCTGTTCGTACTCGCCGGTCTCGGCGTTGCGCTCTACGTCGTGTTCTCGCTGATCGAAGGGCGGGTCACCGGCTGGGCGACGCGCAAGAACGACGTGATCGCCACCTGAATTTTCCAACCGTCATGCAATGAAGCTTGAGGAGGTCTCGATGTTGAGAAAAATGACTGCCGCGCTGCTGGGATTGGCCCTGTGCACGGGGGCCGCGATCGCCCAGGAGACCACGATCAAGTTCACGCTGGGCTGGAAGACCCAAGGCAGCGATGCCGCGTTCTTTTACGCCAAGGACAACGGCTTCTTCAAAGAGGAGGGCCTCAACGTCGTCATCGACCAGGGCGAGGGTTCCGGGGCCACCGTCACGCGCATCATGTCCGGCGCCTATGACGCCGGCTTCGGCGACGTCAACGCCATCATCCAGAACGCCGCGACCAAGCCGCAGGAGGCGCCCGTCATGGTCTACATGATGTGGAATCAGCCGCCGTTCGCGATCGTCGCCAAGAAGACCAGCGGCATCAACACCATCAAGGATTTCGAGGGCCGCACGCTCGGCGGCGCGCAGGGCACGCCGACAACGCGCCTCCTGCCCGTGTTCACGCGCAAGAACGGGCTCGACGGCGAGAAGATCAAGATCTCCAACATGGCGCCGAACCTGCAGGAGCCGATGCTGATCAAGGGCGATATCGACGCTGCGCTCGTCTTCAACATCACCAGCTATTTCAACCTGGTGCTGAACCGCCAGGATCCGGACAAGGATTTCAAATGGTTCTCGTTCGGTGAGTACGGCCTCGACCTCTACTCCAACGGCGTGATGGTCTCCCGCAAGCTGATCGCCTCGAACCCGAAGGCCGTCGCGGGCCTGGTGCGCGCCATCAACAAGGGCGCGATCGCGATTGCAAAGGACCAGAATGCCGGCATGAAGGCGGCGGTGAACTACGACAACCTCATCAACGCGGATGTCGAGAAGCGGCGGCTGCAATATTCCTTCGAGAAGCTGATCGTCTCGCCGGAGATGAAGGAGATCGGCATCGGCGACATCAAGGACGACCGCATGACGCGCGCCATTGGCATCGTAGTCGAGGGCTACCAGCTCGCCCGCGCCCCGACGCCTGCGGAAGTGTTCTCGCGCGAATTTCTGCCGCCGCGCGCGGAGCGGGAGCTGGTGTATACCGCCAACTGATTGGGAGGTTGATTATGGCCACGGAGATTTCGGCAACCAGCCTGTTCCGTGGCCCTGATCGCGCCGTCGCCGACAATGTCGTGCTGCGGCACGAGGGCGGTGTCATCACCCAGATTGCGGATGGTGCGGGGCCAGCATCTCGCTCCCTGGTCATCCCGGCCTTCGTCAATGCGCATGATCATGCCCGCGCCACGGCGTCGTCCTTCGGCGCGGTCGGCATGCCCCTGGAGAGCTGGATTCTGCGGACCGTGCTCGGCACGCCCGTCGATCCCTATCTGACCGCGGCCTCGGCGCTGGCGCGTTCGGCCAAGGCCGGCTGCGCGGCCATGATGGTGCACTACACGCGCCCAAGCGGGACAATGCCCCTGGTGGACGAGGCCAAGGCCATCGCGAAGGCTGCGTCCGACGTCGGTATCCGCATCGCGTTTGCGATGGCCGTGCGCGACCAGAATCCGATCGTCTATGGCGATGCCGAGCCGGTGCTCTCGGGACTGTCGCGCGACGACCGCAAGACCATCGACGATCTGTTCGTCCGCGCGCCAATGTCGCCCAAAGCGTATATCGAGCTGACCGGCGCCATTGCCGCCGCGATGGCCGGCCCGATGGTGGACGTGCAGCTCGGGCCTGCCGGCGTGCAATGGTGCTCGAAGCCGCTGCTGGAGGCGGTGGCCGAGAATTCGGCGCGGACCGACCGCCGCATCCACATGCATCTGCTGGAGACCGCGTACCAGCGCGCCTGGGCCGACCGGAATTTTCCGGACATGGTCCGCTGGCTGCGCGATATCGGCTTCCTCTCGGAGCGGCTCACGCTCGCGCACTGCATCCACGCGCGCCCGGATGAGCTGGAGATGATCGCGGCCTCTGGCGCCCGCATCGTCACCAATTTCAGCTCGAACATGCATCTGCGCTCGGGCCTCGCTCCGATCGCCGCGGCGCACAAATGCGGCTGTGCCATCGCCGTTGGCGTCGACGGGCTGGCGCTGGACGAGGATGACGACATCCTGCGCGAGATGCGGCTGGTGCAGATGGCTCATGGCGGCCTTGGCTTCAAGGCAACATGGATGCCGGCCGAGCTGTTCTCGCTCGCCATCCGCAACGGACGCCGCGCGACGGGGGCTCCTGGAAATGGCGAGCTCGTCGCCGGCAACCCGGCCGACTACGTGGTGATCGATCTCGATCGGCTGGACCGCGACCGGATCATGCCGGTCGATCCGATGGCGCTGCTGTTCGCAAGGGGTAATGCGTCTCTGGTGAAGGAGGTCGTCGTCGCCGGCAAGACCATCGTGAGGGAAGGGGGTTGCACGGGTGTCGATCTGCCGGCCATCGAGCGCGAGTTGCGGGACATGTACCGCGCCAATGTCGGTAAGCTCGCGAACTTTCAGCAGATGTGGCCACCCCTGGCGGAGCAGTTGGGGGGCTGGTTCGAACAGCAGCTGACGTGCCAGTGAAGCGGCTCCCGTTCGCCCAGTATTGAAAAGCGCGATAGCTGGTAGTCGCGGTCCCGTCTGGCGGATGCTGCATGTGTCGGTTATCACCTCTGCAATCCCGTCGCGACAAGGTCGACGACCCCATTGAGGAGCAGCTGATGCGTCTACCCGTTCTTTTCCTGGCCCTGGCAAGTCTTGCGGGCGCAGCGTCCGCCGAAGATCTCTCGGGCACGCTCCAGAAGATCAAGGAGACCAGGAAGATCACGCTGGGCTATCAGGAGGCCTCGGTCCCGTTCAGCTATCTGGACGGCAACCAGAAGCCGGTCGGCTTTGCCATGGACATCTGCCTCAAGATCGTCGATGCCGTGAAGAAGCAGCTGGGCATGCCCGACATCGCCGTCGACACGCTCGCCGTGACCTCGTCGAACCGGATCCCGTTGATGGTCAACGGCACGCTCGATCTGCACTGCTCGGCGACCACGAACAACGCCGATCGCCAGAAGCAGGTCGCCTTCACCAACACGCACTTCCTCAGCGCGACGCGGTTCGCGGCCAAGAAGGCCGCGAAGATCAACACCATCGACGATCTCAAGGGCAAGGCGGTCACGGCCGTGGCCGGCTCGGTCAACCTGACGCAGCTCGCCAAGGTCAATACCGAGCGCAATCTCGGCCTCAACGTGATGCCAGCGAAGGACCAGGCCGAGGCCTTCCTGTTGCTGGAAACCGACCGCGCACAGGCCTACGCACTCGATGACGTGCAGCTGGCAGTTGCGATCGCGCGCTCCAAGGAGCCGCAGCTCTACATGATCAGCGAGGAGGCGTTTTCGAAGCCGGAGCCTTACGGCATCATGCTGCGACGGGAGGACGCGCCGTTCAAGGCGCTGGCCGATCGTGCCACCGCAGAGCTCTACGCAAGCCCGGAGATCGAGGTGCTCTACAAGAAGTGGCTGCAATCGCCGACGCCGCCGAACGGCCTCAACTACAACGTCCCGATGTCGTCCGCCTTGCGCAACGCTTTCAAGAAGCCGAGCTCGAGCGCCGATCCGGATGTGTATGTGGACTAAAGCGAACGCTGAGGCGCGCGTTCAGCGAGAAGACGGTGCTTCTTACTTCTCCCCTTGTGGGAGAAGGTGGCGCGAAGCGCCGGATGAGGGGTCTCTATCTGCGGAAACAGACCCCTCACCGGAGTGAATGTGTTTCAACCAGCGGAGATGCCCTCTCCCATAAGGGGAGAGGGCACAGTAATGCGCAGCGAGATCGAAACGCAAAAGTTCTAAGCGTTCGAATATTTCTTCAGCTCGAGCCGCGCGATCTGGTTCCTGTGCACCTCGTCAGGTCCGTCGGCGAGACGCAGCAGCCGCGCGGTGGCGTAGGCCTGGGTCAAGCCGAAATCGTTCGAGGTGCCGCCGCCGCCATGGGCCTGGATCGCCCAGTCGATGATCTGGCAGGCCATGTTGGGCACGGCGACCTTGATCATCGCGATTTCGGCCTTCGCCACCTTGTTGCCGACCGTGTCCATGGCAGAGGCGGCGTTGAGCGTCAGCAGCCGGGCCTGCTCGATCATGATGCGGGCTTCCGCGATGCGCTCCTGCGTCACGGTCTGCTCGGAGACCGGCTTGCCAAAGGCGACGCGGCTGCGGACGCGGCGGCACATCTTCTCCAGGGTGCGCTCGGCGAGGCCAATCAGCCGCATGCAGTGGTGGATGCGGCCGGGACCGAGGCGGCCCTGCGCGATCTCGAAGCCGCGACCCTCGCCGAGCAGCATGTTCTCCCGGGGCACCCGCACATTGGTGAAGACGACCTCGGAGGCCCGATCGGGCACGCCGTAGAAGCCGAACACGGGCAGGGGGCGCTTCACCTCGATGCCGGGCGTGTCCATCGGCACCAGAATCATGGACTGCTGCTTGTGCCGGTCCGGATTGTCCGGATCGGTCTTGCCCATGAAGATGCAGATCTTGCAGCGGGGATCGGTTGCGTTGGTCGTGTACCATTTGCGCCCGTTGATGACGTAATGGTCGCCGTCGCGGACGATCGAGCTTTCGATGTTGGTCGCGTCCGATGATGCGACAGCAGGTTCGGTCATGGCGAAGCAGGAGCGGATCTCGCCCGCGAGTAACGGCTTCAGCCAGCGCTCCTTGTCCTTCTCGGTGCCATAGCGCTCCAGCACCTCCATGTTGCCGGTGTCGGGCGCCGAGCAGTTGAACACCTCGGGCGCAAGATGCGAGCGGCCCATCACCTCGCAGAGCGGGGCATAGTCGAGATTGGTGAGGCCCGCGCCATGGCTGGATTCCGGCAGGAACAGATTCCAGAGGCCCTCTGCGCGCGCCAGCGGCTTCAACTCCTCGACGACCGGATAGACCTTCCACGGCCCGAGTTCCTCGGCCTCGCGATAGAAGCGCTCCTCGTTCGGATAGATGTGCCGGTCCATGAAACTCTCGAGCTTGCGCTTGAGCTCGACGACTTTGGGCGACATCGGGTAGAGCATCTTTCGTTTCCCTTGATCGGTGGACGGCATTCTTTCGCGCGCGCCGGCCTATGCGACGCGATATTCCTTGAATTTCTCGCGCAGCG
Source organism: Bradyrhizobium sp. LVM 105 (assembly GCF_003957705.1). Taxonomy (NCBI): domain Bacteria; kingdom Pseudomonadati; phylum Pseudomonadota; class Alphaproteobacteria; order Hyphomicrobiales; family Nitrobacteraceae; genus Bradyrhizobium; species Bradyrhizobium sp. LVM 105. Next base: position 105,855 of record NZ_QZMV01000017.1, on the reverse strand, counting down.
CCGACTTCAGCACCTTTCCGGTCCCCGTCATCGGAAACTCGTCGAGGAATTCGACCGCGTCCGGCATCCACCAGCTCGCGATCTTCGGGCGCATATGGTCGAGCAGCGTCTTGCCGTCGACGGTCGCGCCTTTCTTGCGGACAACGAGCAGCAGGGGGCGCTCCTGCCATTTGTCATGATGGATCGCGACCACCGCAGCCTGCAGCACATCGGGATGCGACAGCGCGACGTCCTCGAGCTGGATCGAGGAGATCCATTCGCCGCCGGATTTGATCACGTCCTTGGAGCGGTCGGTCAGCGTGACGTGGCCTTGGTGGTCGATCACCGCCATGTCGCCGGTGATCAGCCAGCCGTCGCGGTCGAGACCTTCGTCCAGCTTCATATAGCCGGAGGCGACCCAGGGGCCGCGGGCGCGCAGATGACCGACGGTCTTGCCGTCGCGCGGCAGCTCGTTTCCGGCGTCGTCGACGATACGAAGAGAGGTGCCGAAACAGGCGCGGCCCGACACCTGGCGGCGGTCGAATTTCTCCTTCTCGCTGAGGTGCTCCGAGCCGGGCCGCAGACCCGGCATCGAGCAGCCCAGGGCCTCGGTCATGCCCCAGGCCTGGATATAGTCGATGCCGTACTCGCGCTTCAGCTTCTCGACCATCGCGCGCGGCGGGGCCGAGCCCGACGACAACGTCGCGCGCAGGGTGGAGAACCTGTTGCCGGTGCGACCGAGCCAATCGAGCAGGATCAGCCAGAAGCTCGGCACGCCGGCCGACAGCGTCACCTTCTCGCCTTCGAGCAGCTCGTAGAGCTTGTCGGGCTCGTAATTGCGGCCGGGTAGCACCAGCTTCGAGCCGGTATAGGGCGCGGTGAACGGCATATTCCAGCCGTTGCCGTGGAACAGCGGCGCCATCGGCATCATCACTTCGCGCACGCCTTCGACATGACCCGGCAGGAAATCGAAATTGCAGCAGGTCATGGTCTGCAGGATGGCGGCGCGGTGCGAATAGATCACGCCCTTGGGATTACCGGTCGTGCCCGAGGTGTAACAGATGGTCGAAGCGGACTTCTCGTCGAACTCCGGCCAGGTGAAGCCTGCGTCGTTCTCCGTCTCCAGAAGCTCCTCGTAGCAATGCACGCTTGCGAGCTTCGTCTCGGGCATCCGCTCGCGCGAGGACATCACGACGTAAGCCTCGACCGTCTTGAGCTGCGGCGCGATCGCTTCGACGATCGGCAGCGTGGCGCGGTCGATGAACAGCAGGCGGTCTTCGGCGTGGTTGATGATGTAGACGAGCTGCTCGGGAAACAGCCGCGGGTTGACGGTGTGCAACACGTAGCCCATGCCCGGTGCGGCGTAGAACATCTCGAAATGCCGATGGGTGTTCCAGGCCAGCGTGCCAGCGCGGTCGCCTTGCGTCATGCCGAGCCGCTTCAACGCCAGCGCCATGCGCTTGATGCGCGGGTGGGCATCCGCATAGGTGTAGCGATGAATGTCGCCCTCGATTTCGCGTGCGACGACCTCGGCCTCGCCGTGATAGTCGGCGGCATACTGGATCAAGCCGCTGATCAGAAGCGGCATGTCCATCATCAATCCCTGCATGGTCTCCTCCGGAAGCCACGTCGTTGCGTGGCGCACGCTTGTGATTTGCGCGCGAGGTTAGCGGAACGTCGCGCGGCGTTCACGCAAAAAAGTTGGACGTGATTGCATGCCTCACTTCTTCGGGGCTAACGTGAGGCGAGCTGCCGACGAAGCAGCACCCTGAGTGGAGGACATGCATGTCAGCGGAAAGACACAAGACCGGTGCAGCCGGCGAACCTACCGTCGACATCGCGGCCCTTCGTGCGCGCTATCGCGAGGAGCGCGATCGCCGTTTGCGTGCCGAAGGCAAGGCTCAATATGTCGAGGTGGTCGGGGCCTCAGTCGCTACCTCGACGACCCCTGGGCCGATCCCGGCTTTGCGCGCGCACCTGTCCGTGAAGAGACCGAGGTGCTTGTCGTCGGCGGCGGCTTCGGCGGGCTTCTATGTGGCGCGCGCTTGCGCGAGGCCGGCATCGATGATTTCCGCATCGTGGAAAAGGCGGCCGATTTCGGCGGCACCTGGTACTGGAATCGTTATCCTGGAGCCGCCTGCGATACCGAGAGCTACATCTACCTGCCGCTGCTGGAAGAGACCGGCTACATGCCGGTGCGCAAATACGCCCGGGCGCCGGAGATCTACGAGCATTCCCGCCGCATCGGCCGTCATTTCGGTCTCTACGAGCGCGCGCTGTTTCAGACCGTCATCTCCCGCATGGTGTGGCAGGAGGAGGAGGCGCGTTGGCTGGTCGAGACCGATCGGGGCGACCAGGTCCGCGCACGCTTCGTCATTCTCGCCGGAGGCCCGCTCAGCCGGCCGAAGCTGCCCGGCATTCCCGGCATCGAGAGCTTCGAAGGCCACAGCTTTCATACCAGCCGTTGGGACTACGGCTACACCGGCGGCAACGCCGATGGTGGTCTGACCGGACTTGCCGACAAGCGCGTCGGCATCATCGGCACCGGTGCCACCGCCGTGCAATGCGTGCCACATCTCGGCCGTTCGGCGAAGGAGCTCTATGTGTTCCAGCGCACGCCGTCCGCGATCGGCGTGCGCGACGACCGGCCGACGGATCCGGGCTGGGCGGAGAGCCTGAAGGCGGGTTGGCAGCGCGAGCGCATGGACAATTTCACCGCCGTGATCTCAGGCGAGCCGTTCGAGCGGGATCTGGTGCAGGACGGCTGGACCGGTCTGCTCGGCGAGATCCTGCTCGCGCCGCGTCGGCAGCCGCAACCGGTCACCTCGATGGAAGAGGCGCTGAAGGTCATCGAGCAGGCCGACTACCGCAAGATGGAGGAGATCCGCGCCCGGGTCGACGCGGTCGTCAAGGACAAGGCGACGGCGGAGGCGCTCAAGCCCTGGTACAAGGCGTTCTGCAAGCGGCCATGCTTTCACGACGAATATCTCGACACTTTCAATCGTCCCAACGTTCATCTCGTCGACACCAAAGGGCGGGGCGTCGATCGCATCACCGAGAATGCGGTCATGGCTGGCGGCAAGGCCTATGAGCTCGACTGCCTGATCTACGCCAGCGGTTTCGAGGTCGGCACCGATTACGCCCGGCGCATGGGCTTTGAGGTCTATGGCCGCGGCGGCATGAGCCTGTCCAAACGCTGGCAGGGCGGCGTCAAGACGATGCATGGCTTCTACAGCCGCGGCTTCCCGAATTGCTTCCTGATCGTCACCGTGCAGGCCGGCCAGAGCGCCAACTTCCCGCACATCATCGACGAGCAGTCGCAGCACATCGCCTATGTCATCGACCAGACACGCAAGCGCGGCGCCAGAACGCTCGAGCCGACACTTGCCGCCGAGAATGCCTGGGTCGACGAGGTCGTCAAGGCCGCGATCGGCCGGCAGACCTATCTCGCCGAATGCACGCCCGGCTACTACAACAATGAAGGCGTGTTCGATCCGATCGCGGCAAGAAACAGCCAATATTGGCGCGGGCCGGTGGCGTTCCTGCGGCTGCTCGACAAATGGCGCAGGGAAGGCAATCTGGCGGGGCTGGAATTGACCTATGATCGCGCCATGGAGTCGGCGCCTTCGAGGGGGTAAGATTGCCGATCGGTACAGGACGGGAGATGCTGGGCATGATCAGGGGCAGGGCTGTTGCGGGAGCGTTTTTTGGCGCGATGGCGCTGTTTGGGTGCCTGGCGCCCGCCGCCGAGGCTGCCACTTGCGGCAACGGACCCGGCGGGTTCGAGGCCTGGAAGCGCGAGTTCAGCGCGGAGGCGCAAGGCAAGGGCATCGGCCAGACCGCGCTCGCGGCCCTGATGCAGGCCAACTACGCCAGTGCCACCATCGCGGCCGACCGCGGCCAGCGCAGCTTTTCACTGACGCTCGACCAGTTTCTCGCCAAGCGCGGCGCCACCACCATCGTCGCCAAGGGGCGGCAGCTTAAGCAGTCACAGGCTGCCTTGTTCGCCTCCATCCAGCAGCGCTATGGCGTCCCGCCCGGACCCTTGATCGCGATCTGGGGCATGGAGACCGGTTTCGGCAGCCAGCGCGGCAACCAGAACATGCTGTCGTCGATCGCAACCCTTGCCTATGACTGCCGCCGTCCCGAATTCTTCACCGACCAGCTCTACGCCGCGCTGAAGCTGATCGACCGCGGCACGCTGTCGGGGGCGACCCGCGGCTCCATGCACGGGGAGGTCGGTCAGACCCAGTTCATGCCCAAAAGCATCCTGGCCTACGGCACCGGCAATCTCGAGGTGGCCGCCAACGCGCTGAATTCGACGGCGAATTTCCTGAAGGCTCATGGCTGGCGCGCGGGAGCCGGGTACCAGCCGGGCGAGCCGAATTTCGCCGCTATCGAGGCCTGGAATGCCGCCGGCGTCTATCAAAAGGCGATCGCTTTGATGGGCCGGCAGATCGACGAGGGCGGAGCGGCGGCCGCCTCGCGCTGACCAGTTCAGCAAGGCGTGATGCGCCGGCACGAGAAAATTGTTGCCAACAGGAACCGACGGCACGACGTTTGCTTTGATCAGCTTCAGGGGTGGGCATGAGGAGACTCAACATGGCAACCCAGATCGTGATGGACCAGACGGGCGATACGCGCCACGAGTTTGATCCTGGCAATGCCGAAGCGCTGGCGCGAGCCGAACGGCGCTTTCGGGAGCTGACCGGGGCCGGCTTCACCGCCGCCCTGCGAACCGGACCTGGCGAGGTCACCCGCATCAAATCGTTCGATCCGACCGCGCAGGAAACGCTGTTCTATCCCCGCCTGGTCGGCGGTTGATCTGAGCTGCACATGATCGCGGCAGTTTGGCTCCGCGCGCCGGCGCGTGCGCGTTTGCATGCGCTGCGTGAACTCTATCGGCGGTTCTTCGGCGAGAACACGCCGGATGCTCGTGGCCGCCGGCTTCTGGCTGAATGGCTGTCGCCGGCGCAGCGCGCGCAGTTCGAAGAGCACCGGTATTTCGACGTCGTCGGCTGTGATACCGGAAGGACATACCGCATCCACTACGGCACCGCCGCCAATGTCCACGAGATCGACGAGGCCGGGCATGCGACGATGGGCTGGTGCTTCGTCCCGTCAGGCTTTCTCGTCCCGGGCGACGTGATGCTGGCGCAGAAGATCGCGCTCGAAACGGACGAGAGGGGAGCGTTGGCGCTCGCCAACCGCTTTCCAGCGGCAACGCACTCGGAGCATTTCTACCGGCGACCGTTCTGAAGCATGATCCGGAAAAGTGCGCAGCGGTTTTCCGAAGTGATCATGCTTAACAACAACCTAAAGCGCGATGACGATTCATCTTAATTGCATCGCGCTTTAGTGCCGGAAGAGCGAACCGATCAGGAGTGCGTGGTGCGGTAGGCATCCACCGCATGCGCTGCGAAAACGCCGACGCTGCAAAGGGCAAGAAGGGCGGAGATCAGCTCGATCATAGCTCGTCCTCCCGTGGCGGCTGGGCGACGAGGTTCTGACAGCAGGAATATTCGTAGATCAGGTCAAGAAGGAATTGCATGGTGGCCGTCCCTGTACTTGTTTTGACAACCACTTAACCGGCGATCTGTTTCAGGGGTGTTTCGTCGCGTCGGGAATGGGGTTTCGCGGGGAACCCGGAAGGCGGGTTTGTGCGCTGCGGCCGCACCAAATCCCGGGGCCGGATCAGGATGAAGGCACGTCTTCCGGCCGGCACGGACCCTTGCGGCTCTCCCGCGGAGATGGTCATCTCGCTCGGGATGCGCGCTGGAGGCTGACATGAACCGATTCCTTCTCGCCGTTTTGCTGGCCGCAGGCGTCCTGGGGGCAGGGCCGGCGCTGGCACAAAAATCCAGGGTCGGTGACTGGACCATCGAAAAGCGGACGCAGGATACGCACTGCAATGCAAGCCGGGGCTACAAGGACAAGGACGACGAGAACCGCGACTACGTCATCGTGATCACCTATTCCGAGAAGACGATCGTGATCGTGATGATCTACGACGGCTGGGAGTGGGAGACGGTCGGCGAGATCCTTCGGGCCGATATCGGCACTGACGATGCGGACATCATGAAGAAGGCGAAGTGGGAGGTCATGGACAGGACCACCGTGCGCGGCATCTTCGAATACGACCAGTCGATGATGGACCGCCTGTCGAAGGCCAAGCGCCTCACGCTCGACTTCGAAGACGATGACGACGACAGCATCGAGATGCAGATACCGCGCGCCGGCGAAGCGCTGGCCGCGTTGAAGTTCTGCGAGGAGAACCGGAAATAGCTTGCCGATGCCGGCGAGGTCTTCGTCGACCTCGCCATCGGCCTGCCGGCGTTGTTCGGCGGCTCCGCGCTCGGCGTGATCGCGTTCCCCCGCGTCAACGAGACGGTCTTTCGCAAGACCGTGCTCGTTGTTGCGGCTCGCGGGAATCGCCCAGGTTTGGAGCGGAATGGCTTTAGGTTGAACCGATTGCAGCAGGGTCGTTCACCTCTCCCGCTTGCGGGAGAGGTCGGCGCGTCCGGGCGATGCGAAGCATCGTCCCGCGCGCCGGGAGAGGGCTTTCTCCTCTTGGGGATTGTCCCATTGGGGAGACACCCTCTCCCCAGCCCTCTCCCGCAAGCGGGAGAGGGAGTGCAGCTCCCTCATCGCGGCACCCAGGCCTCATCCCATCATGCTTTAGTGGCTCACAGGCTGGGCCGGCGCCGCGCTGATGTCGCTGCCGTGATGCGTCAGCGGCTTCATGCCGGTGACGGTCCGCAGCAGCACATAGAACACCGGCGTCAGGAACAGGCCGAACACGGTGACGCCGATCATGCCGGAGAACACGGCGACGCCCATGGCGCGCCGCATCTCCGAGCCTGCGCCGGTCGAGAGCACCAGCGGCAGCACGCCCATGATGAACGCCATCGACGTCATCAGGATCGGACGAAGCCGCAAGCGGCTCGCCTCGATCGCGGCCCGGATCGGCGTGCGGCCTGCGAATTCGAGCTCCCGCGCGAATTCGACGATCAGGATCGCGTTCTTGGCGGAGAGGCCGACCAGCACGATCAAGCCGATCTGGGTGAAGACGTTGTTGTCGCCCTTGGAGATCCAGACGCCGAACATCGCTGCCAGGAGGCCCATCGGCACGATCATGATGATCGAGAGCGGCAGGGTCAGGCTCTCATAGAGCGCGGCCAGCACCAGGAACACCAACAGGATCGCCAGCGGGAACACCCAGATGCCGGAATTGCCGGCGATGAACTCCTGATAGGTCAGGTCGGTCCATTCGAAGGCAAAGCCGGGCGGCAGCACCTCGGCCGCGATCCGCGTCGCCGCCTCCTGGGCCTGGCCTGAGGAGAAGCCGGGCGCGGCCGCCGCGTTGATGTCGGATGACAGGAATCCGTTGTAGCGGATCGCGCGCTCCGGCCCCGCGCTCTGGCGGATCTTGAGCAGCGCCGACAACGGCACCATGTCGCCCGAGGACGAGCGCACCTTCAACTGCCTGATGTCGTCGGCACGCGCGCGGAACGGCGCGTCGGCCTGCACGCGGACGGAATAGGTGCGGCCGAACTTGTTGAAGTCGTTGACGTAGTAGGAGCCGAGGTAGATCTGGAGCGTGTTGAAGACCTCGGTGACGGGCACGCCAAGCTGCAGCGCCTTGGTGCGGTCGATGTCGGCGAACAGCTGGGGCACGTTGACCTGGAAGCTCGAGAACACGCCGGCGATCTCGGGCGCCTTCTGCATCGCCGCCATGAACGCTTTGGTCGCCTCGTTCAGCGCGTCATAGCCGAGACCGGCGCGGTCCTCGATCTGCAGCTTGAAGCCGCCGATGGTGCCGAGACCGTTGACCGGCGGCGGCGGGAACATGGCGATGAAGGCTTCCTGGATGCCGGCATATTTCTTGTTCAGCTCGGCCGCAATGGCATTCCCGCTCAGCGAGGGATCCTTGCGCTCGTCGAATGGCTTCAGCGTCGAGAACACGATGCCGGCATTGGACGAGTTGGTGAAGCCGGAGATCGACAGGCCGGGGAAGGCCACCGAGCTTTCGACACCGGGCTGGGTCAGCGCGATGTCGCTCATCTTGCGGATCACCTCTTCGGTGCGGTCGAGGGTCGCGCCGTCGGGCAGGCGGGCGAAGCCGACCAGGTACTGCTTGTCCTGACCGGGCACGAAGCCGCTCGGCACCTGCTGGAACAACAGGGCGGTGAGGCCGACCAGCAGCACATACAGGCCCATCACGGCAGCCTTGCCCGAGATCACCTTGGTGACGGAGGCGCCGTAGTTCTCCGAGGAGCGTGTGAAGGCCTTGTTGAAGCCACGGAAGAACCAGCCGAGGCTCTTTTCCATGATCCGCGTCAGCCGGTCCTTCGGCTCGTTGTGCCCCTTGAGCAGCAGCGCCGACAGCGCCGGCGACAGCGTCAGGGAGTTGACGGCGGAGATCACCGTCGAGATCGCGATCGTCAGCGCGAATTGCTTGTAGAACTGCCCGGTGAGGCCGGAGATGAAGGCGAGCGGCACGAACACCGCGATCAGCACCATCGCGATGGCGATGATGGGCCCCGACACCTCGCGCATCGCCTGATAGGTGGCATCGCGCGGCGACAGCCCGGCCTCGATGTTGCGCTCGACGTTCTCGACCACGACGATGGCGTCGTCGACGACGATGCCGATCGCGAGCACGAGGCCGAACAGGCTGAGCGCGTTGATGGAGAACCCGAACACGTGCATCACGGCAAAGGTGCCGACGATCGACACCGGCACCGCCAGCAGCGGGATGATCGAGGCGCGCCAGGTCTGCAGGAACAGGATCACGACCAGCACCACCAGCGCGATCGCTTCCAGCAGCGTATGGATCACCGCCTCGATCGAGGAGCGTACGAACTGGGTGGGGTCGTAGACGATCTGATAGGACACGCCCTCCGGCATGTTCTTCTTGATCTCGGCCATGGTCGCGCGGACGTTGTCGGAGATCTGCAGCGCGTTGGAGCCGGGTGCCTGGAAGATCGGGATCGCCACCGCCTGCTTGTTGTCCAGTAGCGAGCGCAGGCCGTATTCGGAGGCGCCGAGCTCGATGCGCGCGAGGTCGCGCAGGCGCACGATTTCGCCGCGCGTGCCGGTCTTGACCACGATGTCGCCGAACTGCTCCTCGTTGGCGAGCCGGCCTTCTGCGTTGACGGACAGTTGCAGGTCGATGCCCTTGACGTTCGGGGAGGAGCCGACCACGCCGGCGGCGGCCTCGACATTCTGCGCCTGGATCGCGCGCACGATGTCGCTCGCGGTCAGGCCGTGCTCGGCGGCCTTCTGCGGATCGACCCAGACTCGCATCGAATAGTCGCCGGCACCATAGAGCTGCACGTCGCCCACGCCGTCGATCCGCGCCAGCCGGTCCTTGACGTTGAGCACCGCGTAATTGCGCAAATACGTCATGTCGTAGCGGCCGTTCGGCGACAACAGATGCACGACCATCGTGAGGTCGGGCGAGGACTTCTTGGTGATGATGCCGAGCTGGCGGACCACGGCGGGCAGGCGCGGCTCGGCCTGCTGCACGCGGTTCTGCACCAGCTGCGTCGCCTTGTCGGGGTCGGTCCCGAGCCGGAACGTCACCGTCAGCGTCATCGCGCCGTCGGTGGTCGCCTGGCTCGACATATACAGCATGTTCTCGACGCCGTTGATCTGCTCCTCGATCGGCGTTGCCACCGTTTCCGCAATCACCTTGGGATTGGCGCCGGGATAGGTCGCGCGCACGACGACGGAGGGCGGCACGACATCGGGGTATTCCGAGATCGGCATCGCGAACAGCGAGATCAGGCCGGCAAGGAAGATCAGGACCGACAGCACGCCGGCGAAAATCGGACGATCGATGAAGAACTTTGAGAGATTCATGGCCTTGCCCCTGGGCAATATCTTGGTCGTCTCCACACAGCTCCGTCGTCATTCCGGGGCGCGCGAAGCGCGAACCCGGAATCTGGAGGTGAAGCGATCGGAGTCTCGTAACTGCTGGATCCCGGGTTCGCGCTACGCGCGCCCCGGGATGACGTTAGCGTTGCACCACGTCCTGATTGCTGTGATTGGAGGCCTGCTGCCCACGCGCACCCATTGCCGCCACCTCCGTCTTGAGCAGCGCACCCGGTCGCACGCGCTGCAGGCCGTTGACGACGATGCGGTCGCCGGGCTTCAGGCCCTCGGTCACGACGCGCAACCCATCCACGGCGCCGCCGAGCGTGACCGGCCGGTACACCGCCCGGCTGTCGTCGCCGACCGCCATCACGAACTTCTTGTCCTGGTCGGTGCCGATCGCGCGCTCGTCGATCATCACCAGCGACTGCTGCTTCGGCTGCCCCATGCGCACGCGGGCGAACTGGCCGGGAATGAGACGGCCATCCTCGTTCCGGAACACCGCCCGGACCCGGATGGTGCCGCTCTGGCCGTTGACCTGGTTGTCGATGAGCTGGATGTGGCCCTTCGCCGAGAGGCCGCCGGAAGTCGTCATCTCCACGGGGATCTGGTCGAGCTTGCCGCGCTGGCCGGAGGCATCCGCGATCGAGTTCAGCGCGCGCAGCACGACCTCTTCATCCGCATCGAACGAGGCGTAGATCGGATTGACCGAGACCAGCGAGGTCAGCACCGGGGAGGCGGTGCCGGCGGCGACGAGATTGCCGACGGTGACCTCGATCTTGCCGACGCGGCCGTCCACGGGCGCGCGCACCTCGGTGTAGTCGAGATTGAGCCTTGCGGTCTGGAGCGTCGCCTCGGCCGCCTTCACGTTGGCGATCGCTTCGCGGTTGGCGTTCTCGCGCTGGTCGAAATCGCGCCGCGTTACCACGGCGTTGCCGACCAGCTGCGCGCCGCGTTCGACCTCGCTGTTGGTGAACACCACGCGTGCTTTTGCCGCCTCGAGCTGGGCATTGGCCTTGTCGACCTCGGCCGCGTAGGGCGCCGGGTCGATCTTGAACAGGACGTCGCCGGCCTTCACCAGCGCGCCTTCGGTGAAGTTGGCGGAGAGGATCGCGCCCGCAACGCGCGGGCGTAGCTCGACGCGGTGGATGGCTTCGAGCCGGCCGGAGAAATCGTCCCACAGCACGGTCTGCTTCGGTTCGATCAGCGCGACGGTGACGGAGACGGCCTGTTCAGCTGCCGCGGCCGTTGCCGTCGCCTGGGCGGCGTGGAAATAGTGGCCGGTCGCGATCGAGCCTGCGAGGGCGAGGGCGCCCACGACGGCGACGCCGCCGAGAAGACGGCGAAAACGGCCGGCGGAAGACGTTTCTTGGGAGGGGTGCATTTGCGCGCTCCAGATATGTAGTGTTCACTACAGATGTGGAGCTGGATACCGCAGCGCAAGATACTTATGTACCAATCACTAAGAAAAAAATGTACGTCGATACCGCGACAATTGGAAGACACAAGAAAAGAAAGCCAGAACAAATAGATAGGGCTGGCGTTAGGCTGATACGGTCCGCCAATTCCGAGGAGACAGGCACATGCGCATGGGACGCCCCCGCGAATTCGACGCCGAAACGGCGTTGGATCAGGCGATGGAAGTGTTTTGGCGCCATGGCTATGAGGGCGCCACCATCGCCCAGCTCACCGAGGCCATGGGCATCAATCCTCCGAGTCTCTATGCCTGCTTCGGCAACAAGGAAGGCCTGCTGAAGGCTGCGCTCGATCGCTACACCAAATTGCGCGGCGCCTGGATGGACGAGGTGGTCGCGGCACCGACCGCCCGCGCCGTCGCCGAGCGGATGCTAATGGGCATCGCCGACAAGCAGACCGACCCTGCCAATCCGCCCGGTTGCCTGCTTGTGCAAGGCGGCATCGCCTGCGGCACCGGCTCCGAGAACGTCCCCTTCGAGCTCGCCGCCCGCCGCGGCCAGAACGAGGAGCAACTCCGCGACCGCTTCGTTCGCGCCAAGGCCGAAGGTGATCTCAAGGAAAGCGCCGATCCCGCCGCGCTTGCGCGTTATGTCTCCGCGGTGTCCGTCGGCATGGGCGTGATGGCGTCTTCAGGCGCGGACCGCGAAGCGCTGCGGCAGGTCGCGAGCGTCGCGGTGCAGGCGGTGGAAGCGCAATCGGCCGACAGAACCTGATTCACCTCGGCAGCGACGGTGGCGGCACGAAGCCGTCGAACTCGCGCTCGATCAACCCGGCCAGCGCAATCGTCGTGCGATCTTCCAGGTACGGCCCGATGATCTGGACGCCGACCGGCAGGCCGGCAGACGTAAGCTCGATCGGAAGGGCGGTCGCAGGCAGCCTGCAGGTCGAGGGCGGGATCGGCCCAGATGAAGCACGCGTCGGCGTAAGGGGGAGCGTTCCGTCGATGTCGAGTTGCCGCGCGTCGAATAGTTCGGACTGGTCATGCGGAAAGGCCGGTACGGCGGCGACCGGATAGATCACGGCGTCAAACTCGCGGAAGAACTGCTGCCAGCGTAGCTGCAATTGCAGGCGCGCGGCATCGGTCGCCAGCCACTCGCGATGGAGCATGCCCCAGCCGCGCGCGAGTTCGGCCTGCAGGCTGTGGTCGTCGGGCGCGAGCGCTGCCGCAATGCCTTGCGCCTCGGCGAGGCGGCCGGTGTCAGGCGCGGACTTCGCGCTGCATTCAACAGCTTCATGTAGAGCCGCGCGGAGTCGGCGAGGTCAGTCAGTGACGTGCTCGCGCGCGCGACCCGTGCGCCCGTTCGTTCGAGCCGCTCGGCCAATCGCCGAACGCACATCATCACCCGTCGGCATCGGCGGATGCGTGTCGATCACGAGGATTCTGAAATCCTTGAGCTCGTTGTGTCGCGGCGGCAATACGGTCGGCTTCGATGCAGACAGCGCCATGGGAATCGTACCGTTCCCATCCATCGTGGCGATGCGGCCAACCAGAACCTGTCAAACGCCGTGAACTGCTGCAATGAAATTTCCCACCTAAACTCTCCCCAGATATTGAATTCGAAATTTCCTAGTCGTTTTCATCCTGCTTCGATGGGGGGACGGTGTCGTGCCCATCACTCGCCAACGCCCGGTAACGTTGGAGTAGCGTCTGAAATTCGTCCCAAACGTCAGTTTTTGCTTTGACCTTCATGATGAGCAGAGTCGCGATTGTCATCGAGATGCCGAGCTCTGTCATCGTGACTTTAAAATCGTCGTCATCGAGCTCCGGATGGATGGTCAATGTCGCTAAGCCAATGTTGGGGTGCTCGATATAGTGCCGGTTCAGGGCGGTGACACTCACGTGAGCCGCATCCCCGCATATATCGCGATAGCTGCGATAAAGCCGATCGAAGTCGCTGCCCTCCAGGAGCGTACCGAGTTGGATTGCCTTTGCACCCTGGAGGCCTCGAGCGACAAACTCCTCAAGCTGCTGCCTGACGTCGTCGGTGCCGCTGAACGTCTTCGCGTTGAGGTGGAGAGCGGCGCGTGATTGCTTGCTCTTGAAGTCGTCATCCTTCATTCGCGCGACGAAATCGGGGTTTCGGTCGAGAGCGATGAGATACATCGTGGCCTCGATGACGCTGCGGGAATGGATGCGAAAATCAAGCTGTCTGTCGTTTTCGAGCAGGAGCAGGGCACCTTCGAATAGCGTCAGCGCTCGGGCGTACAGCGCCATTTTGAGCGCTATCAGCTCCCGTTCCTCGTCTGAGGCGACGTCGACTGGATCTTCTGAAATGAAGCGTCTGGCAGCGTCGACGTAGTCATTCATCCAGGCAAGCCATTGCGATGAGCGCGATTGCTGTTCGGTCACGGAAAGCAGCTCCGGAAAAGATGATACGGCTGGGGTTATTCGCGGGAGCCCGATGCCATCGGCAGGCATATAGGCAAGGCAAAGAGTGTTGGGGTCTTGTTTTCTTGCCGCCGAATTTGGTTTTCACGTCGATGTCCCGATTTTCATTGAGGTATTTCATGGTAAATGAATGTCATGAGGAGTGATTTGCAAGAAATACTTTCAGTATTCGCGACTGCGGTGCGTGCACTTCTGCAGGATGAGGATCTTGCTTATGCCGATCCTGCCGAGCGCGCGCTTGTCGCTCGAACTCGGGATCTCCTCCATGGGGAGTATGCCGGCTGGTCGATCGATCTGGAATGGAATCGACGCGAGGATGTGATCAAACGCCTTCGCTATGGCCTGACCGATGATGAGTTAATTGGGAAGGACGCTATCGTCCCCGACCTGATTGTGCATCGGGTCGGGAAGCGTGAAAATTTGCTCGTCGTCGAGGTCAAGAAGTCGACAAATAAGGACTTTGAAGGGGACATCTGGAAGCTCCAGGGAATGACGGAACAAGCTGGACCTTACGGGTATCTGGTTGGGCTTCATGTGGTGATCGATGTAAAGGCGGGGATCGCAGCCCGTTGCGACGTCTATGTCGACGCAGCATTGGACGAAGAGTTGACGGAGTGGATGCGCGCTGAGCTGGGGAGAGCAGATTGACCGCAGATCCCGTTGAGATCGTGAAACTGCTCGCCCGATTTACCGGCCCGGATCTGACGCAGACATTGTCGCGCATCGAACGCGCGGTGCGAGGCGTGTCGGCAGAAGATTGCACGGGCTTCCTTGCAAATGCTGGGGCTGGACGTGATGTGCTCGCGGCGGCGGCCGGCATGAAGCGGCTTGCCGGCCAGATCAATGTCACAATCCATGCGCTCGGCATCCTCATGTGCCTGCCACATATTCTCGAGCCGGACGAGCGCGTTGAAGCTGTGTCGCTCGGTGCGGGAAATACGGGCCGCGATTTCGACTTGGAGACGAATGTTCGCGTTGCCGAGTTCAAATTCATCCGGTGGAGAGGCGGGGCTGAGACGATCCGCCAGAATTCGGTTTTCAAGGACTATCTGCTGCTTGCGGAGCATCCGACGGAGAAGCGTAAGCACCTCTATTTGCTCGGAACGGAGCATGCGATCAGGTTCTTGCGAGGTGGTCGGGCCATGTCGAGTGTATTGAGCAGAAATGCAAAGCTGCAGACGATGTTTGCGGATCGGTTCGGAGAGCGCTTCCGAACGGTCGGCGATTATTACGCGGCCCATGCCAACGCGGTTCAGATAGATGATGTGTCGCCCTGGCTTTCGGAATTGGCCGAGGAGTTGATCGCAGAGCCGGATATGGAAGGGAGCGATTGAAGAGCAGGGCAGATGAGCGAATGCTTTGGCGAACCTGAAAACACTGAAGGTCTGGGATGGGGAAAACTCTTTACATCATCGGAAACGGCTTCGATCTCTACCACGGAATTCCGTCATCCTATAAGGCGTTCGGAGAGTATGTGCGGCGGTCGGATGCCAAGACTTACGAGGTGGTCGACAAATACTTTGCAATGGATGCGCAATTTTGGGCCGAGTTCGAGGACCGGTTGGCCTCCTTCGACAGCGATTCACTGATTGAGGACGCATCCAACTTTCTGGTTGGATATGGGGCCGACGATTGGAGCGATGCATACCACCACGATTACCAGTACGAGATTCAACAGGCGGTCGAGGCAATCTCGACGACGCTGCGGTTGCGGTTCGCCGAATGGATACGCCAGCTTCCTGTTCCATTCGCCTTTGAATTCAGCGGACAGCGCGTTCCGGTTGATCCTTCAGCGATCTTCTTGAACTTCAATTATACGCCGTCGCTACAACGCCTGTACGGTGTTCCCGACAGCAATGTGTTGCATATCCACGGAGCGGCCGCGAACCCAACGGAAACGTTGGTGCTGGGCCATGGATGGCAACCCGATCCAAATCCGGATCCCTACCGTTTCGAGCGAGACCCGGAGGATGCGGATATGCGTGTCGTCGAAGGGCAGGGAATTGTCGACGACTACTTCAGGGACACGTTCAAGCCTACCGCTAAAGTCATCGAGAAAAACGCGGTCTTCTTTGCCGGGCTGTCGGATGTCGATCGGATTGTTGTCATGGGACATTCGGTGTCGGAGGTCGATCATCCGTACTTCGAGGAGGTGATCGCGAGGATCGACGTCAATCGTGTTCGCTGGAAAGTCAGCTACTACGGGGATCTTGATGGGCTGCGCCAGCGCACGGGGTCGCTCGGCGTGCCAAGTCATCTGATTGAGTATGCTTTGCTGAATGAGTTTTGAGCCATTTGAAGCGGTCCGAGAGATCGGAGAGGAATAAGTTTGGCGATGACTGAGCTGCCCGTTGCAGGCAGCCCGGTCGCCGCGCGTGTGCGCTTCGATGGCGGCTGGCTGTAGGACCCTGCCCTGCTCGACCGCCTGGTCGCGAGGGCACCCGGATCGAACCGCCGATATCCGAGCCGATCGAGAGTGGCCCAAAGCCGGCGGCGAATGCAGCTCCGCATCCGCCCGAGGAGCCGCCGGGCGAGCGGCCGAGGTCCCAAGGATTGTTCGTCGTCCCGTGGAAATCCCGCAGCCCGATCAGGATGTTGGTCTTACCGATGATGACGGCGCCCGCCGCCTTCAACCGCGAGACAATGACGGCGTCCTCCGGCGGCTGAAAATCCCTGAAATGGGGAAAGCCCCATGTCGTCGGCAGGCCGGCGACGTTGAACGGCTTCTTCAAGGTCACGGGAATGCCGAGCAACGGCAGCCGCTCGCCGCGGTCGAGCGCCGCATCCGCGCCACGCGCCGCATCTATCGCATCTCGTCGTGATGCCCGGGCTTGGGCTTGTTCCGGGCATCCACGTTCTCATTGCTGCACGACAAGGCGTGGGTGGCCGGGACGCGCCCGCGCATGACGCTGTGGAGACCATCGGAGCTCCGGCCTCGGATAGGAACGACTGCGATTAGCCGAGGTCCGGTTCAGGACGCCTCCTTGAGGACCGGCGCGGCCGTTTCCTCCGCCTTGAGCTCTTCGAGGCTGCGATGTCGAGGCTCGATGCCGAGTACCCAGACCGTGACGATCTGCACCACGAGCAAGCCGATCATCAGGGCCATGACGCCCGCAACGCCGCGCGACTCGAACAGCGACACGACCAGGAACGGCGTGACGATCGTGGCGCCGCGCCCCATCGTATTGACGATGCCTGACGCACGCAGCCGGACCTCGGTCGGAAACAGCTCTGGAATGTAGATGCCGAACAGGAGCGCGACCAGGACGTAGATCGGCACCGTCAGCGCGAAGCCTACGGCCGGCAGCAGGATCGGATCCGAGATCATGGGATAGAGCATGCCCAGCGCCACCGAGATCAGCGACGCGCCGATGATCGTTGGCTTGCGGCCCCAGCGGTCGGCGGTCAATGCGCCGATGGCCGCGCCGATTGGCGCGCCGAGCGCCATCAGCAGCGAATAGCCGAACGATGTCGCGACCGACAGGCCCTGCTTGACGAAGAACACGGGCAACCAGGTCACGAAGCCATAGAGCAGGGTGTTGATCGTGATCAGGCAGATGGCGCCGACGATCATCCGCGACAGCAAGGGCGCAGTGAACAACGTGCCGAGATCGGGCGCGACCGGAGCGGGTGTCGTGGGCGCTGGAGCAGGCAGGGGCTGTCCTTGCGCCGCCTCCTTCTCGATCGCCTGCATCAACGCTTCCGCCTCGGCGGTGCGTCCCACGGCTTCGAGCCAGCGCGGGGATTCCGGCAGCGACTTGCGCATGTACCAGACGACGAGCGCGCCGATGCCGCCGAGCACGAACATCGAGCGCCAGCCGAATTGCGGAACGAGCACGGATGCGATCAAAAGTGCCGCTGGCAAGCCCGTCACGACGCATACGGCGGTGAGGCCGAGCCATTTGCCGCGGGTGCGGGCGGGCACGAACTCCGTCATCGTCGAATAGCCGACGACGTTCTCCGCGCCGAGCCCGACGCCCATCACGAAGCGGCAGGCGATCAGGAAGTCCATGTTCGGCGCGAATGCCGCGGCAAGGGAAGCGATGCCGAAAAGGAGCAAATTGAACTGATAGGTGAAGCGGCGCCCATGGCGGTCGCCGAGGAAGCCGGTGCCGAACGATCCCAGCATCATGCCGACGAACGTCGCGGAGATGAAGGCCGCGTTCTGAGCGAGCGTCGAAAAGCCTGATTTCAGCGTGACGCTGAGCACCGTCCCGGCAATGTAGATGTCGAAACCGTCGAAGAACATTCCGATGCCGATCAGCAGCATGATGCGGCGGTGGAATGGACCGATCGGAAGCCGATCGAGACGGCTGCCTGCGTTCACCGATGTCGACATTGACGCTCTCCCTTGACTGTCATTCTGGTTGATGCGGCCCGCCTTCTATGGGCGGTCGGCCGGGTGCAGTCCTGCTAGTTCAGCCGCTTCTGATTGGCCGTGTCGCGATACCAGTCGAACGGCTGCTCGTGCGTCGCGACCATCACGCTCTTGGTGTTGAAGTGGTCGTCGAAGCTTTCGGTGCCGCATTCCCGGCCGATGCCGGAATCGTCGACGCCGCCCCAGGGCGAGGCTGGATCGAGCCGGTGATGATCGTTGATCCAGACGATGCCGGCCTTGACCGCGGCGGCGACACGGTGAGCACGGGCGACGTCGCGGGTGCGGATGGCTGCGGCGAGGCCAAACGGCGAGTCGTTGGCGAGCCGAAGCGCATCGGCCTCGTCCTTGAACGGCGTCACCGAGGTGAAGGGACCGAACACTTCCTCCTGGAAGATGCGCATGTCGGATTTGACGTCGGCGAACACCGTCGGCTCGACGAAATAGCCGTTGTCGTGGCCCGGTACCTTCGCGGCGACACCGCCGGTGAGGAGACGCGCACCGTCGGCGTGACCATAGCCCGCATAGGCGAGAACGCGGTCGCGCTGCTTGGCCGAGATCACGGGGCCCATTTGGGTGCTGGGATCGAAGGGATCGCCGACGCGGATCGTGCGGGTCTTGGCCTGCAGCTTCTCGACGAACTCGTCGTAGATCGAGGCCTGGACGAGATGGCGCGAGGCGCAGACGCAGGTCTGCCCGGCGCCGATGAAGGCGCCGAAGGCGGCATAGTTGACGGCGCTGTCGACGTCGAAATCGTCGAACACCATCACGGGGGTCTTGCCGCCAAGCTCCATGGTCTGATGCGCAAACACTTTTGCGGCTGCGCTGCCGGCGATGCGGCCCGCCTCGGTGCCGCCGGTCAGGACCAGCTTGTTGATGTCGCCATGCTCGGCCAGCATCTTGCCGGCGCTCGGGCCGAGGCCCAGCACGATATTGAAGACGCCGGGCGGCAGGCCCGCATCCGTGAAGATCTGCGCCAGCTTCAGGGTCGTCAGCGGCGTGTATTCGGACGGCTTGACCACGGTCACGCATCCGGTCGCCAGCACAACGGCGAGCGACTTGCACAGGATCATCAGGGGGTGATTGAACGGCGTGCAATTGGCGATGATGCCGATGGGGGTGCGGAGCGTGTAGTTCAGATAGGCGCCTTCGACGGGGATCACGGAATCGCGGCGCGACAGCGCGAGGCCCGCGAAGTAGCGGAAGAAATCGGGCAGTCGGGAGAGCTGGGCGCGGGTCTCGTTGATTGGGCGGCCATTGTTGAGGGTTTCCAGCCGATGCAGGCTGTCGAGATTGGCTTCGAAGGCATCGGCCAGCCTGTTGACCAGCCTGGCACGCGCGCGCGTGTCCATGCCGCCCCAGGCCTTGCCTTCGAAGGCTGCACGCGCGCTCTTCATTGCGCGGTCGATGTCTTCGGCGGTCGAATTGGGAATGCGGGCGATCACGTCGCCGGTGGCGGGATTGCGGACGTCCAGCATCGCGCCGCCTCCGGCCTCGACTTCACGCCCATCGATGAAGTTGCCGTGGGTTTCGACGTCGATCGACGCGGGTTTGGATGGCACGTTCATGATGACCTCTCTTCGACGATGACGGCGTTGCGCTTGAGGGCCGGCAGCACACGTTTTTCGGTGGCCCCGATGTGGGCCTTGATGATGCGCGCCGCGGTTCGCGTTTCGCGGCTCTGCATGGCGTCGATCAGGGCGACGTGCTCGGCGACGAGCTTGGCCGGGTCGTGCCCTTTCAGGTTGGAGACGCTGACGCGAACCAGCCGGTCAGCCTGGCCGATCAGGTCGCACAGCGCGGTCGCCATGCGGCGATTGCCGGAGGCATGAGCCAGCGCGGTGTGAAAGCCGCGGTTGTAGGTGATGAACTCTTCGTGGCTGCCCGAGAAGCGGCGAAATTCGTCGAGCGACTTCAAGACGCTGTCCGGAGCGCTCTCGATCGCCTCGGTGACGCAGGCCGGCTCCAGCGCGAGGCGGAAGCGCAGGAGGTCGCGGGCGTCCGAGAGCGAGATCGGCGTGACCCGATAGCCCTGACGGGGCTGGACCGTGACGAGGTGCTCGCGCTGGAGCCGCAAAAGCGCGTCCCGGACCGGTTGCCGGCTCACCGAATAGCGTTCCGCCAGATCCTGCTCTCGCATTTCATCGCCCGGCGCAAAGCGACATGCTAAAATATCAGCTCGAAGAAGGTCGTAGATATTCTCGCGCAAAAGCATGGAAATTGGTGTCTCCTGTTGGCTAATATCCTACTCGTGATATTTCACGTCAAGTGCCGAATGCTTGAATTCCCTGTCAATTGATTTATCAATCGGAGCTTCCAGGGCACGCGAGAGAGCGTGATCCGATCGATGCAGTTTGGGACAGGCCGGACATGGACAGGCTTCTTGCCAATGAGACCGTCAACGCCGCGCAGGCGGGCGAGGGGCCGCCGCTCTTTCTTTTCCATTCGCTGCTATCGGATCGGGCCAGCTTCGATGCGATCGTGCCGGAGCTTGCGGGATCGTTTCAGACCATCGTGCCGGAGTTGCCCGGGTTCGGCCGTTCGCGCCCGGTCGCGGGCGGGCTTGCTGCTGTCGCGGACCGGATGGCAGAGGCTGTGCGGGATGCCGCGGGCGGCGCGCCGTCGATCGTGCTCGGCAATGGCTATGGCGGCTTCGTCGCCCTGCAGATGGCGATCCGTCATCCGGGAATTGCCAGCCAGCTCATTTTGGCTGATTGCGGCGCGGTTTTCTCCGAGCCGGGCCGCGAGGCGTTCCGCAACATGGCGAAGATATCGCGAGAGAAGGGGCTGGAGGCAATCAGTGACGTCGCGATGCGGCGCCTGTTCGCACCCGACTTTCAGGCCCAGCACTTCGACCTGATGCGCGGGCGTCGGGAAGCCTTTCTGCGGACAGACCCCGATGTGTTTCGCGCCGCGTGCGATGCGCTGGCAAGCCTTGATCTTCGTGCCGAGCTCGCCGGCGTGAGCGTGCCGGTGCTCGTCATGGTCGGCGAACAGGACGAGGCGACGCCGCCGCCGATGTCGCATGAGCTGGCCGCGGGATTGCCGCGCGCCGAACTCAAGATCATTCCAGGATGCGCGCACGTGCCACAGCTGCAAGCGCCGCAACTGTTTCTTGGCGCTCTCAAGGGCTTCTTGCCTTGATCGCCGTTCGGGCGTGCGTCTGAACTCGATGCCTTACTGGCGGTTATTGCCGTCGGGGCGAGGGTAAATCCAAAGTCGGCGATCGCGCAATTCGGCGCCTGTTTTGCCCGACGTGTCAAGCGTGCCTGCTGACAGGGCTCGCACCAGGCGGCGCGAAATTCTTCAATGATTTTTACTGTGCATGGGGTTGTTTTCGCGATTTTTGTTTTGAGCGCCCCGCTTGCAGCGAAGACCTGAGCGTCGTCCGCCGGAAACCGTATCGATGCGGAACGTTCTAAGGGTTTCTACATACAGTTCTGGCACTTTGGCGCGTCAACACCTGCACCCTGCATCGGTGCGCGCACGAAAAGACCGGGCCGCGGGCATCGAAGGGGCGTAAGCCATGACTGCACTTACCTCAGACGGGACTGGTGGGTTGCGCCGAAGGCGGCGATCAGTCGCCGGATCGCAGGCTACGTACTTCTTGCCGCGCTCTATGCCGCTTCGATGGGGCTGTACGCGCTGCTGCTCGCGTGGCATTGGGGGCGGTGAGACCGCCCGTGCTGGCCGTTGAGGCGCCGTCGCGGAGAAGGGCGGTCGCTGGACATCGACGACCATGTTTGCCCTGACATTCCTCGGCACCTCGGCAAGCGTTCCCTCCGCGGAACGTAATCATCCGGCTCTCCTCGTGGAGGCCGCGGGCAAGCGTGTCCTGGTCGATTGCGGCGAGGGCACGCAGCGCCAGCTCTTGAGGAGCGGCTCGGGCTTTCGGCGGCTCGACCGCGTGCTGCTAACGCATGCTCATCTCGATCATGTGCTCGGCATCCCCGGTCTGTTTTCAACATTGGGGCTGCGGCAGAGCGCCGAGGTGATGAGCATTCACGGCGGGCCGGGCACGCTCGACATCGTCATCCGAATGCTCGCCGGCCTGTGGGGTGCGGGCAGGGCGCCGATCGCGGTCGAGTTCGCAGCGCTGTCCGAAGGACAGGTCATCGACGCCGGCGATTTCGCCATCGCCTGCTTTCCGGTTCGTCATCGCGATACCGACAGTTTTGGATTCGCCTTCCAAAGCCCCTCACGCCGCCACCTTCAGCCGGATCGGCTCGCGGCGTTGGGCGTTCCCGACGGTCCCTTGCGCGGCGAGTTGGCCGCAGGTCGAGCGGTCGTGATCGAGGGCGATCGCATGGTCGATCCGGAAGATGTTCTGGGGCCGCCGAGCGGCGGCAAGAAGCTCGTGGTGATCGGCGACACCGAAACCACCGAGGGATTGCCGCAACACGTCGCCGGCGCCGACCTGCTGGTGATCGAGGCGACCTTCCTCGAGCGCGACGCCGCAACCGCGCGGGATTACGGCCATCTGACCGCGGCGGAAGCGGCCGCTCTCGCTGCCGCCGGCAACGTCCGCCAACTCGTGCTGACCCATCTGTCCGGACGATACGAGGACGACGAGATCCTGGCCGAGGCGGCGCGGATCTTTCCGAACACCCGGATCGCCGCCGATTTCGATCACATCGTGGTCTAGGCGCGCGCTCAGCTCGTCAATCCCGACTTGATCGCGAGATCCTGCACTTGAGCCGTCACCTGCATCAGCCTCGGCAGCGCCTGGTCGCGGAAGGCGGCCATCTCCATGCGCATCGCATCGACGGTGACGCTCAATCCTCCGATGACCAGTCCCTGCGCGTCGAAGATCGGCGTTGCCAGCGTGCGCAAGCCATAGGCATTCTCGCCGTCGGACACGGCGTGGCCCTTCTTCTTCACCTGGTCGAGCCGGGAGAGCAGGGCATCGAGATCGGTCAGCGTCCGCTCCGACAGTTTGACGCGTGGGCGCGCTTCCAGCCGCGCGATCTGCTCGTCCCGCGACAGATGCGCCAGCATGACGTGGCCGAGCGCGGCGCTGTATGCGGGAATGCGCGTGCCGGGGCGGCGGTCCATCTTGTGGCGGTCAAGGCCCGCGCCGACCCGCGCGAGATAGACGACGTCGCCGCCGTCGAGGATGCCGAGCGAGGCCGCATCGCCAACATCAGGCACGAGGTCGCGCAGCAGCGGCTCGGCCATCGGCCGCAACGATCCGCGTGACAGCACGGTGTAACCGAGGTCGAGACAGGCAATCCCGAGGCGGAACCGTCGGCTCTGCGGAACGGCCTGGAGATAGCCGAGCTCGACCAGGGTCTGGATCAGGCGAAACGTGGTCCCGCGATCGAGACCTGCAGTTGCGGCAATCTCGCTCAGGGTCAGCTCGAAATGCTCGCTGCTGAAGCTCCGGAGCACGGCAAAGGCCTTCCCGACGGAAGCAACATGGTTCTTTGGATTTTTCGGGAGCGATTCCGATTTGCGCTTGGTGGCCTTCTTATCGGCCTTGGCCATGCTCGAATACCTTGCCAATGGCAGCCATCGCCCTTGACGTGGCGGCCGGCTGATTTTACGACAGGTCAAGGTAATAACAAATGTTCGCATTCCGAACAATGCTGATTTGACGATCGGAGGAAGCTTGTCGACATCATCGCTGCACCCTCATGGCGTGTTTTCCGCCGCGCTGACGCCGCTCGATGCCGAGCTCGCCCCCGATCACGCGCGCTTCGTCGCGCATTGCCGCTATCTTCTGGATGAAGGCTGCGACGGCATCGCGCTGCTGGGCACGACAGGGGAGGCGAACTCCTTCTCCGTCGCCGAACGCACGGCTCTGCTCGAGGCGGTGGTGGCCGCCGGCATCGCTCCGCAACGTCTTCTGCCGGGCACCGGTGTTGCCGCACTCAGCGAGACCATCGCCCTGACGCGGCACGCGCTCTCGGTCGGCGTCGATACCGTCGTGATGCTGCCGCCGTTCTACTACAAGGGCGTCAGCGACGACGGCATCTACGCCTCCTACAGCGAAATCGTTCAGCGCATCGGCGATGCCAGGCTCAAGGTCGTGCTCTATCACATCCCGCAGATGTCGGCGCAGCCGATCTCGCATGCGCTGATCGAGCGGCTGCGTGCGGCCTATCCGGCGACGTTCATGGGGATCAAGGATTCCTCGGGCGACTTCGCCAACATGACCGCCATGGTCGAACGCTTCCCGGGCTTTTCGGTCCTGGTCGGAGCCGATCCCTTGCTGCTGCCGCTGCTGCGCAAGGGCGGCGCGGGCTGCATCACAGCGACCTCCAATCTGGTCGCGCGCGACCTGGCCTATGTCTACAAGCATTTTCGCGACAGCGACGACGACGCGGCGCTCCAGGCGGCGCAGGCGCGCATCGTGAAAGCGCGCGAGCTGGTCTCGCGCTTCCCGCAGATGGCGTCGCTGAAGACGCTGGTGGCCGAGCGCACCGGCCATGCCGGATGGCAGCGCCTGCGGCCGCCGCTGGAATCCTTGCCGTCGGCCCAGGCGAAGGAGCTGCTGGCGACGGCCGCTGCATTCGCAGCCGCCGCTTAAGGCCAGGCCCGAGAGGCGAGGCGATCCGATGTCCGACTCTTTGCAGGATGTGGTGGCCGGGCTTGCTGCGATCGTCGGCGACAAGCACGTCATCGCGCCCGGGTCCGACCAGGAGCCCTACGTGGTGGACTGGCGCGGGCGCTATCACGGCCGCGCCGCCGCGGTGGTGAAGCCCGGCTCGACCGCAGAGGTCGCCGCGGCCGTCAAGTTTTGCGCGGCACGGCAGCTTGCGATCGTGCCGCAAGGCGGCAACACCGGCATGTGCGGCGCCGCGACGCCGGACGATCGTCCGGGCAATGTCGTGATCCGGCTCGACCGGATGCGGGCGGTGCGCAACGTCAGTCCGCTCGCCAACACGATCACGGTGGAGGCCGGCTGCATCCTGTCCGAGGTGCAGAATGCGGCCCGTGCCGTCGACCGGTATTTCCCCTTGAGCCTGGGCGCCGAAGGCTCCTGCCAGATCGGCGGCAACATCTCGACCAATGCCGGCGGCACGGCCGTGCTCCGCTACGGTCCGACACGCGATCTCGTGCTCGGGCTGGAGGTCGTGCTGCCCGACGGACGCGTCTTCGACGGCCTGCGTGCATTGCGCAAGGACAACACCGGCTACGCGCTCAAGCAGCTTTTCATCGGGGCAGAGGGGACGCTCGGCATCGTCACCGCAACCGTGCTGAAGCTGTTCGCGCCGCCGCGCAGCTCGGCGCTGGCGCTGCTGAAATTGCAGGGCGTGGAGCAGGCGCTCGAAATCATGCAGCTTCTGCGCGGCACGGTCGGCGACCGGCTCGGCAGCCTCGAAATCATGTCGCGGTCGCAGATCGAGGCGATCGCAGCGACGGTGCCGCATGTCACGATCCCGTTCGAGCTGACGACGCCGTGGTATCTGATCGTCGAGCTGACCGACACGCTTCCCGGCGTCGACCTCGACGAGCCGCTCGCCACGGTGCTGGCGGAGGCGATGGAGGCGAAGCTCGCCGAAGACGTGATCCTCGCGTCCAATCTCGCGCAGGCCAAGGCGATCTGGGCGGTCAGGCACAGCGTCTCCGAAGGCAACAAGCGCAGCGGCTACGTCGTGTCGCATGACAGCGTGGTGCCGCTGGAGCGGCAGGCGGCCTTCGTCGCCAACGTCGAGGCCCGGATCAAGGCCGCCGTTCCCCATGCGAACGTGGTGATGCACGGCCATATCGGCGACGGCAACATCCACGTCGTTGCACTGATCGATCGCGCCCGTTGCCAGGACCCGGCCGCGACGGCCGCTCTGGTCGCCGAGATCAACGAGATCGTCGACGACGAGACCGCGGCGCAGGGCGGGGCGATCAGTGCCGAGCACGGCATCGGCATCACCAATCGCGGCCGGCTCGCCCGCGTCACCGACCCGCTCGACATCGACCTGATGCGCGATATCAAGCGGCTGTTCGATCCGAATGGCCTGATGAATCCGGGCAAGATCTTCGGCGCGGGAGCGGCATGACCATGACGAGCATCCGCCTGCTGGCCGACGATCTCACCGGTGCGCTCGACACCGCGGCGGAGTTCGTCGGGCTGGGCGGACCGTTCGACGTCGTCTGGTCGGCAGCGTTTGCGCCGCGGGACTCCGGCAGCCTTGCCATCGATAGCGGCACCCGTGAGCGCTCGAAGGCCGAGAGCGTCGAGATCGTCGAGCGGCTGGTGCCATACCTTCAGGGCGGGACGATCGCCTACAAGAAAGTCGACAGCCTCCTGCGGGGCGCTTGGGCGGCCGAGCTGGGCGCCTGCCTGCGCAATGGGTATTGGGCCTCCTGCGTGGTCGCGCCCGCGTTCGACTATCAGGGGCGCTGCACCGTCGGCGGCCAGCAATTCGCCCGCACCGTGCATGGCGATTGGCATAAGGTCGGCGACAATCTGCTGGATCAATTGAGGCAAGACGGCATCGAGGCACGACAGGGCACGCCCGACACGCTCTCGCAAGGCGGCGTTCAGGTGTTCGATGCCGAGAGCGATCTCGACCTCGATCGCGTCGTCGAGATGGCGCGGCGCATGCCGGGGCCCGTGCTGTGGTGTGGTAGCGGCGGCCTCGCCGGTGCGCTTGCCCGGAGCCATCGTGCCGATGCACCGAGCCAATTGAAGCTGCCGGTGCTGGGCTTGTTCGGCTCCGACCAGGCGGCCACCGCATCGCAGCTCGCGGCATGCGGCGAAGCCACCATCGCGCTGACCGAGGGCGCGGGCGGTGCCGGCGTTCGACGCAAGCTGGCTGACGAGGGCGTGGCGCTGGTCAAATTCTCTCTCGCCGACGGGCTGTCGCGCGTCGAGGCGGCGCGGCGAATCGTGCGCGAGATGACCGGGCTGATCGCGTCCCTCGAACCGCCGGGCACGCTGATCGTGGCCGGTGGAGAAACCCTGAAGGCCGCCTGCGTCGCCCTCGGCGCGCATGCGCTGCAGGTGACAGGACGTATCGTGCCGGGGTTGCCGCGCTCGATCCTGCAGGGCGGCCGCTGGGCCGGTGTCGATGTCATCTCGAAATCAGGCGCATTCGGCCCGAGCGCGCTGTGGCGCGACCTGCTGCGGGACAATCATCTGCTCAGAATGGAGAGTCCGACATGACCTCTCGTCATCTTGCCGTCACCATGGGCGATCCGGCGGGGATCGGGCCGGAGATCATCGTCAAGGCCTGTGTGGGGCTGAGGGACAGGATCGCGAGCGGAGATCTGCGCCTGCTGGTCATCGGCAGCGGCGCGGCGCTCGATGGCGCCAAGGCCGCGCTCGGCACCGACATCGCGATCCCCCAGGTCTCCGCGGAGGACCGCGACTGGCCCAACCTCTGCTACCTGCAAGCCGACGCCGAGGGCGACCCGATCCAGCCCGGCGTGCTCAGCGCCGATGGCGGCCGCTTCGCCTACAAGGCGATCGAGCAGGGCGTGCGCCTGACGCAGGCGGGGCGGACCGCGGCGATCGTCACCGCGCCGCTCAACAAGGAAGCGCTCAACAAGGCCGGCTATCATTTCCCCGGCCATACCGAGATGCTGGCGCATCTCACCGGCGTGCGCGGCTCGGTGATGCTGCTCGCCCATGGCAACATGCGTGTCAGCCACGTCTCGACCCACGTGGCGCTGGAGGATGTGCCGAAGCGTCTGACGCCGGAGCGGCTGCGCATGGTGATCGAACTCACCAACGATGCCTTGCTGCGGCTCGGCATCGCCAAGCCGAAGATCGCCATCGCCGCGCTCAATCCGCATGCCGGCGAGGGCGGCCTGTTCGGCCGGCAGGATATCGACGTGTCCGCGCCGACGATCGCCAAGGCAGTTGCGGATGGTCTCGACGTCGTCGGCCCCGTGCCCGGGGACACCATCTTCGTCAAGCTGCGCGCCGGCCAGTACGATGCAGCGGTCGCGATGTATCACGACCAGGGGCACATTCCGGTCAAGCTACTCGGCTTCCAGGTCGATCCCGCGACCGGCCGCTGGCAGGAGCTCTCCGGCGTCAACATCACGCTGGGCCTGCCGATCATCCGCACCTCCGTCGATCACGGCACCGCCTTCGACATCGCCGGCAAGGGCATCGCCAACGAGCACAGCCTGATCGAGGCCATCGACTATGCCGAACGGCTGGCCGCCGGCGCCTCCGCATCCAAATCATGAGATCGAACGCACGATGACCAACGCCTTCACGCCCATTGAAATCCAGCGTCCCACCATCCTCGAGTTCGGCAACGGCACGATCGTCGGCGCGGCGCGCTTTGCCGAGCGGATCGGCGCCCAGCGGCCGCTGGTGATCTCCGACCCGTTCAACGCGAGTCGCGTCGACATGCTGGCGCTGCCAGGCGCCGTCAATGTGTTCGGCGAGGTCAAGCCCGAGCCGGACCTGCCCAATCTCGAGAAGGCGGTGGCGATGGCAAAGGACGTCAAGCCCGATCTCGTGGTCGGCTTCGGCGGCGGCAGCGCGATGGACCTCGCCAAGCTGGTTGCGGTGATGTGCAGGGGTGACGTGCCCTTTGCCGACATCGTCGGGCCGGAAAAGGTGGCCGGCCGCAGCGTCGCGCTGATGCAGATCCCGACGACGTCCGGCACCGGCAGCGAGGCCGGCACCCGCGCGCTCGTCACCGATCCCGTCAGCCAGAACAAGCAGGCGGTGCAGAGCCGCTTCATGCTGGCCGACATCGCCATCGTCGATCCGGACCTGACGATGACCGTGCCGAAGGAGGTCACCGCGGCGACCGGGGTCGACGCGCTGGCGCATTGCGTCGAGGCCTTTACCAGCCGCAAGGCGCATCCGGCGATCGATCTCTACGCGCTCGAAGGCGCCCGCTTGGTCGGACGTTATCTCAAGCGCGCGGTGGCCGACGGCGACGACCGCGAGGCGCGTGCCGGCCTGGCGCTGGCCTCGCTCTACGGCGGCTATTGCCTGGGACCGGTCAATACGACAGCCGGCCATGCGGTGGCCTATCCGCTCGGCACGCGTCACCATGTGGCGCATGGATTGGCCTGCGCAATGATCTTCCCGCACACGCTGGCCTTCAACATGCCCGCCGTGGAGGCGAAGACGGTCGCGGTGCTGGGTGCGCTCGGCTTGCCGGAGCGCACCGATCCGCAGATCGCATTCGACGCCACCTACGCCTTCTGCAAGGATCTCGGCATCGAGATGCGGCTCTCCGCGCTCGGCGTGCCCAGGAACGATCTCGGCGTGATGGCCGACGAGGCGCATGCCATTCGCCGCCTGCTCGACAACAATCCGCGCGACCTCGGTCGGGATGCGATCCTGAACATGTACGAGGCCGCGTTCTAGCCCATCTGCCGCTCGCGGCAGTCAATCAACAACACAGTGATGCAGAGGAAACTTCGATGAGATCGATGTGGTTTGGTCTTGTGTCGGCAATGGTGCTGGCGATGTCGCCGGCGAAGGCGCAGGAGGCTTATCCGTCCAAGCAGGTGACGGTGATCGTTCCCTTCGCCGCCGGCGGCACGGCGGACATCTTCGCGCGCATGGTCTCCAACCATTTGCAGGCGAAGTTCGGCAAGCCTTTCGTGGTCGAGAATGTCGGCGGTGCCGGCTCGATCCTCGGGGTGACGCGGCTGGCGAAATCGGCGCCGGACGGCATCACGCTCGGCGTTGCCAGCACGTCCGCGCTTGCGATCAACCCGTCGCTCTACGGACCCAAGCTCAGCTACCAGCCGGACAGGGATCTGGTGCCGGTCGCGCAGATCAGCGTCGTGCCCAACGTGCTCGTCGTCAATCCCAACAAGATCAAGGCGCGCACCGTGCCGGAGCTGATCGCCTATCTGAAGGCAAATCCGGACAAGATCTCGTTCGGCTCGGCCGGTGTCGGCACCTCGCAGCATCTGGCCGGCGAGCTGTTCCAGCAGATGACCGGCACCAAGATGGTGCACGTGCCCTACAAGGGCTCGAGCCAGATGCTGACGGACCTGCTGAGCGGACAGATCGACCTCGCCTTCGACAACGTGCCGCTGCTGCTGCCGCAGGTGAAGACGGGCCAGCTCGCGCTGCTCGCGACCGCAACGCCCAAGCGCGCCGACTTCGACCCGCAGGCGCCGGCCGTTGCCGAATTCCTGCCCGGCTTCGAGGCGGTGGCCTGGCACGGCTTCTTCGCTCCTGCCGGGACGCCGAAGCCGATCGTCGAGAAGCTCTCCGCCGAGATCCGCGCCTTCATGCAGCAGCCGGAGACGGTGCAGAAATTGTCCGAGCTCGGCGCCACCGCGGTCGCCGTGGATTCCGAGCCGTTTGCGGCCTACATCGCCGCCGAGACGGCGCGCTGGAAGAAGGTGATCGAGGCCGCGAACATCAAGCTGGAGTAGGCGTGATCCATCCACCGCAGCGCTTGCCAGTCCGGGGACGAGCGGGTAGAACCCTGCCACGCCTGAGCCGTGATTTGCGCCAAACGCGCTGCCGGCGACAGTCGAGCAAGTCAGCAAGTAATTGAATTTGTTCGACTATTCCGTTGGGGAATGGTGTAACGGTAGCACAACAGACTCTGACTCTGTTTGTCTTGGTTCGAATCCAGGTTCCCCAGCCAGTTCCGGGCACTTTTCCCCAGCGTCCAACTCTTTGCAGGCCGTCGGCAGGGACGTTCGGGCCATGACCGCGCTGCCGCTCGCGACGGTTTGCCTCATCCTGAAATCGCATCTCGACGTCGGATCGCGGCGCGCTCCATCGTCCTTGGGCCATACAACCCAAGGAGATCCGTGATGCCCTATGTCGATGGTTTCGTTCTGGCCGTGCCCAAGGACAAGATCGATGCCTACAAGACGCTGGCGACCACCGCCTGTGCGCTCTGGATGGAGCACGGCGCGCTCGATTATGTCGAATGCATCGGCGACGACGTTCCCTATGGCGAGCTGACCTCGTTTCCGCGCGCAGTGATGGCGAAGGAGGACGAGGTGGTGGTGTTCTCCTGGATCGTCTACCGCGACCGGGAGACCCGCGATGCCGTCAACAAGAAGGTGATGGCAGACCCGCGCCTGAAGATGGAGGGCATGCCGTTTGACGGCAAGCGCATGATCTACGGCGGCTTCACCACGCTGCTGCGGGCGAGCGACGTGATCGGCTGACGAGAGGCGTGCTACTTGATCTTGTCGTAGGCGGCCGCGAAATCGCCGAGCGGCATCGGAATCGCGATCGTCTCCTTGGCCATGTTCTGGAAGGAGACCTTCAACTGCTTGCCCGACCTCAAAGCGGCGAGCAGGTCCGCCGCGATCGGGGTCGAGGCGTAGCAGCCGCGGTTCTCGCAGGTCTGGATCTGGAGGTCGAACGTCTTGCCTTCGTCGACCTGGAGCTTGGCGCCGACGGGAAGGTTGAGGCCGAGCGGCAATTGCAACAGCGCGATCGGCGTGCGGGTGTCGGGCGCGATGCGGATGTTGATCAGGACGACGGTCTGGCCGGTCTTGGTCAGCACCGCGTTCTGCTCCATCGCGCATTCGAGCGGGGCCTCGCGGCTGGCGCTGGTGCAACGGACGATCCAGCCGGGCTGCCCGGGAGCACCGTCGGCCTGTGTTTGCGTCGGCGCGGGCGAGGGCTGCGCGGCCGGGGCAGGCGCTGCGTTCTTCTTCGCGCTCTGCTGGGCGTGCGCGGCGGCCAAGGGCAACAGGGCAGCGGCGGCGAGGGCGGCAAGTCTGGATTGCATGGGCATGACGAGACCATTTTGGCGTTAATCGAGGGTCTCGCTGTAGCGTCGCGGCGGCCGCGGCGCAAGCTTACTCGGCGGCTTCCTTGACAGTGCCGGGCGCGGGCGCCTCGTCGCCTTCGTCGTCACCCGAACGGCCCCAGGTGGAGAACCAGTTGTTGAGCTTGTCGAGATAGAGATAGACCACGGGCGTGGTGAACAGCGTCAGCGCTTGGCTGACGATCAGGCCGCCGACCATGGCGTAGCCGAGCGGCTGGCGGATCTCGGCGCCGGTGCCGTGGCCGAGCATCAGGGGCACGCCGCCGAGCAGAGCGGCCATCGTCGTCATCATGATGGGGCGGAAGCGCAGCAGCGCGGCCTGGCGGATCGATTCCTCCGGCGTCTTGTGCTCGTCGCGTTCGGCGGCGATCGCAAAATCGACCATCATGATGCCGTTCTTCTTCACGATGCCGATCAGCAGGATGATGCCGATCAACGCGATCAGGCTGAAGTCGAAGCCGGCCGCCATCAGGATCGCGAGCGCGCCGACACCGGCCGAGGGCAGCGTCGACAGAATCGTGATCGGATGGATGTAGCTCTCGTAGAGGATGCCGAGGATCAGGTAGACCACGACGAGCGCGGCGAGGATCAGCAGCGGCACGGTGCCGAGCGACTGCTGGAACGCCTGCGCGGTGCCCTGGAAGCTGGAATTGAGCGTCGGCGGCGCGCCGAGATCGGCCATCGCCTTCTGCACCGCCTCGGTCGCCTGGCCGAGCGCGACGCCTTGCGCGAGGTTGAAGCTGATGGTGATTGACGGGAATTGGCCCTGATGGCTGATCGAGAGCGGGCGGACCGGATCGGTGGTCCAGGTCGCGAACGTCGACAGCGGCACCTGGTCGCCGGTCAGCGGCGATTTGAGATAAAGCTTGTTGAGGCTGTCGAGATTGCCCTGCATCTCCGGCAGGATCTCCAGGATCACCTTGTAGGTGTTGAGCTGGGTGAAATATTGCGTGACCTGCCGCTGTCCGAAGGCGTCATACAGCGTGTCGTCGATCAGCTGCGGCTGGATGCCGTAGCGTGAGGCGGTATCGCGGTTGATCTTGAGCTGGACGGTGGTGCCCTGCGTCTGCTGATCGGTCGCGACGTCACGCAGCTCCGGCAGCGTCTGCATCTTGGCGAGGATCTTGGGCGCCCATTCGTTGAGCTCGTCCAGATTGGCGTCCTGCAGCGTGAATTCGAACTGCGTGCGCGTCGGCCGGCCGCCGAGCCGCACGTCCTGGGCCGCCTGCATATAGAGGCGGGCGCCCTCGACCTTGTCGAACTGGGGACGCAGTCGCGCGATGATCTGCTGGGCCGAGGCCTCGCGCTGGTCGCGAGGCTTCAGCGTGATGAAGATGTTGCCGTTGTTGCCGGCGCGGCCGCTGCCGCCGATCGACATGGCGACGCTGGCGACGTCCGGATCGGCCAGGATGATCTTGCCGAGCTGTTCCTGGCGCCGGGTCATCTCCTTGAACGAGATGTCCTGCGAGGCTTCCGAGGTGGCGGTGATCAGGCCGACGTCCTGCTGCGGGAAGAAGCCCTTCGGGATCAGGACGAACAGGTAGATCGACAGGCCGAGCGTGACGAAGAAGATCGCAAGCGTGGTGCGCCGCCAGGCCAGGGCGTGATCCAGAACGGATTCGTAGCCGCGCAGCATCGCGTCGAAGGCGCGCTCGCTCCACTGATAGAAGCGGCCGTGCTGCACCTCGCCATGGGCACGCAGGAAGCGCGAGGCCATCATCGGCGTCAGGGTCAGCGACACGAACATCGAGACGAAGATGGTCATCGCCAGCACGACGGCGAATTCGCGGAACAGGCGCCCGATGATGCCGCCCATCAACAGCAGCGGGATCAGCACCGCCACCAGCGAGATGCTGATCGACACGATGGTGAAGCCGATTTCCTTCGCGCCCCGGAAGGCCGCCGCCATCGGCTGTTCGCCTTCCTCGATGTAGCGCGTGATATTCTCGAGCATCACGATGGCATCGTCGACGACGAATCCGACCGCGATGGTGAGCGCCATCAGCGACAGATTGTCGAGCGAATAGCCGGCGACCCACATCAGGGCGCAGGCGCCGAGCAGCGCCAGCGGAACCGTGACGGCGGGAATGACGGTGGCCCAGAAGCTGCGCAGGAAGATGAAGATCACCATGACCACGAGGGCGATGGTCAGCAGCAGCGTGAACTGGACGTCCTCGACCGCCGCGCGGATGGTCGTGGTACGGTCGCTGATGAGCTCGATCTTGATCGCGGGCGGGATCGCCGCCACGAGGCGAGGCAGGGTCGCCTTGATCCTGTCGACGGTCTCGATGACGTTGGCGCCGGGCTGCTTGAAGATCACCAGGAACACGCCGCGCTTGCCGTTCGCCCAGGCCGCCTGCTTGGCGTCTTCGGCGGCGCTGACCGCCTGGCCGATGTCGCGGATGCGCAACGGGCCGCCGTTGCGATAGGCGATGATGACGTCGTTCCAGTCCTTCGCCTGCGTGAGCTGGTCGTTGGCGTAGATCGTGTAGGCGCGCTTCTCGCCGTCGATATTGCCCTTGGGACTGTCGACCGTGGTGATCGCGATCTGGCTGCGGACGTCCTCCAGCGACAGGCCCTTGGCGACCAGCTTGGCCGGATCGACCTGGATGCGGATGGAGGGCTTCTGCTGGCCGCCGATGAAGACCTGCGCCACGCCCGACAGCTGACTGATCTGCTGGGCGAGCTGGGCATCGACCGCGTCGCTGACGCTGGTCAGAGGCAGTGTCTCCGACGTCGCCGACAATAGCAGGATCGGCGCGTCGGCCGGGTTGACCTTGCGGTAGGTCGGCGGCGAGGGCAGGTTCTTCGGCAACTGGCCGCTGGCGGCATTGATGGCGCCCTGCACGTCGTTGGCGGCGCCGTCGATGCTGCGGTTGAGGTCGAACTGGATGGTGATCGAGGCGGTGCCGAGATAGCTCGTCGAGGTCATCTGGGCGATGCCGGGGATCTGGGCGAACTGGCGCTCCAGCGGCTGGGCCACGGACGAGGCCATCGTCTCGGGGCTGCCGCCCGGCAAATTGGCGGTGATCTGGATGGTCGGGAAGTCGACCTGCGGCAGCGGTGCGACCGGAAGCAGGGGATAGGCGACGAGACCGACAAAGAGGATGCCGGCCATCAGCAGCGAGGTGCCGATGGGATAACGGATGAAAGGTGCCGAAATCCCGCCCTCGGTCATTCCTGTCGTACCTTGTTCTGGGCCGGGTTCGAGCTCGCCACCGCCGTCGAGACGAGGCTTCCGGGCTGCACCTTGAACTGGCCGCCGGTGATCACCTGCTGGCCGGGGCTCAAGCCTTCTTCGATGACCGAACGTCCATCGATGGCATAACTGACCTTGACCTTATGCAGCTCGGCCTTGTTGTCCTGACTGACGGTGTAGGCATAGAGGCCGTTGGTGGAGTGCTGGACCGCGTCATCCGGAACCACGGTCGCGTCCTTCAGCGTCCGCACCAGAAGCCGCGTCGAGACCGATTGGCCCGGCCACAGCGCGTGGTCCTTGTTTTCGAACACGGCCTTGAGCCGGATCGTCCCGCTGCTCGTATCGACCTGGTTGTTGATGACCGCAAGCTTGCCCTCGGCCAACGTCTTCTTGCCGTCGGTGGTGAAGGCAATCACCTTGAGCGCGCCACTCTTCTGGCCCTCGCTGATATAGGGAAGCTGGTCTTCCGGCGCGGTGAAGATCACGGAGATCGGCTCGACCTGCGAGATCGTGACGATGCCGGTCTGCGTCGAGGCGTTGACGATGTTGCCGACGTCGACCTGGCGCAGGCCGGCGACGCCGGTGATCGGCGCCTTGACCTGGGTGTAGTCGAGCTGGGTCTGGGCGTTGGCGATCGCGGCTTCGTCGGCGGCGATCTGCGCGGTGAGCTGGGCCACGGTCGAGCGCTGGCTGTCGACCCGCTGCGCGGTCGCGAATTCGCCGAGCTTCGTGGCGCGCTGAAGTTCGAGATTGGCGTTGGCGAGGCTCGCCTCGTCCTGCGCCTTCTTGGCCTTGGCCTGGTCGAGCGCGGCCTGGTAGGGACGGGGATCGATCGAGACCAGAAGCTCGCCCTGCTGGACGATCTGGCCTTCCCTGAAGGTGAGCTTGTCGATCTGACCATCCACCCGGCTGCGGACCTGGACGGTGTTGAAACCCTGAACCGTGCCGAGACCGGTCAGGTAGACGGGAAAGTCGATCTTCTGGACCGGCGCAACGCTTACGGGGACGGCGGGCGGGCGGGGTGGACCCTTCTGCGCGGTCTGGGTTCTTCCGGCCCCGGCTCCGAACTTCTGCCAACCATAGTAACCCGCGGAGGCCACGGCCGCGATGATCAGAAGCCAGAGGATCGGCCGGGACTTTTTCATGTCGTCTCGTGTCGGCTCGTATGCCCTCAGCTAAGAATGGATAGGGCAATCGCAGGGTTCCAACGCGGTGTATAATACACGCCAAGTTCCAGTGTAAACAGCACTATCCGTTGATAATCCTAAACAATTGGAAAGCTTTGCACCGTGTGGGCAGTGCTCTGGCGCGCCGCTGTGCAGTGCTGCATTTTCGCGGGCGCCGTTTCGTTGTCGGCAATTTCGGCATCGTCCATATCGGCGCCGCCAATGACGCGCAGCATGGACGAATTGAACGCAAGCTGATCGCGTGTCAGATTCTGATCAGCGCGATCCCTTGCGCTTCCTCACCGACTGAACGGCGTCGACATCGCGGGGCATGGACGGCACCGATCGCGCGCGTCGTCGCGCAGAAAACCGTCGACGAATTGTTTCCGCTGATGAAGCCTCCAAGCAGCGATTGATGCCGTGAGGGAGGCTGCGATTGCGCGGCGGGCGGCGCTGTTTTTTACGACGAGTCCGATCGCAGTTTAGAACGGTTTCAAACTGTGGTTTAGAATTGTTTTGATCTGGATTGATTCAAGGGGTCTTGCAAGGCGCTCGCATTGACCCGCAATTTTGCGGCCGATACCAACACTCATCGTTCGTCGAAGTGAATGAGCGAACAAGATGGGGCGTTTGGCAATGGAGCAGGTGCTCGCACCGAGGTCGTTGCGTTCGGTCGCAGCATTCGATCCGGTGGATGAGAAATTCGCGGGCGTTTCCGGCAAGAAGGCTTCGGCGGTTGCAGGCATGATCGCGCTGGCATCGGTGTCGCGCGGCGCGCAAGCGCAGCAATCCAACCAGACCAAGCGCGCCGGCGGCTTGTTCCAGGACGCCAACGTCGCCGGCCGCGACGACGTGACCGACGATCGCCGGGGCAGATTCATCTCGACCAAGTTCACCCCGGCCAACGACATCGAGATCACGAAACGCGGGTTGCGTCTTTCTTCTGGCTTCAGAGCATGATACGGGACGATCAAGCCCGGAGCATGATCTTTGACCTCGACACCGCGATACAGGCGCTGGTGGAACGGCTCGGGCGTGACGATCCCGAAACGGTCAAATTGACGGGTATCTATCACAACCTCATTCGCTACTGGGCTGAAGTATGAAGACCATGACCTTCCAAGCAAGCCTTGCCGCAGCCGTCATGCTGGCGGCCGCCTGGCTCGCGACCCCTGTTTCCGCCCAGACACAGACCCCGCCCTCGGCGGCGACGCAGCAGGCGGCCCAGCCGCCCGTGGCCAGCCCGGCCCCGGCGGCGGCACCTTCGGCAACCGCACCTGCGGCTTCGACCGCGACCGCTCCGGCGCCCGCAAAGCCCGAGGCGGCATCCGGTATCGCGCCGGCCATGAAGGAATTGTCGCCCTGGGTCATGTTCATGTCGGCCGACGTCATCGTGAAGGCGGTGATGGTCGGGCTCGCCTTCGCATCGCTGATGACCTGGACCGTCTTCATCGCCAAGTCGATCGAGCTGTCGGTCGCCTCCACCAGGCTTCGCTCGGCCCTGAAGAAGATCGCGGAGACGCGCTCCCTTGCCGAAGCGCAGATGGCGGTCGGCGCCAAGGAGGGCATCCTGTCGTCCTTCCTGGCGGCCGCCCTGCGCGAAGCGCGGATGTCGGCCGGCCTGTCCAGCGATGCCGGCATCAAGGAGCGCGCGGCCTCCAGCTTTTCCGAGATCGTGCGCGCCGAGGCGCGGCGTATCCGGATCGGCATGGGCGTGCTTGCGACCATCGGCTCCACGTCGCCCTTCGTCGGACTGTTCGGCACGGTCTGGGGCATCATGAACAGCTTCATCGGCATCTCGAAGTCGCAGACCACGAACCTCGCCGTCGTCGCGCCCGGCATCGCCGAGGCGCTGCTCGCCACCGCGATCGGCCTCGTCGCGGCGATCCCCGCCGTCATCATCTACAACCACTTCTCGCGCGTGACGAAGGGCTATCTCGAGCTCGTCAACCGCGCCTCGGGGGCGGCAGGACGGCTGCTCTCGCGCGATCTCGATCGCAGCCACGGCAGCGTGCATTCGCGCGCAGCGGAGTGAACCATGGCCGTTTCGCTCGCAGACAACGATGACGACGACGACTTCTCGGAAACGCATGACATCAACGTCACGCCGTTCATCGACGTCATCCTGGTGCTGCTGATCATCTTCATGGTCGCAGCCCCGCTCTCCACGGTCGATCTGCCGATCGATCTGCCGACGTCGAGCGCGACGCCGCAGAAGAAGCCGGACAAGCCGACCTATCTCAGCATCAAGCCCGATCTGACGCTTGCGATCGGAGAGAACCCGGTGCACCGGGCCGAGTTGATCGGGACGCTCGACGGCCTGTCCGACATGAGCAAGGACAAGTACGTGTTCCTGCGTGCCGACAAATCGGTACCGTATGGGGAGCTGATGGGGGTCATGGAGCTGTTGCGCTCAGGCGGCTATACGCGGGTGAAGCTGGTGGCGCTGGAAGGCGCTCCGGGCGCGCCTGCGGCCGGCGCGGCGCAGCCTTAAGAAGACACGCTATGTCGGACGAACTCAGACCATCCCGAAAGCTCTGGATCCTGGCGGCGGTGGCGGCGCTCGCGCTTCATCTGGGGGGCGCTGCGCTCGCGCTGGCTCATTTGCGCGCCGACGACGATGGCGACGGCCTGGGTGCGAACGGTGCCGAGTTCGCCGTGGAGATGGCATCGCCGAAGGCGCCCGAAACCGATCTGCCGCCCGGGCCGGACAGCGAAGCGATGCAGGAGCAGCAGGCGCTGCCCGAGCAAAAGGCCGAGACCAAGGAGACGGAGCTTCCAAGGGATCAGTCGCAGGAGGTCGAGGATCCCGACCGCGTCGTGACCGAGAACAACGCGAAGAAGCCGACGGAAGACGATCCGAAGATTCAGGCGGTCGAAACGCCGGCCGCCGAAGCCTCGCCCAAATCGGTTGCGACGGCACGGCAGACGCTCGAGGAGGATGCGCGCGAGGCCGAGAAGGCGCTGGCGCCCGTCATCGGCATCGGCAAGGACATCCTGAAGCTGACGGCCGACTGGAACCGCAAGATCAGCGCGCATCTGTCGCTGCATAAGATCAATCCGGAGGGCAAACAGCCCAACAATCAGAAGGTCAAGGTGAGCTTCGCGATCAACCGGAAGGGCAACGTGCTGTCGGTGGATGTCGTGGAATCGTCCGGGGACGCCGCCTACGATGCGGCCGCGGTCTCGATCGTCCGCAAGTCCGATCCGATCCCGCAACCGCCTGCCGGCCTGACCGAGGACCGGTTCGAACGCACCGTCGACATCATCTTCACGCCGCCGGAGGCGAAAAAGAAGAAGACCGCTCAGCGCCAATAGAGCCGGATCCCGACATAGACCACGACCAGGCACGCGAAGATCAGGGCTACCGGGAGCGGTCGTTTCTGGGGTCCAGCGAATGCTGCCGCCCCGACGGAGGCGGACTTCTTCGGCGCCGGTGCGGGGCGGCGGAAGGCGGTAACATTGTCCGCTGCCGGTTTAGCCGCGCGAGGGCGGACGTCGGGCGCAGTTCCAGCGCCGCCCATCTCGGCATAATAGGCTTTGTAGATCGCGCCGATGGTGGCCTCGGTGGCCTCGTCCTCGCTCATCTGCGCCAGCAGGTTCTGGTAGCTCGCCAGGAATTCTTGGGCCTCCGGGGGCAATGCGGACGCCCCGTTGAGCTTGGCCATCATCTTCCAGGTGGCGAAATCGGCGCGGGCGCGGGTGTCGGCGCGTCGCGCGATCAGCATATCGGCAGCTTTGACCAAGTCGGCCTCTGGCCCTTCGGCCTGTGTTCGGTGTCGCACTTCAACTACGCATTGCCGGTCAGGAAGAGAACAGCCTGAATCACATAACCGGTCAACGTCCGCAGTATTGCTGAAATAACATCAAGATTTAGACCGAACTGGGAACCTGCAAGGGGCAGCAAAATCAACAGCCCGATCAGGATCAGCATACCGAACGGCTCGAGACGGGCGAGGGGCAAGGCGAGCGGGCGGGGCAACAGCCCGACCGCGACGCGCCCGCCATCCAGCGGCGGGATCGGCATCATGTTGAAGACCGCCAGGATCGCGTTGATGATCAGAGCGTTCTTGAGGTTGTCGGCCACCCATTTCGCCGCGCTCGCCGGCACCAGAGGCAGGGCATGAAAAGCCAAGGCGGCGGCAAGCGCCAGCAGGATGTTGGTGGCAGGTCCCGCCAGCGCCACCCAGACCATGTCGAGCCTGGGGTTGTTCAGCTTGCGGAAGTTGACCGGCACCGGCTTGGCATAGCCGAACAGGAACGGCGAATGTGCGAACAGCAGCATCGCCGGCAGGATCACGGTTCCGAACGGATCGATATG
Source organism: Bradyrhizobium sp. LVM 105 (assembly GCF_003957705.1). NCBI lineage: Bacteria > Pseudomonadati > Pseudomonadota > Alphaproteobacteria > Hyphomicrobiales > Nitrobacteraceae > Bradyrhizobium > Bradyrhizobium sp. LVM 105. The sequence continues at coordinate 65,392 of NZ_QZMV01000017.1, read as the reverse complement.
CCGGAGCGGGTTGAAGCTGACGCGGCCGAGCTGCGAGGCCGTGTTGTCCCCGAGCCGGTCCGCGACAAAGGCGTGTGCAGCCTCATGAAAGGTGATGGCGAGCACCAGCGGCAGCACCCAGACGGAAAGGTCATAAAGGGAAATGTTCACGGCTCGTTGATCCCGGTTAGCCTGCGGCCTTGCAGATGACCCGGCCGAACCGGCGGTGCAGCAGCGCTTCAGCGCAACATAGGGTGGCCGATTCAGAAATGCCACGCCGCTGATGATCGGCGGCCCGAGGTCGCCACGCCGTCCGTGCGGACTTACGCAGGTATCGTCCCCGGATATTGCACTAGACCGTCATCGAGCTTCAGCCAGCCGGGCTTTTCCGACATCCAGATGTGCTCGGTCGGCGCGAAGGCGTTGCGATCGTCGAAGACGGAGAGGGACACGCCCGCGAGCGTGCCGTTGCGTCGCCAGGCGAACAGGCGGGTACCGCAGCGCTTGCAGAACACACGGTCGATGTTCTCCGAGGACGCGTAGCGCTCCGTATCGCCTTCGACGGACAGCGCGCGCTGATCGAACTGCGCGCGGGCGAAGAAGGGCGATCCCATTGCCTTCTGACAGGTGCGGCAATGGCAGACGCGAACGTTGAGCGGCTCGCCCTCCGCCTTGAACCGCACCGCGCCGCACAGGCAACCGCCTTCCCGGATCATGATATCCTCAATAGGTTGCGCGCCCGCCCGAAATGTCGAACACCGCCCCGGTTGAGAAAGCGCAGTCCTCCGAGGCCAGCCAGCTCACCATCGCAGCCAGCTCTTCCACCAGCACGAAGCGCCCCTTCGGGATCTTCGACAGCATGAAGTCGATATGCTGCTGCGTCATCTGGTCGAAGATCGCGGTCTTTGCCGCCGCCGGGGTCACCGCGTTGACGAGAATGTCGTGCGCCGCGAGCTCCTTGCCGAGCGACTTCGTCAGCGCGATCAGACCGGCCTTGGACGCCGAATAATGCGCCGCGTTCGGATTGCCTTCCTTGCCGGCGATGGAGGCGATGTTGACGATGCGCCCGTATTTCTGCTTGAGCATCGCGGGCACGATCGCCTTGCAGACGATGAAGGGGCCGTCGAGGTTGATGCGCAGAACCTTGCGCCATTCCTCGAGGTCGGTCTCCCAGACCGGCCTGTTGATTCCGGCGATGCCGGCATTGTTGACGAGGATGTCGATCTTGCCGAAGGCCTTGAGCGTCGCATCGCGGGCCTGCTCGACGGCCGCGGTGTCGGTGACGTCGACCTTGAACACGCGGGCGTTGTCGCCGATCTCCTTTGCGGTCTTCTCAGCCAGCGCCGCATCGAAATCCCAGATCGCGACCTTGGCGCCGGAGGCGACGAAACGCTCGGTGATGGCGCGGCCAAAGCCCTGCGCGCCACCGGTGACGACGGCAACGCGCCCGTTGAGATCGATCTTGTTCATGCCGCAGGCCTCTGGCGTCAGAGCATGTAGCCGCCGTCGACGACGAGGTCGACGCCGGTGGTGAAGGCGCTCTCGTCGCTGCCGAGATAGACCGCCATGGACGCGATCTCCTCGGCGGTGCCGAGCCGGCCCATCTTCTGGCGGGAGATGAACATCTCCTTGCCCTGCGGTCCCTGCGCGGCGGCGCGGTCGAGCATCGAGGGCGTTTCGACGGTGCCGGGGCAGATCGAATTGCAGCGGATACCCTTGGTGATGAAGTCGAGCGCCACCGCACGCGACAGCAGCGACACCGCGGCCTTCGACGAGCTGTAGACGTAACGGTTCGCCGGCGGCCGCAGCGCCGCGCAGGACGAGATGTTGACGATGCTGCCGCCGCCGCCCGCGATCATGTCGGGCAGGAACGCCTTGATGGTCCGGTGCATCGACTTGACGTTGAGGTCGAACGAGAAATCGAAATCCTCTTCCGAGCACTCCAGGATGGTGCCGTGGTGCACGAAGCCCGCCGCGTTGAGCAGGATGTCGATCTTGCCGACACGCTTGGCAAAGGCATTGACGTCGGCGGTGTTGCGGACGTCGAGCTTTGCGACCTCGGCGATGCCTTCCTTGGTCAGGCCAGCGATGCCGGCCTCGTTGATGTCGGTGGCGATGACGGTGGCGCCTTCACGCGCGAATGCGACGGCGCAGGCGCGGCCGATGCCGGCGGCTGCAGCCGTGACGACGGCGCGTTTGCCCTTGAGGCGGTCTGCCATGTTGTTCACTCCTTTTTAATTGTCATCGATCCGCCGTCATTGCGAGGAGCACTTGCGACGAAGCAATCCAGGCTGTCTCCGTGGACAAATCTCTGGATTGCTTCGCTTCGCTCGCAATGACGTGTGGCCGTCAGTGATTATCCCGCGCCACGCCAAATGTGCCGGCGACGTTCTGGTAGCGCGTGGCGAGCTCCATGCAGGCGCCGGTCGATTGCTGGCCGACGGTGTTGCGATAGATCTCCTGCCACGGCGTCTGGTTCGGCGGATGCTTGAAGCCGCCGCTGGCCTTCAGCTCGGCGTGGCGCTTCTTCAGCTCCTCGTCCGAGATCAGGATGTTGGCGCTGCCCTTGTTGAGGTCGATGCGGACCTTGTCGCCGGTCCTGAGGATCGCAAGGCCGCCATTGGCCGCGGCTTCCGGCGAGGCGTTCAGGATCGAGGGCGAGCCCGAGGTGCCGGACTGGCGGCCGTCGCCGATGCAGGGCAGGGACAGGATGCCGCGTTTGATCAGCGCCGCCGGCGGCTGCATGTTCACGACTTCGGCGCCGCCGGGATAGCCGATCGGGCCGGTGCCGCGGATGAACAGCACGCAGCGCTCGTCGATGTCGAGCGAGGGATCATCGATCCGCGCGTGATAGTCCTCCGGACCTTCGAACACGATGGCGCGGCCCTCGAAGGCGTTGAGGTCCTTCGGGTTGTTGAGATAGCGGTCGCGGAATTCCTTGGAGATCACGGAGGTCTTCATGATCGCGGAATCGAACAGATTGCCCTTCAGCACCAGGAAGCCGGCGTCCTTCACCAGCGGCTTGTCGTAGGCCCAGATCACGTCGTTGTCGGGCTTTGGCGCATTGGCGCAGTTCTCGCCGATGCCGCGGCCGTTGACCGTGACGGCGTCCTCATGGATGCGCTTGTGCTTCATCAATTCGCGCACCACGGCCGGCACGCCGCCGGCGCGGTGGAATTCCTCGCCGAGATAGAAGCCGGCCGGCTGCATGTTGACCAGGAGCGGCACGTCGTGGCCGACCTTCTGCCAGTCCTCGATCGTGAGCTCGACGCCGATGTGGCGGGCCAGCGCATTGATGTGGATCGGCGCGTTGGTCGAGCCGCCGATCGCCGAATTGATCACGATGCAGTTCTCGAACGCCTTGCGGGTCAGGATGTCCGAAGGCTTGAGGTCTTCCCAGACCATCTCGACGATGCGTTTTCCCGTCTCGTAGGCGATCTGGCCGCGCTCGCGATAGGGGGCGGGGATCGCCGCGCAGCCCGGCAGCGAGAAGCCGAGCGCTTCGGCGAGCCCGTTCATGGTCGAGGCGGTGCCCATGGTGTTGCAATGCCCGACCGAGGGCGCGGAGGAGGCCACGATCTCCATGAACTCTTCATAGTCGATCTCGCCCGCGGCGAGCCGCTCGCGCGACTTCCAGACGATGGTGCCGGAGCCGGTGCGCTCGCCGGCATGCCAGCCGTTCAGCATCGGGCCGCCCGACAGCACGATCGCGGGCAGGTTCACGGTCGCCGCCGCCATCATGCAGGCCGGCGTGGTCTTGTCGCAGCCGGTGGTGAGCACGACGCCGTCGAGCGGATAGCCGTAGAGGATCTCGACCAGGCCGAGATAGGCGAGGTTGCGGTCGAGCGCCGCGGTCGGGCGCTTGCCGGTCTCCTGGATCGGATGGGTCGGGAATTCCATCGCAATGCCGCCGGCCTCGCGGATGCCCTCGCGGACCCGATGGGCCAGCTCGATATGGTGGCGGTTGCAGGGCGAGAGGTCGTTGCCGGTCTGGGCGATGCCGATGATCGGCTTGCCGGATTGCAGCTCGGCGCGCGTGAGGCCGTAATTGAGGTAGCGCTCCATGTAGAGCGCGGTCATGCCCGGATTATGCGGGTTGTTGAACCATTCCTGCGAGCGAAGATGGCGTCGCGAGCCGTTGCCGGCGGGCGCGTGCCCATTGGTTGGTTTCTTTGTCATTGGTTTCTCCTGCAATGCAAACGCACCAGCGTCCGTCCCGGGGTCTCGGCTTGTGCGATGCCCAGCGGCGCGAATGATGGATCGCTGGCCCGCTGGCGGGTCGTTTCCTCACAAATCCGATACTAGTCATGAGCGCTTGGTAACGCTACCATTTTGTTCGCCGCAGCCGCGCCGGATACGGCCGGCCTGCTGTCCGAATGACGCGACGACGAGCTTTGCCGCTCGATCACCTTGAAGCCGAGATCGAGCACCGGCTGCGCTGGGCGGCGTCCGTCGATCGCCTCGATCAGCATGGTGGCGGCCGTGTTGCCCATCTCGTAGCGGTTGGTGCGCACGCTCGTGAGGGTGGGGACGGCGGACGCCATGAATTCGAGGTCGTTGAAGCCGACGATTGCGATCTGGTCGGGGACCGCGATCTCGCGGCGGCGGCATTCGAACAGCACGCCGAGCGCGAGGTCGTCATTGGCGCAGAACACCGCGTCGAGGTCGGGCTCCCGCGCCAGGAGATCGGCGAACAGGGCGCAGCCGAGCGTCACCGAGGTCGGTGTCGCAGTGGTGACGACGAGGCGCTGCTCGAACAATGCGGCGTCCTTCATGGCCGAGACATATCCGTCCAGCCGCCGCTGCACCCTGGGATCCATGCGCGCACCGATGAAGCCGATCTTGCGGCGGGCTTGGTCGAACAGGTGCGCAACCGCTGCGCGGGCCGCATCATAGTGCGAAAAGCCGATCATCATGTCGACCGGATCGGGGCCGATCTCCATGATCTGCACGATCGGGCAGTCGGCGGCCTCCAGCATCGCGCGCGATTCGGCGGTCTGGTCGATTCCGGTGACGATCAGCCCGGCCGGCTTCTGCGCGAGAAACAGGCGCAGCAGCTTCTCTTCCTGGAGAATGCTGTAGCGCGTGTTGGACAGCTGGATCGAGTAGCGGCTGCCTTCGGACGCATCGTAGATGCCGCGCAGCACGTCCGAGAACACGTTATTTGTAAGAGAGGGGATCAAGACACCGATGACCTCGGTGCGTTGCGAGGCCAGCGCGCGTGCCGCAAGGTTCGGGACGTAGCCGAGCTCCTTGGCCGCGCTCTCCACCCGCGTCCGCTTGGCGACCGAGAGGGCTTCCGGATTACGAAAGAAGCGGGACGCCGTAATCGGGCTGACGCCGGCAAGCTCGGCGACTTCCGCCAGCCGGATTTTGCCTGACTTGGTGCGTTTTCGACCCATTTGCTGCTCTTAACACAGTCAGTCCCGCAAACAAAGGAACGTTGACAGCGCTACCAGCAGCGACTAACCAAAGACAAATTGCCAAAACCGCACAAACTGCCGACAATGTTGCCCGCTACGGTCGGGCTTCGTTCGGCGAAGTCTGAAAAACAAGACGGTCGCGGCGCCAGGGGCGTCGTGGACTATCGAGGAGGGAGCTAGATGTCGTCTGTGCACATCCGCGACGTGCGGAAATCGTTCGGCAATTTTGAAGTCCTGCACGGCGTGACCGTACCGATCGAGGATGGACAGTTCGTCGTCCTGGTCGGCCCCTCCGGCTGCGGCAAGTCGACGCTTCTGCGCATGCTCGCCGGTCTCGAGAACATCACCTCCGGCACGATCTCGATCGGCGACCGCGTCGTCAACAATGTCCAGCCCAAGGAGCGGGACATTGCGATGGTGTTCCAGAACTACGCGCTCTATCCGCACATGACCGTTGCCGACAACATGGGCTTCTCGCTCAAGCTGCGGAATGCGAGCGCCGACGAGATCAACAAGCGCGTCAAGCGCGCCGCCGAGATCCTCGCTCTGGCGCCGCTGCTCGATCGCTACCCACGCCAGCTCTCCGGCGGCCAGCGCCAGCGCGTCGCGATGGGCCGCGCCATCGTGCGCGACCCGCAGGTCTTCCTGTTCGACGAGCCCTTGTCGAACCTCGACGCCAAGCTGCGCGTCGCCATGCGCACGGAGATCAAGGAGCTGCACCAGCGGCTGAAGACGACGACCGTCTACGTCACCCACGACCAGATCGAGGCCATGACCATGGCCGACAAGATCGTCGTCATGCATGACGGTATCGTCGAGCAGATGGGTACGCCGCTCGAGCTGTACGACAAGCCCGACAACCAGTTCGTCGCCGGCTTCATCGGCTCGCCCGCGATGAACTTCCTGAAGGGGCATGTGCGCGCCAACGGTGTCGCGACCTTCGAGGGGCCGAACGGCGTCAAGCTGCCGCTCAAGACCGCGCCCGCGGCGTCCGACGGCCGTCCTGCGGTGTACGGCGTGCGGCCCGAGCATTTCACCATCGCCGACGACGGCGCCGAAGCGGAGATCATCGTGGTCGAGCCGACCGGCTCGGAGACGCAGGTGTTCGCCAAGATCGGCGGCGAGCAGGTCGTCGCGGTCTTCCGCGAGCGTCACCAGTTCAATCCGGGCGACAAGATCCGGCTGAAGCCCGATCCGTCACTGGTGCACTTGTTCGACGAGGCGACGGGAAAACGCCTGAACGCGTAGTGTGAGTTTTACTTAAGACAATAAAAAGCATCACAGGGAGGACGACATGCAAGACTTTACCCGCCGGACGCTGCTTCAAGGCGGAACGGCACTGGCTGCGACCGGCATGCTCACCGGGCCGGCGCTGTTCGACTTCGCCAAGGCCTGGGCGCAGAGCGCGCCCTGGAAGCCGGAGGCGGGCGCCAAGCTGACCGTGATGCGCTGGAAGCGCTTCGTGCCTGCGGAAGACGATGCGTTCAACCAGATGGTGGCAGCGTTCAAGGCTGCGACCGGCACCGAGATGAACGTGTTCAGCGAATCCTTCGAGGACGTGCAGCCGAAGGCCTCGGTTGCGGCCAATACCGGCTCGGGGCTCGACCTTGCCTGGGGCCTGCACACGCTGCCGCAGCTGTTCCCGACCAAAGTGCTGAAGATGAACGACGTTGCCGATTATCTCGGCAAGAAATACGGCGGCTGGACCGATGCGGCCGCCAAGACCTGCATGCAGGGCAACGACTGGCTCGGCATCCCTGTCGCGACCAACGGCGGTTACATGACGTACCGCAAGTCGGCGCTCGACAAGGCCGGCTTCAAGGAGTTCCCGAAGGACTTCCCCGGCTTCCTCGAGATGTGCAAGGCGCTGAAGGCCAACAACACGCCGGCCGGCTTCGCGCTCGGGCATGCGTCGGGCGACGGCAATTCGTGGCTGCACTGGGTGCTGTGGGGCCACGGCGCCTACACGGTCGACCAGAACGACAAGATCGTCATCAACTCGCCGGAGACGGCGAAGGCGCTGGAGTACTGCAAGGCGCTGTATGACAACTTCATCCCGGGCACGGCGTCCTGGAACGATTCCTCCAACAACAAGGCGTTCCTCGCCGGCGAGCTCTATTGCACGGCCAACGGCATCTCGATCTACGTCGCCGCCAAGACCGATGCGAGCAAGAAGGAGCTCACCCAGGACACCTATCACGCGCTCTGGCCGGTCGGGCCGGTCGGCAAGCCGACCGAGCTGCAACTGGCGCTGCCGATTCTCGCCTTCAACTTCACCAAATATCCGAACGCGGCGAAGGCCTTCGTCGCCTTCATGCTGGAGAAGGAGAACTACGAGAAGTGGCTGGACGGCGCGCAGGGCTATCTGACCCAGACCCTGAACGCCTACGAGGCGGCGCCGATCTGGAAGGCCGATCCCAAGAACGAGGTGTTCTCGCAGGCCTCCAAGCGCACGCTGCCGGCCTCCGGCATCGGCACGGTCGGCGAAAAGGCGGCAACGGCCATCGCCGACTTCATCGTCGTCGACATGTTCGCCAATTACTGCACCGGCACCAAGGATGCGAAGGGCGCGATGGCGGAAGCCGAGCGCCAGCTGAAGCGCATCTATCGCTGAGGATCACGGAGCGGGCGGCAGTCGCGCCGCCCGCTCGTCAACATTTCGATCAGGGATATCGGGCATGGCTGATGTCGCAATTCCCCGGGCCAAGCCTCAGATGAGCGAGGGCGGCGCCTGGACCCAGCTTAAACACAACCGCAACTGGCTCGGCTTCTGGTTCATGGTGCCGGCCATGGCGTTCCTGATCTTCTTCCTGGCCTATCCGCTGGGGCTCGGTATCTGGCTGTCCTTCACCGACACCCGCATCGGCAGGGTCGGGCAATTCGTCGGCACCGAGAACTATGAGTGGCTGTGGGACGATTCCATCTTCTGGCTGTCGGTGTTCAACACGCTGCTCTACACCTTCGTCGCCAGTGCCCTCAAATTCGCGATCGGGCTCTATCTCGCGCTGCTGCTGAACGAGAACATGCCGTTCAAGGCGATGCTGCGCGCGATGGTCCTGATCCCCTTCATCGTGCCGACGGTGCTCTCCGCATTGGCGTTCTGGTGGATATTCGACTCTCAATTCTCCATCATCTCCTGGTCGCTGAAGCATCTCGGTGTGATCGACCAGAACATCAACTTCCTCGGCGACACGACCTGGGCACGCATTTGCGTGATCTTCGCCAATATCTGGCGCGGCGTGCCGTTCGTGGCGATCACGCTGCTCGCCGGCCTGCAGACGGTGTCGCCGTCGCTCTACGAAGCCGCGACGCTCGACGGCGCCACGCGCTGGCAGAATTTCCGCTACATCACCTATCCGCTGCTGACCCCGATCATCGCCGTCGTGATGACCTTCTCGGTGCTGTTCACCTTCACCGACTTCCAGCTGATCTGGGCGATGACTCGCGGCGGCCCGGTCAACGCCACCCATCTGATGGCGACGCTGTCCTATCAGCGCGCGATCATCGCCGGGCAGCTCGGCGAGGGCGCGGCGATCTCCAGCGCCATGATTCCGTTCCTGCTCGCTGCGATCATGGTGTCCTGGTTCGGCCTGCAGCGCCGCAAGTGGCAACAGGGAGAGAACAATGACTGATCTTCCTGCCTCCAAGGTCGATCTCAAGTCGGTGCTGTCGGCGTCCGCGCGCGTCGATAACAGCGAGGGCATGAGCTATCTGCAGTCGGTGCCGCGCCGGCTCGTGACGCTGTACCTGCCGCTCGCGATCATCGTCGTGGTCCTCCTGTTTCCGTTCTACTGGATGGCGCTGACCTCGGTGAAGCCGGACGAGCAGCTGCTCGACCTCGACAGGTACAACCCGTTCTGGACCTGGAATCCGACCTTCAAGCACTTCCACAAGCTGCTGTTCGAGAGCTATTATCCGTACTGGCTCTGGAACACGATGTACGTGGCGATCTGCGCCACCATTCTCTCGATCGTCGCATCGGTGTTTGCGGCCTACGCCATCGTACGGTTGCGTTACAAGGGCGCCAATCTCGTCGGCGGACTGATCTTCCTCGCCTATCTGGTGCCGCCCTCGATCCTGTTCATCCCGCTCGCCACCGTCGTGTTTCAGTACGGCCTGTTCGACTCGCCGCTGGCGCTGATCCTGACCTATCCGACCATCCTGATCCCGTTCTCGACCTGGCTCTTGATGGGCTATTTCAAGACCATCCCGTTCGAGCTCGAGGAATGTGCGCTGATCGACGGGGCGAGCCGCTGGCAGATCCTGATCAAGATCGTGCTGCCGCTCGCCATTCCCGGCCTGATCTCGGCCTTCATCTTCTGCTTCACACTGTGCTGGAACGAGTTCATTTACGCGTTGACGTTCCTGCAATCGACCAGCAACAAGACGGTGCCGGTCGCGATCGTCAACGAGTTCGTGGACGGCGACATCTACCGCTGGGGCTCGCTGATGGCGGGAGCCCTGGCCGGCTCGCTGCCGCTCGTCATCCTTTACGCCTTCTTCGTGGAGCATTATGTGTCCGCGATGACCGGCGCTGTGAAGGAATGACCGCCGGGCTGCTTAAGAGCGCGCCAGGAGCGGCGCGCTCCGGCCAATGACAAGGAGTTGAGCTCTTGCACATTCTGGTTCTGGGCGCCGCCGGCATGGTCGGCCGCAAACTCTGTGAACGGCTGCTCGGCGACGGTCGGCTCGGCAAGAGCGACATCACCAAACTGACCATGCATGACGTGGTCGAGCCGAAGAAGCCGGAGAAGGCCGGTTTCCCCGTCGAGACCGTGTCGGGCGATTTCGCCGTGCCGGGCGCGGCCGAAAAGCTGATCGCCGGCCGTCCCGACGTGATCTTCCATCTGGCTGCGATCGTTTCGGGCGAGGCCGAGCTCGATTTCGACAAGGGCTACCGCATCAATCTGGACGGCACGCGGATGCTGCTCGATGCCGTCAGGCTGGTTGGCGGCGGCTACAAGCCACGCGTGGTCTTCACGTCCTCGATCGCGGTGTTCGGCGCGCCGTTTCCGGATGCGATCGGCGACGAGTTCTTCCACACCCCGCTGCTCAGCTACGGCACCCAGAAGGCGATCGGCGAACTCCTGCTGGCCGATTATTCGCGCCGCGGCTTCCTCGACGGCATCGGCATCCGCCTGCCGACCATCTGCATCCGGCCCGGCCTGCCCAACAAGGCGGCCTCCGGCTTCTTCTCCAACATCCTGCGCGAGCCGCTGGCCGGCAAGGAAGCGGTGCTCCCGGTTTCCGAGGACGTCCGCCACTGGCACGCCACGCCGCGCTCGGCCGTCGGCTTCCTGCTCCATGCCGGCACCATGGATCTCGCCGCGGTCGGCCCGCGCCGCAACCTGACCATGCCGGGACTTTCGGCCACGGTCGGCGAGCAGATCGCGGCCCTGAAGCGCGTTGCCGGTGAGAAGGTCGCTGCCCGCATCAAGCGCGAGCCCGATCCCTTCATCGTCGGTATCGTCGGCGGCTGGCCGCGCAATTTCAACCCAAAGCGGGCGCTCGAGCTCGGCTTCACCACCGCCGAGAAGACCTTCGACGACATCATCCGAATTCACATCGAAGACGAGCTCGGCGGCAATTTCGTCGCCTGATCGCTGACTGAGCGGGTCCTGGTGATGGCGAGCGTTGCTTGCATCGGCGAATGCATGGTCGAGCTCCGGCAGGCCCAGGGCGGGGCGTCTGCCGGGCAGGGCGGCGGGCTTTATTCACGCGGCTTCGGCGGTGACACCCTCAACACCGCAGTCTATCTGGCGCGGCTCGAAATCAAGGTCGACTATCTCACCGCGCTCGGCGACGATGCCCTCAGCGACGAGATGATCGCGGCCTGGACGACGGAGGGCGTCGGCACGCGGCGTGTCGTTCGGCTGGCGGGCAAGCTGCCCGGCCTCTACATGATCCAGACGGATGCGAAGGGCGAGCGCCAGTTCTTTCACTGGCGCGACAGCGCGGCGGCGCGCCAGCTGATGAATCTGCCGGAGACCGACGAGCTGCTCAATTCGCTGATGAGCTACGACATCGTCTATCTCTCCGCGATCACGCTCTCGATCTACGATGCGCCGGGGCGCGAGCGCCTGTTCGCGGCGATCAAGCGCGCCCGCCTGCTCGGCACCCGCTTCGTGTTCGACACCAATTTCCGCGCGCGGGGATGGCCGGACCGCGACGTCGCGCGGGAGGTCTTTGCCGCAGCCTTCGCGACCGCCGACATCGTGCTGACCTCGACCGAGGACCTGCTCGCGCTCTATCCCGGCGAGAGCAACGACCAGCTGATGGCGCGCATCCCGGCCTCCGAGCTGGTATTCCGCCTCGCCGAGCCGGTCAGCCTGCTGCGCTTCCCCGGCGGCACGAGCGAGGTCCGCGCCGAACCGATGTCCAAGCCGGTTGTCGACACCACGGCGGCCGGCGACAGCTTTGCTGCCGCCTACATTGCCGCCCGGCTCGCGGGTTCCGATCCGGTCGAGGCTGCCCAGGCCGGGCATCGCCTCGCCAGCCTCGTGATCTGCTATCCCGGCGCCATCATTCCGGGCTATGCCATGCCGCCGAAGAAGCGGCACCGGCCGACGGCCCCGCGTCAAGCGACCAAGTGAATCGAGATCCCATGCCTACCACTGCCCAACAGAACCACCTCGTCGCGCTGTTCAGGGACGCGACCGTCATTCCCGTCCTCACCATCGAGCGTATCCAGGACGCCGTGCCGCTGGCGCGCGCGCTGGTCGCCGGCGGCGTCCGCACGCTGGAGGTGACCCTGCGCACGCCAGTCGCGATCGAGGCGGCGCGGGCGATGATGGCCGAAGTGCCCGAGGCGGTCGTCGGCATCGGCACGATCCTCAATCCGGCCGACTTCACCCGTGTCGAGAAGCTCGGCGTCGCGTTCGGCATCAGCCCGGGCCTGACCCCCGACCTTCTCAAGGCCGCCACCCATAGCTCCCTGCCGTTCGCGCCGGGCATCGCCACGGCGTCCGAGCTGATGATGGCGCTGGCGCACGGCTTCGACGTGGCAAAATTCTTCCCGGCCGAGCAGGCCGGCGGCATCAAGGGCCTGCGCTCGCTCGGCGGGCCGTTCCCGAACGTCCGGTTCTGCCCGACCGGTGGCATCGGCGAGGCCAATGCGGCGAGCTGGCTCGCCGAGCCCAACGTGGTCGCGGTTGGCGGTTCCTGGCTTTGCCCAACGGCGGAGATCAGGGCCGGGAACTGGGCCGGCATAACAGCCATCTGCCAGCGCACCCTGAAAGCCCTGAAAGCCGCGTGAAGTCTTGCCATCCCTGGGCTAAGACTTAGCTCAGGACAAGATCCCCAGGGAGAGAACATCATGACCGCCAGCATCGTCGGATGGGCGCATACGCCGTTCGGCAAGTTCGACACCGAAACCGTCGAAAGCCTCGTCACCCGCGTTGCCAATGAGGCGATGGCGGATGCCGGCATTTCGGCCGGCGATGTCGACGAGATCGTGCTCGGCCATTTCAACGCCGGCTTCTCGCCGCAGGATTTTACCGCCTCGCTGGTGCTCCAGGCCGATCCGAAGCTGCGCTTCAAGCCGGCGACCCGCGTCGAGAACGCCTGTGCCACGGGATCTGCCGCGGTGCATCAGGGCCTGCGCGCGATTGCCGCAGGCGCCGCCAAGATCGTGCTCGTCGTCGGCGTCGAGCAGATGACCCGCACCCCCAGCGCGGAGATCGGCAAGAACCTGCTCAAGGCCTCCTATCTGCCCGAGGACGGTGACACTGTCGGCGGCTTTGCCGGCGTGTTCGGCAAGATCGCCAGCTCCTACTTCCAGAAATACGGCGACCAGTCCGATGCGCTGGCGCTGATCGCGGCCAAGAACCACAAGAACGGCGTCGCCAATCCCTTCGCCCAGATGCGCAAGGATTTCGGCTTCGACTTCTGCCGCGCCGAGAGCGACAAGAACCCCTACGTCGCCGGCCCCCTGAAGCGCACCGACTGCTCGCTGGTGTCCGACGGCGCCGCGGCGCTGGTCTTGGCCGATGCCGAGACCGCCAAGGGCATGGCCAAGTCGATCGGCTTCCGCGCCACCGCGCACGCCCAGGACTTCCTGCCGATGAGCAAGCGCGACATCCTCCAGTTCGAGGGCTGCACCGTCGCCTGGCAGCGCGCTCTGGAGAAGGCGGGGGTGACGCTGTCCGATCTCTCCTTCGTCGAAACCCACGACTGCTTCACCGTCGCCGAGCTGATCGAGTACGAAGCGATGGGCCTGACACCGAAGGGGCAGGGCGCCCGCGCCATCAAGGAAGGCTGGACGCTCAAGGACGGCAAGCTGCCGGTCAACCCGTCCGGCGGTCTGAAGGCCAAGGGCCATCCGATCGGCGCCACCGGCGTCTCCATGCACGTGATGACCGCGATGCAGCTCGCAGGCCAGGCGCCCGAGGGCATGCAGCTCAACAATGCCAAGCTCGGCGGCATCTTCAACATGGGCGGGGCCGCGGTCGCCAACTACGTCTCCATCCTGGAGCCGCTGAAGTAGGCTTGTAGGGTGGGTTAGCCTGCGGCTGCGCGAAGCGCAGGTGCTGGCGTAACCCACCTCTTTTGTCTCCGCGGAGACAGAGTTGGTGGATTACGCCTGCGGCTAATCCACCCTACGACTTCTTTCTTGCGCTAGATCATGGTGGGCCCAAAGGGGGCCCTTAAAGCTCCTGATTGACTAGCAGGGAACGCATCATGAGCACTGAGTACGAAGACTCGCTGTCGATGGACGCACTCAACGATCGCATCGCGATCCTCGAGGACAATATCCGCCAGCTGATCGAGCAGGCCGCGGCCGCCTCGGGCGAGCAGAGCGAGTCGCGCATCGCCGACCGGATCAACCAGCAGAACGACGAACTCGACCGGCTGCTCAAGATCCGCGAATCCCGCCAGAAGAAATAGCGGCCGGTATCGCCGCGCGGCGCATGCGGCCATACGCCGGCCGCCCTTGCACGTGCGGCCTCGCTGCCTTTAGCTGGACCGAAATCGCGGGGCCGCGCCTTGAGCCCTGCGCAATCGGGAGCGAACGATGGGGCCGCTGAAGGGCATCAAGGTCATCGACATGACGACCGTGCTGATGGGGCCCTATGCGACCCAGATGCTCGGGGACTACGGGGCTGACGTCATCAAGGTGGAATCGCTCGACGGCGACGTCACCCGCCTGATCGGCCCGATGCGCCACGCCGGCATGGGCCCGGTATTCCTCAACACCAACCGCAGCAAGCGCTCGATCTGCCTCGATCTGAAGAAGCCTGCCGGCCGCGAGGCAGTGCTGCGGCTGCTCAAGGACGCCGACGTCCTCGTCTACAACGTCCGTCCGCAGGCAATGGCGCGGCTTCAGCTCGGCTACGATGTCGTGTCCGCCATCAATCCGCGCCTCGTCTATGCCGGCGTGTTCGGCTTCGGCCAGGACGGACCCTATGCCGCAAAGCCCGCCTATGACGACCTGATCCAGGGCGCCACGGCCCTGCCGGCGCTGATGGCGCAGACCGGCGACGGCGTGCCGCGCTACGTGCCGAACGCGCTGGTCGACCGCATCGTCGGTCTCACCGCCGTCGGTGCGATCTGCGCCAGCCTGGTGCACCGCGACCGCACCGGCCGCGGCCAGCGCGTCGACGTCCCGATGTTCGAGACCATGGCCGGCTTCGTCATGGGCGACCATATGGGCGGCCTCACTTACGAGCCGCCGCTCGACAAGGGCGGCTATGCCCGCCACCTCTCGCGCGACCGCAGGCCCTACAAGACCTCGGACGGCTATCTCAGCGTCATCGTCTACAACGACAAGCAGTGGGAGAACTTCTTCAAGGCGACGGCGCGCGACGACCTGCGCGCCGATCCCAAATTCGCGACCTTCGCGGGACGTGCCGCCAACATCGACGTCGTCTATGCCGAGCTCGCGCGCATCTTCGAGACGCGCAGCACGGCCGAATGGATCGAGCTGCTGACGAAGGCCGACGTGCCCGTGATGCCGATGCATGATCTTGCCTCGATCCTGCACGATCCGCATCTGGAGGCGACGAATTTCTTTCCGGTCGTAACCCATCCGACGGAAGGTCCGATCCGCAGCATGAAGGTGACGGCGACTTGGTCGGAGACCGACGCCGAGCCGGTGCGGCTGGCGCCGCGGCTGAACGAGCACGGCGCGGAGATTTTGCGCGAGCTCGGCTATTCCGCTGACGAGATCGCCGCCATGGTCCGCGATGGTGTGACGCGGTCGGCGCCGGAGTAGGGAATGACGATATGACAGCGACTCCCTCATCCGTCATTCCGGGGCGATGCGTCAGCATCGAACCCGGAATCTCGAGATTCCGGGCTCGGTCCTTCGGGCCGCCCCGGAATGACAGCGGAGAGAGAGCATGAGCTTCGTCACCGGCGTTGGCCTCACGTCGTTCGGCAAGCACGAGGGCTCGACCTCGCTGGACCTGATGAGCAAAGCGGCGCAAGCCGCGCTCGACGATGCCGGGCTGAAGCGTTTGGACATCGACGGCATTCTTTGCGGCTATTCCACCGTCTCGCCCCACATCATGCTTGCGACCGTGTTCGCCGAGCATTTCGGCATCCGCCCTGCCTACGCTCACGCCGTGCAGGTCGGCGGCGCCACGGGGCTCGCGATGACGATGCTGGCGCATCACCTCGTCACGTCAGGCGTGGCGCGCCACGTGCTCGTCGTCGCCGGCGAGAACCGCCTCACCGGGCAGAGCCGCGATGCCTCGATCCAGGCGCTGGCACAGGTCGGCCATCCCGACTACGAGGTGCCGTTAGGACCGACCATTCCCGCCTATTACGGCCTCGTCGCCAGCAGATACATGCACGAATACGGCGTGACCGAACAGGATCTCGCCGAGTTCGCGGTGCTGATGCGCAGCCACGCCTGCACCCATCCCGGCGCGCAATTCCGCGATCCCATCACGGTCGCCGACGTCATGGCCTCGAAGCCGGTGGCGATGCCGCTCAAGCTGCTCGACTGCTGCCCGGTGTCCGACGGCGGCGCGGCCTTCGTCATCAGCCGCGAGCGGATCGGAGAAGCGGGCGTGCGCATCCGCGGCTGCGCCCAGGCGCATACCCATCAGCATGTCACGGCCGCGCCCGCGCTTCACGAACTCGGCGCCGAGATCTCCATCGCGCGCGCCAGGGAGGCTTGCGGCCTTGCGATCTCCGACGTGCGCTACGCCGCGATCTACGACAGTTTCACGATCACGCTCGCCATGCTGCTGGAAGACCTTGGCCTTGCCGGTCGCGGCGAAGCCGCGGCCCGCGTGCGCTCAGGTCATTTCGGCCGCGACGGCGCGATGCCGCTGAACACCCATGGCGGCCTGCTCAGCTTCGGCCATTGCGGCGTCGGCGGCGCCATGGCGCATCTGGTCGAGGCGCATTTGCAGATGACGGGGCGGGCGGCTGCCCGCCAGGTGCGCGATGCCTCGATCGCGCTGCTGCATGGCGACGGCGGCGTCCTGTCGTCGCACGTGAGCATGTTCCTGGAGCGGGTGCGATGAGTGAGCCTCCGGCGGACTGGACCAAAGGCGAAGAGGCCATCACTTACCAGGCCTGCACCTCATGCGGGCACGTGCAGTATTTTCACCGGGCCTTCTGCGCGGCGTGCGGAGAATCGGATTCCCGCGTGCTGCGCGCCAGCGGCAAGGGCAGGGTCTATGCGGCCTCCCTGATCTGCCGTGCCGCCACGCCCGAGACGCGGGCGCACGTGCCCTACAACATCCTGCTGGTCGATTGCGCCGAAGGTTTTCGCATGATGGCGCACGGTGAGAATGACCTTGCGATCGGCGATTCGGTCATCGCGAGCTTCAGGCCCTTTGCCGGCAAGCTTGTGCCGTTCTTTGCCAGGAAGAAATAGTGGGGTACGGAGCGGGATTCGTCATTCGGGGGCGGTCCGGAGGACCGAGCCTGGAACGGGTATTCTGGGCCTGGCCTGTGCGAGAGCCACCCCGGAATGACGAAAACGCTTCGCGCATGATCCGGAAAAGCGTGAAGCGGTTTTCCGGAAGGATCATGCGCAAACAAGGACTCTAACGCCCGTAGAACAAGATGCTGGCGATGACGAGCATCGCCGTCACCGCCAGCATATGCGCGAGCGCTCCCGAGGCCGCCCCCTTGGTGGCTTCCTTCATGCCGTTTTCTCCCTAGACTTGGGCGTGACTCATCGTTGTGCGGCTAGCGCACCCGACGGCCAATTGTTTTACTCGGAACACCCCACTTCTCGAGTACTCGCCGCAATGTGTCCCCACGCGACGAATATCGACTCTCTCAAGGTCGATCAGCAATGCGGCGGCATTTTGACTCGATGATGTTGCTCCCGCGTCGGTGCAAGACTAGAGTTTCGAGGAACTCTCGCCGGCGATTACAAAAAGAATCAAGAGCTCCGGGAAAACTTCAGGAAAATCATGGCCCGCATTCAGTACAGCGACCCGTCCAAGGCATCCGACCGCACCCGCGAGATCCTCGACAAGAACCGCAACGCCAACATCTTCCGCATGATGGCGCACTCGCCGAGCTATTTCGAGCAGTACTGCCGGCTCGGGGGCGCGATCCGCCACAAGGGCGAGCTCGATCCGATCGTGCGCGAGCTCGCGATCACCCGCACCGGGATCCTGTGTGAGGCGCCGTACGAGATCGTTGCGCACAAGCGGATCGGCAAGAATGTCGGCGTCACCGACGCGCAGAACGAGGCGCTCGAGAACTGGCAGGCGGCGACCTGCTTCAACGAGGTGCAGCGCGCCGCGCTCGCCTTCACCGACGAGATCGTCAAGCTGAGGAAGCCGACCGATGCGACCTTCAAGGCGATCGCGTCGAAGCTGACGCCGGCCGCGCTGGTCGAGCTGCAGCTCTCGGTCGGTTTCTACATCATGACCTCGAAATTTCTGGAGACCTTCGAAATCGATCTCCAACCCGTCACCGAAGTGGTAGGCTGACCCAAGAACGCGGCGAGAGATGCCGATGACGATCGACGAATATGCGGCCTGGGCCGCGACCATTGCCAAGGTCGGTGAGCATCCGTCCAACGAGCGGCTGTCCTATCTCGGCCTCGGTCTTGCCGGTGAAGCCGGCGAGGTCGCCGATCACATCAAGAAGCTGCTGCGCGACGACTGGCTCGACAAGGCGGGTCTGGTCGATGAGCTCGGCGATGTCATCTACTACTGGGCCTGCCTTTGCGCCGCGACCGGCCAGCAGCCGTCAGAGTTGCTCGAAGCGAGCGCAAAGAAGATCAAGCGACGGCTGAGCGAGGCGGCGAGCCGTTAGAGCGCCACCGACTGAGGTTGAGGCTCGGCCACAGCAAAGCTCTCTCCGTTCCCTCCCCCCTTGTGGGGGAGGGGCAGGGAGGGGGTGCCACGAAGGGACTCTCTCGTTCGTGCTCCTATACTTATCGTCACGAGCCGCACCTTTTGCTGGGCCACCCCTCTCCCTAACCCTCCCCCACAAGGGGGGAGGGAACGCACCTCCATTGGGGCGGCAGGCGCGGCTCATTTCATCATGCCTTGGATCACTCACGTCGACGTCAGAATATCCACCTTCGCATTCGCGACGATCAGGCGGTCGGCGAGCAGCTGCGCGAGGTTGCGCATGACGCGCTCGCTGGCGCGCGGGTGCTGCTTGCGGAAGCGTTCGAACTCCTTCAGCGGCACTTCGAACGCGGTCGCCGCCATGTCGGCGAACACGTCGGCCGAACGCGTCGGCTCCAGCAGCGCCATCTCGCCGAACGCCATGCCGGCGGTCAGCGTCGCCAGCCGCACGCCGTCGGGCAGCGTGACATGCACCGCGCCGCTGCGCAGGAAGAACAGGGACTCTGCGGGATCTCCCGTGGTGATGATCTTCGCGCCGGCCTGAAACGTTCGGATCGTGCAGATCGAGGCGAGATCCGTCAGCTCTTCCTCGCTCATGCCTGATAGCAGCGGCTGCTCGGCAAGCTCGGTGGTCTCGTGAAAGTCGATCGAGCCGCCATAGCGGTAGACGATCTGGTCTTCGGCCCATTCGACCGCGGTGTCGAGCAGGTAGAAGTCGCGGACGTTCTTCAGCTCGGCGGTCCATTCCCGCAAAGACTCCCATTCCCTGGAGGCGCGCCTGACGCCGGACAGCACCACAGTGACGTTCAGGGCCGCGAGCTCCTCGAAGGCTTCGGCAATCAGCCGCGCGCCTGCGCGGGTGGTGGACGTGACACGGTGCAGGTCGAACACGACGATTTGCGGCCGCGGTCGTCCGGCCAGCCGGCGCGAGACGTAGTCGACGGCCGACAGCGACAGCGTGCCGACCAGCTCGATGACCCGTACCTCCTGCTCGTGCGCGGCCAGGATCTCGCGCTCCTGTGGCCGGCGCACGCGGCGCGACGGGCTCTTGCCGATATCGTAATCGGCGATGACGGCGTTGCGGGCATCGTCGCTGCGGTTGAGCATGTGCAGGTCGTAATGCGAGGACAGCGCCTCGCAAACCTTGATGCCGCGCACGCTGTTGCCGTGCTTGTCGAGGCGCGGTGAATAGCTGCCGAGCCCGAGGCGGGCAGGGAGCGCCGCCAGAATGCCGCCGCCGACGCCGCTCTTGGCGGGAATGCCGATGCGGTAGATCCATTCGCCGGCATAGTCGTACATGCCCGACGAGGTCATCACGGAGAGGGTGCGAGAGATCGCGTAAGGCGTCAGCACCTGCTCGCCTGTGACCGGATTGACGCCGCGATTGGCCAGCGTTGCCGCCATCACCGCGATGTCGCGCGCGGTGACCAGCACCGCGCATTGCCGGAAATAGACGTCGAGCACGGCGGCGACGTCGTCCGAGATCACCGCGTTGGTCTTCAGGAGATAGGCGATGGCGCGGTTGCGGTCGCCGGTCTGGCTTTCGGAAGCATAGACGGCCTCGTCCACGGCGAGCTCGCGGCCCGCAAAGCGACCGAGTGCGAGACGGATCTGCTCGAAGGCTTCTGCGCCCTTGCTGTCGTGGATCAGCCCGGTGCAGGCGATGGCGCCGGCATTGACCATCGGGTTGAACGGGTGGTTCTCGGAGTTGAGGCGGATCGAGTTGAAGGGATCGCCCGAGGGCTCGACGCCGATCGCGCGCTCGACCCTGCCGGCGCCGAGCAGGTCCAGCGCCAGCGCGAACACGAACGGTTTCGACATCGACTGGATGGTGAAGGGCACCCTGGAGTCGCCGACCTCGTAGACGTGGCCATCCAGGGTGGCGAGGCTGATGCCGAAACAGGCAGGGTCGGCCTTGCTCAGCTCGGGAATGTAGTCGGCAACGCTGCCTGAAGTTTCGGCAGAGAATTCGTTGAGGCAACTGTCCAGAAACCGCAGCAAAGGCGGTTTCGAGCGGGTCCAGGCGGCTGCGAGAGGCGTGAGCGGTGTCATCGCCTCACTTGTGCAACGCAATCAGGGGACGCGCAACCCGTCCGGCATCGCGGGCGGGCGTCGGCTCAGCAGAAGCGCGATCAAGATCGTCGGCAGGAGGATCCCAAGGCCGAGCAGCGTCACCTGCAGCTGCGACAGCGGCATGATGCCGCCGCCGGGCGTGGCCACCACGAAGCCGCCGATCACCAGCAGCACGCGGAGCGGCCATTCCAGCACGCCGGCGCCGCGCAAGTCCCCGACGAAAGGCTGGTAGCCCTGAATGCCGCCGCAGATGAACAGCGTACCGAACGCCGCGAGCCCCATCAGGCCGAAGCCGGCGAGATACGGGCTCGGCCCCTGCAGCACCAGCGCCGGATTGAGCACGAAGAAGAACGGCAGGAAATAGATGATGCTGCCGACCCACATCGATTCCCAGCCGGTCTTCATCGCCGGCGAGCCGGCAATGCCGGCGGCGGCGAAGGACGCGATCGCGACCGGCGGGGTGATCGACGACAGCATGCCCCAATAGAAGATGAACATGTGCACCGCCATGCGGTTGAGCCCGAGCTTCTCCAGCGCGGGCGCGACCAGGATGGCGAGGAAGATGTAGCAGGCCGTCGTCGTCAGCCCGAGGCCGAGGATAAGGCTGGTGAGGGCGCACATCGCCAGCAGCAGGAAGGGATTGTCGCCGGCGATATGCAAGAGGTCGTTGGCGAGGCTCGACACCACGCCGGTCATCGAGAAGGCGCCGATCAGCAGGCCGCAGCCGGCGAGGATGCCGACGAGCTCGACGAAGGTGCGGCCGTTGACCTCGAGGAATTTGCCGATGGTCGCAAGCGTCCAGCGCGTGTCCTTGGAGAAGAACTGGTTGAGCACGAGCAGCAGCGCGGTGGCGTAGAACGGCGCATGGCTCTCGCGCTTGAAGTAGAGCAGCATCACGATCAAGAGCGCGATGACGAAGACGTAGTACCAGCCGTCCTTGATCGTATCCATGACGCGCGGCAGCTCGGCGCGCGGAATGCCCTTCAGCTTGTGGCGCGCGGCGTAGGCGTCGACCTGCATGAACAGGCCGGCGTAATAGAGCACGGCCGGAATGATCGCGGCGAGGGCGACATCGGCGTAGCTGACGTTGAGGAACTGCGCGATCACGAACGCGGTGGCGCCCATCACCGGCGGTGCCAGCACCGCGCCGGTCGAGGCACAGGCCTCGATAGCTGCCGCATAGGAGGCGCGGAAGCCGCTCTTCTTCATCACCGGGATGGTCATGGTGCCGGCGGTGAGCACGTTGGAGATGATCGAGCCCGACATCATGCCGAGCAGGCCGCTGGCGAAGATGCAGACCTTGGCCGCACCGCCGCGGAAGGTGCCGCACAGCGCGAAAGAGAGGTTGATGAAGAACTTTCCGGCACCGGTCATCATCAGCGCGGTGCCGAACACCAAAAAGCCGATCACGGTGTCGGCAAAGGCCTGGATCGGGATGCCAAGCAGGCTCTCGCCCGACAGCACGTGATAGGCGGTCGCCTGTTCGATCGTCGATTGCGTGCCGCGGAACGGTCCGAGCCAGCCGGCCTCGGCGAACAGCGGATAGACGGTGAAGGGCAGCACGCTCAGCAGCAGGCTCCAGCCCCCGGTGCGGCGCAGCGCCTCCATCAGCATCACCCACATCACGAGGCCCGCGGCGATCACGTTGTTCGGCGCGCCGCCGAATTCCCAGCCGGCCTCCGCCGCCTTGCGGACGTTCGACATCAGCAGCAGCGCGGCGGCGAAGGTCGCGACGAACAGGACAAGGTCATACCAGGGAATCCGGTCGAGCGGCGCGCGCTCGGTGCCCGGGAAGATCAGGAAGGTGAACGGCAGCATCAACGCGATCAGGAGGTAGAAATATTCCGTGTTGAGCTGGGTATAGCCGACGAAGAATCGCAGCGAGAATTGCTGGTTGATGCACAGCAGGATGGTCGCCGCGGTCGCGGCCACCAGCAGCCAGCGCCAGGCGCCGCGCAGCGTACGCACACGCGTGACCTCCGCTTCCTGCATGTTGGCGGCGGCGCCATGCGGATCGTCGAACACGACCCGCTTGGCCTCGTCTTGCGGGGCGGTGGTGGTGGAGGAGGACATGAGGTGGACCCTGCGCGTGGGCTACTGAAAGCAGATTAATCGAATGACAGTTGTTTGAATCGCCCGCGCCACGGGCTCAACCTCTCCCGCTTGCGGGAGAGGTCGGCGCGCAGCGCCGGGTGAGGGCTTTCGCCTCTTGGGGAGTCCCACCATGGAAACACCCTCTCCCCAACCCTCCCCCGCAAGCGGGGGAGGGAGCGCACTTCCCTCTTGGCGCCAAGCGTGGGTCCATTCGCTCTATTCCTCGAACCCGTTCGGCATGCCGGCTTTCGCAAGCGCCGCCGCGCGGGCCTTCATCCAGCCCTCGAGAAACGCCTTGTCGTCCGCCGGCGGATTGGACTTGCCGTAATCCGTCCACGCCGCGCCGAGCACCTCTTGCCGCTTGATCAGCTTGTTGTTGTGCGCCTCCTGCACATCGCTCCATTGCCCGGCCTCCTTCAGCGCCTTCACCGCGCCGGGATGTACCGGCACCACCCAGTTCTTGGTCTGGCGATCGGCGGCGAGGCCGCCGGCGCCGGGCGCGGAATCCTTGTAGGCGTCGTAATTCACGATCATGGCCTTGGTCATCGCATAGACCTGATCGGCCGGCTGCGAGGCGTAGGCGACGAAGATCGGGTAGGGGTAATTGCCGAGCTCGACCGGTTTCTCCGGCGAGATGCCGGCGCCGCAAGTTGCGACCTGCGGGAAGAAGAACGAGCCGACCTTCTGCATCCGCGCCCAGCCTTCCTTGTCCTTGGCGGGCAGCGGCGGCCAGATCAGGCCGCGCGGCGAGGTCTCGGCTTCCTTGGCGGGGCCGGTGATGGTGGTGCCGAAGGCGGCATCGACGTCGTTGTTGATCAGGCCCTTCCACATCGCCCCGTAGCTGGCGAATTCGACGGCCTTGACGTCGTTCTTGGTCAGCCCGGCGAAGGCGAGCACCGCCAGCGAGTTCTGGTTCAGCGCGGGCGAGCCGACAACGAAGCCGACGCGCTTGCCCTTGAGGTCCTTCAGCTCCTTCACGCCGGTGTCGGCGGCCACCGCAAGCGAGGCGCAATTGCAGTCGACGGTCGAGAGCAGGGTCTGAAGCGGTTGCGGGCCCCATTCCTTGGCGCCGAACTCGAACACGCCTTCCTGCGCGAAATAGGTGCCAGACCCCATCGCCGAGGACACCGCGCGCTTGGCGCGCAGCGGCGCAAGGCGGGCGACGTCGTTGCCGGCGGGGAGCACGCGCACGTCGGTGCCGTACTTGTCCTTCATCATCTTGCCGACGCCGACCGCGATGTTGAAGCCGGCGGTGCCGGTGTCATAGGCGGTGAAGGCCAGCGTCGCCGGCAGCTTGATGTCTTCGGCGAACGAGTAGCGTGTAGACGCAAAAGAAATGCCTGCCACCAAGGCAGGCGCGAGCACGAGCAGCCCACGAAGCATGTTTCCCTCCCATGATCCTCGCTTTGCCGCGAAGATTTTCGTTCTTTGTTTGAAACAACGTTTTGTTGCAACAGATCATGTCACCGCGATCGAGCGATGGCAACGCCGTACCGCGCATGCGGGAATGAGGCTGACAGATTGTCGCGCAAACTCCGGACAGAACACTCAGCACGCGACGATCGCGATCGCCTGACCCTCCGCGACGACGTCGTCGAGTTTCACCAGCAGAGACGTGATCGTGCCGCTTGCGGGCGAGGACACCGGTATCTCCATCTTCATGGCTTCGACCACCACAACGTCATCGCCATCCGCGACGGTTCCTCCAACTTGCACGGGAGTTGCGCAGATGCGTCCCGCGATTTCGGTGACGATCTTAATTTCTGGCATGCCATCGCCTTTTTGTTGTCGCCGCAAAATGCCTGAGGTAGCGTCGTCTGCAAGCGGAATTTAATTCCGCACAGCGGAACATACGGTAGGGAACATGGGACGACGATCGGAGCGGTTGAGTAGGCAAGGTGTGCACGCTGGCGATGCCGGTGAGGGAGATGTCATCCAGGTGGTCTCGCGCGCGTTCGACGTGTTGCGATGCTTCGAGGGCCACGAGGCCAGGCTCGGCAATCTCGAGATTTCAAATCGCTGCGGCCTGCCGCGCTCGACGGTGTCGCGGCTCACGCACACGCTGACGCGGATGGGACAACTGGTCTATCTGCCGCGCGATCAGAAATATCGCATCGGCCCGAGCGCGGTCGCGATGAGCGCCACGATGATGAAGGGCGCGCAGCTGCGCACTATGATTCGCCAGCGGCTGCAGGACGTCGCCGAGCAATTGCCGGGAACGGTCGGCTTCGTCGTTCCGGATCGATTCCATCTCGTCTATCTCCTGTTCGCGCGCTCGGCGACCGCACTCGGCCTGCACGAGGGCACCGGCAGCCGCATCGCGATGGCCTCCACCGCCGCGGGCGCGGCCTACACCGCGGCGCTGGCGCCGGAGGTCGGCGATGCCTTCATTGCGGAGATGGAGCGGGAAGCTCCCGAGGCGGCGAAGATCCTGAAGCCGCGCATCGAAGCCAACCGGCAGATGCTGCGCGAGCGCGGCTATGTCGTGGCCTGCGGCCTGTGGAGCCCGCACATCAATGGTCTCGCGCTGCCGATATGGTCGCCGCAATACCAGACCTTCGTGGTCATCACGATCGGCCTGCTCTCGGCGATGTATGACGAGGAGCGGCTGCATGCCGAAGTCGCGCCATTGATGCTCGAGCTCGGGCGTTCGCTCGGCGGCCTGCTCGAGGGAGCGGAGGGTGACGTCTTCAACAACCGCATCGCGCGTAAACCGGTCGCGATGGCCGTGCACAACAATAACAAGCCGATCCGTTCGGAGGGAGTGAATGAACTGGAAGCCGGAACTCGACGAGCTCGCCCGGCGCGAAGCCTTCGCGCGGGAGATGGGCGGCGTTGACAAGGTCAAGCGACAGCATGACCAGGGCCGGCTGACTGTTCGGGAGCGCATCGACAAGCTGACCGACAAGGGCAGCTTTCACGAGATCGGCGCCGTCTCCGGCATCGGCGAGTACGATGCCAGCGGCGAATTGCAGAAATTGACGCCGGCGAACTGCGTGTTCGGCCGCGCCCGCGTCGACGGGCGTACATTGGTCGTGGTCGGCGACGATTTCACGGTCCGCGGCGGTTCGGCTGATGCGTCCATTTCAGCAAAGCCGTTGATGGCCGAGGAGATGGCGCACGACTTGCGCCTGCCGATCGTCCGCATCATCGAGGGCTCGGGCGGCGGCGGCTCGGTCAAGACCATCGAGACCAAAGGCGCGGCCAACCTGCCGGGCGGCATCGGCGGCACGCGCTGGTACCGCTTCACGACGGAGAACCTGTCGTACGTGCCGGTGGTCGCGCTCGGCCTCGGCTCGGTGGCTGGCCTGGGAGCCGCGCGCCTTGCCGCCAGCCACTATTCCATCATGACCAGGAAGTCCGCGATGTTCGTCGCGGGGCCGCCGGTGGTGAAGGCGCTGGGGCAGGACCTCTCGAAGGAGGAGCTCGGCGGCGCCGACATCCAGACCCGCGCCGGCGCAATCGACCATGCCGTCGATACCGAGGAAGAGGCGTTCGCCTGCGCGCGGCGTTTCCTGTCCTACCTGCCGTCATCGGTCTACGAGCTGCCGCCGACCTTGCCCTGCACCGACAATCCGGAGCGCGGCGACGAAGCGCTGATGAACGCGGTGCCGCGCAACCGCAAGCAGGTCTACAAGATACGGCCGATCATCGAGTCCGTCGTGGACAAGGGCTCGTTCTTCGAGGTTGCCAGGAATTTCGGCAAGCCCATCATCGTCGGCCTGGCCCGGCTCGAGGGCAGGGCGGTCATGGTGCTGGCCAGCGACAGCTTCCACTATGGCGGCTCCTGGACGGCGGACGCCTGCCAGAAGGTGGTGCGCTGGGTCGACTTCGCCGAGACCTTCCACCTGCCGATCGTCTACCTCATGGACTGCCCCGGCTTCATGATCGGGCTCGATGCCGAGAAGGCGGCGACCATCCGCCACGGCGTCCGCGCCATGGCCGCGGTGAACCAGACCACCGTGCCCTGGTGCACCGTGATCCTGCGCAACGCGTTCGGCGTTGCGGGGGTCGTGCATCAGCCGGCCGACCGCTTCTCGATCCGCTACGCCTGGCCGTCGGCCTATTGGGGCTCGTTGCCGCTAGAAGGGGGCATCGAGGCCGCTTATCGCGCCGACATCGATGCGGCTGAGGACAAGGCGGCGAAGCTGGAGGAGATCCAGCAGCGTCTCAACAAG
The DNA here is from genome assembly GCF_003957705.1 of Bradyrhizobium sp. LVM 105. NCBI lineage: Bacteria > Pseudomonadati > Pseudomonadota > Alphaproteobacteria > Hyphomicrobiales > Nitrobacteraceae > Bradyrhizobium > Bradyrhizobium sp. LVM 105. The sequence continues at coordinate 38,368 of NZ_QZMV01000017.1, read as the reverse complement.
CTGCGCTCGCCGTTCCGCTCGGCCGAGAAATTCTGGGTCGAGGAGATCATCGATCCCCGCAAGACGCGCTCGCTGCTGTGCGAGTTCGCGCGCCTCGCGGAGCCGCTGCGCAAGCCGGGGCCGCCGGAGAACTTTTCGATCAGGCCTTAGACGCGGCTGAAGCACAACTCCATCACCGTCATCCTGAGGCGCTCGTCCTGCAACGCAGGACGAGCCTCGAAGGACGACGGCCCGGCTGCATCGGGGCCGTGCATCCTTCGAGGCTCGCTGCGCGAGCGCCTCAGGATGACGGGTTGATGGCGATGCAATCAAGCTTCCATCGCGTCGTAGTCCCGCGCTAAGCTCCTCCAACAAAAACAGCAGGAAACGCCAATCGTGTACGACTTCATTATCGTCGGCGGCGGCTCGGCGGGGTCCGTGCTGGCGCACCGGCTCTCGGCCAGAAGCGCCAACAGGGTCCTGCTGTGCGAGGCCGGACAGGACACACCGCCCGGCAACGAGCCGGCTGAAATTCGCGACAGCTATCCGGGCACCGCCTATTTCGATCCGCGCTTCCACTGGACCGAGCTCAAGGTCACGACCCAGGTCGTCAGCCACAACAATCCGAACGAGGCGCGGCCTCCCTTGCGCAAATACGAGCAGGCGCGCGTGCTCGGCGGCGGTTCCTCGATCAACGGCCAGATGGCCAATCGCGGCGCACCGACCGATTACGACGAATGGGACGCGCGCGGCGCCGAAGGGTGGACGTGGAACGAGGTGCTGCCCTTCTTCAAGAAGGTCGAGCGCGACCTCGATTTCGACGGTCCCTACCACGGCAAGGACGGCAAGATCCCGGTTCGCCGCATCCCCAGGGAGCACTGGACCAAGCATTCCCAGGCGTTTGCCGAAGCCTTCCAGCAGGCCGGCCATCAGTTCCTGGCGGACCAGAACGGCGAGTTCGTCGACGGCTTTTTCCCGGTGACGCATTCCAACCAGGGCGAGCAGCGCGTCTCGGCCGCCATGGGTTATCTCGATCGCGACACCCGCAAGCGCGCCAATCTCACCATCTCCACCAATACTCAGGTGCGCGAGCTGCTGTTCGAAGGCACGCAATGCGTTGGCGTGAAGGCCGTCGTCGACGGACGCGAGCAGGAATTCCGGGGACGCGAGATCATCCTCTCCAGCGGCGCCATCCATTCGCCGGCGCATCTCCTGCGCGCCGGCATCGGGCCGGTCGGCCACCTCAAGGATATCGGCATTCCCGTGCTGATGGGACTGCCGGGCGTCGGCCAGCGCCTAATGGATCATCCCTCGATCTCGCTGTCGTCCTTCGTTCGCCGCGGCGCGCGCATGAACGAGCATACAAGGCGCCACATGCAGCTGGGCCTGCGCTATTCCTCGGGCCTTGCAGGCGTGCCGAAGGGCGACATGTTCGTCGTCCTGCTCTCGAAGTCGGCCTGGCACGCGGTCGGCGAGCAGATCGGCTCGCTCCTGACCTTCGTCAACAAGACCTATTCGGAGACCGGACAGGTCAGGCTTGCCTCGCGCGATCCCTCCGCGGAGCCGATCGTCGAGTTCAATCTGCTGTCCGACCGGCGCGATCTCGATCGCCTGATGAGCGGCTTCCGGAAGATGGCGGCCATTCAGATGAGCGACATCGTCAGGAAGGTGACGGACAAGCCGTTTCCGGCCGCCTACACCGACAAGGTGCGCAAGATCGGCGTGGTCAATACCAGGAACAGGATTCTGACCAGGATCGCCGCGGCCCTGATGGACGGACCGGCAGCGCTGCGCCATTACATGATCGACAATTTCGTGGTCGAAGGCTTCACCTTCGATCAGGTCATGAACGACGACGAGGCGCTGGAGGCCTTCGTGCGCAAGGCCACCATCGGCGTGTGGCACGCCTCCTGTTCATGCCGCATGGGCCGCACTGATGATCCGATGGCGGTGGTCGACAACCAGGGCCGCGTCAAGGGCATCCAGGGCCTGCGCGTCGTCGACGCCTCGATCTTCCCGGTGGTACCGTGCGCCAACACCAATTTTCCGGTGTTGATGTCGGCGGAGAAGATCGCGGCTGCGATCCTGCAGTAGCGCCTCTCACCGGCAGAGGCTGTAGGATGGGTAGAGCGCAGCGAAACCCATCGCGATCTCTCCGGCCGAAAAGCTGTGATGGGCTTCGCAAGCGCTCTACCCATCCTACGCCCTCTCGGGTCAAAGCCGCAGCACCTTGCCGGGATTCATGATGTTCTGCGGATCGAGCGCGCGCTTGATGGTGCGCATGATGTCGAGCTCGGTCTTCGAGCGGTAGTGGCTGAGCTCGTCCAGCTTGTCGATGCCGATGCCGTGCTCGGCCGAGATCGAGCCGTCCATGGAGGTGACGAGGTCGTTCACGGCCCGCGTGATGGCGGCCTTGTATTGCGTCAGCGTCTGCTGGTCCATGCCCAGCGGCGCCATGAACGAGAAGTGCAGATTGCCGTCGCCGATGTGACCCAAAGGATAGGGCCGGATGGTCGGGAGAATGTCGAGCACGGCCTCGAGCCCGAGATCGATGAACTCCGGAATCCTCGAGATCGCCACCGAGACGTCGTAGCTGAGCCCCGGCCCCTCGGCGCGCGAGGCCTCTGCGACGCTCTCCCGAATGCGCCACATGTTGTGCGATTGATGCCCGGTCTGGGCGATGACCGCGTCGAGCACGCGTCCGGCCTCGAGTTGATCGGCGAGAAACTGCTCCATCTTCTCGGCGATGCCCGCGGTCCCGTCCTGCCGTGCCCGCGCCGACGACCATTCCAGCAGCAGGTACCATGGCGTGTCCGCTCTGAGCGGATCCTGCGTGCCGGGAATGTGGCGGAGCACCATGTCGACCGCGGCGCGGCTCATCAGCTCGCAGGAGCCGACATTGTCCTCGGACGCGCTGTGGGCTTCCGACAGGATCTCCAGCGCCGCGCGCGGATCCCGGATCGCCAGCCACGCCGTGCAGACGTCCTTGGGCGCTGGCCACAGCTTGAGCACGGCCTTGGTGATGATGCCGAGCGTTCCTTCGGCGCCCATGAAGAGGTGCTTGAGGTCGTAGCCCGTATTGTCCTTCTTGAGCGCGCGCAAGCCGTCCCAGACCTCGCCGCTCGCCAGCACGACCTCGAGTCCGAGCACGAGATTGCGGGCATTGCCGTAGCGGAGCACCTGCACGCCGCCGGCGTTGGTCGACAGATTGCCGCCGATCATGCACGAGCCCTGGGCGCCGAGGCTGAGGGGCAGGAACCTGTCGTGCCTTGCCGCCGTCTCCTGCAGGGTCTGCAGCACGCAGCCGGCCTCGACCGTCATCGTGTATCCCGTGGCATCGATGTCCAGCACGCGGTTCATGCGGCCAAGCGACAGCACGATTCCCGTGTGCGCGGGCCAGGGCGTGGCGCCGCCCATCAGGCCGGTGTTTCCGCCCTGCGGCACGATCGCGATCCCGTGCTGATGGCAGAGCCTGACCACCTGCGCCACTTCCTCGGTGCTGCCGGGACGAACCACGGCGCCGGCACCTCCAACCAGCAATCCGCGCCAATCCGTCACGAAGGGCTGCTTGCCGTGCTCGTCCTCGATAAGGCCCTTCTCGCCCACGATCGCGCGCAGCGAATCGCGCATCTGGGCGGTGAGCGGAACGGTTGGAATGATGGGTTCGGACGACGGACCGGCAACCGGCATTTGTTTCCCCTGGCGCATCTTGATGTGCACTGCGCACGTGGCGTGCTTCGGAGCATTGTCCACGTTTGCGCCGTGGAGTCTAACGGCAAAATATGCCTCTCACCCGGATGTCCAGGCGGGCAGGCTTGCGCCGGCCGGGGGCATGGGATTGGCCTTCGGATTTCCAGCGACCGACGCGCTCCGTCGGCCCGCGCATGTCACGTCTCCTCCGGTATTTTTACTGGGATGCTTTGGGATTACCGCCAATCTCTGCGATCGGATTCAAGCGACGTTAATGATGCCATCTCGATCTGAGACATCTCGAACCGCTTCGGCCGCTGTTTGCGGATTCCCCGTAAGCGTTGATTAAGAGAGCCATCGCCATATTCCGCCCGTGATGGGCGAGCGCCGGGATCCAAACCCGGCGGCCTCTTCCGTCGATCTCAGGGAAAGGACCGCTGCCGCAACGACGGCGGCCAGGATGAACGACATGCTCCGCCGCGCAATGCTCTGTTTCGCGACAGACCGGAAGGCCAACGTCGCCATCATCTTCGCGCTGACGATGGTTCCTATCATCTTTCTCCTGGGCATGACGCTCGACTACACGCTGGCCTTGCGCAAGCGCGAGCAATTGAACGCAGCCGCCGATGCGGCCGCGATCGCAGCCGTGCGGCCCGCGATGCTGACGCAGACCAACAAGACCACCATCGAGAACACGGCGGCTGCCGTCTTTGCTGCGAAGGCCAATCTTCCTGGGCTCGCCGCCGTGCCGACGCCGACGGTCACGGTCACGGATGTCGGTTTGTCGCGGACCATCACGGTGTCCTACGCTGCGGAGTCCGTCAACAATTTCCCCGGCGTTCTCGGCAAGCAGACCTGGAAGGTGGCGGGTTCGGCGACGGCGAAGGCGTCCAGCGCCCCGAACATGAATTTCTACCTGTTGCTGGATGATTCCCCGTCGATGGCGCTGGCGGCCACCCAGAAAGACATCGACAACATGGTTCTCGCCACGAAGAGCCAGCCCTCTTACGCGAGGAATTGCGCATTCGCCTGCCACGAGGCGCGCCCCAACAACGCAAGCCCCAGCGCGACGAACAAGGACAATCTCACGGTCGCGCGTGCGAACAACATCACGCTGCGGATCGATCTCGTGACCAATGCCGTCAAGCAATTGATGGTCGGGCCGTGGTCCTGCCCGCAATCGGGCACCTCGGGCGGCGTCATGCAGTGCATGTCGGCGATCAACAACACGACCTATCAGGCTGCCATCTACACTTTCGACTACGCCCTGAACACGATCCAGACGCTGACCACCCCGACCACCGCTGGCACGAAGATCGGCAACATTCAGCTCCTGAAGGTCGACCATCAGAACTGCCCCGTTGTCGACAGCAAGGGCGCCTGCATCTACACGACCGACTACGGCACCGACATCTCGAAGGGGCTGACGGACCTCAATGCGATTATGCCCAATCCCGGCGACGGTACCGCGGCCGGGACGCCCCAGGAAGTGGTCTTCCTTGTCACCGACGGCGTCGAGGACAAGCTGATTCCGAAGACGGGGGGCAGCTGCGATCCCAATGCGACCTACCCGCTTCCGCAGGCCAACTCGACGACTTTGCGATGCCAGCAGCCGCTCAACACGGCAATATGCGATACCATCAAGAAGCGGAACATCCGTATCGCGATCCTCTACACCGAGTATCTGCAACTGCCGAGCGACGGCTGGTACAACAGCCGGATCGCGCAGTTCAACAACCCGACCTCGTCGACGGGCACGATCGCACAACGGCTGAAGTCCTGTGCGTCTCCAGGCCTGTACGCGAACGTTCAGAATGGCGGCGACATCAACCAGGCGCTGACGGACCTGTTCATCAAGGTTGCGTCCAGCACGGCAAGCCTCGTGCAGTAGGAAGAGGCCATGTCCGGATCCGCCGCCACAATGAGGAGACGCCGCGATCGCTGCGCCGCTTTCGCGCGGGATAGCAGGGGCGCCACGGCGGTCGAGTTCGCGCTCGTCGCTGCGCCGTTCCTCGCCCTCGTCATTGCGCTGATCCAGACCTTTCTGGTCTTCTTCGCCCAGCAGACGCTCGAATCCATCGTGCGCCAGTCGGCGCGCCTCGTCATGACCGGACAGGTCCAGTCAGCGAATATGACCCAGGCCGTCTTCAAGCAGAAGGTCTGCGACCAGATCTTGATCCTGTTCAACTGCAGCGGCCTGATGGTCGACCTGCAGGTGGCGACCTCGTGGACGTCCGCGAACACGGGGATGCCGACCCTGACCTATGACGGCTCGGGCAAGGTCTCCAATGTCTGGCAATACAACCCCGGCCAGCCCGGCGATATCGTCGTGCTCCGCATCATGTACGAGTGGCCGGTCGTCCTCGGTCCGCTCGGTTTCAACCTCTCGAACCTCAGCAACGGCAACCGGCTGATCATGTCGTCCGCCGCGTTCCAGAACGAGCCATGAGCCACCTGATGATCTCCGCCCTGTCGTCTCGCGCCCGTCACCTGTTGACCGATGTCCGCGCCGTTGCAGCGACCGAGTTCGCCATCGTGACGCCGTTCATGCTGTTGCTCTATGTCGGCGGCGTCGAGCTCGGCAACGCGCTCTCCATGAACGTCAAGGTCAGCGCGACCGCGCACAGTGTTGCCGACATGATCACGCAGAACACGGCCGTCAGCACGACCCAAATGGACGGCATTCTCGCGGCTGCGAGTGCCATCATGGCGCCATATCCCATCACGAACGGCGGCACGTCCTTGATGACGATCACCGTCTCGGAAGTCTCGACCGACAGCAGCGGCAATGCGACGGTGCAATGGAGCAGGTCGACCAACGCGTCGGCCGCGAGAACGAAGGGCTCCTCCATGACCTTGTCGTCCTTCACCGCGCCAGGCGGCACCACCAATGCCAACATCTCCCTCATCCTGAGCGAGGTGTCCTACGACTACACGCCCAATCTCGGCTTCACCATCGCGGGCACCGTCAAGCTGTCCGACAGCTATTACCTGTTCCCGCGCTGCTCGACCAACGGCCCGGGCGGCTCCTCTAGCTTTCCCTATTACGACGTGAAATATGGAGCGGGGGTGACCACCTGCACCTGCGTCCAGCATTTGCAGCAGAAGACCTGTTAGTCTCGCGCGAGCGGACAGGGCTATTGCATATTGGAGCGGGTCTTGCCTGCGCCCATCCTTCGAGACGCCGGCCGCCGGCGGGCCCTGAGGATGAGAACCGGGTGCGCGGCACAGGTCTCGACGAACCCGGATGCTGCGTCGCCTCATCCTGAGCGGACCGTCACCTGCGCGCGGGGCTGGTCTACAGCAACCCGCATTGCCTTACGGCATCGAAGCGGGCATTGATTGCGGGGAACGACGCCCCGACGCGCTCGACGCATTCACCCCGTGGATTTCTTGCAATGACCCGGGCCCAAGGACATGAAGAAGGCGAGGGGGAGTCCCGTAGAATAGCCCCAAGGAAGCCCCAAGGATATTCAGGCCATGACCCAGGCACCTGCCATCAGTCGCTTTCCTGTCCCTGATCTCGCCGACCTGCCAGACGACATTCGCGCCCGTATCCTGGCCGTCCAGGAGAAGTCCGGCTTCATTCCGAACGTCTTCCTCGTGCTCGCGCACCGGCCGGACGAGTTTCGCGCGTTCTTCGCCTACCACGATGCGCTCATGGACAAGCCGGGCAACCTCACCAAGGCCGAGCGGGAAATGATCGTGGTTGCGACCAGCAATCTCAATCAATGCCAATATTGCGTCATCGCGCACGGCGCGATCCTGCGCATCCGCGCCAAGGATCCGTTGATCGCCGATCAGGTCGCGGTCAATTACCGCAAGGCCGATATCACGGATCGGCAGAAGGCGATGCTCGACTTCGCCGTCCGCGTCTCGACGGAGGCCTACAAGGTTTCCGAATCCGATTTCGCCACGCTGAAATCGCACGGGTTTACGGAAGAGGACGTCTGGGACATTGCCGCGATCACGGCCTTCTTCGGCCTCTCCAACCGGCTTGCCAACGTCACCAGCATGCGTCCGAACGCGGAATTTTACAGCATGGGGCGCGGCTGACTGGGGCCGTATGGTCGCGATCGGGGGGCACAGGATCCGATGCTGCGGACCGATCGCGAAATCGACCCCGTTCGGTCGTCGGCATGATTGGAAATCGATGGGAGGTGTGAAGAGATGACGGACTTTGTAACGCCGCAGAAGATGGCGGAGATGATACCGTCGGGGTGCAAGCTTGGTCTCGCACCGGACGACTATGCTGCGGCCCCGGGACTGGTTCGGTTGCTGATCGATCGCGGCATTCGCGATCTGCACGTGGTCTGTGCGCCGATTGGCGGCATGCAGGTCGATATGCTCATCGGCGCCGGTGCCGTGGCGACGCTGGAGACCAGCGCCGTCAGTCTCGGCGAGGCGGGCGGCGCGCCGTGTTTCAGCCGGGCTGTCCGCGACGGATCCATTCGCCTTCGCGACGCGACCTGTCCGGCGGTGTTCGCTGGGCTCACGGCCGCCGAGAAGGGCGTTCCGTTCATGCCGATCCGCGGCATCATCGGCAGTGACGTCCTGAAGAAACGGGACGACTGGAAGGTGATGTCCAATCCGTTCGACGACGGTGAGAAGATCGTGGTGGTCTCGGCGATCCAGCCCGACATCGCCTTGTTTCATGCGCCTGAAGCGGACCGGTTCGGCAACGTTGGGCTGGGGCGCCGGCGCGAGGTGATGTTGCTGGCGCACGCGTCGAAGCAGGCCTTCGTGACCGTCGAGCGCATTTCCGAGGTCTCGCTGCTCGAAGACGAGAGCATGGCCGCCGGCGTCCTGCCCGCGATCTACGTGAGCGCGGTGGCGCAGCTGAAGAACGGCGGGTGGCCCACCGGGCTCTACGCCGAATATCCCAGGGACGGGCAGGAGGTCGAGAAATACGCGCGCGCGGCGCGCTCGCCGGAAGGCTTCCAGGCCTACATCCGGGGTTCGAGGAGCGCGGCATGAGCGAGCCGTGCACCAGCCGTGAGTTGATGATCTACACGATCTCGCGGCTGCTGAAGGGCGTGCGGCATGTTGCGGTCGGTCAATCCTCGCCGATGCCGGCGGCGGGAGCGATGCTGTTGCGCGCGCTCAACGAGCGTGACGGACTGGAGCGCGTGCAGGTCTCGATCCTCGGGTCGGTCAAGCATAATTCGTTCACCGGCGGTGCCGAGGAGCTGTTCGATTGCGCGGCGCAGGGACGTTTGGACGCCTTCTTTCTCGGCGGCGGCCAGATCGACGGCCAGGGCAACGTCAATCTGGTCGGCACCGGCGACTATCCGAACAATCCGGTCAGATGGCCCGGCTCTTTCGGCTCCGCCTACCTTTATTTCCTCGTTCCGCGAGTCATCCTGTTCCGGGAAGAGCACAGCCTGCGCTCCCTGGTCGAGCGCGTCGACTTCGTGTCTGCGCCTGGCGTCACCGACGAGACGGTCTATCGGCGCGGCGGCCCGCATGCGCTGCTGACCAATGCGGCGTTGTTTTCCTTCAAGCGCGAGGCGGGACGCTTTCGCCTCGAGAGCACGCATCCAGGGTATGATTGGCGCGACATTCGCGGCACGACGGGCTTTGCGTACGACAACGAGCAATGTGAGGTCACGACGCCGTCGCCGGACGAGGCGACACTGGCCTTGATCCGGGGCCGGATCCGCGAGGAGCTGCGCGAGTGCTATCCGCAGTTCGCAGGCAACATGCCGGGTCCGGCGTAGGGAAGAGCTCATGGCCCGCTGCGGCAGCCTGCGCGCACGCCCCGTCCTTCGAGACGGCGCTTCCGCGCCTCCTCAGGACGAGGCTAATCGGCATCGGCGCTCGTTGAAACTGTAGTCGCGCAGGCGATCCTCATCCTGAGGAGCCCGCCTGAAGCTCGGGCGAAATGAGCCGCGAGAACGCGAAAGCGTGCCTGCAAGAGCCGCGTCTGCAAGAGCAGTGCTCATCAGGTTCTGAGACAATGCAACTTGCTCCGTCATTGCGAGCGCAGCGAAGCAATCCAGAATCTCTCCGCGGTACCAGTCCTGGATTGCTTCGCTGCGCTCGCAATGGTCAGGAGGAGAGAGTTGCGAGCCCTCTGTCCTGCCGGTGCACGTCGCACCGGGGAGGCATCCTTGTGCGCCTTACGCCATCGCCGCCTGCGGCTTCGGTTGCCGCGACAGCGCCAGCACGATCAGCGCGGCGAACACGCAGAGCGCGCCGGCGATGAAGAAGGCGGGCAGGTAGCTCTGATAGACCGTTCGCGAGAAACCTGCCCCGAACGCCGCGGCGCCGGCGCCGAGCTGATGGCCGGCGAAGATCCAGCCGAACACCAGATTGGCGCGCTCGGGCCCGAATTTCTGCGCGGTGAGCCGCACCGTGGGCGGCACGGTCGCGATCCAGTCGAGCCCGTAGAACATCGCGAAGACGGAGAGGCCATAGAACGAGAAATCGCTGAAGGGCAGGAAGATCAGCGAGAGCCCGCGCAGGCCGTAATACCAGAACAGCAGATAGCGGTTGTCGTAGCGGTCCGACAGCCAGCCCGACATGATGGTGCCGAAGAAGTCGAAGATGCCCATCGCGGCGAGCAGGCTCGCCGCCTGCACCTGCGGGATGCCGAAATCGAGGCACATCGGAATCAGGTGCACCTGGACGAGACCGTTGGTCGAGGCACCGCAGACGAAGAAGGTCCCAAACAGGATCCAGAACGCGGTCGACTTCGAGGCGTCGGCCAGCGTGCCGAGCGCCACCGCCGTGATCGAGCCGTGGCTGACGGGCGGCGCGGGCAGGGGGTCGGTGCCTTCGTCGCCGAACGGGCGCAGGCCGACATCGCTCGGCCGGTCGCGCATTGCGAGCAAGACGGCCAGTGCGGAGACGCCGAGCATGATGCAGACGAAGCCGAGCGCGAGCCGCCAGCCGTAACGTTCGGTGAGGCTTGCAAGCAGCGGCAGGAACACGAGCTGGCCGGTGGCGACGCTCGCGGTCATGATGCCGACCACGAGGCCGCGCCTTGCCGCGAACCAGCGCGTCGCGATCGTCGCGCCCAGCACCAGGGCGGTCATGCCGGTGCCGATGCCGATCACGACGCCCCACAGCGCGATGAGCTGCCAGACCTCGGTCATGCCGAGCGAGGCTACGAGCGCCGAGACCACGATCAGCTGCGCGGCCAGCGTGACGTTGCGCAGGCCATAGCGGTTGAGCAGGGCGGCCGCGAACGGCGCCATCAGTCCGAACAGGATGAAGCGGATCGACAGCGCCGAGGAGATTTCCGCCGTGCTCCAGCCGAATTCCTTCTGCAGCGGCACGATGAACACGCCGGGCGCGCCGACCGTGCCGGCGCTGATCAGCGCGGCAAGGAAGGTCACGCCGACCATCACCCAACCGTAATGGATGTCGCGGCGGGACAGTGCCGCCGCGAGCCAGTTCGAGATCATCAGGCCTCAATCATGGTTGTCGAGCCCCAGAAGGACCCGCATCTCGTTGTAATCTATGGCACAGACGAGGGAAGTCTAAAATGTCATACTTCCCTCAATTTCGGACATTGAGACGTCAGTGGGCCAGCCGCTCGACGGCGATTGCCGTGGCTTCACCGCCGCCGATGCACAGCGCGGCGACACCGCGCTTGAGGTTCTGCGCCTCGAGCGCATGCAGCAGCGTCACGATCAACCGCGCGCCGGTGGCGCCGATGGGGTGGCCGAGCGCGCAGGCGCCGCCGTTGACGTTCAGCTTGTCGCGGGGAATGCCGAGATCGCGCTGCGCCGCCATCGCCACCACGGCGAAGGCCTCGTTGATCTCGAACAGGTCGACATCGGAGGCAGCCCAGCCGACCTTGTCCAGCAGCTTGCGGATCGCCGGGATCGGCGCCGTGGTGAACCATTGCGGCTCCTGGCTGTGGGTGGCATGGCCCTTGATCTCGGCGAGAACCGGCAGGCCGTTCCGATCGGCGAGCGAGCGCTTCGTCAGCACCAGCGCCGCCGCGCCATCGGCATTGGCGGAGGAGGCCGCCGGCGTGATGGTGCCGTTGGCACGGAATGCCGGCTTGAGGCCCGGGATCTTGGCGGGGTCGACCTTCAACGGATGCTCGTCATTGGCGATCACGCGGGGACCCGCCTTCTCGGTCAGCGTGATCGGCGCGATCTCGGCCTTGAACGCGCCGCCCTCGACCGCCTTGCGGGCGCGGGTGAGCGTCTCCATCGCATAGGCGTCCTGGTCCTTGCGGGTGAACTGGTAGGCCTCTGCCGTCGCCTCGCCGAAATCGCCCATCGAGCGGCCGCTCTCATAGGCATCCTCCAGCCCGTCCATCATCATGTGGTCGATGATGCGGTCATGGCCGACGCGATAGCCGCCGCGCGCCTTGGCCAGCAGATACGGCGCGTTGCTCATGCTCTCCATGCCGCCGGAGACGACGATCTCGGCCGAACCGGCGCGGATGATGTCGTGCGCCAGCATGGTCGCCTTCATGCCGGAGCCGCAGACCTTGTTGACGGTGGTGGCGCCGGTGGCGTCGGGCAAACCGGCGCTGCGTGCCGCCTGCCGTGCCGGCGCCTGGCCTTGTCCGGCCGGCAGCACGCAGCCCATGAAGACCTCGTCGACCTTCTCCGGCGCGAGCCTGGCGCGCTCGAGTGCGGCCCCGATCACGTGCGAGCCGAGCTTGTGCGCGGCAAGCGGCGACAATTCGCCCATGAAGCGGCCGAGCGGGGTGCGGGCGGCGGAGACAATGACGACGGGATCGGCAGCTTCGGCCATGACGGAACTCCCTGGCGATAATTGGAAAGATGATAAGCATCATATGATGCAACGCAGGAAATGCAACCGCGGCCGGGATGAGAAAATGTCGTGATGAGGATGAGATTTGGTCGTTCAGCCCCTCGCTGTCATCGCCCGCGAAGGCGGGCGATCCAGTATCCCAGAGGCCTGCGTTAGGCGAACTCGCCCTTGCAACCTGCGCCGCAGCGTACTGGATGCCCCGCCTTCGCGGGGCATGACACCGTCTTTGGCGCTCCTACCGCTTCCGGTTCACGAAGGCGCCCATCAGCCGCGTCGGCTCGTCGGTCAGGAACGACTCTCCGAACACCTTCACGCTCAGATTCACCGATTCCGTCAGCGGCAGCTCCTCCCATTGCCGCAGCAGCGCCTTCTGCGAGCGCAGCGCTTCGGGGCCGCATGCGAGCAACGCCTTCACGAGTTGCTCGACCTCGGCATCGAGCCCGCCCTCCGGCGCGACCTTGTCGACCAGTCCCCAGGCCAGCGCGGTGGCTGCGTCGATATTCTCCGCCGTCATCACCAGCCAGCGCGCGCGAGCCCACCCGATCAGGCGCGGCAGCAGCGCGGCGTGGATCACCGAGGGGATACCGACCCGCACCTCCGGCATACCGAAATGTGCGTCATGCGCCGCGATCCGGAAGTCGCAAGCCGCCGCTACTTCCAGCCCGCCGCCGAGGCACCAGCCGGGCATCCGAGCGATGACCGGGGCGGGAAAGGCGCGCACGGCCTCGCAGAGATCGCGCAGGCGGCTGATGAAGGCCTCGGCCGATGCCTGGTCGAGCTTGGCCATCTCCTTGATGTCGGCGCCGCCGATCATGCTCCTCTCGCTCTGGCCGCGCAGCACCGCGACGCGGATGCTGCGGTCGGAACTGAGCTGCTGCAAGCCCTCGCGCACGGCGTCGGTGACCTTCGAGCCGAGAATGTTGAGCGGGCCGGCGTTGCAGATCGCGACATGGACGACGCCGCGCGCATCGCGCGTCACGCCGCAATGGGTGTTGAGCATTTCCATCGTGAGATCTCGATCGGCTTGGTGGGTGCGCACGAGGCGCAGGGGGCGATGTCACTTCCGGGCCGAAATCCCCGGCTTGTCAAGCCGGCAGTTGCCAGGGCGAAGTCCCGCGACATAGTATGACATGCATAATACAAAGAGGCGGCTATGACTGACATCGATCAACTCGACCTGTTTTCGCCGGCGCAGCGGCGTCAGCGCGTGGTGGACTGGCAGGCGCCCGCGCCGGTGGCGAGAGCGGCCATGGGGCTGTCCGGCATGGACGCCATGCTGGGCATTCGCGACGGCCGGCTGCCGCCGCCGCCTTTCGCGAAACTGATCGGCTTCATCGTGGCCGTGGTCGAGCCGGGTCGGATCGTCATGGAACTGGAGCCGCGTGAGGATCTCGAAAACACCATTGGCCTCATTCACGGCGCGACCGCCGCAGCGCTGCTCGATACCGCCATGGGCTGCGCCATTTCGACCCGGCTCGAGGCCGGCCAGGGCTCGGTGACTCTGGAGCTGAAGCTGGCGTTCCTGCGTCCGCTCTCGGTCCGTTCCGGGCTGATCTCGGCCGAAGGTAGGGTGATCAAGCTGGGGCGGCAGACCAGCTACACCGAAGGCTTCGTCCGGGACGGTAAGGGCGCTCTCGCGGTGCATGCAACCGCAACCTTTTCGATGATCGGGAGCAACTTAACATGAATTAATGCACCCATTTCGGCCTCCGCGTGTTATGAGATGATTTCCGACATCCAATGAGACCAGCATGCGCTATTCCCGGGAACACAAGCAGGAAACCCACGACCGCATCGTCAAGAAGGCTTCCGTGCGGCTGCGCGAGAAAGGCGCCCACGGCATCGGCGTCGCCGATCTCATGAAGGAGGCCGGCCTGACCCATGGCGGCTTCTACGCTCATTTCGATTCCCGCGAGGCGCTGGTGATCGAGGCGTTCGGTTATGCGATGGACCGCTCGATGGAGCACTGGCACAAGATCACCGACGAGGTTTCGCCGGAAAAGCGGCTGGCGTTGGTCGCGGAGGCCTATCTCTCGGCGCTGCATCGCGACAATCCCGGCCATGGCTGCTCGATTCCTGCCCTCGGCGCTGAGATCGCCCGCGAGAGCCCGAAGGCGCGCAAGGCCTTTGCCGGCAAGCTCGACGAGATGATCGAGCAGCTGGCGGACTACATCCCGAACCAGCCGCGCAAGGCCGCACGCAAGCAGGCGATCGCGACGCTGGCGACGATGGCCGGCACCATGCTGCTCGCGCGCATCGCGGGGTCGAGCGAGATGTCCGACGAGGTGTTGAAGGCGGGCAGGGACATTGCCCTGGAGGGCGCAAGGCGCGAGCCGAAGGCTGCGGTGGCGAAGAGGGCGAAGAGCTAGCCGAGGTCTCCGGCGATGCCGTAGGGTGGGCAAAGGCGCGTCAGCGCCGTGCCCACGATCCCTCCATTGCCAGGGTTGACGTGTGTCAGGGGTGACGTGGGCACGCTTCGCTTTGCCCACCCTACGAGACTAGGAGATCGTCGCTCACCTCCCCGCGAACAGCGCCCGCTCGCGCTCCACGATCTCGCCGATGTAGTCCGCCACCGCGCGTATGCGCGCCAGATCCTTGCTGTCGGCGTGCATCAGCATCCAGAACGTGCGCGTGATCGAGATCTCGTCGGGCAGCACCGGAACGAGTTGCGGATAGTCGTTCGCCATGAAGTGGGGCAGCACCGCGATGCCGAAACCGGAGAGCGTGGCGTTGAGCTGGGCGATCAGATTGGCGCTGCGAAAGCGCGCGGAGATCCGCGGCGACACCTGCGGCAGATAATCGAGCTCCGGCGTGAACAAGAGCTCCTCGATGTAACCGACGAAGCGGTGCTGCGGCAGCACCTCGCGCGAGGTGATTTTCGGGAAGCGGTCGAGATAGGCGGGCGCGGCATAGAGACCGAGGCGGTAGTCGAGCAGCTTGCGGCCGACGATGCGGCCTTCCTTCGGCATGGTCAGGCTGATGGCGATGTCGGCCTCGCGCTTGGAGAGACTGAACAGCCGCGCGGTCGCCACCAGTTGCAGATCGAGATCGGGATACCGGTCGGCGAAGGGCGCCAGCCGCGGCGCCAGGAAGGCGGTACCGAAGCCATCAGGCGCCCCGATCCGGACCGTGCCGGTCAGCCGCGCCACCGAGCCTCCGACCTGCTCCTGGTTGGCGACGATGGTCGATTCCATGGCTTCGGCGCTGTCGGCGACGCGCTGGCCGGCTTCGGTGAGGAGGTAGCCGGTCTTGCGCCGGTCAAACAGTTTCGCCGAGAGGTGCCTTTCCAGCCGGTCGACCCGACGGATCACCGTGGCATGGTCGACGCCCAGCTGTTTTGCCGCAGCCGAGACCGAGCCGCCCCGCACGATGGCCAGCACGAAGCGAAAGTCGTCCCAATCGATAGCGCCTTGATCCAGCATTTTCGCACATCTATGGTGCAATATCTCAGACTTGAATCCTATAAAATGCAGGTCGATAGGATTTGTCAAAGCGTTCAAGCTCGGACCTCAGGAGATCATTCCATGCGTTCAATCGGACATTTCATCGGTGGCAAGGAGGTCAAGGGCACCTCTGGCCGCACCGCCGACGTTTTCGAGCCGATGACCGGTGACGTCCAGGCCAAGGTGGCCCTGGCGTCCAAGGCCGAGGTCCGCGCCGCCGTCGAGAACGCGCGCGCCGCACAGCCCGAATGGGCCGCCACCAACCCGCAGCGCCGCGCCCGCGTCATGATGAAGTTCGTCGAGCTGGTGCAGCGCGACTACGACAAGCTCGCCGAGCTGCTCGCCCGCGAGCACGGCAAGACCGTGCCGGACGCCAAAGGCGACATCCAGCGCGGCCTCGAGGTCGCCGAGTTCGCCTGCGGCATCCCGCATCTGATGAAGGGCGAATACACCGAGGGCGCAGGTCCCGGGATCGATATCTATTCGATGCGCCAGCCGCTCGGCGTCGTCGCCGGCATCACGCCGTTCAACTTCCCGGCGATGATCCCGATGTGGAAGTTCGCGCCCGCGATCGCCTGCGGCAACGCCTTCATCCTCAAGCCGTCGGAGCGCGATCCCGGCGTGCCGATGCTGCTCGCTGAACTCATGATGGAAGCAGGCCTGCCGGCCGGCATCCTCAACGTCGTCAACGGCGACAAGGAAGCGGTTGACGCCATCCTCGACGACCCCGACATCAAGGCCATCGGCTTCGTCGGCTCCACCCCGATCGCGCAGTACATCTATGAGCGCGCCGCGCAAACCGGCAAGCGCTGCCAGTGTTTCGGTGGCGCCAAGAACCACGCCATCATCATGCCCGACGCCGACATGGACCAGGCCGTCGACGCGCTGATCGGTGCCGGCTACGGCTCCGCCGGCGAACGCTGCATGGCCGTCTCGGTCGCGGTCCCCGTCGGCAAGTCCACGGCCGACCGGCTGATGGAAAAGCTGATCCCGCGCGTCGAGAGCCTCAAGATCGGCACCTCGATCGATCCGTCCGCCGATTACGGCCCGCTGGTCACGCGCGAGGCGGTCGAGAAGGTCAAGAGCTATATCGACATCGGCATCAAGGAAGGCGCAACCCTCGCGGTCGACGGCCGCGGCTTCAAGATGCAGGGTTACGAGAAGGGCTTTTATCTCGGTGGCTCGCTGTTCGACAACGTCACCAAGGACATGCGGATCTACAAGGAAGAGATCTTCGGCCCGGTGCTCTCGGTCGTGCGCGCACATGATTACAAGGAAGCGCTCGCGCTGCCGTCGGAGCACGACTACGGCAACGGCGTTGCCATCTTCACCCGCGACGGCGATGCCGCGCGCGACTTCGCGGCCAGGGTCAATGTCGGCATGGTCGGCATCAACGTGCCGATCCCGGTGCCGATCGCCTATTACACCTTCGGCGGCTGGAAGAAGTCGGGCTTCGGCGATCTTAACCAGCACGGTCCGGACTCGGTCCGTTTCTACACCAAGACCAAGACCGTGACCTCGCGCTGGCCGTCCGGCGTCAAGGAAGGCGCGGAATTCTCGATCCCGCTGATGAAGTAAGGCTGTAGCCCAGCCCGTCATTGCGAGGAGCGTAGCGACGAAGCAATCCAGCGTCTTTCCGCGGAGGCAGCCTGGATTGCTTCGCTGCGCCGCAATGACGGTGGAGTGAAAGGGTAAGCGGCAGCATGCAGTTCGCTCTGAACGAGGATCAGATCGCGGTTCGCGACATGGCGCTGGCGTTTGCGGCGGAGAAGATCGCGCCGCATGCGCTGCGCTGGGACGAGGAGAAGCATTTCCCCGTCGACGTCATGCGCGAGGCCGCGACGCTCGGCGTGGGCGGCATTTATATCCGCGACGATGTCGGGGGATCCGCGATGACGCGGTTCGACGCGGCGCTGATCTTCGAGGCGCTGGCGACGGGCTGCCCGACCACCTCGGCCTTCATCTCCATCCACAACATGGCGTCCTGGATGATCGACGCCTACGGCAGCGACACCCAGCGCCACCAATGGCTGCCAAGACTCTGCACCATGGAGCTGATCGCAAGCTACTGCCTGACCGAGCCGGGCGCGGGCTCGGACGCGGCAGCGTTGCGCACCCGCGCGGTGCGCGACGGCGACCATTACGTCCTCAACGGCCAGAAGCAGTTCATCTCCGGCGCCGGCGGCACCGATCTGCTGGTGGCGATGGTGCGGACCGGCGGTGACGGTCCGGGCGGCATCTCGACCCTCGTCATCGACGGCAAGACGCCGGGCGTCTCCTTCGGCGCCAACGAGCGCAAGATGGGTTGGAACGCACAGCCGACCCGTGCGGTGATGTTCGAGAACGCCCGCGTGCCTGTTGCCAATCGCCTGAGCGAGGAGGGCGTCGGCTTCAAGATCGCGATGGCGGGCCTCGACGGCGGCCGCCTCAATATCACGGCGTGCTCGCTCGGCGGCGCCCAGACCGCGCTCGACAAGGCGCGCGCCTACATGAAGGAGCGTAAGGCGTTCGGCAAGCGCCTCGACGAATTCCAGGCGCTGCAATTCCGACTTGCCGACATGGCGATCGAGCTCGAGGCGGCGCGCACCTTTTTGTGGCGGGCTGCGGCGGCGCTCGATCGCAAGGATCCCGATGCCACCATGCTGTGCGCGATGGCCAAGCGCTTCGGCACCGATGTCGGCTTCGAGGTTGCCAACCACGCGCTGCAGCTTCACGGTGGCTACGGCTACCTCAGCGAGTACGGCATCGAGAAGATCGTGCGCGACCTACGCGTGCACCAGATCCTCGAAGGCACCAACGAAATCATGCGGCTCATCGTGGCGCGCAAACTGATCGAGGGCGCGCGATGAGCGGAGTGGAAGAGGGCGATCTCATCGCCCGCGTCGAGGGTGCGGCCGGCATCATCAGGCTCAACCGTCCCAAGGCGATCAATGCCGTGACGCTGGAGATGTTTCGCGACATCGAGAAGGCACTCGATCGCTTCGAGACCGATCCGGCCGTCGCCGTGATCGTGCTGGAAGGTGCCGGCGAGCGCGGCCTCTGCGCCGGCGGCGACATCCGCGCACTCTGGGAGAGCTCGAAGGTGAACGGCGACCTCGGCAAGATCCTGTGGCGCGAGGAATACATCCTCAACGCCCGGATCAAGAAATTCCCGAAGCCGTATGTCGCCTTCATGGACGGCATCGTGATGGGCGGGGGCGTCGGCCTGTCTGCCCATGCCAGCCATCGCGTCGTTACGGATCGCACCAAGCTGGCGATGCCCGAAGTCGGCCTCGGCTTCTTCCCCGATGTCGGCGGCACCTATCTGTTGTCGCATTCGCCGGGCGAGATCGGAACCTATTTCGGGCTGACCGGCCAGACCATGAACGGGCCGGATGCGATCCATGCCAAGTTCGCCGACTGGGTCGTGCCGGCGGCGAAGTTGCCGGAGCTGCGCGAGGCCCTGACCAAGCTGCGTTCCGGCGCGACCGCCGCCGACGTCAGCAAGCTGATCGGCGGCTTTGCGACCGGCGAGGCCGCGGGGCCGGTGGCCGCAAAAGGGCCCATCATCGACGCGCTGTTCGGCTTCGACCGCATGGAGGACATCGTTGCGGCGCTCGAGCGCGACGGCTCCGAATTTGCGCTGGCCACGCTGAAGACGCTCAACGAAAAATCGCCGCGCGGCATGGTGGTGACGCTGAAGCTGTTGCGGCTCGCGCGCGCTTCATCGAGCCTGGAGGAGTGTCTGGTGCGCGAATACCGCGCCGCGCTGGAAGTTTACCGCAGCGACGATTTTCGCGAGGGCGTGCGCGCCGCCGTGATCGACAAGGACCGCAACCCGACCTGGTCGCCGCGAAGAATCGAGGATGTGACGCCGGAAATGCTGGCGCCGTATCTCGCCGAGATCGGCACTGATGAGCTGAAGTTCAACTAACAACGCGACAGCGGAGGAAACGACAATGGCCACGATCGCATTCATCGGTCTCGGCAACATGGGCGGCCCGATGGCGGCTAACCTCGTCAAGGCCGGCCATAAGGTGGTGGCATTCGACCTCGTCGAAGCCTCGCGAAATCAGGCGAAGGCCGATGGCGCCGGCATTGCCGACAGCGCGTCCGCCGCGGTGAGGGGCGCCGATGTCGTCGTCACCATGCTCCCCGCGGGCAAGCACGTGCTCGGCGTCTGGAACGAGGTCGTGCCCGCCATGACCAAGGGCGCGCTGATCATCGACAGCTCCACCATCGACGTCGAGAGCGCGAGGGCCGTGCATGCACTGGCCGCCAAGAACGGCGTGCTCTCGGTCGATGCGCCGGTCTCCGGCGGCACCGGCGGCGCCAAGGGCGCGACGCTCACCTTCATGTGCGGCGGCGAGGAGAAGGCGTTCGCCGCGGCCAAGCCGGTGCTGGAGAACATGGGCAAGAAGATCGTCCACTGCGGCGGTGCCGGCGCCGGCCAGGCGGCAAAGATTTGCAACAACATGATCCTCGGCATCTCCATGATCGCGGTCAGCGAGGCCTTTGCGCTCGGCGAGAAGCTCGGCCTTTCGCATCAGGCGCTGTTCGACGTCGCCTCGACCTCCTCGGGCCAGTGCTGGTCGCTGACGACCTATTGCCCGGTTCCGGGTCCGGTGCCGACCTCGCCCGCGAACAACGACTACAAGCCGGGCTTTGCTTCGGCGCTGATGGTGAAGGATTTGACGCTGGCGCAGGATGCCGCCAAGGCTGCCGGCGCGGCCACGCCGCTCGGCAAGCATGCGCAGGAGATCTATCAGTCTTTCGACGCAGCCGGCCAGGGTGGGGTGGATTTTTCCGGAATTATCAAGCACGTTAGGAGTCTAGCCGGGAAAGCTTGATGACGACATTCCAGGAAGCGCGCGCGTTCCTTCTGCAACATCGCACGGATTACGAGACGGCGGTCAAAGGCTTCCGTTGGCCGGATCCGGGCGCCTTCAACTGGGCGCTCGACTGGTTCGACGCCGAGCTGGCAACCCATGCGGAGAGCAGGGATCGTCCCGCGCTCTGGATCGTCGATGCCGCACAGGATCGCCAGACAAAGCTGTCCTTTGCGGCGCTCTCGCAGCGCTCCAACCAGGTCGCGAATTTTCTCCGCGCGCAAGGCCTGCAGCGCGGCGACCATCTGCTGTTGCTGCTCGGCAATGTGGTTCCGCTGTGGGAGACCATGCTCGCGGCGATGAAGCTCGGCGTCGTCGTGATTCCCGCGACCACGCTGCTCACCGCGGATGAGCTGCGCGACCGGCTCGATCGCGGCAAGGCCAAGGCAGTAATTGCCGCCCAGGATCAGGTCGCGAAGTTTGCGAGCCTTGGTGCGGAAAACATCGTTCGCATCGTGGTCGGCGCCGCCTCCGACGGATGGTTGTCATATGATGATGCGGCAAGGGCTTCCGAGAGTTTTGCAGCTGATGGTCCGACCAACGCCGACGATCCGATGCTGCTCTATTTCACCTCGGGCACGACGGCAAAACCAAAACTCGTCCGGCACAGCCAGCGCAGCTATCCTGTCGGCCATCTCTCGACCATGTACTGGATCGGGCTGAAGCCCGGCGACGTCCATCTCAACATTTCCTCGCCCGGCTGGGCCAAGCACGCCTGGAGCTGCTTCTTCGCGCCGTGGAATGCGGGCGCGACCGTGTTCGTGGTCAACCAGCCGCGCTTCGATGCAAAAGGCCTGCTCGCCACCATCGGCCGCTGCGGCGTCACCACGCTCTGTGCGCCGCCGACGGTGTGGCGGCTGTTCATCCAGGAGAACCTGGCTGCGTTCAAGGTGAGCTTGCGCGAGGTCTGCGGCGCCGGCGAGCCGCTCAATCCTGAAGTGATCGACCAGGTGCGGGCGGCCTGGGGCCTCACCATCCGCGACGGCTACGGCCAGACCGAGACCACCGCGCTGGCCGGCAACTCGCCAGGCCAGAAGATCAAGATCGGCTCGATGGGCCGGCCGTTGCCGGGCTATCGCGTGCAGATCAGCGACGCCGACGGGAACCCGGCCAAGGAAGGCGAGGTCACGCTGGTGCTGGGCACCGAGCGGCCCGCCGGCCTGATGCAGGGTTACCAGGGCGCCGACGGCCAGTTGTCCGGCGCCGAGGGTGAGCTCTATCGCAGCGGCGACGTCGTGTTCGAGGACGACGAGGGCTATCTCACCTTCGTCGGCCGCTCCGACGACGTGTTCAAGTCATCCGATTACCGCATCAGCCCGTTCGAGCTCGAGAGCGTGCTGCTCGAGCACGAGCTCGTCGCGGAAGCTGCGGTGGTGCCGAGCCCGGACCCGATCCGCCTTGCCGTTCCCAAAGCCTTCGTGCTGCTGACCTCGGGCACGGAGCGGACGCCGGAAACGGCGCTCTCCATCTTCAGGCATCTGCATACGCGGCTGGCCCCGTTCAAGCGCGTCCGCCGCCTCGAAATCGTCACCGAGCTGCCGAAGACCATCTCTGGCAAAATCCGTCGCGTGCAGCTACGACGGCTCGAACGCGACGACGATCGCGACGATCCCCTGCGCGGCCGGGAATTCCGCGAGGAGGATTTTCCGGACTTGTCGAAGGCAAGGGGCGAAACTTAGTGGAGCTTGTCATTCCGGGGCGATGCGCAGCATCGAACCCGGAATCCATTTTGCGGCAGAGTTTGCTGTCAAATGGATTCCGGGTTCGCGCTTCGCGCGCCCCGGAATGACGGTGGTTGGAGTCATCAATGAACCAAATCTGGAAGAAGCCGCCGATCGCGCTCGAGGCCTATCAGGCCCTGGTCGGCAAGGAGATCGGCGTGTCGTCCTGGCACCTGATCGACCAGCCGCGCATCGACACCTATGCCGACGTGATCGAGGATCACCAGTTCATCCACGTTGACCCTGAAAGAGCCAAGAAGGAAACCGCTTTCGGCAGCACCATCGCGCACGGTTTCCTGACGATGTCGCTGCTGTCGATCATGTCCTACGAGGTGATGCCCGTCATCGCAGGTACCACGATGGGGGTGAATTACGGCTTCGACCGACTGCGCTTCATCTCACCGGTCCGCTCGGGCAAGCGCGTCCGCGGCCGCTTCGTGCTGGCGGAGGCCAAGCTGCGCAAGCCGAACGAGTTGCAGTCCCGCACCAACGTCACGGTCGAGATCGAAGGCGAGGACAAGCCCGCGCTGGTCGCGGAGTGGCTGGGTCTGATCTATTTCGAGTAACTGCGCCCGTCATGGTCGGGCTTGACCCGGACATTTATCGCTGCTCAAAAAGCGACCCAAAGCACGGTGTCACCCTCTCCCCTTGTGGGAGAGGGTGGCTTCGCGAATGCGAAGCCGGGTGAGGGGTCTCTCTCCGCGGACTCGCTTGTAGAAGCAAACCCCTCATCCGGCGCCGTAGCCGACGCTACGCGTCGGCGTTCTCAAGAACGGCGGCCGGAGGCCGCCTATCCCACCTTCTCCCACAAGGGGAGAAGCACAAGGAAGCAGGAACTGCACTCATGGCAATCAGGTTCGACGGACGCGTCGCCATCGTCACCGGCGCGGGCAATGGTCTTGGTAAGGCGCATGCGCTGGGGCTGGCCAGCCGTGGCGCGAAAGTCGTGGTCAACGATTTCGGCGGCGCGCGCGACGGCACCGGTGGTTCGCTGTCGCCGGCCGAAGCCGTGGTCGAGGAAATTCGCAAGGCTGGCGGCACGGCGATGGCCGACGGCGCTGACGTCTCGAACTTCGAGCAGGTCACCGCCATGGTCGAGCGCGCCACCAAGGAATGGGGCAGCGTCGACCTCTTGTGCGCCAATGCCGGCATCTTGCGCGACAAGTCGTTCGGCAAGATGGAGCCCGCCGATTTCCAGAAGGTGCTGGACGTGCACCTCGTCGGCACCTTCTATTGCTGCAAGGCGGCTTGGGCCGGCATGCGCGACCGCAACTATGGCCGCATCGTGCTGACGACCTCGTCCTCCGGCCTCTACGGCAATTTCGGCCAGGCCAATTACGGCGCGGCGAAGTCGGGCATGGTCGGCCTGATGAACGTGCTCGCGGAAGAGGGCCGCAAGAACGACATCCGCGTCAACATCATCTCGCCGACGGCGGCGACCCGTATGACGGAAGAGCTGCTGCCGCCGCAGGCGCTGCAACTGATGAAGCCGAATGCGATCACGCCGGCGGTCGAGTACATGCTGAGCGAGGACGCCCCGACCCGCACCATCATGGGGGCCGGCGCCGGCTCCTTCGCCGTGATCAAGATCCTGGAGAGCGAAGGCATCAACCTGCCGGAGTCCGAATGGACGCCCGACGCCATCGCCGCGCATTTCGCCGAGATCAGCGACATGTCGAATGCCAAGGCGCTGACCGGCGCGTTCGAGCAGACGCAGAAATACGTGGCGCAGGCCGCGGCGCGGGCGGGGATCAAGCTCTAACCCCACCGTCATTCCGGGGCGCACGCGGCTTGAATTCGGAACCACTCTGTTCGTCATGGCCGGGCTTGTCCCGGCCATCCACGTTCTTGGCACCGCCCGCGTGGCTCGCGTGGATGCCCGGGACAAGCCCGGGCATGACGACCTGTTCTTTGGCGTTCAGCTTGCTTTAAACTCCCGCCATGACCTCAACCCATAACGACATCGCCGTCATCGGCGCCGGTCCCGCCGGGCTGATGGCGGCGGAAGTGCTGGCGCAGGGCGGCGGCCGCGTCACCGTGTATGACGCGATGCCGTCCGCCGGTCGAAAATTCCTGATGGCGGGCCGGGGTGGGCTCAATCTCACCCACAGCGAGCCGCTGCCGCAGTTCATGGCACGCTATCGCGAGGCGGCGCCGAGGCTGCAAGCGGCGATCGCGGCGTTTTCTCCCGAGGCGTTGCGGGCGTGGAGCGAAGCATTGGGCGAGCCGACCTTCGTCGGCAGCAGCGGCCGGGTGTTTCCGAAGGCGTTCAAGGCCTCGCCCCTGCTGCGCGCCTGGCTGCGGCGCCTCGATGCCAGCGGCGTGCGGTTTGCCTTCCGGCATCGCTGGACCGGCTGGGACGCCGAGGGGCGGCTGCGGCTTCGAACGCCCGATGGCGAGGCGGCGGTCGTTGCCGACGCCACGGTCCTCGCGCTCGGCGGCGCGAGCTGGCCGCGGCTCGGCTCGGATGGCGGCTGGGTCGGGCTCCTCGCTGCCAAGGGCGTTGCCATTTCCAGACTGAGGCCCGCCAATTCCGGCTTCACGGTCGCCTGGTCAAACGTGTTCCGCGATCGCTTCGAGGGACAGCCGCTCAAGGGCGTGGCGCTGACGGTCGGTGCACACACGGTGCGTGGCGAGGCCATGATCACCCGCAGCGGTATCGAAGGCGGCGCGGTCTACGCGCTGTCGGCGGAGTTGCGGGAGGCGGTGCTGGGTCTTGGCCAGGCGACGTTGATGATCGCGTTGCGGCCCGACCTCGATACCGGCGCGTTGACGACGCGGCTATCGGGCACGCGCGGCAAGCAATCCCTGGCGAATTTCTTGCGCAAGGCCGCACAATTGTCGCCCGTCGGCATCGGCCTGATGCAGGAGGCCGCCATTGCGTCCGGCCGATCGCTGGCCTCGTTCGCGCCGGCGGAGCTTGCGCAGCTGATCAATGCCATTCCGGTGCGGCTCACAGGCGTCGCCCCGATCGAGCGCGCGATCTCGACCGCGGGCGGGATCACCTTCGACGAGTTCGACGACCGCTTCATGCTGCGCAAGCTGCCCGGCGTGTTCGCCGCCGGCGAGATGCTGGACTGGGAAGCGCCGACCGGCGGCTACCTGCTGCAGGCCTCGTTCGCGACCGGGGCTGCGGCGGGCAGGGGCGTGCTGGAATGGCTGAAGCGTTCGTAGAACGCCGCCGCCCTTCGAGGGCCGCTGAAGAAGCGGCCACCTCAGGGTGACGGCTACGAAAGAGCATTAGCTTGCGCTGGCTTAGAGAGAGCGTCATCCTGAGGTGCGAGTGGCGCGATGCAAAGCAGCGCGCCGGGAGCCTCGAAGGATGCGCGGGCGTTCCGATGCCAGCGACGCAGGCCCTACCGCAGCTTCCCCCGCGCCGCCACCGGCAGCGTGCCGATGATCTCCTCGCCGCGGACCATCACCACCTCGTCCATCATGTTGACGACGACGCAGACGTGGTTCGGCACGATCCGGACGACATCGCCGACATTCGGCCGCGTGTTGCTGCGGGAGAGGTCGAGGAAGCCGTGCTCTTCGGCGAACTTGGCGATCTTGGCCTCGGGGTGCTCCAGGATCAGGCCGTGGCCGTCGAGGCCGCCGGTATCTGACGTCAGCGTCTTCGAGCCGGCATCAAGGATGCCGCGCTCGGGCGCGGCGCGGCTCACCACCGTGGAATAGATGTGCAACGCGCAGTCGTCCCAGCCGGCGACGCCGGCCGCGACCTGCATGCGGTCGTTGTAGATATAGGTGCCGAAGCGGTGCTCGGTGCCGCCCTTGAGCTTGCCGATGTTGACGAGGTTCGGCGTGCCGCCGGTCGAGACGATCTTCGCGTCCAGCCCGTGCGCGCGCACGCCGGCCAGCGCCTCGTCGTAGAACTTTTGCGCGTCCGCCCAGCCGGTCTCGGTCGGGTACAGCATGAAGCCGGCGAATTCGAGCCCCTTGGACGCCGCGATCTCGCGCGCCAGCGCAATCGCTTCAGCCGGGGTCTCGACGCCTGCGCGCTTGCGGCCGGTGTCGCATTCGACCACGACCGAGAGCGGACGGCCCGACGCCGCAGCCGCCTTCGGCAGGCCGGCGACGACGGTCGAGTTGTCGGCGGCCACCGTCATGTTGGCCTTGGTCTGCAGCGCCCCGAGGCGCGCCATCTTCTCGTCGCCGATCAGGTTGTAGCTGATCAGGATGTCGTCGATGCCGGCATTGGCCATGATCTCGGCCTCGCCCAGCTTCTGGCAGGTGATGCCCTTGGCGCCGGCCGCGATCTGCATCTTCGCAATGGTCGGGTTCTTGTGCGTCTTGATGTGCGGGCGATTGGCGATGCCGGCGTCGTCGCAGGCCTTCTGGATCCGCGCGATGTTGCGCTCGACCCGGTCCATGTCGATGACGGCGCAGGGCGTGCCGTATTCGCGGGCGATCTTGGCGGCGAGGGATGTGGTCATGGGATGTCTCTATGTTCGGTCCTGTAGGATGGGTAGAGCGCAGCGAAACCCATCATTTGCCGCAACCGGGCAGGTTTCGATGGGTTTCGCTGCGCTCTACCCATCCTACGGTTCAAGCCTGTTCAATTTCTTCGCGGAGCATTTCCAGTTCGAGCCAGCGCTCTTCGGCGGCAGACAGTTCGTCATGCGCCTTGGCGATGGCGGCTGAGGTATCGTCGAATGTCTTGCGATCCCTGGCGTAGAGATTGGGATCGTCGAGCACGCGCTGCAGCCTGGCGATATCGGCCTGCAGCGTCTCCATCTTCTTCGGCAGCGTCTCCAGCGCGTGCTTCTCGTTGAAGCTGAGCTTCCGCTTGGACGCGGAGGCGGGGGCAGGGGAGCGCTCCTCCTTCTTTTCCGCAACCGGTTGCGCTTTCGCCGTCTCGCGCTTGAGGTCGGCGCCGCGCTGGCTCAGCATGTCGCTGTAGCCGCCGGCATATTCGATCCACTTGCCGTTGCCCTCGGGCGCGATCACCGAGGTGACCACGCGGTCGAGGAAATCGCGGTCGTGGCTGATCAGGATCACGGTGCCCTCATAATCGCCGAGCATCTCCTCGAGCACGTCGAGCGTTTCCAGATCGAGATCGTTGGTCGGCTCGTCCAGCACCAGGAGGTTCGAGGGCTTTGCCAGCGCGCGCGCCAGCATCAAGCGGCCGCGCTCGCCGCCGGAAAGCACTTCGAGCGGCGTGCCGCGCTGCTCCTGCGCGAACAGGAAGTCCTTCATGTAGCCGACGACGTGCTTCGGCTTGCCGCCGACCATGATCTGGTCGCCGCGGCCGCCGGTCAGCGCTTCCGCCAGTGTCGACTTGGGATCGAGGCTTTCGCGATGCTGGTCGAGCGTCGCCATCTCCAGATTGGCGCCCAGCCGCACGGTGCCGGAATCCGGCTGCATGCCGCCGGTGAGCAGATTGACCAGCGTGGTTTTGCCGGCGCCGTTCGGCCCGATGATGCCGAGCCGGTCGCCGCGCTGGATGCGGGTCGAGAAATTCTCGACGATCTTGCGCTCGCCATAGGCCTTGGTGATGCCCTTGGCCTCGATCACCAGCTTGCCGGATTGCTCGGCTTCGCTCGCTGCGAGACTGGCGGTGCCGGCCGTGCCGCGATAATTGCGCCGCTGGTCGCGCAGCGCATGCAGATTGGCGAGGCGCTTGACGTTGCGCTTGCGCCGGCCGGAAACGCCGTGACGCAGCCAGTGCTCCTCGTCGACGATCTTGCGGTCGAGCTTGTGCTGGTCGCGCTCTTCTTCCGCCAGCACCTCGTCGCGCCAGCTCTCGAACGAGGCAAAGCCGCGGTCGATCTGCTTGATCCTGCCGCGGTCGAGCCACGCGGTCGAGCGCGACAGGTTGGTGAGGAAGCGGCGGTCGTGGCTGATGATCACCAGCGCGCTGCGGCGGCTGTCGAGCTCCTGTTCCAGCCATTCGATGGTGGCGAGATCGAGATGGTTGGTCGGCTCGTCCAGCAGCAGGATGTCCGGCGAGGGCGCCAGCACATAGGCCAGCGCCGCGCGACGGGCCTCGCCGCCGGAGAGGTCGTGCGGGTTCTCCTCGCCGGTGAGGCCGAGCTGCTCCAGGAGATAGCGCGCCTGGTGCTGGTCGTCGCCGGGGGCGAGCCCGGACTCGACGTAAGCAAGCGTGGTCTTGTGCGCGCCGAAATCAGGCTCCTGCGGCAGATAGCGCACGGTGGCGCCGGGCTGCACGAAGCGCGTGCCGCCGTCGGGCTCGACGAGGCCGGCCGCGATCTTCAGCAGCGTCGATTTGCCCGAGCCGTTGCGGCCGATCAGGCAGACGCGCTCGGATGGCGCGACGTTGAGCTCGACGCCTGACAGCAGCGGCGTGCCGCCGAAGGTCAGCCTGATGTCTTTGAGTTGGATCAGCGGCGGCGCCATCGTCAGCCTTGAGATGTTGCGGCTTGGCCCGCACGGCGGCGCTGGATCCGGCGCAGCGTCTGGTCAAGCGCCGAGAGGAAGGCGGAGCGGTCGCGAGCCGCGAACGAGCGCGGGCCGCCGGTCACTTCGCCCGCCGAGCGCAGATCCGTCATCAGATTGCGCACCGCCAGCGTCATGCCGATCGATTCCTCCGTGAACGGCTTGCCGTTCGGCGCGATCACGTCGGCACCGGCCTTGACGCAGCGGCTGGCCAGCGGGATGTCCGAGGTCACCACGACGTCGCCCGGCTTGACGCGCTCCGCGATCCAGTCGTCGGCCGCGTCCATGCCGCTCCCTGCGGCAATGCGCCCGATCAGCGGGTCCTGCGGCACGCGGATGAAATTGCCGGCGACCACGCTGACGGGCACGCCGTGCCTGAGCGCCACGCGGTAGATCTCGTCCTTCACCGGGCAGGCGTCGGCATCGACATAGATGCGGGTGGGAGTGTCAGTCATTCGCGGCGTGGTACCCCATTCGGGCCGCAAAGGCGAGGGGATTGACCACTGTTCCCCGGGGCCTACGATCGGCCCCGAAGCAATAAGAATATGGGGAACGCCAGCCATGCTGAACCGGCTCGAAACCTACCGCGTCGAGGCCTACAACACCGCCAGACAATCCGAAAACAAGATGCACGACGACAAGGTGGCGCGGCGCTTCGGCTTTTCCGGCGGGCTGGTGCCGGGCGTCGACGTCTTCGCCTACATGATGCACGTGCCGATCGCCCGCTGGGGGCGCGATTTCCTGGCGCGCGGGCTGGTCGAGGCGCGCTTCATCAAGCCGGTCTATGACGGCGAGACCGCCGATGTCGACGCCACCGAGCACAACGAATTACTGACGATCGAGGTGTTCAGCCGCACCGAGCTCTGCGCGACCGGGACGGCCTCGCTCCCGGTGTCCGCGCCGGCGGTGTCGCTGGACGACTATGTCGCGGTGCCCGTGGTGGCCGAGCGCAAGCCGGTCAGCCCGGCGACGTTCGAGACGGGCAAATGGCTCGGCACGGCGCCGCGCCGCTGGGCCGGGCAGGACGCAGCGGACTATCTCGCCGATGTCAGGGAAAAGGATCCGATCTTCGCGCGCGAGCGGCTTGGCCATCCCGGCCTGATCCAGCGGGTCATGAACCGCGTGCTGGTCGACAACACCATTCTGGGCCCCTGGATCCACGTCGGTAGCCGGATGCAATTGCTCTCCGCCGCGCGCGCCGGCGACGAGATCACCGCGCGGGCCAAGGTCACCGCGAACTACGAGAAGAAGGGCCACCGCTTCGTCGAGCTCGACGCGCTGGTCGTCGCCAACGGCACCACGCCGCTGGCGCATTGCCAGCACACCGCGATCTACCAGCCGCGCGAGCAGGCGGCGGCGTAGGAGGGAAGGGGCACGCCGTCACCACATCGTCATGCCCGGGCTTGTCCCGGGCATCCACGTTCTTTGTGCGTCAAGGCGTGGATGGCCGGGTCAAGCCCGGCCATGACGGCGGAGAGAGGTCCTACGCCCTACGCCGCCTTGGCCTTCGCCTCCTGGATCGCGCGCCACACCCGCTCCGGGGTCAGCGGCATGTCGATGTGCTTGATGCCGTAATCCGAGAGCGCATCGAGCACGGCGTTCACCACCGTCGACAGGCTGCCGGCGCAGCCGGCTTCGCCGCAGCCCTTGCTGCCGAGCGGGTTGGTGGTGGCGGGCACCGGATGATCGCCGATCGTCATGTTGGGAACGTCCTCGGCGCGGGGCAGGGCGTAGTCCATCAGCGAGCCCGTGATCGGCTGGCCGCTCTCGTCGTAGCGGATCTGCTCCATCAGCGCCTGGCCGATGCCCTGCACGACGCCGCCATGGAGCTGGCCTGCGACCAGCATCGGGTTGATCACCGTGCCGAAATCGTTGACAGCGCTGTAGCGCACGATCTGCACCACGCCGGTCTCCGGGTCGATCTCGACCTCGGCGACGTGACAGCCGTTCGGGAACGCCGAGGCGATCGGTTCGCTGGTGTGGTCGACGTCGAGGCTGTCAGGCACGCCCTCCGGCACCTTGCCGTCATGCAAGCGCTTGGCGAGCTCCATGATGTCGATGCTGCGATCGGTGCCGGCGATCGTAAACCTGCCGCCTTCGAATTCGATGTCGGCCTCCGACGCTTCGAGCATATACGCCGCCGCGCGCTTGCCTTTCTCGATGACGAGCTTGGCAGCGCCCACGATGGCCTGGCCGCTCGCGGTGATCGAGCGCGAGCCGCCGGTGCCGTTGCCGGTGTGGACGATGTCGCTGTCGCCCTGCACCAGCTTGATGCTCTCGAAGGGAACCCCAAGCTGCGCGGTCAGCACCTGCGCGAACGGGGTGGCATGGCCCTGGCCGTAATCGAGCGTGCCGGTGATGAGCTGCACCGTACCGTCGGCATCGAACACGATCTTGCCGAGCTCGGGGCTCGGCGGCGCGGTGACCTCGAGATAGGAGCCGACCGCAATGCCGCGCAGCTTGCCGGCCTTTTTGCTCTCCTTCTTGCGCTTGGCGAAATTCTCGTGGTCGGAGATTTCGAGCGCCTTGTTGAACACGGCCTGGAAGTCGCCGCTGTCGTAGGTGACGCCGGAGGAGGCCGCGAACGGGATCTGGTTCGGCTTGATGAAGTTGCGCTTGCGCAAGGTCAGCCGGTTGATGCCCATCTCGTCGGCGGCGCGGTCGATCAGCCGCTCCATGTAGTAATTGGCCTCGGGCCGGCCGGCGCCGCGATAGGCGCCCATCAAGGTGGTGTTGGTCAGCACCACCTTGATGTCGACCGCCATCAGCGGCGTGCGGTAGACGCTGGAGAAATTCTTGCCGGTATTGAGCGAGAGCGGCCCGGGCGCGACGCCGGTGATGTAGGCGCCGACATTGCCGTAGCCTTCGAGCTTGGCCGCGAGGAAATGCCCCTCGGCGTCGAGCGCGAGCTCGGCGTGGATCTTCTGCGCGCGGCCGTGGCTGTCGGAGAGGAAGGCGGTCGAGCGCTCGTCGAGCCATTTCACCGGGCGGCCCAGCGCCTTCGCCGCATACAGGATGCACATGTATTCGGGATAGTTGATGTTCTTCATGCCGAAGGAGCCGCCGACATTGGCGGTGAGGATGCGCACCTTCTCGTTCGGCACTTTCAGGTTCTTGGCGAGGTTGGCGCGGTTGCCGGCGACGCCTTGCGTCGGTACCTGCAGCGTGTAGCGCTCGGTCTGCTTGTCGTAGGAGGCAAGACCGACGCGCGGCTCCATCGAGACCACGGCGACACGGGTGTTCTCGATATCGATCCTGGTGACATGGGCGGCGCTGGCGAACGCCGCGTTCACCTTGTCCATGTCGCCATAATGATAGTCGAGCGCCACGTTGTTCGGGATGTGCTCATAGAGCTGCGGCGCGCCCTGCTTGGCGGCTTCCTCGGGGTCGGTCACCGCCGGCAGCGGCTCGACGTCGAGCTCGACCGCCTCGGCCGCATCGCGGGCCTGCGCCAGCGTCTCCGCCACCACGAAGGCGACGGGATCGCCGACGAAGCGGACCTTGTCGGTCGCGAGCGGCTGGCGGTTGGTCTGCAGCAGGGGCGAACCGTCGCGGCTCTTCAGCGGCAGGCCGCAGGTGAACGGGCCGTAACCGGCGGCGTCGAGATCCTTGCCGGTCCACACGCCCAGCACGCCCGGCATTACCTTGGCGGCATCGATACCGATGCCTCGGATGATGCCATGAGCGTGGGTGGAACGGACGACCACGGCATAGGCCTGCCCGGGCAGGTTGAAATCGTCGGTGTAGCGGCCCTTGCCGCGCACCAGCGTGTCGTCCTCCTTGCGGCGGACCGGCTGCCCGACGCCATATTTTTGCAGTGCAATAGCGTTTTCGAGCGTGGACGATTTGGTGTGTTCTTGCATGGAATTGACCTGAAAAGCCGGCATTTGCGCATTTTCGCGGCAGCGGGGCACCGGACTCCTCTGAGATAACCCACGCCCCTGTTCACGACAACGCACGAATGGGCATGGTCCCATGTGATGCGTTGTTGCGCATACCCGCCGCGCTGCTAATGTTTCAGGCGAAAAAGCAATTCCAGACCGGCCCGACCGGCCGCGGAAAGACAGTTTGTATGAATGACCACACGCGGCTCCGCGACGGCCATGCGCCGCACGGTGAGCTGGAGCGGTCGATGGCGACGGTGGCGTTGGCCACCGAACCGGCCGTTGGCACGTCGGGAACCGGCGTCTATGCGGCGCTGGACCTCGGCACCAACAATTGCAGGCTGCTGATCGCCTGTCCGACCCAGGACGGCTTTCGTGTCGTCGATTCCTTCTCGCGCATCATCCGGCTCGGGGAGGGGGTCTCGGCGACCGGTTGCATCAGCGAGGCCGCGATCGAGCGCGCCATCGCCGCGCTCAGCATCTGCCGTGACAAGATCAACTTGCGGAAAGCGCGCCGGCTGCGACTGATCGCAACCGAGGCCTGCCGCGCGGCCTCGAATGCCGAGGGGTTCCGCAGCCGCGTGGCGGCCGAGACCGGCATCGAGCTGGAGGTGATCGACCGCGAGACCGAGGCCGCGCTCGCGGTGCTCGGTTGCTCGCCGCTGGTCGACCCGAGGGGGCGCGGCGCGATCCTGTTCGACATCGGCGGCGGCTCGACCGAACTGGTGCGGATCGAGCGCGACGCGGAAAATCCGGAGCCGCGCATCAAGGCCTGGATGTCGATTCCCTATGGTGTGGTCACGCTCGCCGAGCAGTTCGGCGGACGCGACGTGACGCCGGAAATCTACGCTGCGATGGAGGAGGAGGTCGCGAACCATGTCGCGCCGTTCGCGGAGGAGCACGGCGGCGATCTCGCCGACATGCACCTGCTCGGCACGTCGGGCACGGTGACGACGCTCGCCGGTATCCATCTCAACCTCGCCCGCTACGACCGCCGCCGCATCGACAGCATCTGGATGAACGATTCCGACATCACCGCGACCATCAACAAGCTGCTCGGCATGAGCTACGAGGAGCGCGCGTCCAACAGCTGCATCAGCGTCGAGCGCGCCGATCTCGTGCTCGCCGGCTGCGCCATCCTCGATGCGATCAGGCGCGCCTTCCCGCTGCCGCGCCTGCGCGTCGCCGACCGGGGCCTGCGCGAGGGCATGCTGGTCGAGATGATGCGCGAGGACGGCGCGCTCAGGAGCTGGTGAGATGGCCAAGGACACCACCGGCCGCTTGCACGTCCAGGTCAAGACCGGCGGCAAGCGCAAATTGTCGTCGAAGCTGTGGCTGGAGCGGCAGCTCAACGATCCCTATGTCGCCAAGGCCAAGGCAGCGGGCTATCGTTCGCGCGCCGCGTTCAAGCTCCTGGAGATGGACGACAAGTTCCGGTTCTTGAAGCCCGGCCTGGCCGTGGTCGATCTCGGCGCGGCACCCGGCGGCTGGAGCCAGATCGCAGCCAAGCGCGTCGGCTCCACGGAAGGCAAGGGCAAGGTCGTCGCGATCGACCTGCTTGAGATGCCCGAGATTCCCGGTGTCGATTTCGCGCAGCTGGACTTCATGGACAACGACGCGCCCGAAAAGCTCACCGCGATGCTGGGCGGCGGCGCCGATGTCGTGATGTCCGACATGGCCGCCAACACCACCGGCCACCGCAAGACCGACCAGCTCCGCATCGTCGGCCTGGTCGAGACCGCGGCGGCGTTTGCCTGCGACGTGCTCAAGCCTGGCGGCACGTTCCTGGCCAAAACGTTCCAGAGCGGGGCCGACGCCGACCTGCTCGCCCAGCTCAAGCGCGACTTTGCCACCGTGCGCCACGTCAAGCCGGCCGCGAGCCGGCAGGATTCCTCGGAGCGCTACGTACTGGCCACGGGGTTTCGCGGCGGGACACAGCAGTAGCCACATCATCCGTCATTGCGAGGAGCGTAGCGACGAAGCAATCCAGGCTGTTGCCGCGGAGGCATTCTGGATTGCTTCGCTGCGCTCGCAATGACGAGCGAGAAACTACCCCAGCCGCTGATCCCGCACGTCCTGCGTGTCTTCGCTCGCCGCCTTGACGGCCGCCTTCTCCGCGCCCTTGCCGGCGCCCTTGCGGCTCGCGATCTCCACGGCCTTGCGGCCGGAGATCTCGTGGCCGGCATCCGCCGGCATCTGCCAGAAGAACCAGCTCGACGCCGCCGAGGTGAGCGCGACCACGACGAAGGCCGGCGCAAAGACGGTGGCGTTAATCTCGCTGACATGGCTGAACCACATCGTGGTCTCGACGCAAGCCGCGCCGACGGCGACGCCGGCCGAGATCGCCAGCTGCTGGTTGACGCTGACCAGCGTAGTGGCGCGGCTCATCTGCGCGGTCTCGACGTCGGCATAGGCGACCGTGTTGATCGCGGTGAACTCCAGCGAGCGGAAGAAGCCGCCGACCACCAGGATGACCATGATGATGAGCAGCGGCGTCGACACCGTGAACAGCGCGCAGACGCCGAGGAAGAAGGCGCTGACGATGGCGTTCACCGTCATCAGATTGCGGAAGCCGAAGGTGCGGATGATGCGCGCGGCCAGCGTCTTCATGCCCATGGCCCCGAGCGAGGAGGCGAAGGTGACGAGGCCGGAATGGAACGGCGTCAGCCCGAAGCCGATCTGCATCAGGAGCGGCAGCAGGAACGGCAGCGCGCCGATGCCGAGCCGGAACAGGAAGCCGCCGAACACGGCCGCGCGCAGGGTCGGCAGCCTCAGCAGCGAGAAGTCCAGCACCGGCGACCCCGTGCGCCGGGCGTGCAGGACATACAGCGTCATCGAGATCGTACCGCCCACGACCAGCGCGGCCACCGTGCTCCAGGGCAGGAGGTTGAGCCCGGCCACCGAGAGCCCGAACGCGATGCCGGCAAGCCCGATTCCCGCGAGCACCATGCCATAGAGATCGAACGGCTCCCGGGTCTCGCTCTTGATGGGATCGATGAAGCGCAGCGCCATGAAGATGCCGAGCAGCCCGATCGGGATGTTGATCAGGAAGATCCAGTGCCAGGACGCGTAGGTCGTGATGAAACCGCCGAGCGGCGGGCCGATCACGGGACCGATGAGGGCAGGGACCGTCACCCAGGCCATGGCGTTGACCAATGCGCTCTTGTCGACCGAGCGCAGCAGCACGAGGCGCCCGACCGGCGTCATCATCGCGCCGCCCATGCCTTGCAGGATGCGCGCGAACACGAAATCGGTGACGGAGGTCGAGAGCGCGCAGCCGACCGAGCCGACCATGAACACCCCGACGGCGATCGCGAACACCATCCGCGCACCGAACCGGTCGGCGGTCCAGCCGCTCGCCGGAATGAACACCGCGAGCGACAGCAGATAGGAGGTGATCGCGAGCTTGAGCGTCAGCGGACTGGTGCCGAGGTCGGCCGCGATCGCCGGCAGCGAGGTGGCGATGACCGTCGAATCCATGTTCTCCATGAAGAGAGCAGTGGCGACGATCAGCGGAATGACGCGTTGCTTGTCGACCATGACGGATTGGTAATGAAATAGGGAGGAAGGGCTGCTCGCGGCTTATCACCGCCGCCCCCCTGCGACCATTGCGGATCGACGCATGGCACCTAACTCCTGCGTGACCTCGGTGTGACTATCACCGTCATTCCGGGTTCGCGACTTTGTCGCGCCCCGGAATGACGGCGGGGGGAGGGCGTACCGAGCCTATCCCCGCTGAAAATTGCTTAAAAAGCCTGTGCATGGCTGGCCGGCGGTCCGAATTGCTTTGATTCGTCGCCCGGCCGTGCTATCGACCCGCGTCAACCCCACCGATGGGCTCCGATTCTCAAGGCGATGCCGCAAGGTACGCCGAGGGCGGCGCTCATCCATTAGCATTTGCGGCAAGGCCGCAGGAAGGAGTTGGCAAATGGCCACGGTGCAACTTCAGGGCATCCGCGAAGCCTTTACGTTCGACGACGTGCTGCTGAAGCCGGGCCTGTCGGACGTCATGCCGGGCGAGGTCGACATCCGCTCCCGCGTCACCCGCGCCATTCCGCTCAACATCCCGATCATGGCCTCGGCCATGGATACCGTCACCGAGGCGCGAATGGCGATCGCGATGGCGCAGGCCGGCGGCCTCGGCGTCATCCACCGCAATTTCGATCCCGAGGGGCAGGCCGTCCAGGTGCGGCAGGTCAAGCGCTACGAGTCGGGCATGGTGGTGAACCCGCTCACCATCAGCCCCGAGGCCTCGCTCGACGACGCGCTCAAGCTGATGAGCGACCACGGCATCTCCGGCATTCCCGTGGTCACCGGCGCCGCCAAGAACACGCCCGGCAAGCTGGTCGGCATCCTCACCAACCGCGACGTCCGCTTTGCCACCGACCGCCGGCAAAAAGTCTCCGAGCTGATGACGCATGAAGGTCTCGTCACGGTGCGCGAGAATGTCAGCCAGGAGGAAGCGCGGCGGATGCTGCATCAGCATCGCATCGAGAAGCTGCTCGTGGTCGACGAGCAATATCGCTGCGTCGGCCTGATCACCGTGAAGGACATGGAGAAGGCGGTTGCCCATCCGCTCGCCTGCAAGGATGCGCAGGGTCGCCTGCGCGTTGCCGCCGCCACCACCGTCGGCGACACCGGCTTCGAGCGTACCGAGCGGCTGATCGATGCCGGTGTCGACCTCATCGTCGTCGACACCGCGCACGGCCATTCCCGTCACGTGCTGCAGGCGGTGAACCGCATCAAGCGTCTGTCCAACTCGGTGCAGGTCGTCGCCGGCAACGTCGCCACCACCGAGGGCACCCAGGCGCTGATCGATGCGGGCGCGGATTGCATCAAGGTCGGCATCGGCCCGGGCTCGATCTGCACCACGCGCATCGTCGCCGGCGTCGGCGTTCCCCAGCTCACCGCGATCATGGACGCGGTGGAGGCGGCGAAGAAGGCCGACATCCCCGTCATCGCCGACGGCGGCATCAAGTTTTCCGGCGACCTTGCCAAGGCGCTCGCGGCCGGTGCCGACATCGCCATGGTGGGCTCGCTGCTCGCCGGCACCGACGAGACGCCCGGCGAAGTCTTCCTGTGGCAGGGCCGTTCCTACAAGGCCTATCGCGGCATGGGCTCGGTCGGCGCGATGGCGCGGGGATCTGCCGACCGCTACTTCCAGCAGGACATCAAGGACACGCTCAAGCTGGTGCCGGAAGGCATCGAAGGCCAGGTGCCCTACAAGGGCCCGGTCGGCAACGTCATGCACCAGCTCGCCGGCGGCCTGCGCGCCGCGATGGGTTACGTCGGCGCGCGCGATATGAAGGAGCTGCACGAGAAGGCCCAGTTCGTCCGCATCACCGGTGCGGGCCTGCGCGAAAGCCACGTCCACGACGTCACGATCACGCGCGAGAGCCCGAACTATCCGGGCGGGGGTTAGTCGCTTCACTCCCGGCTGCGTGTCGGTTTCGGTGCGCTCGCCTCGATGACGGTGTCATGCCCCGCGGAGGCGGGGCATCTAGTAGGCCGCGGCTTCTCGATTCAGTCACAGCCGCTCGGAGTACTGGATCGCCCGCCTTCTGTTTAGCCCGGACAGATCACTGACGGGTGTTCGGAGACATAGCTGACACATCAAAATGGGCTGGATTGGTCGATTC
>NZ_QZMV01000016.1:0-167933 GCF_003957705.1 Bradyrhizobium sp. LVM 105 | reverse complement strand
AACAATGGGCGCATCGATGTCTTTTCCCCGCTCGCTGAGTGCTATCTCCAAGCGAGCATGACCGTGGCGGCACATCGGCAGCCGTCCACTTCTGCGCGGGAGCTAATCCACCCTCCTGATGCTTCCGCCCGTTCTTGTTGTCGGTTTTCGGCACGAGGTGTTCAGGTCTCGCCGCCGCGTGAAGCAAGGCACATTTACCGTCGGCAATTTCCGGGTCAACAACAAAATAGACAATCTGCCGCACTGACGTCTAAACAAGGTCGCGGTGCTTAATCGCGTCGACCTGAAGGGTGTCGCCGGCAGCGCGCTCGAACGGACCGCGGTTAACGAGGATATCGCTGCTTCAGAGGGGGATTTCGTGGTCGGCGCACTCCTGGTCGTTTTGTCAATCGCCCTTCTCTGGATGTTTCTGCCTCGCAACGGGCAACCTCATCGTTGGATGGCGCTGCCGTTCTTTGAAACGGGAATTCCACTGGTGATCATCATGTCGTTCGCAGCCGGTCTGACCATGGTGATCGAGCACCTGTTCTAGGACCGCATGCGGGCTCAAAGGCGTTATCCCTCGACGTTGTACTGCTTGCAGAGGTGATCGCCGATCTGGACAAGCATGGCAACGCACTCAGGGTAGCCCGGCCGATCCGCGGTGGCCCGATCTGCGCTGGCTCGAAACTCCCAGGAATTCCCGTCGCGGAGGATGGAAATTGTCATTCCATCGGGACAGTCGGAGTGAACCTTCAGCTCGGCCTTCGCCATGGCGATCAGCTCGGCTTCGGATTTGACAGGCTTCCGCATCTGTTTCCCATCAACTCTCTAGCGAACGACGCCGGCTGCATCGTCATCGTTAGGCATCACCCAATCGAGTGCGAGCAAGCAAGCTTCCAACAACAGGAAAGAAAGAACGCCGCCAAGCAGCCCGAAGAAAACGATTGAAAAGGTTCCCAGCAACAACCCACAGAACACGTCGGCAAGCACCTTGGAGATGCGATCGGATCGGTCTTGCTTGGCTGCAAAGTATGGCATCTGCATTCTCCGGAATTTGATGCCAGCTTAGCCAAAACGAGCAGCGGCCGTCTATTCCAAACGGCGGCTTAGCGGTTCAGCTCATCCGTCGATCGAAATGTCCGCAACGGGTCAAAACCGCCGAAGCTCTCATCGCACCGAATGATTCCGCTCGTCCTCAAGTCCGGACATCCGCCAATTAGCGCATGAACGCTACCCCGTCGGCGTGCCCTGCCTCCACTGGCCGCCGGCGATCTTGGCGGCCGCGATCACGGCCTGGGTGCGGCTCTCGACGCCGAGCTTTTGCAGGATGGCCGAGACATGCGCCTTGATCGTGGCCTCGGAGACACCGAGCTCATAGGCAATCTGCTTGTTGAGGAGGCCCTCCGATAGCATCATCAGGACCCGGACCTGCTGCGGCGTCAGCGTCACCAGGCGGTCGCGCAGGCGCGTCATGTCGGGGTCGCCAGCTGCGGACAGGTCGGTGTCGGCGGGAACCCAGACGTCGCCTTCCATCACCTTGAGGATGGCGTCACGCAGGGTCTCGACGCCGAACCGCTTCGGGATGAAGCCGGACGCGCCGAAATCGAGCGATCGGCGGATCGTGGCGCTGTCGTCGGAGGCCGAGACGATCACGACCGGAATCGCCGGATATTGCGCGCGCAGATAGATCAGGCCGGAAAAGCCGGAGATCCCGGGCATCGAGAGGTCGAGCAGGATCAGGTCGACGTCCGACGACTGTTCCAGGAGCTTGGTCAGATCCTCGAACGATCCGGCCTCGTCTATTCTGGCCGAGGTCAGGACGCCGGCCACCGCCTGTCGCAGCGCATCGCGGAACAGGGGATGGTCATCGGCGATGACGAGATGGGTCGATGGAGCGTTCATCGTTCTCTTGCTGTCGTTCGCAGGCCGGCGGACCGATCCCGGGTGTGGCAATTCTTCCCCGTGCGGCCTTGGCATGCAAGTGCACATTATCCCTTTGCTGCAAAGGGGTTAATCCCGGATCCCCCGTCATAGCGCACCGGCGCCTGATACCGCGCGTCAGTGCGCAAGGCCGAAAGTCGTATTGGGGCGGCTTTCACGCCGATGTTACCTTATGGGCAAGTCCTGGATTGATCCGGCATGTCCGGACATCTGGGGGCGCGAGGAAACACGTTTCGGGGAGCGACTCAACATGTCGACAATGGCTGTATCTCAAACAGGCGCGGGAGGGATGACGAAGGACGAACGGTTCGTCATTCTCGCTTCCTCGCTCGGTACCGTTTTCGAATGGTACGATTTTTACCTCTACGGCTCGCTGGCCAGCATCATCGGCGCGCAGTTCTTCTCGGCCTATCCGCCGGCAACCCGCGACATCTTCGCGCTGCTTGCGTTCGCAGCCGGCTTCCTGGTGCGTCCGTTCGGCGCGATCGTGTTCGGCCGCATCGGCGACATCGTCGGCCGCAAATACACCTTCCTCGTCACCATCCTGATCATGGGTCTGTCGACCTTCATCGTCGGCCTGTTGCCGAACGCGGCGACCATCGGCATCGCGGCTCCGATCATCCTGATCGTGCTGCGCCTCGCCCAGGGCCTGGCCCTCGGCGGTGAGTATGGCGGCGCGGCGACCTATGTCGCGGAGCACGCTCCGAACGGCAAGCGCGGCTACTACACCTCCTTCATTCAGACCACCGCGACGCTCGGCCTGTTCCTGTCGCTGCTGGTGATTCTGTTCACCCGCAGCGCCCTCGGCGAACCGGAGTTCGCGGCCTGGGGCTGGCGCATTCCGTTCCTGGTCTCGGTGCTGCTGCTCGGCATCTCGGTCTGGATCCGGCTCCGCCTCAATGAATCCCCGATCTTCCAGAAGATGAAGGACGAGGGAAAGAGCTCGAAAGCGCCGCTGACCGAAGCCTTCGGCAACTGGCAGAACGGCAAGCTCGTGCTGCTCGCGCTGCTCGGCGGCGTGATGGGCCAGGGCGTGGTCTGGTACACCGGCCAGTTCTACGCGCTGTTCTTCCTGCAATCGATCCTGAAGGTGGACGGCTATACCGCCAACCTGCTGATCGCCTGGTCGCTGCTGCTCGGCACCGGCTTCTTCATCGTGTTCGGCATGCTGTCCGACAAGATCGGCCGCAAGCCGATCATCCTCGGCGGCTGCCTGATCGCGGCACTGACCTTCTTCCCGATCTT
The DNA here is from genome assembly GCF_003957705.1 of Bradyrhizobium sp. LVM 105. Lineage (NCBI taxonomy): Bacteria > Pseudomonadati > Pseudomonadota > Alphaproteobacteria > Hyphomicrobiales > Nitrobacteraceae > Bradyrhizobium > Bradyrhizobium sp. LVM 105. The sequence goes on along the minus strand of NZ_QZMV01000016.1, from coordinate 164,765 downwards.
CAAGATGATCACCACCAACGCCAACCCGGCGCTGGAAAAGGCCATCGAGCAGACCAAGGTCGAGGTGGTGGCTGATCCCAAAGGCTGCGGCGACCTGTTCAACCCGGTCGGCACCCGTGTCTTCAGTGCGCCTTGCGACACCGCACGTGCGTTCCTGTCGCAGTCGTCAGTCAAGTACACGACCACGCCAGGCGCGGCCGGCTCGGACGTGAAGGTGACGGTGAACGGCAAGGAAATTGTCTACACCAACGCCAAGGACAGCAACCCGGCGGTCCTCGCCGCGGTGCAGGCGGCCGGCTATCCGAAGCCTGGCGATGCCGGCATCGTGAAGATGGCGCATCCGCTCGACATCTTCCGTCCGCAGGTGGCGGCGATCATCGGCCTGTTGTTCGTGCTCGTGGTCTACGTGACCATGGTGTACGGCCCGATCGCGGCGATGCTGGTCGAACTGTTCCCGACCCGCATCCGCTACACCTCGATGTCGCTGCCCTACCACATTGGTAACGGCTGGTTCGGCGGCCTGTTGCCGGCGACCGCCTTTGCCATCGTGGCCTCGACCGGCGACATCTATGCCGGCCTCTGGTACCCGATCATCTTCGCCTCGATTACCGTCGTGATCGGCTTCTTCTTCCTGCCCGAGACCAAGGACGTCGACATCAAGGGCACCTGATCGAACCGATCTCAACCGACCCAACCGGCCGCGGTCTCCGCGGCCGGTTTTGTTTTGTGTCAGCTCTTTGCTTTGACGCGCTTTCTTGACGCGAACCGGCGCCCGCCTGGCTCGAAAACGCTCTACTGATTGCTGCCGACGAATTGCAGCACCACCTCGCGCCGGTGCGGGCGCTTGCGATGCTCGATCAGATAGATCGCCTGCCAGGTGCCGAGCGCGAGCCTGCCGTTCAGAACCGGGACCTGAAGCGAGCTCCCGGTCAACATCGTCTTGACGTGGGCCGGCATGTCGTCCGGTCCTTCGGTGTCGTGGGTCCACCCGGCATTCTCCGGCGCGAGCCGGGACAGCGCCGTGGCGAGGTCGACGAGCACGGAAGGGTCGGCGTTCTCCTGGATCGTCAGCGAGGCCGAGGTATGCCGGATGAACAGCGTCAAGGCACCGTCGCGCGCGCGAACCTCATCGATGAATTTGGCAGCTTCGCTGGTGAGATCGGTGAAGCCATGGCCCGATGTCTGCACCGCCAGCAGTGAGGATGAGATGGTGGTGGCTTGCACCGTCGATGGCGCCGAGCGTGTGACGGATTTGCCTGATGTCATGGAAGGTCTCTCAACTCGGAAAGCCGCCGTAGGGTGGGCAAAGCGAAGCGTGCCCACCAATCCGTGCGACAATATCAAGATGGTGGGCACGGCGCTTTGCGCCTTTGCCCACCCTACGGCACTATGGCATCTCGCTGCGCCTCAAATCCTTCCCGACACGTCCTTTTGCACGCGGTTGGCGATGTCGATCAGCCGCCGCCAGGCCTTTTCCAGAAACGACATCACGCGATCGACGTCCTGGTCGCTCGGCAGCGGGATCTCGATCTTGCGCTCGCCCTCGGCGCTCCTGGGCTCGGCTTTCTTCAGCGGGTCGGATTTCGGCAGCGCCTCGTCGACCTTGCCCGACACCGTCGGCCCCGCCGCGAGCTGCCCCTTCAGCCTCTCGACCTCGGCCTGGAGCCTGCCGATCTCGGCGTCGAGCGCGGACCGTTCGTCGGGCACCGCATAGCAGGCCCAGCCGGCGCCGTTCTTGGTGCAGGTCGAGACCGTGCCGGTGCGGGTGTCGAGCCGCAGCACGCCGTCGGGGATGGGCGTCATGCTGTAGCGGCCGGTTTCGCCGTCGGGCGCGGATTGCGCAGCCACAAGATCACCGCCGATCGCCATCGCCGCGGCAAACGCCGCCGCCGCAAGCCAGGATGTTGTGGATGACGTTGCTGGTCTCATCGCGCTCTCCGCCACGGCGTGCAGGTGGCAATCTGGCAAATTCTACACCCCGGCGAGGTGATCCGCCGCCCAAAACGCACACCGACATCAACGATCGCGGCGGCGTCTTCGATCCCGGCTGTGCGGCGAAACGGCGACAGCATCCGCCGATCAGGCGGCGAGCTGCTGCGGTGCGGCGTCACGCTGTGCGCAGCGCTGCCGTTCGCGCCAATATTGCCAAATAAATCAGCCACATAACCGAAAGCGACGCAATCGTGACTTGGCTTGACTTGATTATAGGCCATCAGTATGGTCCGCGCGGCTTTTGAGGGTGGCGGGCGTAATTTCCATTCAGCCGCGGCGTTTCGGGTCTTCGTTGCATGACACAGGGCACGGGGCACGGCGAGAATGGAGATCGCGATAGATCGTCCGAGGAAGCTGAGCTTTCCGAACGGCTCGGGAGTCTTGATCACAGGTTGTCCGAACTTCGCGACCGCCGGATCAAGACCGAGCAACCCGCAGGTGACGGTGGAGACGGAGCGGCCAGAGCCTCGGCGATGGCGCTTGGTTTCCGACTATCCTCGGAGTTGATCGCCGGCGTCGCTGTCGGAGGGGGGATTGGCTGGGGTTTCGACCGCTTGCTGTCGACCTCGCCTTTCGGGTTTATCGTGTTCCTGTTGCTGGGCTTCGTCGCCGGCGTAGTGAATGTGGTGAGAACGGCAGGCGCGGGTCAGAACAGGCGCGGGGGATCTTAGCCGATCCGCACCAGGAGAGTGATCGTGCCGGCCTCGCCGGTACGGGCCGGCCCGGCCGGCAGACCGAGACCCGCCGGCATTGCCCGGCAGACAAGAGATGCCGCGCTGATGAAAATCGATCCGATCCACCAGTTCAACATCGAGCCTCTCTTCACCCTGGGCCATATCGGCAATCACACGATCGCCTTCACCAATTCGTCGCTCTATATGCTGGTGGCCGTGGCGATCATCTCGCTCCTGATGCTCGCCAGCGGCACGCAGCTGGTTCCCGGGCGCCTGCAGTCGGTCGCCGAGATCTCCTACGAATTCGTCGCCTCGACCATCCGTTCGACGGCCGGCACGGAAGGCATGAAGTTCTTCCCGCTGATCTTCTCGCTGTTCATGTTCATCTGCGTCTCGAACCTGGTCGGCATCATCCCCTACACCTTCACGGTGTCGAGCCACCTGATCGTCACCGCAGCGCTCGCACTGCTGGTCTTCTTCACGGTCCTGATCTACGGCCTCTACAAGAACGGCCTGAAGTTCTTCAAGATTTTCGTTCCCCACGGCGTCCCCATCTACATCCTGCCGCTGGTCATGTTCATCGAGATCCTGTCGTTCTTCCTGCGGCCGGTCTCCCACAGCGTCCGTCTCTTCGCCAACATGCTGGCCGGCCACATCGCGCTGAAGGTCTTCGCAGGCTTCGTCGCCATGCTCGGCTTCTCGCTCGGCGCCCTCGGCTGGGTCGGCGGCGTGCTGCCGCTGGCGCTCACGGTCGCGCTGACCTCGCTGGAAATCCTGGTCGCGTTCCTCCAGGCCTACGTGTTCGCGATCCTGACCTGCATCTACCTCAACGACGCCATTCATCCGGGACACTGAACGGTCCGGGGAATTTCCACCCACAACCCAATCTTTCTTCCAAGGAGTCTAAAATGGATCCGGCAGCAGCAAAACTTATCGGCGCGGGCATCGCGTGCATCGGCATGGGCGGTGCGGGCGTCGGCGTGGGCGTGATCTTCGGCAACTACCTGGCCGCAGCCGTCCGCAACCCGTCGGCCGCTCAGGGCCAGTTCGGCAACCTGATCTTCGGCTTCGCCGTGACCGAAGCGCTCGGCATCTTCTCGCTGCTGATCGCACTGTTGCTGCTGTTCGTTCCGCTCTGAGGACGACGTTTTTCGCGCCGTTCCAATCCCTGGGACGGCGCGTGTGACAGCAACAGGAGAACTCCATGGCTGAGAGTCATGGCGGCGCAAAAGGTCCGGCGGCGGGCGCTCATACCGCGGCTGACGGTGGTCACCACGGTGGCGGCTTTCCGCCGTTCGAGAGCAGCACGTACGCTTCACAGCTGGTGTCGCTCGCGATCTTCTTCGTCCTGCTTTACGTGATCGTGTCCAAGCTCGCCCTGCCGCGCATCGGCGGTGCGATCGAGGCGCGTCAGAACAAGATCGAGGGTGACCTCGCCGAGGCGCAGAAGCTGAAGGATCAGTCCGAGGCGGCGCTGAAGGCCTACGAAAACGAGCTCGCTGCGGCGCGCTCGCGGGCGCAGGCGATCGGCAACGAATCCCGCGACAAGGCGAATGCGCAGGCCGAGGTCGAGCGCAAGGCGCTGGAAGAGCAATTGGCGGCCAAGCTCGCCGGGGCGGAGAAGACCATCGCCTCGACCCGCGCCGCCGCCATGAGCAACGTCCGCGGCATCGCGGCCGATGCGGCCGGCCAGATCGTGCAGCAGCTGACCGGCGTCGTTCCCGACGCCGCGTCGGTCAATGCCGCGGTCGATGCGTCCCTGAAAGGTTAGTCGAGATGGTCTTCGAACCTGAATTTTGGGTCGCCGTCGCCTTCGTGATCCTGATGGTCGTGCTCGGCTATCTCGGGGTCTTCAAGACCGCGATGACCGCGCTCGATCATCGTGCCGCCCGCATCAAGGCCGAGCTCGACGACGCCCAGCGCCTCAAGCAGGAAGCCGCCAAGGTGCTTGCCGACTACAAGGCGCGCACCGCCTCGGCCGAACGCGAGGCCGCCGAGATCATCGCCAACGCCAGAAGCGAAGCCGAGCGCATCGCGACTGAGGCCAAGGCGAAGATGGAAGACTTCGTCGCCCGCCGGACCAAGACCGCGGAGAGCAAGATCGCGCTCGCCGAGGCCCAGGCGCTGGCCGATGTCCGCGCCGCAGCCGCGGAAGCCGCCGTCCAGGCCGCCTCGACGATCCTATCGCAGTCGGTCAAGGGCCAGGTCGCCGACGATCTGCTGGCCAAGGGCATCAGCGAAGTCAGGCAGAAGCTGAACTGACGATCTTGCCTCACCAATCAAAAAGCCGGCGCGATGAGCGCCGGCTTTTTTGTTGGTCGATCTGGAGCCGCAAACTGGGTGTCATCGCCCGCGAAGGCGGGCGATCCAGTACGCCGAGGCTTCTTGGTTCAAGCACCGCGGCCTCCGGAATACTGGATTGCCCGCCTTCGCGGGCAATGACAGCTGAGATTGCCGCAACACCTCGCCTACTTCTTCTTCCGCCCCTTCGGCTCGGGCGACAGCGCCTGCGGGTCGAAGCCGACATAGAAAATGTAGTTGTCGGCGACCGCGGGTGACGGCACCGGATAGGTCATATCCTCGATAACGAAGGTAAAGGGCACGCTGCCCCCCGGGGTCATGTCGACCGTGGTTCGGTAGGCCTTCGAGGCAATCACCTTCTCGCCGACGCCGCCCTGCACGACGGCGAAGCGCAGGGGCACCTCGACGGAAGCAGGCGCACCGGCGGGACCGGCGATCACGCGGCCTTGGATGCCAATCCGGGCTGTGATGCCGTCGCTGCTACGGACACATTCGCGCGCCATCTTGGTGATCGAGGCCTGGAAGCGAACCTCGTTGCCGGCGGCCGGCTTGCCGGCGGCGCCAACCGCGTAGGTCGAGGCCCCCGAACGCACCGTGACCTGCGGGCAATCGAGCTCGTCTTCGGCCGACTGGCCGGGCGCAGGCGGTGGCTTGGGCTGGGCCGGCTCGTCGGACGTGCCGCCGAACAGGCTCTTGAAGCGGTCGGTCAGTGACTGGGCCTTCACCGGCGAGACCGAGGCGAGCACAACCGACAATGCCAGCGCGACTCCCCCTCCCAGCCGCAACGCATTCCGCGATGACCGAAGCTGCTGCACCATCGACGCTCATACTCCAATGACAATTGCCCGGCCGATCGCCGTCCGGGCATGCGGTTATATCGCCAAAATCGGCGAACCCAAGGCAGCAAAAAGGGGGACTTGGCCGCACCGATATCGCGGCTCAGCCGCGGAAATCCTCATGGAGCAGGCCGAACAGCAAATGATCCTGCCAGACCCCGTTGATGCAGAGATAGCGGCGGGCGAGCCCCTCGCGTGAGAAGCCGCACTTTTCCAGCACCCGGATCGACGGCGCATTGGTGGGGATGCAGGCGGCCTCGACCCGGTGCAGATTGAGCTCGCCGAACAATGTCGGCAGCAGCAACCGCAGCGCGGCCGTCATGTAGCCGCGATGGGCATGAGGCTGCCCGATCCAATAGCCGATGGTGCCGGCCTGCACGATGCCGCGGCGGACATTGGCCAGCGTGATGCCGCCGACCATGGCGCCGTCGAGCTCGCGGAAGATCAGAAAAGGATAGGAACGATCCGCGGCGATGTCCTCGGAATAGCGGCGCAGGCGGCGGCGGAAGCCCGAGCGGGTGAGATCGTCCGACGGCCAGATCGGCTCCCAGGGCGTCAGGTAGTCGCGGCTGGACTCGCGCAGATGAGCCCATTGCAGGAAGTCCGACATCTGCGGCGCGCGCAACAACAGCCCGTTGCCGCGCGGTGCGAGGGCGGCGGGTCCACTGGACGGCAGGCGAAAGAGGGCCATGGTGATGCTTTCCGGGGCGGTCCCGCCCTTGCGCGGCTCCTAGTGCAGCCGGGCCTTGGCGCGCGCCCGGGTCAATCCTTCCGCAAAAGACACCGCCGTGTCCAGACCCCTGCCACTGCCTAATGCGACAACGGCAGGCCGGCTCCGTGACAACAGCGCACGCGCGGCGTCCCGGGTCGATTCGACGCTGACGGCGTCGATCCGCCCGACCAGTTCCTCGACCGTCTGCGGCCGGCCATAGGCGAGGACGTGCCGGGCGAGCTGCTCGGCGCGGGAAGAGCAGCTCTCCAGCGCCATCAGCAGACCTGCCTTCATCTGCGCCTTGGCCCGCGCGATCTCTGCCTCGGTCAGCGTTTCCACCGAATCATTCATGATGTCGACCACGACCTCCATCATCTCCGGCGCATCGGCCGGATCGGTGCCGGTGTAGAGGCCGAAAAAGCCGGTATCGGTATAGGGCGCGTGGAACGAATAGATGGAGTAGCAGAGGCCGCGCTTCTCGCGCACCTCCTGAAACAGGCGCGACGACATTCCGCCGCCGAGGACGTTGGTGAAGACCTGGAGCGAGAACAGCGACAAATCGCTTTGCGGCACGCCTTCCAGCGCCAGCGTCAGATGCGCCTGCTCCAGCTCGCGATGCACCACCTTGGCGCCGCCCTTGCCGAATTGAGCGGTTTGCGGCTTCGGGCCAGGCGTCGCCTCGAAACTGGCAAAGCGCTTCTCGGCCTCGGCGACCACCTGATCGTGATCGACCGCGCCGGCCGCTGCCACCACCATGTCGGGCCCGCGATAATGCGTCGAGAGGTAACCGCGCAGCATGTCGCGGTTGAAGCTGCGCAGCGTCTTGGCCGTGCCGAGCAGCGAGCGGCCCATCGGCTGGTCGGGATAGCAGAGCTCGTTGAGATGCTCGAACACGACGTCGTCGGGCGTATCCTGTGCGGCTCCGATCTCCTGCACGATGACGTTCTTCTCGCGTTCCAGCTCGTCGGGCTCGAACGCCGGATTGGCAAGGATGTCGGCGAGCACGTCGAGCGCGAGCGGCACGTCGGCCTTCAGCACCCGCGCATAATAGGACGTGGTCTCGGTCGAGGTGCCGGCATTGAGGTCGCCGCCGACCGCCTCGATCTCCTCGACGATCTCGCGCGAGGAGCGCTTCGTGGTGCCCTTGAACGCCATGTGCTCGAGCAGATGCGAAATGCCATGCTCGTTCGGCTTCTCGTCACGGCCGCCGACGCCGGCCCAGACGCCGAGCGCCGCGGTCTCGAGTTGCGGCATCTTGTCGGTGACGACGGTGAGGCCGGAGGCAAGCTTGGAAATCTCGACACTCATCCGGCAACTCCCTGCTTTGCGGCGCGGCTGACCGACAGCACAAAGCGCTCGACCTCGGCCTGATCGTTCTTCATCACCTTCATGTGTTCGGATTTGGTCATCAAACCGTCGAGCCAGGCCGGCAGTTGCGGCCGCTGGCCGCAGGCCGCTTCGACGGCGTCGGGGAATTTGGCCGGATGGGCGGTGGAGAGCACGATGCTCGGCACCCGCGTGTCCGTGGTGTCGCGGTCGGCGACAGCGAGCGCCACCGCCGTATGGGGATCGACCAGCTCGCCCGCCTCGCGCCAGCCGGCGCGGATCGCGGCCGCGGTCTCGGTCTCGTCGGCACGCCCGGCGTCGAACTCCTCGCGGATGGCGGCCAGCGTCGCATCGGGCAGCACGAAACGCCCGGACTGCTTCAGCGAATCCATCAGGCGGCGCACGCCCGCCGCATCGCGCCGGCCGGCCTCGAACAGCAGCCGCTCGAAATTCGACGAGATCTGGATATCCATCGACGGCGACGCCGTCGCGTGCACCTCGCGCACTTCGTAGATCCCCGTCTTCAGCGTGCGCGCCAGGATGTCGTTGACGTTGGCGGCGATGCGCAGGGTCCGCACCGGCAATCCCATCCGCTTGGCGACGTAGCCGGCAAAGATGTCGCCGAAATTGCCGGTCGGCACCACGAAATCCACCGCGCGCGCCGGCGCACCGACGGCAACGGCCGAGGTGAAATAGTAGACCACTTGGGCGACGATGCGCGCCCAGTTGATGGAATTGACGCCGGACAGAGAGGTGGCATCGCGGAAGCGATGGTTGTTGAACATCCCTTTCACGAGCGCCTGGCAATCGTCGAAATTGCCCTCGATGGCGAGCGCATGGACGTTGGCCGCGCCCGTCGTCGTCATCATCCGCCGCTGCACCTCGGAGATGCGGCCGTGCGGAAACAGCACGATGAGGTCCACGTTCTCGAGGCCGGCGAAGGCCTCCACAGCGGCGCCGCCGGTATCGCCTGACGTCGCGACCACGATGGTGGTGCGCTGGCCGCGCTTGGCGAGCACATGGTCCATCAGCCGCGAGATGAGCTGCATCGCCACGTCCTTGAAGGCGAGCGTCGGACCGTGGAACAGCTCCAGCACGAACTGGTGCGGCGACATCTGGCGCAGCGGCACCACCGCCGGGTGGCGGAAGGTCGCATAAGCCTCGTTCGCCATGCGGCCGAGCTCGGCGTCGGTGATCTCGCCGCCGGTGAAGGGACGAATCACATCGACCGCGACCTCCCAATAGGGACGGCCGAAGAAACCGGCGATGGTCTCGGTGGAGAGCTGCGGCCAGATGGTTGGCACATACAGGCCGCCATCGCGCGCGAGCCCGGTCAGCATCACGTCGCAGAAGCCGAGTTCGGGGGCCTCGCCCCGGGTCGAGATATAACGAGTCAAACTGCCCTCCAAAGGCCGGGCGGCCTGAGCCGCCCGTTAAGCCTTTGATTTTACGAAATTACTTGTTAGCGGCCAGAGGCTTTGAGCCACCATAAAGTGTTTTGCGGCATCAGGAAACCGCTTCCCGCCTTGACCCGGTCCAACGAAAAGGGGCTGCGGTCGAACCGCAGCCCCTCTCTTGGAAGGTCTGTCGTTGATGTGTGCAGACCGGTTTGCCTGTCGGGGTCGCCGCCCCGTCAAAACTGTTCGCGCAACCTTTCGTCGCCTGTCACGAAACCGTCAAGGGTGAAAACGATTGCGGAAGAGAAAATGTTCCTATTTTTCCCGACAAAGATCCGTCCCCCGGCAAGCGCAGCCAGGCAGCGACACGCCGCGCATTGCCGTTATTTCCCGAACTCTCGGAGATCTCCGGAACCAATGCCGCCCTCCCTCCATTGGGATCGGCGGATGGGTGTCGACTGTGTCCATGCATTGCCCGGCTGCACGCTGACACCGATCCGTTCCGCCGAACCGGCTGCGTCCTGGAGCGGCCGGTTCGGTGCTGCCGGGCCGACAGTGCCCGGGCCGCCAGTGCCCCGCGCCGACAGTGCCCCGGGCCGCCAGCATCCAGGACGTCAATTCATCCCGATTTCCACTGCGATCCTGATCAGGTCGGAATGGTTCTTGGCCCCCAGCTTCTGCTTGAGCAGGGACGTGGTGTTGGCGACCGTCTTGTAGGAGATGCCAAGCGCCTTCGCGACTTCCACGATCTTGTCGCCGCGTCCGAGCAGGCGGAGGATCTCGAGCTCCCGCGGCGTCATCTGCGAGGCAGGGTTCGCCTTGATTGCCGCGCCGGAAAACGTCACGGCTTCCGCGAGTTGCGGTGAGATGAAATTGTCGCCCGCGACCACCTTGCGCACCGCTTTCAGCAGGATCCTGGGATCGTCGCCCTTGGAAACATAGCCTTGCGCCCCAAGCTCGACGGCCCGCACCACGAAGGCAGGATCGTCGTTCATGCTGAACATGATGATCTTGGCGTCAGGATCGTCCTTGCGGATTCGTCGCATCAGCTCGAAACCTGAGACATCCGGCAGGCTGATGTCGATCACGGCGACGTCGGGCCGCTTGCTGACATAGGCGCGATGCCCGGATTTGGCGTCCGTTGCCTCCTCGATACGGATCGAATGGTCGGAAGCGAACAGGGTGCGGCAACCGGACAGCACCACGGGATGGTCGTCGACAATCAGGACCCTGGTCCCCTGCTTGGCAGTCTCTTGCATCGCGCGCTCTCTTGTTTCTCGATTCATAGACCGGCGGGAACAAATGGAAAGAGCAAATTCCGCCGATGCGCGTTAGAATTGACCTAATGTGGCAACGACTCTCGTTCAGAACGCAACTGTTTCTTCCGCTCGGCGCGAGTTTTCTGGCAGCGCTGATCCTGGGGGGCATATTGCTGCAGATATTTGCAACCGGGCAGCTCGACGACGAGCACGAGCCCGCTCGACGTTCCATCCGAACGATCGCCACCGCACTCAACGACACTTTGCGGGCGTCAGACAATCCGCAGAAGACGCTGGATGCCTTCGTCCAATCCCTGGCCGGATCCTCGGACATCCACTTCCGTTCTGCGGAAGGCGTTCCTGCGCCTTCGCCAAAGGACACCATGCGAAATCCGCAAGGGGTACCGCAGTGGTTTGTCGACCTGCTCATGGTGCCGGACACGGACGCTGCGGCGCCGGTGCTGATCGACGGCAGACATATCGGCGATATCGTGTTCTTACCGGACCTGTCAGCCGACCTGTTCGAGAAGTGGATCGGCTTCCTCGCGCTGACCAGCCTCGTCGCCGTGCTGATGATGCTCACCGGAATCATCGCCTACATCTTCGCAGGATCGGCGCTGCGACCCCTGCGGCATCTCGGCGAAGGCCTGACGCGGATGCGGCGTGGCGATTACGCAAAGCCGATCCCGGTCGGGGGACCGCCGGAGATTCGGCAGAGCTGTACGGAAGCAAATGCGCTGGCTGCAACGCTTGCACAATTGAGCCAGGACAATCGCGATCTGATGCATCGCCTGGTGTCGCTCCAGGACGACGAGCGGCGCGATCTCGCCCGCGAGCTGCACGACGAGCTCGGGCCGCTGCTGTTCAGCATCCGCGCGGGCACGATCGCACTGGTGGAGGCCTCGCCGTCCGGGGGAAATCTCGGCAACCCGGCCCAGCAAGTGCTGCAATCGGTCGAAGCGCTCCAGCAGACCAACCGCCGCATCCTCGACCGGCTGCGGCCGCTTTACATCGAGGAGCTGGGCCTCGCGACCAGCGTGCAGACGCTGCTCCGGAATTTTCGCAAGCAGGCACCCCATATCAACCTGACGGATACGATCGATCCGGATCTCAACGTGATCGACGGACCGCTGGCCCGGACCGTCTATCGGGTGATCCAGGAGGCACTGACCAACGTGCTGCGCCACGCCAAGGCCGGCAGCGCCCATGTCCAGGCGACCATCGCCGGTGAGACGCTGGTCGTCGAGATCTCGGACGACGGCGGCGGCTTCCCCGCCGACAATGTCTTCGGCCGCGGCCTGACCGGCATGCACGAGCGCGTGCGCGCGCTCAGCGGATCACTGTCGCTGCTGAGGGTGGACGAGCGAACCTATGTACGCTGCCGCCTTCCGTCCGCACCGACGCGCGAGGCGCCGGTCAACCGCTAAAGCGCGATGCGACTAGGATGAATCGTCATCGCGCTTTAGGTTGCCGTCCAAGCATGATTTCTTCGGCAAACCGCTGGGCACTTTTCCGGATCATGCTTTAGCACGCGCAGCCGTCATGCGCGTTCTGCCGCGCGGGCTCGCACAGCGTGCTGTGGATCTTGCCTTCCGGACTGAAGCGAAACGAGGCGCGAATGCGCAGCGCACCGGCGACCGAATATTCGAGATCGACGCCATGGGGCATTGGGTGGATCTCCTCCAGCCCGAAACCCGCCAGCGAGAACGCGCTGAGCCGCGGCTGCCAATAGGCCTCGAGCTCGCTCCGCCCGCGGTAACGCCGCGCGCCGTTACACATGCAGTCCACGTGGGCGTCGTCGGCATAGAGGTCGAGCAACGTCGCGAGGTCGCCATTCCGGCAGGCGTCCACCCAGTCGACGACGATTCCCATCTGATCGAAATCACTCACGCCGCAATCCTGTCTGCCGCGGAAAACCACCGGCGGCTTAGGGCCACACTCGTGAATGTGCGCTGAATAATAAACCCCGGGCGATACCGGGTTCCGGCGCGGAAACCGACCATCTCAGCTCCGTCGCCGGCCTCTGGCCCACACGGCGAAGGCGATCAGCACGGCGCCGGCGAGCAGGAACCAGGTGACGGCGTATTGCAGGTGGTCGTCCTTCAGATGCACGTCGAGCGGCCCCGGACGCGGAATTCCGTTCTCGGGCGCCGGCTGCTCGAGATCGACGTAGAACGGCGCCACCGTGCCCCAGCCGAGCGCGCTTGCGATGGCCCGATGATCGCGCACGAACCAGAGCCGCTTGTCACGGTTTTCGGCGGGCGTCAGCCAGCCGGGCGCCTCGGGAAAGCGCAGATAACCAGTCAGCGCGACCGGCTGCCCGGTCACGAGCTTCTTCACGGCACGATCCTCGACGCTGCGGTCCTGCATCGTGTTCTCGACGAAGCCCGCGTCGATCACGACCGTCTCGCCGCTCGGAAGCCGCGCCGGCAGGAACGCCCAGGTGCCGGGGCCGGAGGCGTCCTTGCGCACCGCCGAGCCGGACGAATAGACCATCGCATCCGGCAGGGCTGCGTAGGTCGCGGTGAAGCTGACGCGGCGGAATTCATCGCGCGCGGGATTGAGGCCGGCCCATAGCGCCGGCGGCGGCAGCGGGACCGGCGCTGTGGCCAGGCGCTCGGTGAGCGCCGCGACCAGCTCGTGCTTGGCGGCCCGCCGCTGCAACTGCCAGACGCCGAGTGCGACGAAGACAGCCGTCAGGAACAGCGTGAACAGCGCGAAGCTGGCCACGCGTGACTTGCGCGCAGGGGGGTTCATTTCGCGCGGTCGACCAACCGGCCCGGCGCCGCCTTGTGATGGAATTGCAGCGCGATCAGCAGCGACTTCATCGCACGCAGCGGCAGGAGCGTGGTGGCCAGGATCAGCGGCAACCACAGCACCGCATGCAGCCAGTACGGCGGCTGGTATTTGACCTCGACGATGAGCGCTGCCGCAACGACGATCCCACCGGCCAGCATGATGATGAAGATCGCCGGACCGTCGCCGGTATCGATGAAGGCGTAGTCGAGACCGCAACGCTCGCAGGCGGGCGCGAGTGTCAGGAAGCCTGCATAGAGCTTGCCCTGGCCGCAGCGCGGACATCTACAGGCAAGCCCGCGCAGCGCGCTCTGCAGGACAGTGGTCTCTGGCTCGGACTTGCCGGCGGTCTCGTTCATGATGGCGGACTCTAGCACAGTTTTCGCCGAAACTTTCCGGCGGTCCAAAAACGAAGGGCGGCCCTGCGGCCGCCCCTTCTGGTCGATTCCTCGCGGCTCAGTGCGCGGCGTGGGCCATGCTCTCGGCGCCGCGTCCCCAGACGTAGATGCAGAGGAACAGGAACAGCCAGACCACGTCGACGAAGTGCCAGTACCAGGCGGCGAACTCGAAGCCGAGGTGCTGCTTCGGCGTGAAGTGGCCGGCATAGGCGCGGAACAGGCAGACCAGCAGGAAGATGGTGCCGACCAGCACATGGAAGCCGTGGAAGCCGGTCGCCATGAAGAAGGTCGCGCCATAGACGTTGCCGGCGAAGGAGAACGCCGCGTGGCTGTACTCATAGGCCTGCACGCAGGTGAAGAGCGCGCCCAGCACGACGGTGAGGATCAGGCCGTATTTCAGGCCCTGGCGGTCGTTCTCCAGCAGTGCGTGGTGCGCCCAGGTCACGGTGGTGCCCGATGTCAGCAGGATCAGCGTGTTCAGGAGCGGCAGGTGCCAGGGATCGAAGGTCTCGATGCCCTTCGGCGGCCAGGTGCCGGGGACCGCGCAGGCGCCGGGCTGGGTGCCGAGGCCGCAGCCGAACACGGCGTCGCGGGTGGCGTGGACGGCGTCGGCCGGAAACAGCGCCGCGTTGAAATAGGCCCAGAACCAGGCGACGAAGAACATCACTTCGGAGGCGATGAACAGGATCATGCCGTAGCGGTGATGCAGCTGCACGACGCGTGTGTGGTCGCCCTTGTACTGGGCTTCCTTGATCACGTCGCCCCACCAGCTCGCCATGGTGTAGAGCACGCCGACGGTGCCGACGCCGAACACGATCGGCGCGGCCGAGAACATGTGATGCATCCAGGCGATCGCGCCGACCGCCATGATGAAGGCCGAGAGCGAACCGACGGCCGGCCACGGAGAGGGATCGACCAGGTGATAGTCGTGATGCTTGGTGTGCGCCGTTGCCATTTGCGGTCTCTCTCCTCAATCCCGTGCCTGTCAGGCACTTATCCCCTTGTTTCCGAACCTTTCGAGCGCGAGCCCGGCGGTCAGAGATTACCCTTGCGCTTGTCGCTTTCGCCCGATGCCAGCGGCTTCACCACGGGATCCTTCACCGGATAGAAGGTGTAGGACAGCGTTATCGTGTTCAGGCCGTCGTTCTCGTGATCGTCGGCGATCGACGGATCGACGTAGAACACGACCGGCATCTCGCGCTTCTCGCCCGGCGCCATGGTCTGCTCGGTGAAGCAGAAGCAGTTGATCTTCTGGAAATAGGCGCCGACCGTCAGCGGCGCGACGTTGTAGGCAGCCTGCGCGGCCGTGGTGCGCGCGGCCTGGTTGGTCACGGTATAGAAGACGGTCGTGACCTCTCCGATATTGACCTCGATCTCGTTCTGCTCCGGCTCGAATTTCCAGGGCAGGCCGGGCGCGACGTTGGAATCGAAGCGCACCGAGATCTTCCGCGCGATCGGCCCGGTGGCCGGCGCGGAGGTCGCCACTTGCGTCGTGCCGTTGAAACCGGTGGCGCGGCAGAACCAATCGTAGAACGGCACCGCCGCGTAGGAGGCACCGACCATCAGCGCGACAACGCCGCCGCAGATGGAAGCAACCACCGCATCGCGACCCAGCCCGCGGCGCGTGCCAGGCTTACGATCGGCCGGCCTGGCGCGCTCATCCTGCGATATGGTCGGCTCCTGATTCATCTTTGCTACATCGGCCGCACGAGAACCGCCGGTCCCTTGACCATGGTGACGGCGAAGAACAGCACCACGAGCACGCCGAGCGCGAGTGCGATCGCGATCGAGCGCTGACGACGGCTCTTCTTCTGCGCCTCGGTGAGGACGATTCCACCTGTCTCGGGTTTGTCGGCCATCGCTGTGATCATGCGCCCCCTACCATCGGAGCCAGCGCCCGGACCACGACCTCGACCAGCAGGGTCGCGAACAGCACGAACAGATAGAGGATCGAAAAGGCAAACAGCTTGCGGGTCGCGCGCAGCGACGCAGCTCGCTCGCGGCGCAGATAGACGTTGATCGCGAGCGCCAGCATGCCGGCCCCCAGGATCAGCGAAACGATGCCGTAGACGGCGTCGAAATAGCCGAGCGCCCAGGGCGCGGCGGCGACCGCGATCAGCACGACGGTGTAGAGCAGGATCTGAAGCCGCGTCGCATCGGGACCGGCGACGTTGGGCAGCATCGGAATGCCGGCGCGCGCGTAGTCGTCGGAGCGGAACAGCGCCAGCGCCCAGAAATGCGGCGGGGTCCAGAAGAAGATGATGGCGAACAGCAGCAGCGGCTCGACGTCGACCGTGCCCGTGACGGCGGCCCAGGCCACCACCGGCGGCAGCGCGCCGGCGGCGCCGCCGATCACGATGTTCTGCGCGGTCCAGCGCTTCAGGACCATCGTGTAGATCACGACGTAGAAGAAGATGGTGAAGGCGAGCAGGCTGCCTGCGATCCAGTTGACGAGGATGCCGAGCGTCATCACCGAGAAGAAGGACAGCGTCAGGCCGAACGCCATCGCCTCGGGGCGGGTGATGCGGCCGCGCGGGATCGGCCGGTTCGCCGTGCGCGACATCTTGGCGTCGATGTCGCCTTCGAGCGCCATGTTGAGCGCGCCGGAGGCGCCGGCACCGACGGCGATGCAGAGCAGCGAGGTGAACGCGAGCACGGGGTGGAAGTGTCCCGGCGCCATCGCCATCCCGACCAGCGCGGTGAAGATCACCAGCGACATCACCCGCGGCTTCAAGAGCGCGATGTAGTCGCCGACCTCCGCCTCGGAGATGCGGGGATTGATGTCGATGGCGTTCTGGTCGAGGACGGACACGAATTCAACTCGCTTCGTTATAAGAGCCGCGGCGCCCGTCACGGGCGCCGCGGTGATCGCTTACTGCACGCGGGGCAGCACTTCGAACTGATGGAAGGGCGGCGGCGAAGGCAGCGTCCATTCCAGCGTGGTCGCGCCCGCACCCCACGGATTGTCGCCCGCCGGCACCTTCTTCATGAAGGCGTCGACCACGCAGTACAGGAAGATCAGCACGCCGAAGCCGGAGATGTAGGAGCCGAGCGACGAGACCAGGTTCCAGCCCGCGAACGCATCGGGATAGTCAACATAGCGGCGCGGCATGCCGGACAGGCCGAGGAAGTGCTGCGGGAAGAACACCAGGTTGACGCCGATGAAGGTGACCCAGAAGTGCGCCTTCGCGAGCCCTTCATTGTACATGTAGCCCGACATCTTCGGGAACCAGTAGTACCAGCCGGCGAAGATCGCGAACACCGCGCCGAGCGAGAGCACGTAGTGGAAGTGCGCGACGACGTAATAGGTCTCCTGCAGCACGCGGTCGACGCCGGCGTTCGCCAGCACGACGCCGGTGACGCCGCCGATCGTGAACAGGAAGATGAAACCCACGGCCCAGATCATCGGGGCGCGGAATTCGATCGAGCCGCCCCACATGGTGGCGATCCACGAGAAGATCTTCACGCCGGTCGGAACCGCGATGACCATCGTCGCGGCGACGAAATAGGCCTGCGTCGCCGAGGACATGCCGACCGTGTACATGTGGTGCGCCCACACCACGAAGCCGATGCCGCCGATCGCGACCATGGCGTAGGCCATGCCGAGATAGCCGAACACGGGCTTGCGCGAGAAGGTCGAGACGATCTGGCTGATCATGCCGAAGCCGGGCAGGATCAGGATGTACACCTCGGGATGGCCGAAGAACCAGAACAGATGCTGGAACAGCACGGGGTCGCCGCCGCCGTCGGGCGCGAAGAACGTCGTGCCGAAATTGCGGTCGGTGAGCAGCATGGTGATCGCGCCGGCGAGCACCGGCAGCGACAGCAGCAGCAGGAACACCGTCACCAGGATCGACCACACGAACAGCGGCATCTTGTGCAGGGTCATGCCCGGCGCGCGCATGTTGAAGATGGTGGTGATGAAGTTGATGGCACCGAGGATCGACGAGGCGCCCGCCAGATGCAGCGACAGGATCGCGAAGTCGACGGCCGGGCCCGGATGGCCGGAGCTCGACAGCGGCACGTACATGGTCCAGCCGGCGCCGACGCCGTTGGCGCCCGGCTCGCCCTCGACGAAGGTCGACATCAGGAGCAGGGCGAAGGAGGCCGGCAGCAGCCAGAACGAGATGTTGTTCATGCGCGGGAACGCCATGTCGGGCGCGCCGATCATCAGCGGCACGAACCAGTTGCCGAAGCCGCCGATCATCGCGGGCATGACCATGAAGAAGATCATGATCAGACCGTGCGAGGTCACGAACACGTTATAGGTGTGGGTCTCGTGGAAGACCTGCACGCCCGGATACATCAGCTCGGCACGGATCGCGATCGACATCGCGGCGCCGATGACGCCGGCGATGACCGCGAAGACCAGGTACATCGTGCCGATGTCCTTGTGGTTGGTCGAATAGACGTAGCGGCGCCATCCGGTCGGATGGGCATGCTCGTCATGTCCGTGGGCGTGATCGCCGTGTGCCGCTGCGCTCGTTGCCATTTTCAAATCCTGCCTTGCGTCCCATTCGGACCTTTGGAGGTCCCGCCCTTTTATCGCTTCCAGTGCCTCAAGCCGTCACCCGACGCTTACTGCGTCGGGCCGGCCGCGGAGGCGTAGGTGCTGGTGCCGCCGCTCGCAAATTTCTTCTTGGCCGCCTCGACCCAGGAGGCGAACTCCTGGTCGTTGACCACGCGGATCGCAATCGGCATGAAGGCGTGATCCTTGCCGCACAATTCCGAGCACTGGCCGTAATACATGCCGGTCTTGGTGGCCTTGAACCAGGTCTCGTTCAGCCGACCCGGAATGGCGTCGATCTTGACGCCGAAAGCCGGCAGCGCGAAGGCGTGGATGACGTCCGCGCCCGTGGTCTGGACCCGAATCACCTTGTTGACCGGAACCACCATCTCGTTATCGACGCCGAGCAGGCGAGGCTGCTTGTCCTGGGCCATCAGCGAGTCGAACTCGAACTTGCCGTTGTCGGGATAGGCGTAGGACCAGTACCACTGCTTGCCCGTCGCCTTGACGGTCAGGTCAGCCTTCGGAATGTCGAGCTGGAGGAACAGAAGCCGGAACGACGGCACCGAGATGCCGACCAGGATCAGCACCGGAACGAGCGTCCAGGCCACCTCGATCAGCGTGTTGTGAGTGGTCCGCGACGGCACCGGATTGGCCCGCGCGTTGAACTTGACGACCACGACCACGAGCAGCGCCAGAACGAACAGCGTGATCAGCGTGATCAGCACGAACAGGAAGTTGTGGAACCAGACGATGTTGTCCATCACCGGAGAACCGGACTGCTGGAGCGTCCACTCCCACGGAGCCGGCTGCCCGACCTCGGCGAATGCCGCGCCACCCGTCGCCAGCGTGACGCCAGCCGCCACCACGGCGATGGTGGCCAATCCCAGCAGATGCTGGCCCACCCGACCCATCGACATCCTCATGCCGTTCGCGCTCCCCTTACGAAATCACCCCAAGTGCGCTCCCCTGTGTCCGGGCAACGCTTATTCGATCCGCCCGCCTGACAAACCGCCGCGCAAGAATACCTCTAAGAGGAATTCGGGCCAGATCGCTAGAACGCCGAAATCTAGCCTCTCAAACCATAATTCTTGATCTATCGCAATGCAGTCTTGAACCTGATCTGCCAGCCATCACCCGCAGGATAATTCCTAGTAACATCGGACAAAAATACCGTTGGCCGGGATGCTGCCGCTTGACAGCGGAATTGCCCGCGTTAGGCACTGGCTGATGGCCGCGCAGGAACCTGATTCGTGCGGGCGGCGGCGGTGCGAGACGGCGCGGAATTTGCTTGGCAATCGCCTTCAAGACGCCGTCATTCCCGTATCAGTCCGCCAGATGAGTCCGCCAAGCGCGAGCGAGGAAGGCGAGCAGAGGGACCGACCCGATGGGGCTTTCGAAATCGATGGCAAGGCCGGCCACAAGGCAGCCTAACCGCCTCCCGGCGCTGACTGCCTTGCTGGCTGCGCTCGTCCTCCTGGCGCTTCCCGGCCTTGCCCATGCGCAGGGCGCGGTGCGCTCCGTCCATGGCGACTGGCAGATTCGCTGCGACACGCCGCCCGGCGCCCAGACCGAGCAATGCGCCCTGATCCAGAGCGTGGTGGCGGAAGACCGCTCCAATGCCGGCCTGACCGTGATCGTGCTGAAGACCGCCGACCAGAAGAGCCGCCTGATGCGCGTGGTGGCGCCGCTGGGTGTGCTGCTGCCCTCCGGTCTCGGCCTCAAGCTCGACAACCAGGACGTCGGCCGAGCCGGCTTCGTCCGCTGCCTGCCCAATGGCTGCGTCGCCGAGGTCGTCATGGACGACAAGCTGCTCGGCCAGCTCCGCAGCGCCAAGACCGCCACCTTCATCATCTTCGAGACACCGGAAGAAGGCATCGGCTTCCCGCTCAGCCTGAACGGCCTCGGCGAGGGCTATGACAAGCTGCCGTAGGGATACGGCGGCGGCCTAGTAGATCTCAAGGCATGCCGTGCCGTCATCGCGCTCGAAGGACTGAATCGTCTCTGCGTGTCGGCGAAGGAGGTCGGCGATCGCCGCAGTCATTTGGTTGCCCGTCCGGAGCCAGATCACCTTAGGCGGAGGGCCCAGGAGAGCGGCCAGTTCGGCAAAATCGGCGTCCTGAGTCACGATCGCAAAGCCATTTGCCTTCGCGAACTCCCAAAGTGCACGGTCCGCGACCTCCGATAGCCCGTGAGACCGAACGTGACTGGATTGCGGAAACAGGACGGCAACGATCTGGCAAGCTTGAAGCTGAGATTCTGATCGAACAGCAGCCTCATATCGGCGCAGTCACCAATCGCCTCTCGCGGTCGGCGGCATAAGCCAGGCAAGCGCGAATATCGTCCTCGGTCAATTCAGGGAAGTCATCGAGGATCTGAGCATGGGACTGACCGGCAGCCAGCCAACCGAGCACATCCGCCACGGCGATCCGCATGTGGCGGATGCATGGACGCCCTCCACGCTTGCCGGGCTCAATCGAAGTGATGTCTCGGTAATCCATGGGCATAGGTTAGCATTGATCCGTGCCGGATGCAGCATCGGCGTGGCGTCTCGCCCCATCCTATCGTTTCCGTAATGTGACGCCCCGCCCCTCGCGGAACCGATCCGAAACCATTATCTTGCCCTAGATCTTCGGCTAATGGACGGACGCATGACCAATCCTGCCACGACCTCCCTGCTCGACCGCGCCAATCTCGACCGCGACCAGGTTCGCCACGAGGTCGCGCGCGGGCTTTCCGGCGCCGACGACGGCGAGCTGTTCCTGGAGTACAGCCAGACCGAAGCGCTGATGTTCGACAATGGGCGGCTGAAGCAGGCGACCTACGACACCTCGCAAGGTTTTGGCTTACGCGCGGTCAAGGATGATGCCGTGGGCTACGCGCATTCCTCCGACGTCTCGCTGCCGGCGCTGATGCGCGCCGCGGACGCGGTCGCGGCCGTGCGCGGCGGCTATTCCGGCAGTTTTGCCGCGCCGCCTCCGCACACCAATGTGCGGCTCTATGGTGACGATAATCCGCTCGACGCACCGGGCTTCGAGACCAAGGTCAAGCTGCTCGCCGAGATCGACGCCTACCTGCGCGACAAGGATCCGCGGGTGCGGCAGGTCAGCGTCAGCCTCGGCGCGACCTGGCAGGTGGTCGAGATCCTGCGGCCGGACGGCGAGAGCTATCGCGACATCCGTCCGCTCGTGCGCGTCAACATCTCCGTCGTGGCCGGCCAGGGCGACCGCCAGGAGAGCGGCAGCAAGGGTTATGGCGGCCGTGCCGGCTATGCCGAATTCATCGAGAGCCGGAATTGGCGCGACGCCGCCGACGGCGCGCTGCGCGAGGCGCTGGTCAATCTGGAATCGATTCCCGCCCCCGCCGGCGAGATGGACGTCGTGTTAGGGGCCGGCTGGCCCGGCGTGATGCTGCACGAAGCGGTCGGCCACGGTCTGGAGGGCGATTTCAACCGCAAGAAGACCTCTGCATTCGCCGGCCTGATGGGCCAGCAGGTCGCGGCCAAGGGCGTCACCGTGGTCGACGACGGCACCATTGCCTCGCGCCGCGGCTCGCTGTCGATCGACGACGAGGGCACGCCGACCAATCGCACCGTGCTGATCGAGGACGGCGTCCTGGTCGGCTACATGCAGGATCGTCAGAACGCGCGGCTGATGAACATGAAGCCGACCGGCAACGGCCGCCGCCAGGGCTATGCCCATGTGCCGATGCCGCGCATGACCAATACCTACATGCTCGCGGGCGACCGCGATCCGGGCGAGATCCTCGCCTCGGTGAAGAATGGCGTCTTCGCCGCGAATTTCGGCGGCGGCCAGGTCGACATCACCTCGGGCAAGTACGTGTTCCAGTGCACCGAGGCCTACAAGATCGAGAACGGCAAGTTAGGGGCCCCGCTCAAGGGCGCCATGCTGATCGGCAACGGGCCGACCGACCTGCATCGCATCCGCATGATCGGCAACGATCTCGCGCTCGATACCGGCATCGGCACCTGCGGCAAGAACGGCCAGGGCGTGCCTGTCGGCGTCGGCCAGCCGTCGCTGCTGATGGAGCGCATTACCGTGGGTGGAACGGGTGCATGAGCGTTGAGAAAGTGACTGTCACCTCCAAGCAGAAGGGCAGCGGCTGGGGCGGGCAGATCGTTCAGCTCGCCGGCATCGTCGTCGCCGTGTTCATCGCCAAGGGCGCGCTTGCCGAGCCGTTCTACGTGCCGTCGGGCTCGATGGAGCCGACGCTGCTGATCGGCGATGCGCTGCTCGCCTCGAAATTCCCCTATGGCTACGGCAGCTCGTCGCTGCCGATCCAGATCAGCCTGCCCGAGACCGGCCGCGTGTTCGCGGAAACGCCGAAGCTCGGCGACGTCGTCGTGTTCCGCTGGCCCGGCGATCGCTCGCAGGCCTGGGTCAAGCGCGTCGTGGGGCTGCCCGGCGATCGCATTCAGATGCGGCAGGGCCAGCTCTTCATCAACGACCGCGCCGCCGAGCTCAAGCCGGACGGCGTCGGCGCTGCCGAGGACGACAATGGCGGCAACCAGCCCGCCTACCGTTATGTCGAGACGCTGCCGAACGGCGTCTCGCATCTGATCTTCAAGATGCGCGACAACGGCCCGCTCGACAACACGCCGGAAGTGACGGTGCCGGCCGGTCACCTCTTCGTGCTCGGCGACAACCGTGACAATTCCTCCGACAGCCGCGTGCCGCTGCGCTCCGGCGGCGTCGGCCTGTTGCCGATCGACAATCTGATCGGCCGTGCGGATGCAGTGCTCGGCTCCTGGGATCTCGGCATGCGAAGCCAGCCGGTGTGGACCTGGCTGTCCGGCTTCCGACTGGCGCGATTCTTCACCGCCGTGCATTGATCCTCCTCGTCTCACGATGAACCGTGACGAATTCCTCGCACTCGCGCTGAGGAATCCCGTCAACGTCGCGATCATCGATGAGCTCGATCGCCTCGCCCTTCCCGATGCCTGGCTGGTCTCGGGATGCCTGGTGCAGACGGTGTGGAACGTGCTCACGCGCCGTCCGATCAGCCACGGCATCGCCGATTACGACGTGTTCTATTTCGATCCCGACACCTCGTGGGAGGCGGAGGACGCGGTCATCCGCACGCTGCAGGCGCGGCTCGCGCATCTCGGCATCAAGGTCGAGACCCGCAACCAGGCCCGCGTGCATCTGTGGTACCCGGCCAAGCACGGCCTGCCCTATCCGCCCCTGAGAAGCTCGCGAGAAGGCATCGACCGCTTCCTCACGCAGAACACGCAGATCGGCATCAGGCGCGCTCGAGATAGCTACGATGTCTACGCGCCGCACGGATTTGACGACGTTGCAGCCCTGATCGCGCGGCCAAATCCAGGACCGAATTTTTCCGCGGCGAATTACGCGGTGAAAGCCGCGCGATGGAAGGCGCTGTGGCCGGAGCTCACGGTGATTGCGGCGGAGTGAGATGTAGGGTGGGCAAAGCGACTTGTCCGCCGTAGCTCGCAGAGCGAAGGCGGAAGCGTGCCCATCACTTCTCGCGATCGCGGAAAGATCGTGGGCACGGCGCTTCGCGCCTTTGCCCACCCTACGGCAGCTGCGTCCGGGGCACGAGACCGAGCGCTACCGCACCACGCCCGACGTGAAGCCCGCCTTGCGGCGCGGCGGCTTGATTTCCTTTTTCAGGAAGCAGCGCGCCTCACGCCCGGTGTAGCCGGGGCGGGCATAGGTGAAGGCGCGGCATTTATTGTCGGCGGTGCATGCGGCCTTGCAGACCTCCACGCCCTCGCCGTCCTTCAGTTCGAAATTGCGCAGGTCGCCGCCGGGGCGGTCGATCGACGTCTCCACGCCCTCGACCCGCGGCTCGATCACACCGGCGCCGCGCACGCCGGAGATGCAGCAGCTTCCCGGCACGCGCGCCGGCACGGTGTTCTTCAGCCAGCACACCGCCGAGCCGCCTTCGACGTCGGGATAGTTGAAACTCCACGAGCGGCAGCGGCGGTCGCGCTCGCACAGCAGCGCGCAATCTTCCGGATCGCCCGACGTAACCGGTGAGCTGAAATAGTCGCCGCCGGGGCGGTCGAACGCGGTCTGGGCGCGCGCCGGCACGCCCGCGAGTGCGAGCGAGAGCAGCGTGACACATGTCACGACGCTTGCCAGGACCTTTGCCAGGACCTCTGCCATGACGGCGCCGGACAGGTGGCCCTTCCCCATCGGAACAGCTTTCGAGTTATTGAGGATGCTCAGGTTTTTTCAGCCGATCATTTGATCGCCGCAAACCTGTATGGGCGATGAACGGCTGAACTCCCGATCAGTGTCCTAACGCATGATCCGGAAAAGTGCGCAGCGGTTTTCCGAAAAGATCATGCTTAAACAACAACCTAAAGCGCGATGATGATTCATCCTAATCGCATCGCGCTTTAGAACGCGTATTCCGCGTAGGCCGGTTCCACCGAGCCCTTCCAGGGACCGTTGAACTTGTCCAACATTTCCTCGGCCGGCGTCCGGCCGGAATCGATGATGCGGTCGAGCGGCTCCAGATGCCGCGTTTCGTCGCGGCCGAGCTGGTCGATCCGTCCCCGCCGGCGCAGGCCGGAATGTGCCAGAACGAGGCATTCCTTGGCGATCTCGAACAGATAGCGATCCTTGATCCGCGCCTTGAAGCCCATGCGCGGCACGTCGTCGCGCAGGGCCTGACGCTCCTGCGCGGTCCAGTGCTTGACGATCTCCCAGGCCGCATCGAGCGCGACGTCGTCATAGAGCAGCCCGACCCAGAACGCTGGCAGCGCTGGCAACCGGCCCCACGGGCCGCCGTCGGAGCCGCGCATCTCGAGATAACGCTTGAGCCGCACTTCCGGGAAGATGGTCGACAGATGATTGGCCCAGTCCGACAGCGTCGGACGCTCGCCGGGAAGGTTGTTGTTGCGGCCGTCGAAGAAGGCGCGGAACGAGGAGCCCGACACGTCGATGTACTCCTCGCCGCGCTTGACGAAATACATGGGCACGTCGAGCGCGTAATCGACATAGCGCTCGAAGCCCATGCCGTCCTCGAACGCCCACGGCATCATGCCCGACCGCGCATTGTCGGTGTCGCGCCAGATTTCTGAGCGGAAGGAGAGGAAGCCGTTCGGCCTGCCTTCGGTGAACGGCGAGTTGGCGAACAGCGCGGTTGCGACCGGCTGAAGCGCCAGCGACACCCGCAGCTTCTTGACCATGTCGGCTTCGGAGGAGAAGTCGAGATTGGTCTGCACCGTGCAGGTCCGGTACATCATGTCGAGGCCGTATTGGCCGACCTTCGGCATGTAATTGGTCATGATCTTGTAGCGGCCCTTGGGCATCATCGGGATCTCGGCGCGCGACCAGGACGGCGTCATGCCGAGGCCGAGGAAGCCGATGCCGAGCGGCGCTGCGATCTCGCGCACCTGCGCAAGATGCGCCATCAGCTCGCTCTGGGTCTGGTGCACGTTCTCGACCGGGGCGCCGGAGAGCTCGAACTGCCCGCCGGGCTCGAGCGAGATCGCACCGCCGCCGGTGACGTCGTAGAGGCCGATGATGTTGCCCTTCTCCATGATCGGCTCCCAGCCGAGCAGGAGCTTCATGCCCTCGAGCAATGCACCGATGCCTCGCGCGCCTTCGTAAGGCACCGGACGATGGCCTTCGAGCGTGAACGGCGTCTTCTCGTGCTCGGTGCCCATGCGGAATTCGGACGGGTCCTTGCAACCGGCCTCGAACCACGCCACGAGCTCGTCGCGCGATTGCAGCGGCGTCATATCGATCTGGTCTCGCGCCATATCAAACTCTAATCAAAGGCGCTTCGGTCGAATGCGCGCGGGTGACGGGGATGGTCCGCGAACCCACCGGGCGCACGGACGAACGGGTGTGCCGCGCGGTCATCGCGACGGCGTGCTTTCGTTGACGCTGGCGGCGGGCGGCAGTTTCATCTCGCCGCAGGAGCAGCCCAGGCGGTCGAGCAGATCGCTGAGCTTGACGGCATCGGCATCGGACAGTTTCGAACCGACATATTTCTCGATCGCGGCCGAATAGGCGCTCCACATCCGCTTCTGCAGCTCGCGGCCGGCTTCCGTGATCTCGACGAATTGGCCGCGCTTGTCGATCTTGCATTCGCGCCGGGAGGCGAGGCCCTCGTCGACCAGGCGGTCGATCAGGCGCGAGGTGGAATATTGCGGAATCAGCATCTGCCGTTCGAGCTCCACCGGCCGCAGCTCGCCCGACGGCGCCCGCGACAATTCGAGCAGCGCGTCATACCAGGCCAGCGGTGGGAAACCGGCTCGCTTCAAGTCCTGCTCGACGCAATCGAGCACGCGGCTCTGCACCCGCATCAGGCGGATCCAGGCGGCAGTCGCCTCGGTCGATGGTTTGCGTTTCATGGTCCCGCTCAAGCTCGTCGCCCGTCTCTTACCCCATTTGATGCAGCTGCATCAATCTTGACTATTCCAAGCAGTTGCATGTAATCGCTCTTTCGGCCGAACCAAGCTTCAAGAGAAGGAAATTCCATGAAACTGTACTATTCGCCCGGTGCCTGCTCGCTGTCCCCCCACATCGCGCTCCTGGAAGCCGGCCTGCCCTATGAGCTGGTCAAGGTCGATATTCGGGCCAAGAAGCTCGAAAATGGTGAGGATTATCTGAAGCTGAACCCCAAGGGTCAGGTGCCTGCGCTGGGCCTCGACAGCGGCGAGATCGTGACCGAAGGCCCCGTGATTGTCCAGATGATCGCCGATCAGGCTTCGGCCAAGGCGCTGGCGCCGGCCCGCGACAGTTCCGAGCGCTACAAGCTGCTTGAATGGCTCAACTTCCTCACCTCCGAGGTGCACAAGAGCTTTGGTCCGCTATTCGCGCCGGCCCTGAACGACGAGGCCAAGGCTTTCTTCAAAGACCGCGTCATGGGCAAGCTGAAATATATCGACAGCCAGCTCGTCGGCCGCGACTACCTCATGGGCAAGCAGTTCACGGTGGCCGACGGCTATCTCTTCACGATGCTGACCTGGGCAGACCGGATGAAGTTCGACCTCTCGGCGATGCCGAATCTTGCCGCCTACAAGGCCCGCGTCGCGGCGCGGCCGCAGGTGCAGGAAGCACTGAAGAAGGAAGGGCTGGTCCAGGCGAAGTAAGGCGAGACTCAACAGACGAGATGATGGAAGAGCCGGATCGATGATCCGGCTCTTTCTGCTTGAACCGGTTGCGGAAGCCCGGACGTGCGAGATGTCCTGGACATCAATTTTACGAGCATTGTCGGAGTTAACAATAATTCCGCGTGATATGCTCGCCGGAGGTCAGCATCGTTGTGACAGCGATCCAGCTGGCCCAAGTTCAGCCATGGACCGCGATAAGGACCTGCGAACCGGGAAGTTCTGGTGACAACCATATTCCTGCTCTTGCTCGCGAGCATGATCGCCGGATTATCGACGGGACTCTTCTTCCGTGTCTGGACTCTGTTGTTGATTTCGCCGGCGACCGCGATCCTTGCCGCAATAGTGCTTCAGACCTCGGGCTTCGGATTTTTGACGGGCATTCCAATCGTCGCCGCCTGCCTGATTGCCGGCCAGGTCGCCTATCTGGCGGCCACGCTCTACGTCCACAGAGGCGATCTCTCAATGCAGGACGACATCGACGGCGACCCAGGCAAGCGCGGCCATCGCCACATCGACGATGAGAACGAGTAGGGCCAGGCCGGCCCATGAGGGGATTTTTCTGCGCAGCCTGAAGAGCCTGCGGCGGGGCCACGGCCGCCCCATCAGAGACAGGGGAGCGTATCTTACAACAACGCCGGCTGCGTTGAGTTGAGACACCGTCGGGATCATTGCGGGACACTTTCAATACGAATGGCCATCCGTTGGATCCGTTAGCAAGAGCGGTGCCAGCGCGATCTCCCCATTCGGCGATGGAAAACAAAAAAGGCCGGATCAATGATCCGGCCTTTCATCTGTGCGTAGCCCGTATGGCGTGCAGCGCAATCCGGGGCTGCGGGCCCCGTCAGGCCGCCGCCTTCTTCGGCGCGAATCGGCCGTAGAAGGTTTCGCCCTTCGCCGCCATCTCCTCGAGCAGCTTCGGCGGGGTGAAGCGCGAGCCGTACTTCGCCTCAAGCTTGTGGCAGAGCTCGACGAACTTCTTCGTGCCCATGAAATCGATGTAGGACAGCGTGCCGCCGGTGAACGGCGCGAAGCCGAAGCCGAGGATCGAGCCGACATCCGCCTCGCGCGGATCGGTGATGACGTGGTCCTCCACCGTGCGCGCCGCTTCCACCGCCTGCACCACCAGGAAGCGCTGCTTCAGCTCCTCGACGTCGAGCGTGTCGGGGTCGAGCTGCTTCGGCTGCAAGGCCGAGAGGCCAGGCCACAGGCTCTTCTGGCCCTTGCCCTTCTCGGGATAGTCGTAGAAGCCCTTGCTGTTCTTGCGCCCCAGGCGGCCCTGCTTCTCGACCATCTCCACCATCAGCTTCTTCTGATCGGGGTTGATGGCGTTGGGACCGAGATCGGCCTCCGTCGCCTTCATGATCTTGAGACCGAGGTCGAGCGCGACTTCATCCGAGAGCGAGAGCGGGCCGACCGGCATGCCGGCCATCTTGGCGCAGTTCTCGATCATCGCCGGCGGCACGCCTTCGAGGAACATCTCGTTGCCTTCGGCGACGTAACGGCCGACGCAGCGGTTGGCGAAGAAGCCGCGCGAATCGTTGACGACGATCGGCGTCTTGCCGATCTGCCGGACGTAGTCGAGCGCGGTCGCCAGCGCGACGTCGCCGGTGTTCTTGCCGAGGATGATCTCGACCAGCATCATCTTCTCGACCGGCGAGAAGAAGTGGATGCCGACGAACTTGCCCTGGTCCTTGAAGCTCTCGGCCAGCGAGGTGATCGGCAGCGTCGAGGTGTTCGACGCGAAGACCACGTCCGGCTTCAGATATTCCTGCGCCTTGGCGAAGGTCTCGGCCTTGACCTTGCGATCCTCGAACACGGCCTCGATGACGAGGTCGACGTCCTTCAGCGCAGCATAGTCGGCCGTCGGCGTGATGCGCGCGAGCAGCGCTTCGGCATCCGCAGGTTTGGCGCGGCCCTTCTTGATCTGCTCCTCGATCACCTTCTGCGCGTGCGCCTTGCCCTTGTCGGCGCTCTCCTGGTCGCGATCAATCAGGACGACGTCGAGGCCGGCACGGGCCGAGACGTAGCCGACGCTGGCGCCCATGAAGCCGGCGCCGATCACGGCGATCTTCTTCACCTTGGTCGGGGCTACGTTCTTCGGACGGCGGGCGCCCTTGTTGAGCTCCTGCATCGACAGGAACAGGCTGCGGATCATCGCGGCCGCTTCCTTCGAGCGCAGCACCGAGGTGAAGTAGCGCGACTCGACGCGCAAGCCAGCGTCGATCGGCAGCTGCAGGCCCTCATAGACGCAGCTCATGATCGCGCGCGCGGCCGGATAATTGTCGTAGGTCTCGCGGCGATAGATCGCGTTGCCGGCGGGGAACATCATCATGCCGGCCTTGGAGAACACCGGACCGCCGGGCAGCTTGAAGCCCTTCTCGTCCCAGGGCGCGATCGCCTTGCCGCCGCCCTTGATCCAGTCCTTTGCGGCCTTGATGAGATCGGCGGCCGGAACGATGGCGTGGATCAGGTTCAGCGCCTTGGCCTTCTCGATCGTGACGGGATCGCCCTTGAGCAGGATGGTCATCGCATCCTGCGGCGGCACCAGGCGCGGCACGCGCTGCGTGCCGCCGGCGCCCGGGAACAGGCCAACCTTGACCTCGGGCAGACCGAGGCGGGTCTTGGGATTCTCCGCGGCGACGCGGTAATGGCAGCACAGCGTGATCTCGAAGCCGCCGCCGAGCGCGAGGCCGTTGATCGCGGCCGCCCACGGCTTGCCCGAGGTCTCGATCGAACGCAAAACCTGCGAGAAGCGGCGGCTCTGGTCGAACAGCATCTGGTTCGCCGCGGTCTCGCCCTGCTCCTTGAAGACCTTGGCGTAGGCCTGGTTCATGCCTTCGAGCATCGACAGATCCGCGCCGGCGCAGAACGCTTCTTTTGCCGAAGTGATGACGACGCCCTTCACCGCGGCGTCAGTCGTGGTCGCCTTGACGATCGCATCGAGCTCGTTGGTCGAGGTCTCGTCGAGCACGTTCATGGAACGGCCCGGAATGTCCCAGGTGACGAGCGCGATGCCGTCTGCGTCGGTCTCGACCTTGAAATTCTTGTACGACATGTTGGTTGCTCCTCGGTGCCGCAGCCATGCCAGGCGCGGCGGTTGATGGGGGTCTCGTAGGGTGGGTTAGCGAAGCGTAACCCACCAACTTTGTTGACGTGGCACGGTGGGTTACGCCTTCGGCTAACCCACCCTACGGACCTACACCCGCTCGATGATGGTCGCGGTGCCCATGCCGCCGCCGATGCACAGCGTGACGAGGGCGGTGGACTTGTTGGTGCGCTCGAGCTCGTCGAGCACGGTGCCGAGGATCATTGCGCCGGTGGCCCCCAACGGATGGCCGAGCGCGATGGCGCCGCCATTGACGTTGATCTTGGCGCTGTCGATGTCGAAGGCCTGGATGTAGCGCAGCACGACGGAGGCAAAGGCCTCGTTCAGCTCGAACAGGTCGATGTCCGACTTCTTCATGCCGGATCGCGCGAACAGCTTCTCGGTGACGTCGACCGGGCCGGTCAGCATCATCGCCGGCTCCGAGCCGATATTGGCGAAGGCGCGGATCTTCGCGCGCGGCTTCATGCCGTACTTGCTGCCGGCCTCCTTGCTGCCGAGCAGCACGGCGCCGGCGCCATCGACGATGCCGGAGGAATTGCCGGCATGGTGCACGTAATTGACGCGCTCGATCTCGGGGTGCGACTGAATTGCGACGCCGTCGAAGCCGCCCATCTGCGCCATCATCGTGAACGAGGGCTGCAGCTGCGCCAGCGACTGCATCGTCGTCGAGGGACGCATATGCTCGTCCTTGGCGAGGATGGTGAGGCCGTTGATGTCCTTCACCGGCACCACGGACTTGTTGAAGCGGCCCTCGTCCCAGGCCTTGGCCGCGCGCTGCTGGCTCTGCACGGCGTAAGCGTCGACATCGTCGCGCGAGAAGCCGTATTTGGTGGCGATCAGATCGGCCGAGACGCCCTGCGGCATGAAATAGGCCGGCACCGCCATCGAGGGATCCATCGGCCAGGCGCCGCCGGACGCGCCGATGCCGACGCGGCTCATGGATTCGGCGCCGCCGCCGATCACCAGCTCGTGCTGGCCGCTCATCACCTGCGCGGCGGCGAAGTTCACCGCATCGAGGCCTGAGGCGCAGAAGCGGCTGATCTGCACGCCCGGGACGGCCTCGCCGAGACCGGCCTTCAGCGCGGCGAAGCGCGCGATGTCGGAGCCTGCTTCTCCGACCGGATCGACCACGCCGAGGATGACATCGTCGACGGAATCTTCCGGCAGATTGTTGCGGTCCTTCAGCGCCTTCAGCGGCACAGTCGCGAGCGCGAGCGCCGTGACTTCGTGCAGCGCGCCGTCCGCCTTGCCACGGCCGCGGGGGGTGCGAACGTGGTCGTAGATGAATGCCTCAGGCATGACGCCCTCCTGATGTGATGTTCGATGCGATTGGGAGCGGGCAGCGGAAGCAGGCTCAGAACGCTTCCGCCGGCAATTCCATGATGGTGGCGCAGCCGGCCTGGATGCGCGCGAGATTGGCCGCCGTCTCCGGCAGCATCCGCTCCATGAAGAAACGGCCGGTGACCAGCTTGGTCGAGAGATAGGGCGTTGCCCCGCTCTCGGCAATCTTGGCATTCGTCACCTTGGCCATCTTCGCCCACATGTAGCCGAGCGCGACGAAGCCGAAGAGATGCAGGTAATCGGTTGCTGCGGCGCCGGCATTGTCCGGCTTCGCCATCGCGTTCTGCATCAGCCAGGTGGTGGCCTGCTGGAGATGGCCGAGCGAGGCCGAGAGCGGGGTGATGAACGGCTTCAGCGCCTCGTCGCCGCCGTTCTCCTTGGCGAAGGCCATGACCTCGCCGAAGAAGGCCATGATGGCGCGGCCGCCGTCGCGCGGCAGCTTGCGGCCGACGAGGTCGAGCGCCTGAATGCCGTTGGCGCCTTCATAGATCATCGCGATGCGCGCATCGCGCACGAACTGCTCCATGCCCTGTTCGGCGATGTAGCCGTGGCCGCCATACATCTGCTGCGCCTGCACCGCGTTGGCGAAGCCGTAATCGGTCAGGAAGCCCTTCAGCACCGGGGTCATCAGGCCCATATGGTCGTCGGCGGCCTGGCGGTCCTTGGGGTCTTCGGAGCGGTGGGCGACGTCGCTCTTCAGCGCGGTCCACATCACGAAGGCGCGCGCGGCCTCGTTGAAGGCGCGGATCGACAGCAGCGTGCGGCGCACGTCGGGGTGCACGATGATCGGGTCGGCCTGCTTGTCCGGCGCCTTGGCGCCGGTGAGCGAGCGGCCCTGGATGCGCTCGCGGGCATAGGCGACCGCGTTCTGATAGGCAACTTCCGACTGCGCGAGGCCCTGCACGGCGACGCCGAGCCTCGCCTCGTTCATCATCACGAACATGCCCTGCATGCCCTTGTTCTCTTCCCCGATCAGCCAGCCGGTGGCGTTGTCGTAGTTCATCACGCAGGTCGAATTGCCGTGGATGCCCATCTTGTGCTCGAGCGAGCCGCAGACGACGCCGTTGCGCGCGCCGGGCGAACCGTCGGCATTGACCAGGAATTTCGGCACCACGAACAGCGACACGCCCTTGATGCCGGCGGGTGCGCCCTCGATGCGGGCCAGCACGAGGTGGATGATGTTGGAGGCCAGGTCATGCTCGCCGGCCGAGATGAAGATCTTGGTGCCCGTGATCCTGAAGCTGCCGTCCGCCTGGCGCACCGCCTTGGTGCGGAGCATGCCGAGATCGGTGCCGCAATGCGGCTCGGTGAGGTTCATGGTGCCGGTCCATTCGCCCGCCACCATCTTCGGCACGTAGGTCTGCTTCTGCTCGGGCGAGCCGTGAACGATCAGCGCCGCGGTCGCACCCATGGTGAGGCCGCCATACATCGAGAACGCCATGTTGGCGGAGATCTGGAATTCGTTGACGGCTTGCGAGAGCGTCACCGGCAGGCCCTGGCCGCCGAACTCGGTCGGCGCCGACAGGCCGAGCCAGCCGCCCTCGGCGACCTGCTTGAACGCCTCCTTGAAGCCTTTCGGCGTGGTGACGCTGCCGTCGTCCGCGCGCTTGCAGCCTTCGAGATCGCCGACGCGGTTCAGCGGCTGCAGCACCTCTTCGGCGAGCTTGGCGGCTTCACCGAGGATGGCTTCGCGCACGTCGCTCGATGCGTCGGAGAAGCCGGCGAGATTGTCGTAGCGGTCGATCTGGAAGACGTCGTTGAGCAGGAAGTTCACGTCTTCGACGGGGGCTTTGTAGATCGGCATGGGGTTCTCCCGGCAATGGGCCTTCGAAAGTGGCGATTCAGTGTTTCCTGCGACGCAGCCTTCCCCGCGAGCGTAGCGGGTTCTGCAACCTCAGGGCAGGGTCATGATTGGGCGGCCAGCTGCTCCGCCATCAGGCGGTGCAGCATGTTGATCGCCTTGAGCGGCCGCACCATCACCTTGAAATGCGTGATGCGTCCCTCGCTGTCGAACGTGATGATGTCGACGCCGTTGATCTCGATGCCGTCGATCTCGGTCTTGAATTCGAGCACGGCGCCATCGGCGCTCTTCCATTCGCCGACATAGGTGAAGGTCGGGCCGCCGAGCACCTGCTCGGCGCTGGAGAGGTATTTGAAGGTAATGTCGCGGCCGCGCTGCGGCGTATGGACCACGGGGCTCTCGAACACGGCATCGGGATGCAGGAGATCCCAGAGCGCGGTGCGGTCGTGAGATCTCATGTAGGCATACCAGGAATCGAGGCCGGTCATTCTCAGCTGCCTCCCTAAAGGCCTGGACAAGAAAACGCGAAAACAACCCCATGCACAGTAGCGTGCCGATTGATTCCGCTGGATTTTTCGGGTCGGATCTTCGGCCCGTCTCCCGCGCACCGCATATGCACATTGACGCATATGCGC
Source organism: Bradyrhizobium sp. LVM 105 (assembly GCF_003957705.1). Taxonomy (NCBI): domain Bacteria; kingdom Pseudomonadati; phylum Pseudomonadota; class Alphaproteobacteria; order Hyphomicrobiales; family Nitrobacteraceae; genus Bradyrhizobium; species Bradyrhizobium sp. LVM 105. The sequence goes on along the minus strand of NZ_QZMV01000016.1, from coordinate 130,566 downwards.
CAATGCGCATAAAGTCAAGCGAGTTGGTCGAGGTCGAAGAAGACGAAGGAGGCCGATCATGGCCCTGGGCGACGCAATCCTCGCATGCCTGACGGAGCGTCCGATGACGGGCTACGAGCTCGCCAAGACGTTCGATTCCTCGATCGGCTTCTTCTGGAAGGCCGACCATCAGCAGATCTACCGCGAGCTCTCCAAGCTGCGCGACCGCGGCCACATCCAGGGCCGCGAGGTCGTGCAATCGGGCAAGCCCAACAAGCTGGTTTATACGCTCACTCCGGAGGGGCGAACAGCGCTGCGGCACTGGGCCGCGCGGCCAAGCACGCCAGCCTCGACCAAGGACGACCTCCTGGTCCGCCTCCACGCCCTCGACAGCATCGACATCGAGCCGCTGCGCACCGACCTGATGGCCCGCCTGGAGCACCACCGCGACCGCCACGCCAACTACGAGCGCATCCTGAAGAAGCGCTTTCCCGACGGCACCGCCGAGGGCCGGCTCGATCTCGGCAACCTGCTCCTGCTCCGCCTTGGGGCCCGGCACGAGCAGATGGTGGCCGACTTCTGCGAAGAGGCGCTCGATGCGCTGTCGGCGATGAGCGGCAAGGCCACCGTGGTGCCGCTGGACGAGGGCAAGCGCGAGGGGAAGGGCTGAGCGGCATCGGCGGTGCCCTCGCCTCTCCCGCTTGCGGGAGAGGTCGCGCCGAAGGCGCGGGTGAGGGCTTTCTCCTCTTGGGGACTGTCCCATCGCGGAGACACCCTCTCCCCAGCCCTCCCCCGCAAGCGGGGGAGGGAGCGCAGTGGTTCCCTGGCTGGCGGCCCCCGCCCAACTTTAAGACACCCGCGCCGCGTTCCTTAACTCGTTATTTACCGTAACAGGAAAAAGTCGGTTTACGAGGCAGACGACCCGCGCCAAATTCGATTGTCTTTACAACCGGGGCGCGTGGGGAGGCTGGAGGCGCCGGGTGGGGCGCCGGAGTCGGAACCGGACAGAGTCATGAATTCGCGCGTATCGTGGAGTGTGGACGGCATCGATCCATCCGTCAGGGAGCGGGCCGAAGCTGCTGCGCGTCGCGCGGGCATGTCGCTGAACGATTGGCTGAACTCCACGCTCGGCGACACCACGCCACCCAACTTTCGCGGCCCTTACGACCAGCGTCCGCAAGCCCCACAAGCCCCCCACGTTCCGAGCCAGGAGAGCCGCGAAGTCGCCGACATCCACCAGCGGCTCGACGCGATCACCCAGCAGATCGAACGGATTTCAAAGCCGGCGCCGCGCCAGGACTCGTCGAGACCGGATGTCTCGCGCGAGCAGGGCGTCGCACGCCAGCTCAACGACGCGATCTCGCGGCTCGATGCGCGGTTGTCGCAAATCTCCCGCCCGCCGCAGCCTCAGGCGCCGCGGCCTGCACCTGCGCCCTCACCCGTCGAGACGCGCCAGCGCCAGGCCGATGCGGTCGAGCGTGCGGCAGCTCAAGTCTATCGCAACGCCCCGCCCTTGAGCCCGGCTTCGTTCGACGTCGCCGTCGCCGAGATCACCGCGCGCCAGAGCGAGCTCGACGGTTTTGCGCCGAGGCAGATGCCGCCGCGCGCCGCACCGTCGATTGCGCCTTCGGCTGCTCCTTACGTACCTCCGATGGCGCCGCCCGCGCCTGCCTATGCTCCGCCGCCACCGCCGCCGGGGCCGGATTTCTCCTCGCTCGAGCGCCATCTGCTCAAGATCACGAGCCAGATCGAATCGCTGCAGCGCCCCGACAATACCGAGCAGGCGATCAACGCCTTCCGCAGCGAGCTCGCCGAGATCCGCACCGCCATCACCGAGGCGATGCCGCGGCGCGCGATCGAATCGATCGAGAACGAGATCCGCTCGCTGCATCGGCGCATCGACGAGACGCGGTCCAGCGGCACCGACGGCCAGGTGCTGTCGGGCATCGAGCACGCGCTGTCCGACATCAAGCAGGTGCTGCGCACGCTGACGCCGGCCGAGCAGCTCACCGGCTATGACGAGGCGATCCGCAATCTCGGCGCCAAGCTCGATCTGATCCTGCGCGCCAATGACGATCCCTCGACGGTGCATCAGCTCGAGAGCGCGATCGCGGCGCTGCGCGGCATCGTCTCCAACGTCGCCTCCAACGAAGCGCTGGCCCGCCTGTCCGAAGACGTGCAGCTGCTGTCGTCCAAGGTCGACCAGGTCACCCGCGCCTCCGGCCAGGGCGACAGCTTTGCGGTGCTGGAGCAGCGCATCGCCGCGCTCACCGCGGCACTGGAAACGCGCGAGCGGCCGCAGCCGTCCGAAAGCACCGAGCATCTGGAAGCCGCGATCCGCGCGCTGTCGGACCGTTTCGACCGCATGCAGGTCGGCAACGATTCCGCCTCGACCTTCGCGCATCTCGAACAGCGCGTCTCGTACCTGCTGGAGCGGATCGAAGCCGCCTCCGACCCGCGCAACGGCAATCTGAGCCGCGTCGAGGACGGGCTGCACGACATCCTCCGGCACCTGGAGCGGCAGCAGGCGACTTATTCCGCGCTGGCCGAGAGCCGCAATTCGGCCCCCATTGATTCCGGCGTGGTCGATCTGGTCAAGCGCGAACTGTCCGACATCCGCTTCAGTCAGGTCGAGACCAACCGCAGCACCCAGGACTCGCTCGACGCCGTCCATAGCGCGCTCGGCCATGTCGTCGACCGCCTGTCCATGATCGAGGGCGATCTGCGCGCGGTGCGTACGGCGCCGCCGGCCGCCGCGCCGCAGCCGATGGCCATGCCGATGGCCGCTCCCATTGCTGCTTCCATGGAGCCCGCGCCTGTCGCGCGCGAGCCGCGGCCGCAAGCACAGCAGCCGAAATACGATCCGAAGCCCGAGCTGCCGAATCCCGCCGCGGCGCAGAGCGCGCAAGCCGCCTTCGTCGCCGCGCCGCGTGAATTCCATGCCGCTGCCCCCGCCGCGCCGCCGCCGGTGCCGCCGCGTGCGATCAGCGAGATCCTGGAGCCGCATACGGCGCCCGCCCGCGCCGCGCTCGCACCGGAATTGCCGCCGGATCATCCGCTCGAGCCGGGGACACGGCCGGGTGGACGCGCCGCCACGCCGTCGGAGCGCATCGCCGCCTCCGAGAGTGCGATCAGCGGCATTCCTGCGGCTGCGAAAGAGCCGGTCTCGTCGTCGAGCTTCATCGCGGCCGCCCGCCGCGCGGCCCAGGCCGCCGCCGCGCAGCCGGAAAAGCCGGCGCGCGGCGCCAAGGCCGGCGCCGATCGCGCCAAGGACAAGGGCAAGGACGGCGGTTCGACCATCACCTCGAAGATCCGCTCGCTGCTGGTCGGCGCGAGCGTGGTCGTGATCGTGCTCGGCACCTTCAAGATGGCGATGAACCTGCTTGACGGCAGCTCGCCGCCGGCGCCGCAGGCCATGGACAATACCTCCAGTCAGCCCGCGCCGCAGGCCCCGTCGCCTCCGCCGGCGATCGAGAACAAGCCAGCCACGCCCGAGCAGGTCACGCCCTCGATGACCTCGCCGACGCCGATCGGCCGGCAATCCCAGAACAATTCCGCGCCGGCGCCCGCCGGCAATTCGGCCTCGGTTGAAATTCCGCCGGTGCCCGCCGCAGCGGTGCCGCCGCCGGCCGCGAACAGCGACGTCACCGGCGCGCTGTCGGGCTCGAGCCGCGCCAAGCTCGGCCTGATCCAGGTGCCGCCGAGCGAGAAGCTGCCCGACGGCATCGGTGGCCCCGCCTTGCGCAGCGCCGCGATGAAGGGCGATCCGACCGCGGCCTACGAGATCGGCCTGCGCTTTGCCGAGGGCAAGGGCGTTGCGACCAATTACGACGAAGCCGCCAAATGGTACGACCGCGCGGCACAGGCCGGCGTCGTGCCCGCGACCTTCCGCCTCGGCACGCTCTATGAGAAGGGCTTGGGCGTGAAGAAGGACGCCGACATCGCCCGCCGCTATTACACCCAGGCCGCCGAGCGTGGCAACGCCAAGGCGATGCACAATCTCGCGGTGCTCGATGCCGACGGCGGCGGACGCGGCGCCAACTACAAGAGCGCGGCGCAGTGGTTCCGCAAGGCCGCCGATCGCGGCGTCGCCGACAGCCAGTTCAACCTCGGCATTCTCTATGCCCGCGGCATCGGCGTCGAACAGAACCTCGCCGAGTCCTACAAATGGTTCAGCCTGGCGGCCGCGCAGGGCGACGCGGACGCGTCCGGCAAGCGCGACGACGTCGCCAAGCGGCTCGACCCACAATCGCTCGCCGCCGCCAAGCTCGCGATCCAGACTTTCAGCGCCGAGCCGCAGCCGGATGATGCGGTCAATGTTCCGGCCCCGAACGGTGGCTGGGACAGCGCGCCGCAGGCAAGCGCCAAGCCCGCGCCGAAGCCGGTCGCGGCGAAGCGCTCGGCATCGGCGGCGCATTGAAATCTCTCCCCTCATGGTGAGGAGCGCGCCCTAGCGCGCGTCTCGAACCATGCAGGCCCGCCTCTCGATCCGGGCCTCGCCCTTCGAGACGCCTGCTGCGCAGGCTCCTCAGGGTGAGGAGCATAAGCGTCGCTGCCGCGCCACCCATTCACCACGCCCGAAATTCCCGGTCCCTCCGGCCCGTAAATTCCGCTATTGAGGGGCGCGGCAATCGTTCCGACCGTCCGGCGGGCATGTGCGCAATCGATCCATCTCGCCGGAGCGTGGTCCTTCGATGCAGCTTTATCTCCCGATCGCCGATCTTCCCGTCAACGTCATCCTGGTGCTGGCGATGGGCGCCGCGGTCGGCTTCGTCTCGGGCATGTTCGGGATCGGCGGCGGCTTCCTGATGACGCCGCTGCTGATCTTCATCGGCATCACGCCCGCGGTCGCGGTCGCTTCGGTCACCAGCCACATCGCAGCCTCCTCCTTTTCCGGCGCGCTGTCCTATTGGCGGCGGCGCGCGATCGATCCCGCGCTGGCGAGCGTCCTGCTTTGCGGCGGCGTGACCGGCACGGCGCTCGGCGTGTGGACCTTCACCCAGCTGCGCGCGCTCGGCCAGCTCGATCTGATGATCGCACTCTCTTACGTGGTGCTGCTCGGCACCGTCGGCAGCCTGATGTTCTCGGAAGGCCTGCGCGCCCTGATGCGGACCCGGCGCGGCGCGTTGCCGCCGCGGCGCACGCACAACTGGATCCACGGCCTGCCGCTGAAGATGCGGTTCAAGCGCTCGAAGATCTATCTCTCGGTGATCCCCGTGGTGGTCGTCGGCATCATGATCGGCTTCATCGGCGCCATCATGGGCATCGGCGGCGGCTTTATCCTGGTGCCGATCATGATCTATCTCCTGCGGGTGCCGACCTCGACGGTGATCGGAACCTCGATGGTGCTGACCCTCGTCACCATGCTGTTCGCGACCTTGCTGCATGCGGTGACCAATCACCTCGTCGACGCCGTGCTGGCGCTGATCCTGATGGTCGGCGGCGTCACCGGCGCGCAGTTCGGCGTCCGCGCCGCGCAGAAGATCCGCGGCGAGCAGCTGCGCCTGCTGCTCGGCTTGCTCATCCTCTCGGTCGGCATCCGCTTCGCGATCGAGCTGGTGATCCGGCCCGCAGATCTCTTCACCATCCGCGAGCTGGGAGTAAGCGGATGAGACGCGCAGCGCTCGCATTCCTGCTCGTCCTGCTGCTCGGCTCGGCTGCGCGCGCCGAGCGGCTGATCGTGTCGGTCTCCAACCACCGCGTCACGGTGACGCCGAACTATTCCGGCGAGGAGCTGGTGCTGTTCGGCTCGGTGGAGAAGGATGCCACCACGCCCGCTGATCGCACGACCTACGATCTCGTCGTCACCGTGATGGGCCCGCGCGCCGACATGGTGACGCGGCGGAAAGAACGCACCTTCGGGATCTGGATCAACACCGACTACCGGCAGTTCCTGCAGGTGCCGAGCTATCTGGCGCTGTTCGCCAACCGTCCGTTCGAAACTATCACCTCGCCCGAGATCGCGCGGCGGCAGCAGATCGGGCTGAACAACGTGCTGCTGATGCAGCGCGTCAGCGGCGATTTTGCCGACGTGGTGCCGAACGATGCATTCCGCTCGGCCTTCATCCGCCTGCGCACCCAGCGCGGGCTCTATCGCGAAGATGGAAGCGCCGTCACGTTCCTGACGCCCACACTGTTCCGCACCGGCATTCCACTGCCGGCGGAAGTGCCGATCGGCACCTATGAGGTGGAGATCAAGCTGTTTGCGAACGGCGCGTTCATCGCCAAGACCGAGACCGCGTTCGAGATCGTCAAGGTCGGCTTCGAGCAGTTCGTCGCCACCACCGCGCGGCAGAACGGGCTGCTCTACGGCCTCGTCACCGCCGCGATGGCGCTGATGTCGGGATGGATGGCGTCGATCGTGTTCCGCAAAGATTGAAGGAGCCCACTTGCCGTCATGGCCGGGCTTGTCCCGGCCATCCACGTCTTTGCCGCGACCCGTAAGAACGTGGATGCCCGGGACAAGCCCGGGCATGACGAAGAGACGTAAGCGCCCTGCTCACGAGGCCGCCTTCGCCGGCCGCGTCACCAGATAGATCCCGAGTGCGACAGGAATAATGCCGAGCAGATCGCGCGCCTCGACGTGCTCGCCGAGAGCGAGATACGCGAACAGCATGCCGAGCGGCGGCATCAGGAAATGATAGGCGCTGGCGGCGGTGGCGCCGCACACTTTCAGGAGATGGAACCAGAGCCAGTAGGCGAGGATCGAGCCGCCGAGCACGAGGAAGGCAAAGGCGCCGATCAGGCTCGGTGTGACGTCGATCGCGTGAATGTCGGCGAAGATCAGCGCGACCGGCGTCAGCGCGATGCCGGCGGCGAGGTTCTGCACGCCATTGCCGATCCACAACGACCCTTTCGGCGCGAGCAGCTTGAACAGGATGGTGCCGGCGACGAGCGAGGCGAGCGAAGCCAGCGTGAACAGGATGCCGTGCAGCGAGTCCGTGCCGACCGAGAGACGATGCCACACGATCGCCGTCACGCCGATGACGCCGAGCAGCAAGCCGCCGGCCTTGCGCCAGGTCATGCCCTCGCCGAGCAGCAGCGCGGCGAGCGCCGCGGTGAATACCGGATTGGCTGAGACGATCAGGCCGCCGAGGCCGGCGGAGACCGATTGCAGGCCGGTGTAGCCGAGGCCGAGATAGAGCGCGTTGTTGGCGATGCCGAGCACGGCGAAGATCGCGGCATCGCGCCAGGAGAGCGACCAGGCCTCGCCGCGGATCAGCGTTGCGCCCAGAATCAAAATGCCGGCGAGCGAGAAGCGCGCGGCGAGCAGGATCAGCGGCGGGCAATGGGTGACCCCGATCTTGCCGGCGACGAAGGCGTAGCTCCAGAGCAGGCAGAACAGGCCGATGGCGAGCGGCAGCGTGTTGAAGCGGGTGCTTGGGGCCGAAATCGAGGGGGCGAGCGACATGAGGGGCATTCTCGGATCTTTTTTCTTCTGGCCCTCGATCTAGGGACGTCGCTTGTCATTTGGAAATTAAATGATTAACTTGCGATCAGTTGTTTTCCAAATGGAGGCGGCGATGCTCGACCTCGAGCTGCTGCGCAGCTTCGTCTCGGTGGTCGAGGCCGGCGGCTTCACCCGCGCCGGTGCACGCGTCCATCGCACACAGTCGACCGTGAGCCAGCAGATCAAGCGGCTGGAGGACGATATCGGCCAGGTGCTGCTGCATCGCGACGGCAAGTGCGTGCGGCCGACCGAGGCCGGCGAGCGGCTGCTCTCCTATGCGCGCCGGCTGCTCTCGCTGGCCGAGGAGGCGCGCGACGTGTTGCGCCAGCCGGATGGCGAAGGCGCGGTCCGGCTCGGCATCCCCGAGGATTTCGCGGCGTACCGGCTGGCCAAGCTATTGGGCGCGTTCGCGCGCTCGCATCCCGGCCTGCGGCTCGACGTGCGGGCCGACCAGAGCAAGCATCTGGCGCGCGATCTCGAGCGCGGCGAGCTCGACCTTGCGCTCTACAAGCGCGAGGCCGGCGCGAACGGCGCGATCGCGGTGTGGCCGGAGCGGGTGCACTGGGTCACCAGCAAGAGCCATCCGATCGACGTCGACGTTCCCTCGGTGCCGTTGATCGGCTTTCCGCTCGGCTGCATCTACCGCGCCGGGGCGATCCATGCGCTGGAAAGCGCGGGCCGCGCCTGGCACACCGCCTATACCTCGTCGAGCCTCGCCGGCATCCAGGCCGCGGTCGCCGCCGGCATGGGGCTGAGCATCCTGTCGGAGATGTCGATCCAGCCCGACCACCGCGTGCTGACAGCGAAGGAAGGTTTTGCGCCGATCAACAAGACCGAGGTCGCATTGATGGCTGCGCCCGATGCGAGCCCGGCCACGCTGCGGCTTGCGGATCGTCTCGCCGAATTTTGCGATGCGGTGCAGGCGAAGGCGGCTTGAGCCCGCTGGAGGTCAGGGCGCTCATTTCGCCGCAGATATCAGTTTGTCGCCGCACGCATTCGCGTAGAACTTGCCGCCGCATTGGCGCTTGATCGCAGCGCAGCGAGCTGCGGGCGGCGCCTTTTGCGGGACCGTGAAGCCGCAGCTGAGGCCATCGGCGCTGCGGCCGGATGTGCCGGCGGCAAACGCCGCGCTGGAGGCGCTGATGCAGACGACGAGCAGGGCTGCAGCGACGATTTCAATCAACAGTCTCATGATCGCCTCCTCTCCACACTGATGGCTGAATTCTTTCGTAATCTAGCACTAAATCCCGGTTTCTCCGTGCTGGCCCGGGTTCCCAAGCCGGCCCGTTCCTTGCATAAATTAGCGCCACGCACCGCACGGCCACAGTTCCAGTGCAAGGGCACGACGCGTAGATTGGTAAGAGTTCGACCTAGGAAATGACGGCTTTGCAGGATTCATCGTTCCAGACCAGTTTTCCGGCCCCGGGGCAGCCCATCGACGAACTCGCGCTGGCTGAGATCAAGGGCGCGATCCTGGCGAAGCTGCGGCTTGCCATCGGCAAGGATGCCGGCATGGCGACCAAGCACGACTGGTACCAGGCCGCGGCGCTGGCGCTGCGCGACCGCATCGTGCATCGCTGGCTCACCGCGGAGAAGCACAGCTACGACGCCGGCCGCAAGCGCGTCTATTATCTCTCGCTCGAATTTTTGATCGGCCGCCTGTTCAGCGACGCGCTCAACAACATGGGCCTGCTCAAGATCTTCGAGGTCGCGCTCGGCGATCTCGGCGTCTCGCTGCCGGAGCTGCGCAAATGCGAGCCGGACGCCGCGCTCGGCAATGGCGGCCTCGGCCGTCTCGCCGCCTGCTTCATGGAGAGCATGGCAACGCTGTCGATCCCCGCGATCGGCTACGGCATCCGCTACGATTACGGCCTGTTCCGCCAGATCATCAATCAGGGCTGGCAGCAGGAATATCCGGACGAATGGCTGAGCTTCGGCAACCCCTGGGAATTGCAGCGGCCCGAGGTGATCTACGACATCAATTTCGGCGGCGGCGTCGAGCATGTCGACGACAGGGGCCGCGACCGCGCGATCTGGCATCCCGCCGAGACGGTGCAGGCGATCGCCTATGACACGCCGATCGTCGGCTGGCGCGGCCAGCACGTCAACGCGCTGCGGCTGTGGTCGGCGCGCTCGCCCGATCCGCTCAAGCTGGATGCCTTCAACAAGGGCGATTATGTCAGCGCCAGCGCCGAGCAGTCGCGCGCGGAGGCGATCTGCAAGTTCCTCTATCCGAACGACGAGAGCCCGGCGGGCCGCGAGCTGCGGCTGCGCCAGGAATATTTCTTCGTCTCGGCCTCGCTGCAGGATCTGGTGAAGCGGCATCTCGCCTCCGACGGCCAGCTGCGCAGCCTCGCGAGCAAGGTCGCGGTGCAGCTCAACGACACCCATCCGAGCCTTGCCGTCACCGAGCTGATGCGGATCCTCGTCGATCTGCACAATTTCCGCTGGGACGAGGCCTGGAAGATCACGGTCGCCACCCTCTCCTACACCAACCACACGCTGCTGCCCGAGGCGCTGGAGACCTGGCCGGTCGAGCTGTTCGAGCGGCTGCTGCCGCGGCACCTCGAGATCATCTACCGCATCAACGTGCAGCACCTGGCGCTCGCCGAGGCGCGCTGCCCCGGCGACATCGACTTCCGCGCCTCGGTCTCCCTGATCGACGAGAAGAGCGGGCGCCGCGTGCGCATGGGTCAGCTCGCCTTCGTCGGCTCGCACCGCATCAACGGTGTCTCGGGGATGCATTCCGACCTGATGCGCGAGACCGTGTTCCACGACCTCAACCATCTCTATCCGGGCCGCATCACCAACAAGACCAACGGCATCACCTTCCGCCGCTGGCTGATGCTGGCGAACCCGAAGCTGACCGATCTGTTGCGCGAGACCTGCGGCGAGGCCGTGCTCGACGATCCCTCGCAGCTCTCGCTGATCGAGGCCCGTGCCAGCGACGTCGAATTCCAGAAGAAATTCCGCAGCGTCAAGCACCACAACAAGACGGCCCTGGCGCGCCTGATCGGCGAGCGGCTCGGCATCAAGGTCGATCCGAGCGCGCTGTTCGACGTGCAGATCAAGCGCATCCACGAATACAAGCGCCAGCTGCTCAACGTCATCGAGACGGTCGCGCTGTACCAGGCGATCAAGGACGATCCCAACGGCAATTGGGTGCCGCGGGTGAAGATCTTCGCCGGCAAGGCGGCGGCGAGCTACCGCTACGCCAAGCTGATCATCAAGCTGATCAACGACGTCGCCGAAATCGTCAACAACGACCCCGCGATCGCCGGCAAGCTCAAGGTCGTGTTCCTGCCCGACTACAATGTCAGCCTCGCCGAGGTGATTATCCCCGCCGCGGACCTCTCCGAGCAGATCTCGACGGCGGGCATGGAAGCATCCGGCACCGGCAACATGAAGCTGGCGCTCAACGGCGCCATCACCATCGGCACGCTCGACGGCGCCAATATCGAAATCCGCGACCATGTCGGCGCGGAGAACATCGCGATCTTCGGCATGGAGGCCGGCGACGTGATGATCCGCCGCAAGCAGGGGCTCGACGCCTCCGACGTGATCCGCAGTTCGCCGAAGCTGCAGCGCGCCATCAACGCGATTGGCGCCGGCGAGTTCTCGCCCGGCGATCCCGGCCGCTTCGAATCCATCGCCCACGCGCTGCGCTATCTCGACCATTACATGGTCAGCGCCGATTTCGACTCCTATTTCGAAGCGCAACGCGCGGTCGATGCGCGCTGGCAGGTGGCGCCGGCCTGGACCCGCGCCTCGATCCTCAACGTCGCGCGCATGGCCTGGTTCTCCTCGGACCGCACCATCCGCGAATATGCCGAGGAGATCTGGAACGTGCCGGTGAATCCGACCACGCCGCTGCTGCCGAATTTGCGCGACGCCGCGGGCTGATTTTCCGCGGCGTGGAAGCGGCGTTACCTGCGAGGTTATTGCATCCTTCGCGCGGGATGATGATATGACTATCATCATCCCCACGGCGGCGTCTGCGATGCCGGCGCCGTCACCTCAAACGCCGTCATTGCGAGCGCAGCGAAGCAATCCAGAATCTTTCCGCGGAGGCAGCCTGGATTGCTTCGCTGCGCTCGCAATGACGATCGGAGAGGCACCGAGGACCACGATGCACGCCAAGCTCCCGCACCCGTTCGACGAAGCCACCCGCATCACCGCCGGTGACTCCAGCTGGCAGGGGCACACCAGCGACGATTACTGGGCCTTTGTCGGCCCATTCGGCGGCGCCACCGCCGCGACCATCTTGCGTGCGCTGATCGAGCATCCGCAACGCGCCGGCGATCCCTTGGCGCTCACCGTCAATTACTGCGCGCCGATCGCCAAGGGACCGTTTGACCTGGACGTGCGGCTGGTCAAGGCCAACCGCTCCAGCCAGCACTGGAGCGTCGAGCTCAGCCAGGGCGGCGGCGAGGTCGCAACGCTCGCCACCGCGGTGTTCGCCGAGCGCCGGCCGTCCTGGGAGCACCGGGTGGCGCAATATCCCGACGCAAAACCGTTCGAGGAGACCATGCCGTTTCCGAAGATCGCGGCGTCCTGGGCCAACCAGTACGATTTCCGCTTCGTCGAGGGCGAGATGCGGATCGGCCCGCAGCAGGCGGAGCCCGCCAACACCTATTCGAAGATCTGGATCAGCGACCGCACGCCGCGCAAGCTCGACATGCTGTCGCTGACGTCGATGTCGGACGCCTTCTTCGGCCGCATCTTCCATGCAAGGCGCGAGCTGGTGCCGTTCGGCACGGTGTCGCTGACGACCTATTTCCACACCGACAGCGAGGAGCTCGCGGCCGAAGACATCACCCGCGTGCTGGCGACGGCGGATTCCAAGATCATGCACAAGAGCTACGCCGACCAGAACGCCGAGCTGTGGTCGCCGAACGGCCGGCTGCTCGCGACCACGACGCAGATTGCGTATTTCAAGGCCTGAGGTGTCGTCCCCGCGAACGCGGGGACCCATAACCACAGGGAGAAGTTTGGCGAAGATTCGGAGTGATCATTCTTCGCCGGTACTTGCTCTGCACCCCCTCGATAGATCACGCGGTATGGGTCCCCGCGTTCGCGAGGACGACACCGGTTGTGTGGCCAGTGACGTGCCCACAAACAAAAAGGGCGGCCCTGCGGCCGCCCTTTTCGTTGAAGACAGAGCGATTACTCCGCCGCGAGCTTCACGTCCGGGGCTGCCGCACGCACGTCGGCGTCGACCTGGGCTTCGAACTTGGCGAAGTTCTTCTGGAACATGCCGACCAGCGCGCGGGCGGTCTTGTCGAAGTCGTCCTTGTCCTTCCAGGTGTTGACCGGGTTGAGGATTTCGCTGGGCACGCCGGGCAGCGCGGTCGGGACCGCGAAGCCGAAATACTTGTCGGTGCGGAATTCGACGTTGCGCAAGGAGCCGTCGAGCGCGGCGGTGAGCAGCGCGCGCGTCACCTTGATCGGCATGCGGCTGCCTGTGCCGTACTTGCCGCCGGTCCAGCCGGTGTTGACCAGCCAGCAATCGACGTTGTGCTGGGCGATGAGGTCGCGCAGCATGTTGCCGTAGACGGAGGGGTCGAGCGGCAGGAAGGGCGAACCGAAGCAGGTCGAGAATTCCGGTTGCGGCTCGTTGCCGAGACCGCGCTCGGTGCCCGCGACCTTGGCGGTGTAGCCGGACAGGAAGTGATACATCGCCTGCGCCGGCGACAGCTTGGCGATCGGCGGCAGCACGCCGAAGGCGTCGGCGGCTAGCATCACCACGTTCTTCGGCTGCGGCGCGCGGCCGGTGCGCGAGGCGTTCGGGATGAAGTCGAGCGGATAGGCCGAGCGCGTGTTCTCGGTCTTGGAGCCGTCGTCGAAATCAACGACGCGGGTGTCCTCGTTGAGCACGCAGTTCTCGAGCACCGCGCCGAAGCGGGTCGAGGCCGCGTAGATCTCGGGCTCGGCTTCCTTCGACAGCTTGATGCACTTGGCATAGCAGCCGCCCTCGAAATTGAAGACGCCGTTCGGCCCCCAGCCGTGCTCGTCGTCGCCGATCAGCGTGCGGTTGGGGTCGGCCGACAGCGTGGTCTTGCCGGTGCCCGACAGCCCGAAGAAGATCGCGGTGTCGCCCTTGGCGCCGACATTGGCCGAGCAGTGCATCGGCATCACGCCGCGCTCGGGCAGGTAATAGTTCAGCGTGGTGAAGACCGACTTCTTCATCTCGCCGGCATAATAAGACCCGCCGATCAGGACGATCTTGCGGGCGAAATCGATCGCGACCACGTTCTCCGAGCGCACGCCGTGGCGTTTGGGATCGGCGCGGAAGCTCGGCATGTCGATGATGGTGAGCTCCGGCACGAAGGTCGACAGCTCGATCGCCTCGGGGCGGATCAAGAGCGTACGGATGAACAGCGAGTGCCAGGCAAGCTCGGTGAAGACGCGCGTCTTGATCCGGTAGGCGGGGTCGGCACCGCCGTAGAGATCCTGCGCGAACAGCTTCTTGCCTTCGGCGTGCTTGAGGAAATCCTGATAGAGCGTCTCGAACTGCTCTGCGGTGATGGACTGGTTGCCGGCCCACCACATCTTCTTGTCGGTGGTGGCGTCGCGCACCGTGAACTTGTCCTTCGGGCTGCGCCCGGTGAACTCGCCGGTGTCGGCGCAGAGCGCGCCGTCAGCGGACAGCACCGCCTCGCCCGCAGCGAGCGAGTATTGATAGAGCTGCGGCGCACCGAGGTTCCAGTGAACCTGCTTGAGATTCTTTAAGCCGAACTTGTCGGCGCCGAAGGCACCGTTGCGCACGCCCGTCTCTTGCACGAAAAAATCCTCCTAGAACCCACGACATTCAGCGGACCAAGTTTGGCGCCGTCGCGGTCACCGTGATGAATGGGCCATTCGGCCTCGGCTGAACGACCTAATAATGATGAACGCTGGCGTTGCCAAGCTGATCCCGCAGGATTTGGTTTATTCAAGGACCGCGCCAAACGTCGCGCATGTCAGCTCTGAGCAGACGCATCGCGAAAATCGCCGATGATCGCGCAACCAAATGCGTGTTTGCGCGTTACGTCAGGTTATTGCGACGCACAATTGCCGCCTTACTTATTTCACCTCACCTTCGCCGATCAGAGCGAACGGCCCCCACATCGCAGGGTAGGCGTTGCGCGGCGAGGAGGTGTCGTCGACAAATGTTAACATCGCGCGGCGCAAGGCTTCGGCACGACCAATCTTTGGCTCGTTCTTGAGCAGCTCGAACGTCGAGATGGTCAGGCGGGTGGCCGCTTCCGAGTCCACGGCCCAATGCGAGACCAGGAGCGCGCGGGCCCCTGCGTAGAAGAACGAGCGCGCCAATCCCGACAATGCCTCGGCGCCGGGCTTGTCGCCGGCGATGGTGTTGCAGGCGGACAGCACCACCCAATCGGCGTTGAGCTTGAGCTGGGCTACTTCGCTCGCGGTGAGAAGACCATCGTCGAGCTCCGTCGGCTGGTCGGGGATGGAGAGCGCAAGCGAGGGCTCCCCCAATCCCTTGACGTCGCCGGCAACGAGGCCGTGGGTGGCAAAGTAGATGATGCCGTATTGAGCAAGCGCTGCACGCTTCAGCGTCGTTTCGCTGGCATCGCGTCCGAGATGGATGTCGGCAGCAGCCGCGCCGACGTCCCTCGCCACCGCGTTCAGCTCGTCGGCGGTATCGGGCAGTTGCGGCAGCGCCTGCGCCAGCCGCGCGCGATCGACGCCGGCGCCGCGCCAGAAATCGGTATAGGCGACGGTCGCGATGCTGCGCGCGGCGACCTTGCCGCTGGCTGCACGACGGTCGGCCGGTCCTTCGGCCGCGGGATTGAAGACGGGATCGCCGAAGCCGGTCATCGGCTTTGCACCCTGGTCCCTGCGAGCGAAGGCACGCAGCGATTTCAGGCTGATCACCGACGGCAACACGGAGACGGCCTGCCGCCGCAGCAGCCAGGCGGCGCTGCGATAGCCCTCGAGCCTGTCCGGAATCGCAGCCTGCGGTGGCTGCGTCACCAGCAGATGAAACGGCAAGGCCGTCAGCGCCGCCGACGGCACCACCAGCAAATTACGCTTGTCCTTCGTCAAGGCCTCGACCGGGCCGAGCAACGCCGAATAGAGCTCATGGGCCAGCCCGAGATCGAACAGGCCTGACTTGCCGGAGGCATCGCGCGCCTTGCCGACGTCCAGCCCCCTGCGGAAGGCGGCGACCTTCTGCGTCACCGCATCCGCGCCGAGCGGGATCTCTTTCCAGTCGACGCCCTCGCGCGTGATCGCGATGACATAGCTCTGCTTATCGACGACGGAATAGATCACCATCGCCTCGTCAGCCGACAGCAGCGGCTGAATGTCCTTCACCGCCAGCGGCAGCGGGTTGGAGAGCGAGGCGTAGTCGGGAAACTCGAGCGTGAGGGCCTTCTGCAATGTGCTGCGCTCGTTTCCGATCGCCGCGATCCTCGCGCGGCTGCGCTGCTCGACCGCGAGGTCGCGCTGAGCGGATGGCTTCGACACTGCCGCGACGATCGCCTTGTCGAGCGCTTCGGACTCGGCGGTGAGATCCTGATCCTTGCGCACGAGCTCGGCGAGCCGGTCGCTGCCGGCGGCCATCCGCACCGCGAGCTTGTTCACGGCAGCGGCGGCGGAGGATTGCGTGCCGCGCTGGATCGCCGCGAGCGCCTGGTCCAGCGCCTTGTCATCCCCTAGGAGACGCTGCTGCCGCGCGGCGAACAGGATGGGCAGCACGACACGCAGCTGCGCGCGATTGTTGGCGAGCGTCTTTTCCGCAAGCGGCAAGGCGTCGACTGTCCGCCCGGAGGCCTGGAGCAAATTGGCGAGATTGCTGGTCGAGGTCCCGACATCGGGATGGTCGGGCCCGAGCGCCCGCTCGCGGATCGACAGGGCGCGGCGATAGAGCGGCTCGGCCTCGGCATAGCGCTGCTGGTGCTCGTAGAGCCCGGCGAGATTGTTGAGTGAGCGCGCCACGTCGTGATGATCCGGTCCCAGCGCCTTCTCGCGGATCGCGAGCGAGCGCTTGATCGGCGCCTCGGCCTCCGCGTC
Organism: Bradyrhizobium sp. LVM 105; assembly: GCF_003957705.1. Classification (NCBI taxonomy): domain Bacteria; kingdom Pseudomonadati; phylum Pseudomonadota; class Alphaproteobacteria; order Hyphomicrobiales; family Nitrobacteraceae; genus Bradyrhizobium; species Bradyrhizobium sp. LVM 105. Next base: position 114,113 of record NZ_QZMV01000016.1, on the reverse strand, counting down.
GCGGTTGAGGTCGCGATCGACCTGACCGATGTTGTTCAGGACGGTGGCGACCGCAGGATGCTCGGGACCGCCGACCTTCTGGTAGATCGCCAGCGCCCGCCGAAACAGCGGCTCGGCCTCGGCATGACGCTGCTGCTTCACATAGTAAGTGGCGAGATTGTTGAGGGACTGGCCGATGTCGGGATGCTCGCGCGACAGCGCCTGCTCGCGAACGGTCAGCGCGCGCTTGAACAGCGGCTCGGCTTCCGTGAAGCGGCTCTGCCGCTGATAGAGCGCCGCCAGATTGTTCAGGATCGGCGCGATCTCGACGCTGCCCTGACCGGTCCCCTTCTCCATCAGCGCAATGGCGCGCTTGTAGAGCGGCTCAGCCTGATCGTCGTGGCCCTGGTCGGCTTCGATCTGCGCAAGATTGTTGAGCGCCGCGGCGAGGTCGCGGTTGTTGCTGGTCTTCTCGAGCGAGGCCACCATGGCCTGCGCCAGCGGCAGCGCCTCCGAATATTTGCCGGCGCTCCGGAGCGCATTGACGCGCGCGCTCTGCGATGACAGATCGCCCTTCTGGGCAAGGCCAGGCGAGGCAGACGACGTGACGATCGCGAGCCCCAAGCCCGCAGCCAATGCCCAACGACGTGTCATGAACCCTCTCGCTGCCAGCCCCAGGACCTCACCGTCTTGGGTCGCAGCGATGGATAGCGGCGTTCAAATCTTTGCGTTCTGGTCCATCTTCGTGCGCGCTTCGCCAGCGAGGCGCACCAGCATCTTGCGCAGCGAGGTGCCGTCGGTCACCCGCTCCGGGAAGTCCAGTCGCAGCACGGTCTGGCCGTCCTGCATGTCGAGGCCTTCCGGATCGCAGCCGGTGCAGCGCCAGTCACCCGCGCCGGCACCCAGGAGCTTCGTCGCATAGAGGCCCATGGTCTCCCGATGGTCGGCGTTCATATGCGCGACAGCGCCCTCCTCCGCCGCCAGCAGGTCGTCGGCCCCGGTGAGATCCGTGAGGAACTGCGTGGGCTTGAGGTCGACGATCCGGCCGAAACCGGCGACCAGATGGGTTCCCGTGGGACGGATCCGGAAGAATGAGAAATCCTTAAAGGAAACAAAGCCTTCCGCCGACGGATGGGCATTGAGATACCGCCGCTGGAGCAGGTCCTTCTCGGCCTCGGCCTGCTCCGCCCGGCCCGACAGCATGATCCGGGCGCCCTCCAGCGGATCGCCTTCCGCCCGCTCGTCCAGCATCAGCGAGACCCGGCTGTCGGCAAGGATGTTCCTTGTATGCACGGCAAGGCCCGAGATCAGCAGAATCGGCGAGCCGTCGGGATGGCTGGCCAGATTGACCAGGGAACAATAGGGGTCGCCGCTGCCGGCCATGAGCGTTGCCAGCGCCCCCTGGCGCGATCGCCGCAGCAGGGATTTGGCGAGCTTTGCGGGGTCGAAATCAGGGGACAGTCGCATCGGCTTTCTCGGCTTAGGTGGTTGCAAGGGAGGCCTTTTTTCGGGTAAACGGGGGCTTGGTTATGGGTCGACATGCGGCGAATCTGCCGTGTTTCGTGGAACTTGGTCACACTTCAGCCCAGCTTGCATTGCTCGGTGACAAGGTTCGACTGCCGACTTCGGCACCCATGTATGCGGCGCATCACTGGATTGCTCGCCGTTTTCAAGCCACGACCCAAACGGAAAGCAGAAAGCAGAGGCTCATGCCCACAATCGCTTTGGTCGACGACGACCGCAACATTCTCACATCCGTCTCGATCGCGCTGGAAGCCGAAGGCTATCGCATCATGACCTACACCGACGGCGCCTCCGCGCTGGACGGTTTCCGCACCACCCAGCCCGATCTCGCCATCCTCGACATCAAGATGCCGCGCATGGACGGCATGGAGACGCTGCGCCGCCTGCGGCAGAAATCCGACCTGCCGGTGATCTTCCTGACCTCCAAGGACGAGGAGATCGACGAGCTGTTCGGCCTCAAGATGGGCGCCGACGATTTCATCCGCAAGCCGTTTTCACAGCGCCTTTTGGTCGAGCGCGTCAAGGCGGTGCTGCGCCGCTCGGCGCCGAAGGACCCGACCGTCGCGCCGAAGGAGAACGACGCCAAGGCGCTCGATCGTGGCCTCCTGCGCATGGATCCGGAACGGCATACCTGCACCTGGAAGAACGAGCCGGTGACGTTGACCGTCACCGAATTCCTGATCCTGCAGGCGCTGGCGACCCGGCCCGGCGTGGTGAAGAGCCGCAACGCGCTGATGGACGCCGCTTATGACGACCAGGTCTATGTCGACGACCGCACCATCGACAGCCACATCAAGCGGCTGCGCAAGAAGTTCAAGGTGGTCGACAACGAGTTCGAGATGATCGAGACGCTGTACGGCGTCGGCTATCGTTTCAAGGAAGCCTGAGGCGGCAGGCAACTTCACGAACGGACTAAGAGCATCGCCGGTTCTGATTCCATCGGGACCGGGATTGCTCCAAAGCGCGATGAGATCATCGTGCCTTGGTTTGTTTCTTGAGCATGATCCTTTCGGAAAACCGCTGCACACTTTTCCGGATCATGCTCTAGAATGTGGGGACCTTCTCAACGCCGTCCTAACACGGGCGTAAGCATTGCTGGACCGAACGCAGCCTGATCCGAACCAGAGCGCCGGCGACGTCGCAGCCGACGGCGTTCAGGATCAATTTGTCGAAGGCAGGCCGCAGGGCTTCCGACCGCTGAACTGGCTGAAGCGCGCCGGGCAGTTCTTCTTCGCGCTGTCCTTTTCCAGCCTCACCCGCCGCATCGTCTCGCTCAACCTCGCCGGCCTCGTCGCGCTGGTCGCCAGCATCCTCTATCTGTCGCAATTCCGCGCCGGCCTGATCGACGCGCGGGCGCAGAGCCTCCTGGTGCAGGCCGAGATCATCGCCGGTGCGATCGCGGCCTCCGCCACGGTGCAGACCAACGCCATCACCATCGATCCCGACCGGCTGCTCGACCTCAAGCCGGGCGAGACCTATGGCGGCTCGGACGAATATTCGCCGCTGGACTTCCCGATCAATCCGGAGCGGGTGGCGCCGGTGCTGCGCACGCTGATCTCGCCGACCAAGACGCGCGCCCGCATCTACGATCCGAACGGCAGCCTGCTGGTGGACAGCCGCAACCTCGAAAACGTGCTGCGCTACAATCTGCCGCCGCCGGCCGAGAAGCCCGGCATCGTCGAACGCGGCATGGTCGCGGTGCGGACCTGGCTGAACCGCGGCGACCTGCCGCTCTATCGCGAGCTCGGGCCCGAGAACGGCAACGGCTATGCGGAGGTGGGCGATGCGCTCCAGGGCCAGAAGCGCTCGATGGTGCGGGTCAATGCGCGCGGCGAGGTGATCGTCTCGGTCGCGGTGCCCGTGCTGCGCTCGCGCGCGATTCACGGCGCCTTGATGCTGTCGACCCAAGGTGACGACATCGACCAGATGGTCACCGCCGAGCGCCTCGCCATCCTGAAGGTCGGCGGCGTCGCGGCCACCGTCATGATCATGCTGTCACTGCTGCTCGCGAGCACGATCGCCGGGCCCGTGCGCCGGCTCGCCGACAGCGCCGAGCGCGTCCGCCGCCGCATCAAGGCCCGCATCGAGATTCCGGATTTCACCCGCCGCCGCGACGAGATCGGCCATCTCTCGGGCGCATTGCGCGACATGACGAGCGCGCTCTACAGCCGGATCGAGGCGATCGAGATGTTCGCCGCCGACGTCGCCCACGAATTGAAGAACCCGCTGACCTCGCTGCGCTCGGCGGTCGAGACGCTGCCGCTGGCGCGCAACGAGACCAGCCGCGCGCGCCTGCTCGAGGTGATCGAGCACGACGTCAAGCGGCTCGACCGCCTGATCTCGGATATCTCCGACGCCAGCCGCCTCGATGCCGAATTGCAGCGCCAGGATGCGATCCCGGTCGATTTGCGCCGCCTGCTGACGACGCTGGTGTCCGTCGCCAACGAAACCAAGCTCGGCCATGACGTCGCGGTCGAGACGCGCTTCGAGGGCCGCAGCCCGACCGACACCTTCGCTGTGAGCGGCCATGATTCGCGGCTCGGGCAGGTGGTCTCCAACCTGCTCTCCAACGCACAATCGTTCTCGGAAGCCGGCAACAAGGTGCGCCTCACCTGCCGTCGCGTGCGCTCCGAGATCGAGATCGTGGTCGACGACGACGGCCCCGGCATTCGCGACGACGCGCTGGAGCGCATCTTCGAGCGCTTCTACACCGACCGCCCGCATCAGGGGTTCGGCCAGAACTCCGGCCTCGGCCTGTCGATCTCCAAGCAGATCGTCGACGCCCATGGCGGACGCATCTGGGCCGAGAACCGCGCAGGCCCGCCGGATGACGAGGGCGTCCCGACCGTATCGGGTGCGCGCTTCGTGGTGAGGCTGCCGGCGCTATGAGCGACCCCGGACCCAGCGTTCACGCCTCCGCGGTCAAGGTCGGGCCCCTGGCGGTGCTGATCCGCGGGCCCTCGGGCTCCGGCAAGTCGCGCCTTGCCTTCGATTTGATCATGGCGGGACGCGCGGGCGTGGTCGACAGGGCCGTTCTGATCGGGGATGACCGTGTCCATCTGGCGACAGTCGGCGATGAAATTGAGGTCCGCCCCGCGCCGCGCCTTAAGGGCCTGATCGAGATCCGGGGCCTCGGAATCCGCCGCTGCGACTTCGTGGAGCATGCGACCGTCGGTCTCGTGGTCGATCTGGACGCCCCGGACGCCGAGCGGCTGCCGCCGCCCGAAGCCCTGAAAACCAGCATTTCCGGTGTCGAGATACCGCGAATCCCGGTTGGCCGCGATTATTCACCCCTCCCCCTGGTTGTTGCGGCCTTGACCACTACCAAGAGTTCATCTTCCGTTAAGCCTTCAGGCGATTGTTTGAAGGGAAATGGTAACCATATGAGCCCCACTATCGCGACCGAATAGACCGGCGCAGCTCCCCTCATCCATCAGTATAGATTCAGGGAGATACGCAACATCCCCTCTTGCGCGGGGGCTCTGGATGGTCAAAGTGGCGCGTTCGTGCGGTGCACCAAAAGCGCCCGCGAGGAGTTTTCCGATGATTGGTCTAGTACTTGTGACCCACGGGCGCCTTGCCGACGAATTCAAGGCAGCGCTTGAACATGTCATGGGCCCACAAAAACAAATCGAAGCGATCACGATCGGTGCCGAAGACGATTCCGATCTCTGCCGAAGCGACATCATCGAAGCGGTTAACCGCGTCGATTCCGGCGATGGGGTTGCGATCCTCACCGACATGTTCGGCGGCACGCCGTCGAACCTTGCAATATCCTGCATGAGCCGGCCCAAGGTCGAAGTGCTCGCGGGCATCAACCTTCCCATGCTGGTGAAGCTCGCCAAGGTGCGCGAGGAGCGTCCGCTGCCTGACGCGATCGCGATGGCCCAGGAAGCGGGCCGCAAATACGTCACCATCGCCAGCCGCGTGCTCGCCGGCAAATGAGCGGCGACGCGCCACAAGCCGGGACAAGCGTGCCCGCGGGCGCGATCTCCAAGGATCTCCTGATCATCAACAAGCGCGGTCTGCACGCCCGCGCCTCGGCGAAATTCGTCCAGGCGGTCGAGCGCTTCGACGCGCAAGTGTGGGTGACGCGCGGCGGCGAGACCGTCGGCGGCACTTCGATCATGGGCCTGATGATGCTCGCCGCAGGACCTGGCACCACCATCACGGTCGCCGCCGCCGGCGCTGAGGCCGAAGCCGCACTCGCGGCGATCACGGAACTCGTTGAAAGCAAGTTCAACGAGGAAGGGGTTTAGCGGCTTCGTCAGTGAAGCTGCGTAGGGTGGGCAAAGCGAAGCGTGCCCACGCACCTGTCACGATGGCCGAAGTTGGTGGGCACGGCGCTTTGCGCCTTTGCCCACCCTACGGCAGCTCGGCTATTTCCCCGGCGGCGCGATGTAGATATGCCAGCTCATCGACGGGCCGGCCTTGCCGTGGGTGAAGCGGCGCGTGGTCATCACCACGCGCTCGGCATTCGGCGCGGTCTCCGATATCCATTTCTCGAACTTGGGCAGGCGTTCGTCGTTGGCATCGAACACGCCGATGAAGCCGTATCGCTTGAGCTCGTCGAGCGAGGTCAGCCCGGAGGCCCAGGCCTCATTCGGCGTGAATGCCGCCGGATGATCCGGGCTGTAGAACACCATCGGCTGGATCGATTCCATGCTGCCCGCGACGACGGCCCAGCGCGAAGCGAAGCGCGCGTGCCAGGCCTGGGTCAGCTCGCGCGCAAGATCCGAGCGCGCGCCATAGGTCGCGGTGTTGCCGGCATTGGCCGCCAGCTCGCCCGCGGCAATCCAGGGCGAGGCGACGAGCGTCGCGACGCTGAGCACGAGCCAGATCGCCGCGATGTTGAACAGGCTCGCGCCCTGCACGCGCAATGTGGGGATCGCGACCAGCGCCAGCGGCACCAGGAAGAACAGCGAGATACCCCAATCGGTCTTCATGTAGATGCTGAAGACCAGCGCGCCGAGCGGCGGGCCGAACGCGACGATGATCTGGATGATCCAGACATTCAGCGCCTGCGAGACATTGACACCGGAATTGGCGCCGCGCTGCCACGCCCGCGTGACGATGCGCGCGGGCGCGCGCACCAGCAGCGTCAGCCACGGCGGCACCAGCGCCATCGCCAGCCCGGCGAGCGCCACCGGCAGGGCCAGCAAGCCGAAATTATGCAGGAAGTAGCCGGCGACGAGCTGATGCACCTGGCTCTTGTCCTGGAGGCTGTAGGTGTCGCCGGCATAGGTCAGCGGCACGAAATGCGCATCGGCCAGCCAGACGAAGTGCGGGATCATCGCCAGCACCATCGTCACGATCGCCACCCACGGCGCCGGCGAGAGCAGGAATTTCAGCCGCTCCGGATGGATCAGCGCGGCAAGCCCGATGGCGCCGATCATGGTCAGCACCCAATATTTGGTCATCAGCGCCAGCGCGCCGGCGAGCCCGAGCAAGACGCCGGACTGCCAGCTCCGCTTCTCGAACGCGTTGAGATAAGCGAGCACGAGCAGCGGTAGCGTGACGAGCTGCAGCAGATCCGGGTTGTACTTGAAACCCTTGAAATTGAAGATCGGGTAGAGCGCCACCATCACCACGACCAGGAAGGCGCGGCGCGCATCCACCACGCGCAAGGCCACCAGCCAGCAGATCACCATGCCGGCGCTGACGGTCGCCATCGCCAGCGCATAGGTCGCCCAGTCCGCGGCCGGGAACACCGTGAACCAGAGGCCGGCGACCCAGCCCGACAGCGGCGGGTGCTTGCCGTAGCCCCACAGGAATTTCTGGCCCCAGCCATAGGCTTCTGCGACGTCCATGTGAACGTCCTGCGCCGCCTTGAGATTGATCAGGATGAAGGTCCAGAGCACCGCATGCAGGATGGCGAGCTGGATCACCAGCCACAATCTGGCCTCGGGGCGGACCGCGCAGGCGACCAGCCAGGCCCGGAAGCGGTTGTAACTCAAGCGGGTCTTCGCCCGCGCTCTGACGGATGGGATCGAGGTGGTGGACATGCGCCGTTGCGTAGCGCGTTTTGGCCTGCCGTGGAATCAGCTTGGCGTGAAGAAAGGCCCTGAAATTACAGCAATATGGTTGCCGCACGGGGATGTGAGTGGTATCCCGCGCCCATGACGACCGTCCCCATTTCCAACATCCGCAATTTCTCCATCGTCGCCCATATCGACCATGGCAAGTCGACGCTGGCCGACCGCCTGATCCAGATGACCGGCGGCCTCTCCGACCGCGAAATGGCGGGCAAGGAGCAGGTGCTCGATTCCATGGACATCGAGCGCGAGCGCGGCATCACCATCAAGGCGCAGACGGTGCGCCTGTCGTACCGCGCCAAGGACGGCAAGGACTACATCTTCAACCTGATGGACACGCCCGGCCATGTCGACTTCGCCTACGAAGTCTCGCGGTCGCTGGCGGCGTGCGAAGGTTCCCTCCTGGTGGTCGACGCCAGCCAGGGCGTCGAAGCGCAGACGCTCGCCAACGTCTACCAGGCGCTCGACAACAATCACGAGATCGTCCCGGTCCTGAACAAGGTCGACCTTCCCGCCGCCGAGCCCGAGAAGATCAAGCAGCAGATCGAGGACGTCATCGGCATCGACGCCTCCGACGCGGTGATGATCTCGGCCAAGACCGGCCTCGGCGTCCCCGACGTGCTGGAGGCCATCGTCACCCGCCTGCCGCCGCCGAAGGGCGACCGCGACGCGACGCTGAAGGCGCTGCTGGTCGACAGCTGGTACGACGTCTATCTCGGCGTCGTCGTTCTGATCCGCGTCGTCGACGGCGTCATGAAGAAGGGCAGCCGCGTGCGCATGATGGGCACGGGCGCGGCCTACGACGTCGAGCGCGTCGGCTTCTTCACGCCGAAGATGCAGCAGGTCGACGAGCTCGGCCCCGGCGAGATCGGCTTCATCACCGCGGCGATCAAGGAAGTCGCCGACACTCGCGTCGGCGACACCATCACCGACGACAGGAAGCCTGTTACCGAAATGCTCCCGGGCTTCAAGCCGGCGATCCCGGTCGTGTTCTGCGGCCTGTTCCCGGTCGATGCCGACGATTTCGAGACGCTGCGTGCGGCGATGGGCAAGCTGCGGCTCAACGACGCCAGCTTCTCCTTCGAGATGGAGACCTCGGCCGCACTCGGCTTCGGCTTCCGCTGCGGCTTCCTCGGCCTTCTTCACCTCGAGATCATCCAGGAGCGGCTGTCGCGCGAGTTCGACCTCAACCTGATCGCGACCGCGCCGAGCGTCATCTACAAGATGAAGCTCACCGACGGCCAGGAGATCGAGATCCACAATCCCGTCGACATGCCCGACGTGGTCAAGATCGCCGAGATCGACGAGCCCTGGATCGAGGCGACCATCCTCACCCCGGACGAATATCTCGGCAGCGTGCTGAAGCTGTGCCAGGACCGCCGCGGCGCGCAGAAGGAGCTGACTTACGTCGGCTCCCGCGCCATGGTGAAATACGATCTGCCGCTCAACGAGGTCGTGTTCGACTTCTACGACCGCCTGAAGTCGGTCTCCAAGGGCTACGCCTCGTTCGACTATCATCTCACCGACTACAAGCCGGCCGATCTCGTCAAGATGCAGATCCTGGTCAATGCCGAGCCGGTCGATGCGCTCTCCATGCTGGTGCATCGCACCCGCGCGGAAGGGCGCGGCCGCGCCATGGTCGAGAAGATGAAGGAGCTGATCCCGCCGCACATGTTCCAGATCCCGATCCAGGCGGCGATCGGCGGCAAGGTGATCGCCCGCGAGACGGTGCGCGCGCTGCGCAAGGACGTCACCGCGAAATGCTACGGCGGCGACATCACCCGCAAACGGAAACTTCTGGAGAAGCAGAAGGAAGGCAAGAAGAAGATGCGGCAGTTCGGCAAGGTCGACATCCCGCAGGAAGCCTTCATCGCGGCGCTGAAGGTGGATAGCTGAGCGACCTCCCAAGCTGAGCCGCCGATATCAACCACCGTCTGCCCGGGCTCGTCCCGGGCATCCACGTTTTGGTGCGGTGAAGACGTGGATGGCCGGGTCAAGCCCGGCCATGACGGCGGAGAAGCGAGACCAGATTTCGCGGCTGGATCAGTTCGGCCCGAACCATTGGAGCCCGGCAAGGACTGCGAAAACAACCCCATGCACAGTAGCCGCCCCCTTGGCGGCATTGTGCTTTTTCGATTTCACGAAATCCGTTTGCTCGGTCGGGCAAAACAGGGGGATGATGGCAGCATCGCAGCGGGTTTGATGCAGGCGTCCGTCAGCGCGCCTGTTCCTGATCGATCACAGCTTCCGCTTCGCCTCGACGTATCGTGCGAAATTGTCGAGGATCGCCTGCCAGCCACCCCGCTGCTGCTCGACCGAGTGCGTCGTTTCGCCATCGAACACGACGCGGACGACAATGCCGTCCGGGGCGGGCACGAACTCGACCTCGGCCTTGCGGTCGCCGAACGCATATTCGATCCGCTTGTGTTCCACGATCCTTGTGTAGGTGCCGGCGAAGTCGAAGCCCATGCTGCCGTCCTTGGCTTCCATCCGCGACGAGAAGGCGCCACCTTCCCGCAGGTCGACCGTCGCCTTGGTCGTGTGCCAGTCGTCGGACGCCGCATTCCACTTCACGATGTCGGCAGGCGTCGTATAGGCCTGCCAGACCTGATCGATGGGGGCTGCGACGCTGGTTTCGACGGTGATCCTCATGGGCATTGCTCCAGTGCGAATTTGACGGTTCGAATCGACGAAATCACGTCAGGTGTGCCGGGTCGATCTCCTGCACGTCCGGGACGTGTCCACCCAAGGACGATCGAGCCCGACCCATGCCGACATGGTCCGGCGTCAATGCGCTAAAAAAATAGAAAAGTCGTATCGGAGGCGAAGCGAAGCGTGCCCACCCTGTGTGCTCTCGGGAAGAATGGCAGGCACGGCGCGCGGTGCCTTGCCCGCCCTGCGAAAGCTGACGGGCGGACGTAGTATCTAGCGATGCTCCCTGACGATCCGACATGAAGATGAAGCTCGCTGGGTTTCGCGTCCAACTTCGCTCTTCGGGCTGCGCCGAACAAATCGCTCTACCACCAGCGCGGCTCTTCAGATCGGCCTGGTCTTGGCTCGGATGGCCATCGACCGCTTCAGGACCTGCTGGGCATCGGCGTAGCGTCCCTGGTCCTTGTAGAGAGCTGCAAGGTTCTGCAGAACATAGGCGAGGTCCGGATGGTCGGGACCAAGCGACTTCTCCATGGCCGCCACCGACCGCTTGTACAGGCGCTCGGCTTCGGCGTTACGCCCCTGCCGTCCGTAGAGCGCGGCCAGATTGTTCAGTGCCTGCGCGACATCCGGATGGTCGGGCCCGAACGCCTTCTCGGTCACCGCCATCGCGCGCTTCAGCAGCCGCTCGGCCTCGGCATAGCGGCGCCGATGGATATAGGCATCGGCGAGGTTGCTCATCAGCACCGTGGCTTCGGGATCGTCCGGTCCGCGCGCTTTCTCGAGAACGGCCAGCCCTCGCTTGAACAGCGGCTCGGCCCGGTCGTACCGGCCCTGGTTGCTGTAGACCGCGCCGAGGTTGCTCAACGCCAGCACGATCGACGGGTCATTGGGGCCGAGCGACTTCTCGCTGATGGCGATCGACCGCTTGAGCAGCGGCTCCGCTTCCGCGTAACGCTGTTCCGCGCGGTAGAGATCGCCGAGGTTGTTCAGCACCATCGCAAGTTCCGGATGATCCGGACCGAGTGTCCGCTCCCGGATCGCCAGCGCGCGCTTGTAGAGCGGCTCCGCAACCGCGTATTGGCCGAGGTTGTAGTGGATCGTGCCGAGGTCGTTCAGCGGCATCGCGAGGGCCGCATCGTCAGGGCCGAACTCCTTCTCGCGCAGAGTCAGGGATTTCTGAGCCAATGGCAGCGCTTCGGTGTATTTGCCGGCCCGATAGAGTTGCTTCATCTGCAGCGTGAGGGTGCCCGCCTCGTCATGTTCGGCATGGGATGGCGCGCCGAACGACAGGCTCAAGGCAAGCGCAGCAACTGCAGCGCAGATTGATGCTTTTAGGGTCCTCATCGCGCCTTCCCTCGTCGCGGCTATCGGGACTTACGCGCCGTTGGTGCTCCTGGAAGCCGGACAGGTTCAATGCAGCCGCGGCTTGCGGCCCCCCATCACCGACTGGCCGGCGAATACCGGCCAGAAGACGGACCCGACCGGCCGCGCCAGCGCGGCTGTATGCCATTGGCAGGCGTCATCAGTTCATCATTGCCCGAGCTGTTGCAGCACGGCAAACCACAGCGCGAGCGGCTCCCTGAGGGCGCCCGGCTCGGACGGCTTTTGGCGAACGGCGGTGTGTACCATGACGAGCTTGGAGATCGGATCGACCAGGATGACCTGACCGCGGATGCCCAGCAGGGCAAATCTGCGCTGCTCGCCAGGGAGGAGCCACACCTGATAGCCGTAGCCGAAATAGCGTGTGGCCACGTGCGGCGCGAGATGACCATCCTCTGGCCTGACGGTCGTGGCATCGAGCAGCCATTGCCGGGGGATCAATTGGCGGCCTTCCCAGGCACCGTCATGTGCGAGCAACCGGGCCAGGCGCGCATAGTCGCGCAAGGTCGCGTTGAAGCAGCAAAAGGCGATCTCTTGCCCGCTGCCGTCGATCGCCCATGAGGCATTCGCTTCGGTGCCGATGGGATCCCAGATCCGGTCGTGGAGATAGTCGGCAAGCGGCGTGCCCGTGGCGGCGCGCAGGACCAGGCCGAGGATTTCCGTTTCAACGCTGGCATAATGCCATCTGGTCCCCGGCGGTGCGGTTCGGGTATTGAATTGCGCGACGACGGCAGCGGGGTCCTTCGGCTCGTCGACGAACAGGGCCCGCCCAAGCCGGGCGATGTCGTCCTTGCCGTCATAGACTTCCGAGAACTCGACGCCCGAAGACATGTTCAGCAGGGCGCGGATGGATGTGTTTCCATATTCCGTTCCTGCAAGGCCGGGAACGTAGGTTGAGACGGGGTCGTCGATCGACTTGATCCGCCCCTCCGAGACCGCGATCCCGACCAGCATGGCCACCAGCGTCTTCGCCATGGACTGCGAGACAAAGCGATGGTGGTCGGTCCGCGCATATTGATAGTGCTCGTACAGGATGGTGTCGTCCCGGGCGATCAAGAGGCCCGTCACCGGGTTGCGCTTGAGGTAGTCCGCGATGCTGAGCCGCTGGTTATCGAAATGATAGGCAATCGACGGCTCTGGCGCGCGCTTGAATTGCCACGGCACCGTCGCGCGACCTATCGCGCGCGACTTGTAGAGCTCGTCGAAATGACTGTAGACCCCGACCAGCTTGTCAAGCTGCGGGGCAGCCCCGCGCGTGCCGACTGGATAGCCCTCAGCCGCGCCGTAGAGCTCGGCATCCGGGCCGCTATCCGAAAACACCGGCCCCGGCTCGCGGGCAGAGTTTTGGCCGTCCTGCGCGTATGCGAGAGGTGCCGAGATCGCCGCGGCGACAATGACCGGTAAGACAAGCCTGCGGCAACCGCGCGGCCCCAAGAGCGCTCCCCATGTCATTGAACTTGCCTCCTCACGCGTTCTTGGTGGTGCGTCTGTGAGAACAACAAAGCAGGCCGGTGACGAGGGGATGCTATCATCAGGGCTGGACGGTGTCAGTATGCGCCCAACGCGCCTTGCTCTCCGGAAGCGGATGGGCCACCATCTCTCCTGCGCACCACCAACAAAACCAACAGCGCTGAGGAAACGCATGAGCAAGCCGTCACGCTTCGACTATGGCTGGGTCGTGGTCGCCGCGGGCGCGCTGATGACGTGTGTCGGGTTCGGCACGATGCTGTCGCTGGCGGTGTTCCTGCAGCCGATCTCGGACGCCATGGGCTGGTCGCGCGCCGGGGTGTCGGCGGCGGCGACGCTGGATTTCCTCTTCATGGGATTTGCCGCGTTCCTGTGGGGCGCGCTGTCGGACCGGTTCGGCACCCGCATCGTGGTGCTCGCGGGAAGCCTGCTGCTGGGGCTCGGCCTCGTCACCGCAAGCCAGGCGACGAGCCTGTGGCAGTTCCAGCTCTGCTTCGGCGTGCTGATCGGCATTGCCGCCGGCAGCTTCTATGCGCCGATGATGGCGCTGGCGAGCGCCTGGATCGAGAAGAACCGCAGCCTTGCGGTAGCGCTGGTCTCGGCCGGCATGGGCGTGTCGCCGGTGACGATCGCGCCGTTCGCGAGCTGGCTCATCACGACCTATGACTGGCGCACCGCCATGCTGGTGATCGGCTGTGCTGCCTGGGCGCTGCTGATCCCCGCCTGCTTCCTGGTGCGTCCGGCGCCGGCAGCGGCAGGCACCGCGAATGCAGACGCTGCGCCGGAGGTCGAGCTGACCGCGGCGCAGGCGTTGCGCACGCCGCAATTCATCGCGCTGGCGGCAGCGCATTTCGCCTGCTGCGCCGCGCATTCCGGCCCGATCTTCCACATGGTGTCGTACGCAATGGTGTGTGGCATCGCTCCGCTCACGGCGGTGACGGTCTACAGCGTCGCCGGCGTCTCAGGCCTCGGCGGCCGCCTGCTGCTCGGCGCGCTGGCCGACCGCATCGGTGCAAAGCCCGTGCTGGTCGGCGGGCTCCTCGTGCAGGCGATGTGCATCGCGAGCTATCTTGCGGTGGCGCAGCTCGGCGAATTCTACGCACTCTCCGTGGTATTCGGCCTCGCCTATGGCGGGGTGATGCCGCTCTATGCGGTGCTGGTCCGCGAGTTCTTCGGCGCCCGCATCATGGGCACGGTGTTCGGCGCGGTATCGGCCTTCGCCAGCCTCGGCATGGCGCTCGGACCCTGGGCCGGCGGGCTCGTGTTCGACAATTTCCAGCGCTACACGTGGCTGCACGCCGGCTCGTTCGCGATCGGCCTTGCCGCCGTCGCCGTGGCACTGAGCTTCCCGACCAAGCGCAGACCATCGCTCGACCTTGGCCGCGCCGCGGCCTGATTTCGACGAGCGAGGGCGTGTGGTCGTAAACCCGGTCAGCCCGCGCCGAGTAGGACCCGTGTCTGTTCACAACACCGGACATCGCCAGTTTGCCTGGCTAGCGGACGTCGACTCGCTTTCGCTTGTGCTCCTCATTCAAGATCATGAAGCTCCTTGCCAAGCGGCGGCACCAGCCGAAACTCCGAAAAGGCGACCGCTAATCCCGACCGCTCCGGCGTGCAAGCCATAGGTCCAACGAGATAGGAAGAACTCTCCGCGAATGGCGCGAGCCGCATGAGAGGCCACATCTTTCCATCGGTCGATGCCTGCAAACGAAGCACACCATGCGCAACCGTGACACGTAATCGGAAGTCACTGGCGTCGTGCTCATAGTGGGCTGTTGCCCAGTCCGATTGCCCCGCAGTCAGCACGCTCGAAAGCATGGCGCGCCCGTCCGAAAACTCGATCCCCGCCTTAAGCCAGCGACGTTCGTCTATACGCACCATCAGGCCCGCTTGATCGTAGAGCGCCCTAAAATCAGCTCGGATGCGAAGTTCGGCCGTGAACGCATCTCCGGTCTCAAAACCGAGGAAATGTCCGCTATCGCGGATAAAGCCGTAGTGTGTCTCGCGCCAAAAGTCAGTGGCCTGGTCTGTTATTAGTTCAAGGAGGTTTTCCTTTTCGGACCATGTTTTCGGCTCGTTCAACCAAGTGCCGTCAGACTTACCAAACATTCGTAGTGCTCCCTCTGAACCGGACGCCCCCTTGTCCACAACCAAGCGCGTAGAGAAAGAATTTTGTACTCGGCACATGGGTGGGACACTTTCTCCTGGAGCACAACTCGGCTGGCCGACCTCAGGTCCGCCATTGTCGAAGGCGGCTCTTAACGACATCTCAGTGCAGGTCAGCTGATAGGCACAAGCCGCCGAGCGCCGTCGGGCGGCAGATTTCCGCTTTGTGTTAGCAAGCCGGCGTCATGAGGCCGCCCCTTGGTCGGACTTCGAGTTTCGGCCTCGTGTTGCGACGATGGAGAAAGCAGCGCGTCCCTTTACATCGGTATCGCCAAGCGGCGACCGCCCCTCACGCCACCAGCGCGGCGTCATCGCCGTCGATGCCGCGCTGTGCGGCGAGCAGGCTGACGATCTCGATATTGGGCCGGGCCTTGCTGAACAGAAAGCCCTGGCCTTCGTGGCAGCCTTCCGCGCGCAGGCAGCTCAGCTCGGCTTCGGTCTCGACGCCTTCGGCGGTGATGGTGACGCCCAAGCCTTTGCCGAGACTGACGATGGAGCGGATGATGGCCTGCGCCTCGCGGTTGGCCCCTAAATCGCGAACGAAGGACTGGTCGATCTTGATCTTGTCGAAGGGGAAGCTGCGCAGATAGCTGAGGCTGGAATAGCCGGTGCCGAAATCGTCCATCGAGATGCGCACGCCCAACGCGCGCAAGGCATGCAGCGTCGCCAGCACCTGCGCGCTCTTTTCCAGGAGCAGCGTCTCGGTGATCTCGAGCTCGAGCCGCCGCGGCGGCAAGCCGGACGCCTTGAGTGCTTCGGTCACCATCGAGAGCAGATTGCCGCCGCGGAACTGGAGCGGCGACAGATTGACGGCGATGCGGACGTCGTCCGGCCAGGCCGCGGCATCGAGGCAGGCCCGGCGCAGCATCAACCCGCCGAGCGGATTGATCAGGCCGGTGTCCTCGGCGACCGGAATGAACTCGGCCGGCGAGACCATGCCGCGCTCGGCATGCGGCCAGCGCACCAGCGCTTCGAAGCCGGTGATGCGGCCGCTCTGGAGGTCGATCAGCGGCTGATAATACGGACGCAGCACGTCGTTCTGGATCGCGTCGCGCAGCTCGACCTCGATCTTACGGCGGCTCTGCGCTTTCGCATCCAGCGCGGCCTCGAAGAAGGCGAAGCTGCCACGTGCATCCTGCTTGGCGCGCGACAGCGCCATGTCGGCGCTCTTGAGCAGCTTCTCGGAATCATCGCCGTCGCCCGGCGCCATCGCGATGCCGATCGAGGCGCCGATCACCACGGAATGACCGTCGAGCAGATAGGGATCGGCGATGGCCTCGAGCAGGCGCTTTGCCAGCCCCACCGCGTCCTCGGGCCGCATCAGCCCGCTCTGCGCAATCGCGAACTCGTCCGAGTTGAGTCTCGCCAGCGCGTCTTCCTCGCGAAGCGTCGAGCGCAGCCGCTTGGCGACGCCGCGCAACAGCTTGTCGCCGACCGCGTGTCCGAGCGTGTCGTTGACTGCCTTGAAATTGTCGAGCCCCAGCATCAGCAGCGCGACCTTCTCGGGGCTGCGCCGCGTGTGCAGCAGCATCTCGTCGGTCTGCTGGCGCAGCAGGGCGCGGTTGGGCCGCCCGGTCAGCGCGTCATGCTGGGCCATGAAGGCGAGCCGCGCCTCGGCGCGCTTGCGTTCGGTGATGTCCATCAGCGCAAGCAGCACCGCGGGCCGGTCGGCATAGGTCAATTCGCGGAAATAGATCGCAAGGTCGATCAGCGCGCCGTCGGCCTTGACGTGCTTCCAGGTGCGGCCGGCCTGCTCCTCGCTGGAACGGTCGGCGGTCCAGGGCGGC
Source organism: Bradyrhizobium sp. LVM 105 (assembly GCF_003957705.1). Classification (NCBI taxonomy): domain Bacteria; kingdom Pseudomonadati; phylum Pseudomonadota; class Alphaproteobacteria; order Hyphomicrobiales; family Nitrobacteraceae; genus Bradyrhizobium; species Bradyrhizobium sp. LVM 105. The sequence goes on along the minus strand of NZ_QZMV01000016.1, from coordinate 97,120 downwards.
TCGCTGTCGAAGGCCTGCAGGGAGCGGATCGTCAATCGCTCGAACTCGGCACGGCTGTAACCGTAATGCGCGACCGCGGCATCGTTGACGCCGAGGATACGCTCGTCGTCCAGCGCGCAGACGATCATCGGGACGGGATTGCCGTCGAACAGCAGGCGGAACGAGGCTTCGCGCTGCTTCAGCTCGGTGATGTCGACGCGCAGGCCGACCACGCCGCCGTCATCGGTCAAGCGCTCGTCGATCAGGATGACGCGGCCGTCCGACAGCTTCTGCTCGTGGCGCGCGCCGGGCTGATAGAGCTTTTGCAGACGCTCGGCGATCCACGCTTCCTCCTGGCCCACGGCCTCCGGGTAGTCGCCGCGGGCAACGCCGATGCGCAGCGTGTCTTCGAGACGGGCGCCTTCCTCGAACAGATCGGCGGTCTTGCTGTAGATCTCGGCGTACTTCTTGTTCCAGAGGACGTAGCGGCCTTCGGCATCGAGGAACACGATGCCTTGCGGCAGGATGTCGATGGCCTGGCGCAGCCGCTCATGGGATTTGCGCGCGTCCGCGATCGCGGCTTCCGTCTCGGCGCGACTGCGCAAGACTTCATCGCGTTCGGACAGGGCTCGCGATGCGCACGCGAAGCGCGGCTTGCGCGGCGATCGGCCGGACCGGGCAAGCACGCCTTGCTTTCGTTTTTTTGCTTTTCGAGACTTCAAACCCAACTTCACCCGTTCCCGTCGCGCCCGCCCGCGCAAGTCTTGAGAGGAAAAGTCTTGGGGCAAGTGTCTGAAAAAAAAGTAATCTTGCCCGGCCGCGGTCCGCGCGAGGCGGACCTTGCTGCCTGTTTGCGCGGCGCGGCTATGGCGGCAGGCGCCGTCACATTGTGTCTGGAGCCGCAATCAACGATCGGCCTGATGCAAAATTGCGCGCGCGCTTGAATCAGTTCCGAAATCACGCGCGATTGCATGCGAGCCGCGGGTTTTCCTCGCGCCGCGCACGAATTTTGGTCAATGCAGGATAGGGTTATTGCACCCTTAAGAAACGCGGCTCGAGGCACGATTTAGCGCGCAGCGGCGAGCCGGCAGCCGGCTCCAGCCTCATTCTTACCCCTGATGCCGCATTGGGCTATAAGGACGTCTGCATGAGTCGCCGCGGCATCATCCTCCTCCTGCTTTGGTTCGTCCCCCTGGCCGCCGGCGGCGCGCTGGCCCAGGACAAGGGCAGTATGAATCCGAAGCCGCTGCCGCCGCTCGCCAATCCGAACGACCCAGATCTGGCCGCCAAGGAGCTGTTCGCGCGAAAGCTATTGCCGTCGAAGGGGCCGGCCCATGTCATCGGCTCCTACACCAAGGGCTGCATCGGCGGCGCGGAGCAGATGCCGCTCAACGGCGATCATTGGCAGGTGATGCGGCTGTCGCGCAATCGCAGCTATGGCCACCCCGAGATGATCAGCCTGATCAAGCGGCTTGCGGCCAGGGCGCACAAGGACGCGGGATGGCCGGGCATCCTGGTCGGCGACATCGCGCAGCCGCGCGGCGGCCCGGCGCTGTCGGGCCATGCCAGCCACCAGATCGGTCTCGACGCCGACATCTGGCTGACGCCGATGCCGGACCGCCGCCTCTCGCGCGAGGAGCGCGAAGACATGTCGGCGGTGATGATGGTGCGTCAGGACCGGCTCGACATCGACCCCCGCGTGTTCACGCCCGGCCATGTCCTGGTGCTGCGCGATGCGGCGCGCGAGCCGGCGGTGCAGCGCATCTTCGTCAACGCCGCGATCAAGAAGGCGCTGTGCCGCGAGGCCAAGGGCGACCGCGCGTGGCTGGCGAAGATCCGCCCCTGGTGGGGCCACGACTACCATTTCCACATCCGCATGCGCTGCCCGGCAGGTGCCGAGGAGTGCGAGGGCCAGCCGTCGCAGGCCGAGGACGAAGGCTGCAAGCCCGCCGATCTCGCCTATTGGTTCTCCGACGCAGTGCTGCACCCCAAGCCGCCGCCGGAGCCGCCAAAACCGAAGCCGCCAATGACGCTGGCGCAGATGCCGGCGGCGTGCAAGGCGGTGCTGCACGCGGGCGATGCGAAGCCGTAGGTACGCTGTCCCCTCGCCCATCGCCGTCGTCCCGGACAAGCGCGCCCCAAGCGCGCGCAGATCCGGGACCCAGAGCCCCAGGGAGTGGTCGTCGGACGAAGTGGCAACGCCGAGTCTTCGCCAAACACAATCCTGTGGCTATGGATCCCGGGCTCGCGCTACGCGCGCCCCGGGATGACGCACCAGGTTTGACCTTCCGACCTGGCCTGCTATCTTCGCGGCTGCGATATCCCACGCTGGCCGTAAGCCACCGGGGAGCCGTGGAACGGCGCGTCCGCCCGTCGCATCTGACCCACCCAACGCCAGATTTGCGTGCGCCGCCTGCGCGCGCGAGCTCGCACGGAGCGCATCCATGTTTCGTCTGTCCGGACTTCTCACCGCCTTCGTGATCCTTGCCACCGCCCCCCTTTCGCCGGCCGCCGCCGAGGACAAGACCATCACCGTGTTCGCCGCCGCGTCGATGAAGAATGCGCTCGACGAGGTCAATGCAGCCTACACGGCCAAGACCGGAATCAGGTTCTCGGTCAGCTATGCCGCGAGCTCGGTGCTCGCCCGGCAGATCGAGCAGGGCGCGCCGGCGGACGTGTTCGTCTCGGCCGACACCGACTGGATGGACTACGCGATCGCCAGGAAGACCATCGACGAGGCTTCCAGGGTCAATCTGCTCGGCAACAGCATCGTGCTGATCGCGCCGAAGGATTCCAAGATCGACAACGTCGCGATTACCCAGGGCTTCGATCTCGCCAAGCTCGCCGGCGACGGCAGGATCGCGACCGGCGACGTCAAGTCGGTGCCGGCAGGCAAATATGCCAAGGCGGCGCTCGAGAAGCTCGGCGCCTGGCAGGCCGCCGAAGCGAAATTCGCGATGGCCGAGAGCGTGCGCGCGGCGCTGACGCTGGTCGCGCGCGGCGAGGCCAATCTCGGCATCGTCTATTCCACCGACGCCAAGGTCGAGCCCGGCGTCAAGATCGTCGGCACCTTCCCGGCGGACTCGCACCCCGCGATCATCTATCCGGTTGCCGCGACCACAATCGCGAAGGCCGGGACCAGCGACTATCTCGCCTTCCTGCGCTCCTCGGGCGCCAAGACCATCCTGGAAAAATACGGCTTCAAGTTCCTGGTCAGCCCGACAATCTGATATTCAGCACTTGATGTTCGAGATCTCTCCCGCCGAATGGACCGCGATCCTGCTCTCGCTCAGGGTCGCGACCATTGCCACGCTGGTCGCGACGCCGTTCGGCATCGCGCTGGCATGGCTGCTGGCGCGCAGGGATTTCTGGGGCAAATCGGTGCTCGACGCGGTCGTGCATCTGCCTCTGGTGCTGCCGCCTGTCGTCACCGGCTATCTGCTGCTCCTCACCTTTGGCCGGCGCGGCCTCGTCGGCGGCTTCCTCGCCGACTATCTCGGTATCGTGTTCTCGTTCCGCTGGACCGGCGCGGCGCTCGCCTGCGGCGTGATGGCGTTTCCGCTGCTGGTGCGCCCGATGCGGCTGTCGATCGAGGCGATCGATCGGCGGCTGGAGCAGGCTGCCGAAACGCTCGGCGCCGCCCCATGGAAAGTGTTCTTCACCGTGACGCTGCCGCTGGCGCTGCCCGGCGTGCTCGCCGGCATGGTGCTCGGCTTCGCCAAGGCAATCGGCGAGTTCGGCGCGACCATCACCTTCGTCTCCAACATTCCCGGCGAGACCCAGACGATTTCGTCGGCGATCTACTCGCTGATCCAGACGCCTGACGGCGATGCCGCGGCCGGCCGGCTCGTGATCGTCTCGATCGTGCTGGCGCTGGGTGCGCTGATAGCAGCCGAATGGTTCGCCCGCCGCGCCACCGCGCGGCTGCACGGGAATTGACCATGCTGCGCGTCGATGTCGAAAAGAAGCTCGGCGAGTTCTCGCTTCAGGCGTCCTTCACCAGCGAGGGCCGCGTCATCGGCCTGTTCGGCGCGTCGGGCGCCGGCAAGACCTCGCTGGTCAACATGATCGCAGGCCTGTTGCGGCCCGACCGCGGCACCATCGTGATCGACGGCGAGACCGTGGACGACATTGCGGCCGGCATCCACGTGCCGAGCTGGCGCCGCCGCATCGGTTACGTGTTTCAGGACGCTCGGCTATTCCCGCACCTCAACGTAGCGCAGAATCTCGATTATGGCCGGCGCATGAACGGCCTTGCGCCAGATCCGGCCCAGCACAAGCGCGTCATCGACCTGCTCGATATCGGCGCCCTGCTCGATCGTCGTCCCGGAAAACTCTCCGGCGGCGAGCGTCAGCGCGTCGCGCTCGGGCGCGCGCTGCTGTCACGACCGCGGCTCTTGCTGCTCGACGAGCCGCTCGGCGCGCTCGACGAGGGCCGCAAGCTCGAGATCCTGCCCTATCTGGTGCGGCTGCGCGACGAGGCCAATGTGCCGATGGTCTATGTCAGTCACGACGCCGCCGAGCTGCGCCAGCTCGCCACGCAGATCGTGATGCTGAAACAGGGCCGGGTGACGAGTTTCGGCGGGGTGAAGATGCTGGCGTGAGGAGAGTTTCGTGCCCCGGACGCGACGCAGCACGCAGTGATGCGTCGCAGAGCCGGGGCCCACACCGCGCCATGGGTCCCGGCTCTGCGCAGCAACGCTTACGCGTTGCAGCGCGTCCGGGACACGAGAGCGTCGCTAAACCCCCGCCACCGAGGCCCACACATCCGAAAGCTTCTTCCGCAGCGCCTGCGCGCGGGTCAGCGGCGGCGGCGTTTCGTCATCTTCCGGCAGGCGCAAGCCGACGACGTTGACGCGGCCGCCGGAGATGCTGCGCGCGACCAGCACGATCTCGTCTAGGGCGAGCTCGGCGCCCTCCTTCGGCGCGTGGTCGAGATGAACGTCGAAATAATCGGCAAGGGTCAGCTTGCCCTCGTCCGCGCCGATCCTGACGCCGTAGATCTCGGCGAGCTCGGCGAGGGTGTGCTCGCCGGAGACCATGAAGTCGCCGAGCAGATGCGGATCCGGCGCCGAGCTCGGCTGCATGTCGACGAAGAAGCGGTCGAGCGATTCGGCCTTTTCCGGCGGCGCCAGCAGATAGATGTAGTCGCCGGGCGCGATCGGGTCGGCCTCCAGCGGCGTCAGGATGTTCTCGTTGCGGATCACCAGCGTCGGCTTGGACCAGGACGGGATCAGGCCGCGGCGGAAATACAGGCTCTTGGGCCGCACCGGATAGCCGACCAGCTGCTGCTCGAGCTGGCCGGGCAGATCCAATTCGACACGCCGCGGACCGCGGTCGGCGCGCGGCAGCGCCACGTGAAGCTTGCGCGCGGCCGGCGCCAGGGTCCAGCCCTGCAGCAGCAGCGAGATGATGACGACGACGAAGGCGACGTCGAAATAGAGATAGGCCTTGGACAGGCCGACCAGCATCGGGATCGACGCCAGGAAGATCGCGACCGCACCGCGCAGGCCGGTCCAGGCGATGAAGATCTTTTCGCGCCAGTTGAAGCGGAACGGCGCAAGGCAGACGAAGACGGCGATCGGCCGCGCCACCAGCATCAGCACGAGCGCGACGGCGACCGCCGGCAGCACGCTGGCCCCCAACCTGCTCGGCGAGACCAAGAGGCCGAGCAGCACGAACATCACGATCTGCGCCAGCCAGGTCGCGGCATCGAGGAAGGCCACGACCTGGTTATGCGCGCGCGTCGGCCGGTTGCCGATGATGATGCCGGCGAGATAGACCGCGAGGAAGCCGGAAGCATGCATCATCTGCGCGCCGCCGAAGATCACCAGCGCGGCCGTGGTCACGAAGGGCGCATGCAGGCCCTGCGGCAGCGCCACCTGGTTGAGCGCGATGACGACGAGACGTCCGCCGATGAAGCCGACGACGGCGCCCAGCACCGCCTCCTGCACGAATTCCATCAGCACGTGGCCGGCCGAGCTCGACCCGACCGAGATGTACTCGACCAGCATCAAGGTGAGGAAGATCGCGAAGGGGTCGTTGGTGCCGGATTCCGCCTCCAGCGTCGCGCCGACGCGCGGGCGCAGGCGCAGGCCCTGGGTATGCACCAGCAGGAACACCGCGGCCGCATCGGTCGAGGCCACCACGGCGCCGACCAGCAGCGATTCCGTCCAGTTGAGGTCGAGCGCGAACTTGGCGAACGGCGCCGTGATCAGCGCGGTCAGCAGCACGCCGGCGGTCGCGAGCACCACGGACGGCGCGAGCACGGTGCGGATGCTGGCAAAGCGTGTCCTGAGGCCGCCATCGAACAGGATCAGGGCCAGCGCCACCGAGCCGACCAGATAGGTGGTGCGGACGTCGTCGAACTGGAGCTGGCCGGGACCGGAATCGCCGGCGAGCATGCCGACCGCAAGGAAGACCAGCAGCAGGGGCGCGCCGAAGCGGAGCGCAAGCAGGCTCGACAGGATGCCGGCCATGACGAGGACGGCGCCGAGCAATATGGCGAGGCTGACGGAGTCGAGAGAGGCCATGCGGTGCTGCGGGTTACTCCAAGTAATGAGCGAGTTCAGTCAGGGGCCACTGGCCCGGCGCTCCCTCGCCCCGCTTGCGGGGAGAGGGTGGGGTGAGGGGGGAGCCTCCGCGGGGACGGTGACAGTGAGACTCGCGGAGAGTCCCCCTCACCCGAAATTCAAGCTGCACTCGAATTTCGGCCTCTCCCCGCACGCGGGGAGAGGCGAAGCGCGCCGCGACCAACGGATTTACCCAAACATATATCCATGCATCTCTATCGTCGCCGCCTCCGCGCGCCAACCCATTTTCGCATCTCGCGGCAATCTGGCCGTTTTTACGGCCTTAACGTCCATCACATGCCGGTGTATCGATGGCCCGGCCGTGCCCTTTGTGGGATTCTGCGGCTCCCTCGAATCAATTCCTCCCCGCTTGCCGACGAGACCGATGGACATGGACCTCAAGGACTTCATGGAGTTCGTGCAGACCACCGCGCGCAGCGTCGGGGCGGAGATCTCCTCGCCCTGGTTCTACCTGCAATTCGGGCTCATTCTGGTCGCGGCCGGCATCGCCTATGCGGCGGAGACCGCCGTCCGCAACCGGGTCGACATGACCTCGCTGGCGATGCGCTGGCCGCTGCCGCTCCGGCACTTCGCCCGGGTGATGGTCGCCAGCGCCTCGACGGCGGTGTTCACTCTACTCGTGATCATCTCGCGCCTCGTGATGTACCACGCGACCTGGCCGAGCCGCTCCTATCTGCTCATGGTCGCCGCCAAGCTCGGGCTGGCCTGGCTCGTGATCCGGCTCGTGACTTCGGTGCTGCGCAATGCCTTCATCGTCAAGCTTGTGTCGATCACGGCGTGGTTCGTCGCCGCGCTGTCCATCCTCGGGCAGTTCGATGCGACCGTCGACCTGCTCGATGCCTACGCCATCGTGTTCGGCGGCCTCAGGCTGACCCCGCTGCTGGCAATCAAGGCCGGCGCGCTGCTCCTCATCGCGCTCTGGGCCACCAACATCACCAGCAATTTCGCCGAGAGCCGGATCAACGCGACCGCCGACCTGACGCCGTCGGTGCAGGTGCTGCTGGTCAAGATCATCCGCATCGGGCTTCTGGCCGTCGCCATCGTCATCGCGCTCGGCGCGGTCGGCATCGACCTGTCGGCGCTCGCGGTGTTCTCCGGCGCGGTCGGCGTCGGCATCGGTATCGGCCTGCAGAAGATCGTCGCCAATTTCATCTCCGGCATCATCCTGCTCGCCGACAAGTCGGTGAAGCCCGGCGACCTCGTCACCATCGGCGACAATACCGGCCGCATCAGCGCGATGAAGACGCGCTATATTTCCGTCGCCGCAGGCGACGGCCGCGAGTTCCTGGTGCCGAACGAGGATCTGGTGACGCAGAAGGTCGTCAACTGGACCTATACCGACAAGAACACGCTGGTGAAGATCGCCTTCGGCACCAATTACGACGCCGACCCGAAAGTGGTCTGCAAGCTCGCGGCCGAGATCGCCGAAGCCCATCCGCGCGCGCAAAAAGGCAAGCCGCCGACCTGCATCCTCACCGAGTTCGCCGAAGCCGGCATGAAGTTCTCATTGACCTTCTGGATCGCCGACCCCGACGGCATGGACAAGGTCAAGAGCGACGTGATGCTGGCGCTGTGGGACGCCTTCAAGCAGGAGGGCATCCGGGTTCCCTACCCCGTCCGCGAAATCCGCATCCGCGGCGGCGCGCTGCCGGTGGAAACCACCGTAGAAGTCCCGAATTAGGCCGCTTTCGCAACCAAGGCTGGCAAGGATCTTGTTTTGACGCGTTTTCTTCACGCGAACCGGTTAGCCACTTCGCTCGAAAACGCCCTGCCTCGGCTTGCATGAAGGCCCGCAATCATTAAATTGGGGCCTGAAATCAAGCCTTTCCACCGATAATCGCGATCAGCCCGGAAGACCGCCCAAGGAAGACTGCACAAGCATGAGCTACGTCGAAGCCACCGATACCTCGCTGCGCAAGACCGGACAGATCAAGCTGCATGGGCCGGCCGCCTTTGCCGGCATGCGCAAGGCGGGCGCCCTGGTGGCGAAATGCCTGGACGAGCTCACCGACATCGTCGGGCCCGGCGTGCCGACCGAGCGCATCGACCAATTCGTCCGCGACTTCGCCTTCAGCCATGGCGCCTATCCGGCGACGCTGATGTATCGCGGCTATCGCTATTCGACCTGCACCTCGCTCAATCACGTGGTCTGCCACGGCATGCCCGGCGATCGTCCGCTGAAGGAAGGCGACATCGTCAATATCGACGTCACCTTCATCGTCGACGGCTGGTACGGCGATTCCAGCCGGATGTATGCGGTCGGCCCGATCGCCCGCAAGGCGGAGCGGCTGATCGAGGTGACGTATGAGGCGATGATGCGCGGCATCGCCGCGGTGAAGCCCGGCGCCACCACCGGCGACATCGGTCACGCCATCCAGAGCTTCGTCGAGCCGCAGGGCATGAGCGTGGTGCGTGATTTCTGCGGCCATGGCTTGGGCCGCATGTTCCACGACGAGCCGAACATCATCCATATCGGCCGTCCGGGCGAAGGCGTGCAGCTCAAGCCCGGCATGTTCTTCACCATCGAGCCGATGATCAATCTCGGCAAGCCGCATGTGAAGATCCTCTCGGACGGCTGGACCGCCGTCACCCGCGACCGCTCGCTGTCGGCACAGTTCGAGCACTCCGTCGGCGTCACCGCCACCGGCGTCGAGATCTTCACGCTGTCGGAGCGGCACGGCGAGAAGCAGATCGGGTGATCCCGACGCGTCGGCTAGCGCCGGCGGCGGAATGACGATGGCGCTCTCTTATAGGTCGCCGCGAAAGCGTCGTTGAAGCGGCGCACGCTGCCGAAGCCCGCCGCAAACGCGATCTCCGCCAACGTCATGTCGGTCTGATCGATCAGACGCTTGGCTTCCTGCACGCGGCGGGTTGCCGCGATATCGCTCGGGCTCGCGCCGGCATGGCGCATGAACAGGCGCAGCAGATGGCGCGGCCCGACGCCAAGGGCTTCCGCAAGCTCGCTCATCGACGCCCGGTCCAGAAAGCCGTCATGGATCAGGCGCATGCCGCGCGCGACGGTAGTGGCCGTTCCCATCCAGGCGGGCGAGCCCGGCGCCGTTTCAGGGCGGCAACGCAGGCACGGGCGAAAGCCGGCCCGGTCGGCGGCAGCCGCGGTCGCATAGAAGGTGACGTTCTCCGAGCGCGCCGGGCGCACCGGACAGACCGGCCGGCAATAGATGCGCGTCGAGCGAACCCCGGAAAAGAACAGGCCGTCGAATGCGCGGGCGCGCGCCAACCGGGCCCGATCGCAGGTCTCCCAGTCGAGATGCGGTGGCAGCGTTTGCCGCTCGGCTGAATTCTTCGCCATGACCAAATCATAGTTTCGATGCAGCGCACCGAGTAGCTGAAATCGGACGTCACCGGGCGACGAGGTCCGAATTCAGCCAGCCCGCGCCGCAGCTCCGGATCATGGTGTCGATCCAGGAGCAAATCGCATGAGCACACAGGCACAACACACACAGGCGCAACACACGACGACCAATCTCGCAATCGAGGTCGGGCTCCTGCTGCTGCTCTCGCTGATCTGGGGCAGCTCGTTCACGCTCATCAAGCTCGCTGTCGCAACGATCCCGCCGTTCACGATGGTCGCCGCTCGCGTGACCATAGCCGCGATGCTTCTGATCCTGATTGCGACCGCGCAGGGCCACGTCCTTCCTCGCGGGCAATCGGTCTGGGCCGCCTTGTTCGTGCAGGGGCTGCTGCAAAGCGCGCTGCCTTTTACCCTGATCAGCTGGGGCGAAATGCATATCGCCAGCGGGCTTGCCGGTGTGCTCAATGCGACCCCACCGATGTTCGTGCTGGCGATCGCTGTCATGACCGGGCGCGGACGGCAGACGATCGGCGGCCGCAAGATCGTCGGCGTTGCGCTCGGCCTTGCGGGCGTGGCCCTGACCATGGGCATCGACGCGCTGTCCGGGATCGGCACGGCGGCGCCACTGGCCCAGATGGCGGTGCTCGGCGCGAGCTTGTGCTACGCGCTCGCACCGATCTGGGGGCAGCGGTTCTCGGGCCTTCCCGCGATCGTCACCGCAGCAGGGACGATGAGCTGCGCCGCGGTGCTAATGCTCCCGACCGCCGCGGCTCTCGAACAGCCGTGGAGGCTGGCGCAGCCGCCCGCGCAGGCAATCGCAGCACTGATCGCGCTCGGCGTGGTCTGCACAGCCTTGGCGATGGTGATCTATTTCCGCCTGATCCGCACGCTCGGCCCGCTCGGCACGACCAGCGGGAGCTATCTGCGTGCGGGATTCGCCGTGGCGCTCGGCACCGCCATTCTCGGCGAGCGCTTGAGCTGGTCCAGCGTTGCCGGAATGGCGCTCATTCTCGCCGGGGTGGTGGCGGTCACGGCGCCCGCGCGCGCACCGACCATCAGGACGCCGGCCGGCGCGCCCCGCAATTGACGGTTGCAAAAACGCTAGCTCCCGGCAATGCTGGCGGCCGATGCCCGCCAAGCGAGACCACGACAAGAGCAAGCCTGACGAGGTGCCGCACTATCACGGCCATCGCGAACGGCTGCGCGAGCGCTTCTACAACGCCGGCGCGGATGCGCTCAGCGACTACGAATTGCTGGAGATGGCGCTGTTTCCGGCATTGCCGCGGCGCGACACCAAGCCGCTGGCCAAGGCGCTGATCAAGACGTTCGGCTCGTTCGCCGAGGTCGTGCATGCGCCGGTGGCGCGGCTGCGCGAGGTCGACGGCATCGGCGAATCCGCGATCAACCAGCTCAAGTTGATTGCCGCCGCGGCGAGCCGCGTGACCAGGGGCGAGGTCAACAGCCGCAACGCGCTGTCGTCCTGGAACGAGGTGATCGATTATTGCCGCTCCAGCATGGCGTTCGCCGACAAGGAGCAGTTTCGCCTGCTGTTCCTCGACAAGCGCAACCAGCTGATCGCCGACGAGGTGCAGCAGACCGGCACCGTCGACCACACCCCGGTCTATCCGCGCGAAGTGATCAAGCGCGCGCTGGAATTATCGGCGACCGCCTTGATCCTGGTGCACAACCACCCCTCCGGCGATCCCTCGCCGTCGCAGGCCGACATCCAGATGACGAAAGCGATCATCGACATCGCCAAGCCGCTCGGCATTGCCGTGCACGACCACATCATCGTCGGGAAAAGCGGGCATTCCAGCCTGCGCGGAATGCGGCTGATCTAGGCTGCTCACTGCCATAGAACTTGCTGCTGACGTTCGCAGCGACGCCCCTTCGCTCGCCGCACCTTCCGAACGAGACACCAGCGCGGAACAGGAAGGGGTTCCGCATGCGAGGAAACCCGATCGTGATCGAACGCGCCGCAAGGCGGGGAACGAGAACCGGCTAAATGGGTTTTACCGGTACTTTCTGAGACGGAGAATCCATGTCTGATATCGGCGTCAGCCATCGATGGGCGGTTGTCAACGGGCACAATCTCTTCTTGCGAGAGGCCGGCCCGAGCGAGGCCCCTGTCCTGCTTCTGCCTCACGGCTATCCCTGTTCTTCCTTCCAGTTCCGACGCTTGATGCCGGCGCTGGCCGACCGATGGCGCACCGTCGCTTTCGACTGGCCGGGCTTCGGCTACAGTGACACGCCAGATCCCGCTGAATTCGGCTACGACTTCGACGCCTATGCCGGCGTGCTGGCCGATGTCGCCGATGCGCTGCGGCTGAAACGCTACGTGCTGTGGCTGCACGATTACGGCTCGCAGATCGGCCTGCGGCACGCCATCGCCAAACCCGACCGGATTGCAGCGCTGATCATTCAGAACGGCGACATCTATGCGGACGTCCTTGGTCCAAAATACGCGGCGATCAAGGCATGGTGGGCGGACAAGTCGGCTGAAAACCACCGACTGCTCGAGGAGGCGGTGAGCGAGGACGGATTCCGCCATGAGTTCGTCGGCGAGGTCTCCGATGCGGACGCCGCCCGCGTGCCACCCGATCTTTGGAAGCTGCATTGGCCGCTGATGGACACGCCGACGCGCCGGGCGATTTCGATCGGACTGATGGAAAAGCTGGAACAGAATCTCGAATGGTTTCCGCGCTACCAATCCTATCTGCGCGAGCGGCAACCGCCGACGTTGATCGTGTGGGGACCGCAGGACGGCTACATGCCCGAGCCGTCGGCGCGCGCTTACCTGCGCGATCTGCCGGATGCGGAGGTTCATCTCCTGGCGGAGGCCGGCCATTGGTTGCTGGAGACGCATTTCGAGCAAGCCCTGCCGCTCGTTCGCGACTTTCTTTCGCGGACCTTGCCCTGAACGTGAGTGGAGACAGAGCCTGAAAGGAGATCGTCATGCCGACAAAGCCGACCATTGCACGAATCTGGCGGGGGCGTACCCGACCGGATGTCGCAGACACGTATGAAGCCTATATCCGAGCCGAAGGCATTCCACCGCTGCAAAAGGTTGCGCTGGGAGTCCAGCTTTTCCGTGAGGAGCGCGAGGAGGAGACCTGGTTCACGACCATCTCATACTGGCCTACTATCGAGGCCATGACCGCCTTCACGAAGGGAGCCCCCACCAAGGTCCATCATCTCGATCGCGATGCCGAGCTCCTGATCGAACTCCCCGAACGAATCGAAATCCACCGCATCCTCGTCAACGATCAGAATTTGCGCTGAAGGCATCATGAGCAGACGTGCCGGAGGCGAGCAAGGCGTGTCCAATGTCACTCCCGCATCGCGTCGCAGGTAACCTCGCCCTCGACCTTGCCAACACCATCAGCTGGCGCGGGACAGACCGGGAAATCGACCATCTGGTAACGCCCGCGGACATCCTGGCATGGTCGAGAGCAGCCGGCCTGACCGATGGCCACTTCGCTGTTCGTCCCGCAGATCACAAGGCGCTGATGAAGGGCATCCTCGATCTTCGCCTGGCCATCGGCGAGGTTGGCTCGGCGATCGCGGCAGGCAAGCCGTCTCCCCGAGCTGCGCTCGACATCATCCGCGACTATGCCGCGAAGGCGCTCCGCACCGCCTCGCTGGCAGGACGTCCAGTATCTCTGCGTTTCCAGGGCATCGACTCCATCGCCGGCGCCGTCTCCTGGTCTGCACTTGATTTGCTTCGGAGCGATGAGCTCTCGCGCCTGAAGCAATGTCCATCAGATGACTGCCGCTGGCTGTTCATTGACCGAACAAAGAACGGGTCCCGGCGCTGGTGCGAGATGAGCACCTGCGGAAACCGAGCGAAAAAGCAGGCCTTTCGGCGCGGCCCAAGCTGAGTGACCGGGCGCGACGATCAGAGCGCGGCACATCCGTAGATGTTGGTCAGCGTGCGACCGACGCCGCCTCTCGCGCAAGCGGTACAGGAACGAGCGCGGCGGCGACCGATCAAACTAAGCCATCGCGCTTCGGTGCAATCAGTGCGCCTGGCTCTTGGCGACTCTCAGGTGCTCATCTGCGGCCCTGATGCCGCTCAATGCCTTGAGCGTCAGCGCGGTCGGTTGCGGCTCCCAGGCGGCCACCAGTTTGTCGGCCCTCTCGCGTTCCGGCTTGGATAGCATGGAAGCCATCTCATTCACATTCTTTGCCGGCGCCAGCTGCGAGAGCTTGAAATACGCATACGACAGGGACAGATCTCTCGGCGTTCCCTTTCCGGCAGAATACGCACGGGACAGGCTGAAGAGGGCAGAGGGAAGCCCCTGCTCGCCTGCCATCTTCCACCATTTCAGCGCTTCTTCCGAATTCCCTTGTCGGTCATACATGAGAGCGACGTCATGCTGGGCGCGCGCATAACCCGCCTTGGCGGCAACGAGTTTGTATTTCAATGCTTGATCGAAATCGGTTGCGACGATACCCGCGCCTTGCCCGTCAAAATAACAGCCAAGCTTGTAGGCCCCCAGCGGATCGTTGGCCGCAGCCGATTTCTGGAACCACTCGAACGCTCGGCCGCGATCCTGCTGTGTGCCGATGCCGTTATTATACATCATGCCGACATGGTATTGCGCCTCGGCATCTCCTTGATCAGCCAAAGCCACCATCGCATTGAAGGTGCCGGCGTCATCTGCATCGGCGGGTATCGAGAGGAATAGAAGGCACGAAAAAGCCAGGACAGCGAATTTCATGTCAAATCCCGATCGACTTCTGACCATTATGTCTTTGGTCACGCGAGGGGGAGACAAAGTTCGAAGCTGGCCGAGATTTCGAATTCAGTACCGGGGCGAAGGATCGAAACCGGCCCAGCCCCGCCGCCGGGCGGCCGAATTCAATCTCACGGCTCGACCCAGCGCTGCACCGCCTCAACCGTGTCGGCGGGCGTGGTGTTGAAGCAGATCGCAGCCTCCGGCGCCAGGCGGTGGACGAGGTTGAGCACCTTCTCGAACAGCACGAGGCGCTCCTTCGGCTCGCGCAGCCCCGCGCCGATCACGATGCAGTCGAAGCGCTCGTCGCGCAAGGCCGCGGTCACGGCGGCCTCGGCCGTCGCATCGAGATCGATCAGGCAGCTCGTGACCTCGAAGCCGAGGCCGCGCAGACGCAGCAGCTGGGCCTCGATGTAGCCGCGGACATGTTCGGGCGTGATCTGCGGAAATGCGCTGTAATCCGCATTGCCCGGTTCGATGCCGATCGCGAGAATGCGCTTGGCCATGCCGTATCTCCCAACGAAATCACTTCTTCCGTCAACGAGATGCCCGGTCTGCGGGTTCCGCCTTCGCGCGGCGGCATTCGGCGGCGGCGAATGTCGGGCCGGCTACTGACGCAGCATGATCAGGGGATCGGCGGTGTCGGGGACGCGCCGCCATTGCGCGTTGTCGTCGGCCTCGAACTGCCAGACATCGCCCGATTTCGACATCAGGATGATCTGGCCGCGCTCGAGCCGCCATTGCGCCGGATTGAACTGCGCGATCGCCGCGTCGCATTTCGGCTTGAGGAAGACCTGGAAATTGTCGGGGCTCGTCTCGGTGTTGGTCAGCGTCAGCCCGCACACCGGCTGGCCGTTGCCGCGCACCATCGCCCAGTCGCCGATCATCTGGTCCATCGACTTGGCCATCGAGCGGGCCGCGGCGAGATCCTGCAGGATGTAGACACCCTCGCCCTGGCGCAGGCCTTCGAAGATGCCGGCTTCGACCTCGGTGAAGTCGATCACGGCTTCACCGGTCGCGTCCTGGAAGCGCACGATGTCGAGCCCCCTGACGCTCCAGGCGACGATGCTCTTGGTGAAAGGCAGCGCGGTCTTGCACGCCGGCTCCAGCTCCAGCTTGTAGCCCTGGCCTGCGGTATCGCCCTTCATCGTGACGACGCAGGTCTTGCTGCGCTCGGTGGTCGAGAGCTCCCACTGCCCGGGCATCGACTTCTTCAGGCTCGTCGCATCCTGCGCATGTGCAGCGCCGATCGCGGCCAAGCAGGCCGCGACGGCGAATGCGACGGCCCGAAGAGCTGTCATCAGCGCCCCCTGAAGGGCGTCTCGGCCACCGGCGTCAACGGCGCCTTGCCGGCGAACCAGGATTTGAGGTTGTCGACCACGAGCTGGTCCATCGCGTTGCGCGTCACCACCGAGGCCGAGCCGATATGCGGCAGCAGCACGACGTTCTGCATGGCCTTGAGCTCGTCCGGCACGTTCGGCTCGGCCGCGAACACGTCGAGGCCTGCGGCGAGGATGGTGCCCGATTTCAGCGCCTGCACCAGCGCCGGCTCGTCGACCACGGAGCCGCGTGCGACGTTGATCAGAACGCCGCGCGGGCCGAGCGCCTTCAGCACCTCGGCATTGATCATCTTGTTGGTCGAGGCGCCGCCGGGCACGATCACCATCAGCGTGTCCACCGCCTTCGCCATCTCGATCAGGTCGGGATAGTGCTTGTAGGAGACGTCCTTGGAGGGGTTGCGCGAGTGATAGACCACCGGCACCAGCGAGGCATCGAGCCGCCGCGCGATGGCCTGGCCGATCCGGCCCATGCCGACGATGCCGACCTTGCGGTCGCGCAGCGAGCCGACGCTGAGCGGGTAGTTCTGCGTCTGCCACAGCCCGGAGCGAACATAGCGGTCGGCCTTGATGAACTCGCGCAAGGTGCCGATCAGAAGGCCCATCGCGACGTCGGCGACCTCCTCGGTCAGCACGTCGGGCGTGTTGGTGACGATGATGTTGTGCTCGGCCGCGTATTTGGCATCGATGTGGTCGTAGCCGACGCCGAAGCTCGCCACCATCTCGATCTTGGGCAGTTGCGACAATGAACCCCTGTCGGCGCGGACGGTGTGATAGGTCACGGCGACGCCGCGGATCCTCTCGCGGATCGCCGGCGTCAGCCGTTCGAGGTCGCCGTGCGTCTCGGCCTTGTGCACGACGAAATGGTCGGAAAACCCGTTCTCGAGGATCGGCCGCACCGGCCCATAGATCAGAAGGTCGATCTTTTCGGACGAAATCGAACCGGCAGCCATCAGTTTTCCTTTCCAAGCGCGCTCTCATGCCAGCGCCGTAAAACGAGGTGCGAAACTAGCGCCAGCACCCCATAGATGACAATCCCGGCCAGCGACAACAAAAGCAGCGCTGCGAACATGCGGGGTATGTTCAATCGATAGCCCGATTCCGCAATCCTGTAGGCGAGCCCGGAGCCGGCGCCCGCCGTTCCCGCCGCGATCTCGGCCACGACCGCGCCGATCAGCGACAGGCCGCCCGCGATGCGCAAGCCCCCGAGAATGTAGGGCAACGCCGCCGGCAGCTTGAGGAAGCGCAGCGTCTGCGGCTTTGATGCGCCATAGAGCTGGAACAGGCCGGCGAGGTTGCGATCGACCGAATTGAGCCCGAGCGTGGTGTTGGACAGCACCGGAAAAAAGGCGACGATGAAGGCACAGACCACGACCGCGGTCTGCTGTTCCAGGTAGATCAGCAACAATGGCGCGATCGCGATGACGGGCGTGACCTGGAGCACGATCGCATAGGGGAACAGCGAGTATTCCACCCATTTCGACTGGTTGAACAACAGCGCCAGCGCGATGCCGCCGATGCTGGCCGCGAGGAAACCTTCGAGCGTGGTCAGCAGCGTGGTCGCCAGCGATTGCGACAGCACCTGCCAATCCTTGATCAGCGTCAGGATGATGATGGAAGGCGCCGGCAGCACGTAAGGCGGGATCTCCTTGAGGCGGACCACCAGTTCCCAGGCGACGAGGCCGGCCGCGAACACGATGACGGGAAGCACCAGGCGCAGCGCGCGCTGCGCGCCTCGCGGCTTGGCGACGATGCCGGGCTGGGCGCTCATAGCGGCGGCTGCCCCGAATAGGACGGCGCCAGCGCGCCCGAGACCTTGCGGCAGTAGTCGCCGTAGGCGGTCGAGGTGCGAAATTCCTCGCCGCGCGGCTCGACCGTCTCGATGCGGATATCGGCCTGGATGCGGCCCGGCCGCGCCGTCATCACCACCACACGCTGCGACAGGTAGACGGATTCGAATACCGAATGGGTTACGAAGATGACGGTCTTGCCGAGAGCCCGCCACAGCGCGAGCAGATCATTGTTGAGGCGAAAGCGCGTGATCTCGTCGAGCGCGGCGAACGGCTCGTCCATCAGCAGGATATCGGGATCGGTGACCAGCGCGCGCGCCAGCGAGACCCGCATCTTCATGCCGCCGGAGAGCTCGCGCGGAAACGCATCGGCGAAATCGGCGAGCCCGACCCTGTCCAGGACGGCGTCGGCACGCGCGCGCCCCTCGGCCTTCGCTACGCCGCCAAGCTTGAGCGGCAGCCGCACGTTCTCGCGCACATTGGCCCAGGGCATCAGGGTCGGCTCCTGGAACACGAAGCCGATGCCGTGCCCCGGCTGCAGCTCGCCCTCGTGGCGCGCCACCCGCACGATCCCGGAGGACGGCGCGCTGAGCTGCGCGATCAGCCGCAGCACCGTCGACTTGCCGCAGCCGGACGGGCCCAGCAGCGAGATGAACTCGCCCTTGCGCACCGCGAGGTCGAACGGGCCGAGCGCCATGACGCCGTTGTCGTAGGTCTTCGTCACGCCGCGCAGGCTGACGGCGAGAGCCGTCAGGCTCGCCTCGACGGCGGGCGAGGTCGAGCGCTCTGTCATCGATTGCTGGCTGCCGCGTTTCGAGCACTCTTCACCTTTCCCCAACGGGGAGAGGTGAGACCGAGCCGCACCGGCGTGCCAAATCTCAACATACGCTACGGCTTGTTCGGACGCAGCTCGACGCCGACGCCCTTGTTGACGAAGCGCAGCGTATAGGATTTGCGGAAGTCGAGATCTGCCTTCACGACGCCGGCCTTGACCATCTTGTTGAAGAAGGAGGTGTAACGCTCGTCGCTCATCGCGCCGATGCCGTTCTTCAAGGAGTCGCCGGAATCGACGATGCCGTGCTCCTTCATCTTGACGACGGAATAGGCGAGCAGATCGTCGGTCATCTCGGGATTGAGCTGCTTGATCAGGGCGTTGCCGGCGGAATTGTCGCGGTAGATGTAATTGTACCAGCCGATCATGGAGGCATCGACGAAGCGCTGGACCAGATCGGGCTTCTTCTCGACGATGTCGCGGCGGGTCTCGATCAGGGTCGAATAGGTGTTGAAGCCGTAATCGGCCAGCAGCAGCACGTTGGGCTTGAAGCCCGCCGCCTTCTCGACCGCAAAGGGCTCGGAAGTGACGTAGCCCTGCATCGCGCTCTTGGGGTTGGCGATGAAGGGCTGCGGATTGAAATTATAGGGGCGGACGTTCTTCTCGCTGAAGCCGTATTCGGATTTCAGCCATTGGAAATAGCTGCCCATACCCTCCTTGGAGACGAACAGCGTCAGCGGCTTGAGATCCTCGATCTTGCTGACCTTGACATCCGGCTGCGTCAGCATCACCTGCGGGTCTTTCTGGAAGATCGCGGCGATGGTCACGACGGGGACGTTGTTGGCGACCGCGTCGAACGACATCAGCGTGTTCGCGGCCATGAAGAAATCGATCTTGCCGGCGATCAGCAGCATCCGGTTGTTCTCGTTGGGACCGCCGGGGACGATGGTGACGTCGAGGCCGTATTTCTTGTAAGTGCCGTCGGCGACCGCCTGGAAGAAGCCGCCATGCTCGGCCTCGGCGACCCAGTTGGTGCCGAAAGTGACCTTGTCGAGCGTCTCGGCCCGCGCCGGCACGAGAGAAACGAGGGCGGCGAAGAGGCCCGCCGTGAGCGTTCGCCGCAGATGAAAGTGGGTCATAATGGCACTCCGTCGCTCGCCTAAAGCCCAATCGCGTCTGGCCCATATGAACGCAACGCGATAGAACCGCATGACATCGGGGAGCCGGCCGGGTCCGCATCCCCCTGATAACCCAAATTACGTGACAAATTCGGGCAAAGAAACCTTGATGACGCCGTCCCGCGACTGGACCGAGATCCGCTGGGCCGATGCGCCCGCTACGGAGACGGCGCGCTGGATCGCGGTGCTGCCGCTGGCGGCGACCGAGCAGCACGGCCCGCATCTGCCTGTCACAACCGACGTGCTGATCGCGGACGCCTATCTGGCGCGCACGCGCGAGCTGTTGCCCGCCAGCGTTCCAGCGACGTTCCTGCCCGTTGAGCCGGTCGGGATCTCCACCGAGCATATCGACTATCCGGGCACGCAGACGCTGCCGACCGAGGTCGCGCTGAAGCGATGGACCGGGATCGGCGAAGACATCGCGCGGCGCGGCGTGAAGAAGCTCGTCATCATCACCAGCCATGGCGGCAACAGCGCGGCGATGATGCTGGTCGCACAGGATCTTCGCGCGCATCAAAAACTGTTCGTGGTGACGACGTCGTGGTCGCGGCTGTCAGGCGCCGACAAGCTATTCCCGGCGGAGGAAGTGCGCCACGGCATTCATGGCGGCGCGATCGAGACCTCGATCATGCTGGCGCGCTATCCCGATCAGGTGCGTCAAGCCGCGATCGCCGATTTTGCCGCGAGCAGCATCGCACTGGAAAAGCAATATCGCTGGCTGTCGACGCAGCGGCCGGCACCGTTCGCCTGGCAGGCGCAGGATTTGAACGCCAGCGGCGCGATCGGCAATGCGACATTGGCTGAGCCGGCGAAAGGCGAGCAACTGCTCGAGCAGGGCGCGCGCGCCTTTTGCGAGCTGCTCGGCGAGGTCGATAACTTCGACGTGAACAGGCTCGCCAAGGGGCCCCTCGGCTAGCCAATATCCTGCTGGAATCATTCGCGAAAGCTCTCGTCTCCGGCAGCGGATTTGCCGCATTCGAACCGGACGCGAGGAGCCTCCGTCCAACTGGGCACGCGGGCCACAACGGACCGCCTCAACCCCGGATGGAGTTTCTCATGTCGATCAAGACCAAGCTTGCCGCTGCCGCTCTCGCCACGCTCGCCCTGACCGGGAGCATGCTGTCCACCACCTCGCAGGCCGAAGCCAAGCAGCCCGGCTGGGTCTGGGGTGTGGGCGCCGGCATCGCCACCGCCGCCGTCGTCGGCTCCGCGATCGCCGTCAGCAACGACCCCTATTATCACGGCTATCACCGCTGCGGCTGGGTCGCTCAGTACAACGCCTTCGGCCAGTACGTCGGCCGCGTTCGTACCTGCTACTGATTTGAGTACCTGAGGCCGATCTAACGTGGATCCTGCGTCCGACACGGGCGCCTCATCCACCCCGTGTCGTGCCCCCGACCCCGCCCGGCTGTCCCCCCGGGCGGGGTCATTCATTTTAGGGCCGCCGGAATTGTTGCATCCTCGTCACACAGCGGTGCGAACCATCCCCTGTGGCAATCCTTATCAGTTACTATTGCGAATTAATCGCAATAAGGTTTGTCTCGGGGTTCAGGAACTTGGGACGAAGCCGGCTCGAGCCGAGATCATCTCGGCGGTGCGCGGGCGCCTAAGACCTAGTGACAGGGCCGCCGCGAATCGGCAGGGATGTCGCGGTGGATGGATGACATTCGCGTTGGGGCGTGCGTTTTGACTTTGAGAGATCACCGCTACAGGTACTTGCGGACGGCCGCGGCGATAGCCTCAGGCGTGCTGGCTTTTCCCGTAACAGCCCATGCGGCCGATCTGCCGCTGAAGGCACGCGCGGCAAAGACCCTCTACGACTGGACCGGGTTCTATGTCGGCGGCCATTTCGGCTATGGTGACGCCAGCTTCGGACCCGGCACCAACCCACTGCCCTTGCAGGGCGTGGCCTTGCCGCACACCGCCACCGGCCTCACCGGCGGGTACCAGCTCGGCTACAATCGCCAGCTTGCGAACAATGTCGTTCTCGGCATCGAAGCGGACTCCACGTTTCCCGGCCCGCTCGATGTTCCCGCGCACCAGCGCGCCCCGGCTCCGTTCAACACCACGATCGATTATGTCGGCACCGTGCGCGGCCGCATCGGCTATGCCTTCGATCGCTTCATGCCCTTCGTCACCGGCGGTTTCGCCTGGGGGCACACCCATATCAATGTCAACGATGCCGACGGCGTCACCGAGCTGTTCCCGGTCGGCAAATATCATACCGGCTGGACCGCGGGACTCGGTCTCGAATTCGCCGTCAGCGGCAATTGGACCGCGAAGGCCGAGTACGACTACGTCGCGCTGTCGCGCCGAACCTACGATCTCGGCGAATTCGGTCTCGCCAACGTCAATGTCGAGCCGCGCGTTCACCTCTTCAAGCTCGGCCTCAACTACCATTTCGGCGATACGCCCTGGATGGCGCCGGTCAACGGCAAGACGAAGCTGCCCGAGTCCGGCGACTGGAACGTCCACGCCCAGACCACCGTGCTGCCGCAAGGCTATGGCCCGATCCACTCGCCCTATGCGAGCCCGCAGAGCCTTCCCGGCGGCGGCCAGTTTCAGGCGACCTGGACGACCACGGCTTTCCTGGGCGCGCGGCTGTGGGACGGCGGCGAGTTCTACTTCAATCCCGAACTGGCGCAGGGCTTCGGCATCAACGGCACGCTCGGCCTCGCCGGCTTCTCCAACGGCGAGGCGCAGAAGGCCGGCGCGCCGTTTCCGAGGATCCGCGCGCAACGCTATTATTTCAGGCAGACCTTTGGCCTCGGCGGCGAGCAGGAGGAAGTGCCCGACGCCCCGAACCAGCTCGCGGGCAAGCGTGACATCGACCGCGTCACGCTGATCGTCGGCCGCTTCGCCGTCGGCGATTTCTTCGACGGCAATTCCTACGCCAAGGATCCCCGCGCCGACTTCATGAACTGGGCGATGTGGTCGTCGGCCGCTTACGACTTCCCCGCGGATTTGCCCGGCTACACCCGCGGCGCCGTGGTCGAGCTCAATCGGAAGGATTGGGCGGTCCGCGCCGGCCTGTTCCAGGTCCCCGATGCGCCCAACAGCGACGTGCTGGTGTTCAAGACCGGCGGCGCCGTCGTCGAGTTCGAAGAGCGCCACTCGATCTTCGACCAACCCGGCAAGCTGCGGCTTGGCACGTTCTACAACAGCGGCAACACGGCCAATTACCGCGAGGTGGTCGCGATCGCCGCTGCCAACCCTGCGCTCGACATCAACGACATCACGATGGCCAACCAGCGCGACCGTTCGAAATACGGCTTCTACGTCAACCTCGAGCAGCAGATCGTCAAGGACGTCGGGCTGTTCGCGCGCGCAAGCTGGAATGACGGCCAGAACCAGATCCTGTCCTTCACCGACATCGACCGCAGCGTATCGGGCGGCCTGTCGATCAAGGGCAGCCATTGGGGGCGGCCGGACGATACGATCGGCATCGGCGGCGCCGTCAACGGGCTCTCCGACGCGCATCGCGATTTCCTCGCCGCCGGCGGCACCGGCCTGCTGATCGGCGACGGGCGGCTCAACTACAGCCCGGAACGCATCCTCGAAGCCTACTATGCCTGGAAGCTCAATTCCTGGACGACCATGACGTTCGATTACCAGTTCATCACAAACCCGGCCTATAACGCCGACCGTGGGCCTGTCTCGATCTTCTCGGGCCGCCTGCACGCCGAGTTCTAGCCCCACCACTTCAGCCCAACCTTCCAGAAGGGCAGGCCGCATGAAGCTCCAGGATTTTCGCAGCGCCGCCATCGGGCAGGCGCTGCGTCCCAATGTCTGGGACATCGCCGCACTGATCCTGGTGGTCGGCGCACTGGTGCTGATCGTCTATGGCGGCGAGCAGACCACGGCGCCGCTGTCGGAGCTCGAGCTGACGCCGGTGTCGCTCGACCCGTCGAACCTGCCGCTTTATGCGCTGCGCACGACGTTGCGGATGCTGCTCGCGATCGTCTGCTCCACCGTCTTCACCTTCGTCTATGCGGCGATCGCCGCCAAGAGCCGGCGCGCCGAGATGGTGTTGATCCCGCTGCTCGACATCCTGCAATCGGTGCCGATCCTGGGTTTTCTGACATTCACCGTCGTGTTCTTCATGAACCTGTTTCCGGGCCAGGTACTGGGCGCCGAGCTCGCGTCCGTGTTTGCGATCTTCACCAGCCAGGCCTGGAACATGACCTTCAGCATGTACCAGTCGATGCGCAACGTGCCGAAGGACCTCGAGGAGGCCACGCGCAGCTTCCACCTCTCCGGCTGGCAGCGCTTCTGGCGCCTCGACGTGCCCTTCGCGATGCCGGGCCTGATCTGGAACGCGATGATGTCGATGTCGGGCGGCTGGTTCTTCGTGGTGGCCTCGGAGGCGATCACCGTCGGCAACACCACGGTGACGCTGCCGGGTGTCGGCTCCTACGTCGCGCTGGCCATCCAGCAGCAGAACCTGTCCGCAATCCTCTTTGCCATCCTCGCCATGCTGCTCGTGATCATCGCCTATGATCAGCTGCTGTTTCGCCCGATCGTCGCCTGGGCGGACAAGTTCCGGTTCGAGCAAACCGCCTCCGGCGACGCGCCGACCTCCTGGATGCTCGACCTGTTCCGTCGCACCCGGGCGCTGCGCGCCCTCACGCGCCCCTTCGCGGCGGCGAACAGGATGGTCTCGAATTTGCGCGTCCCGCTGCCGACACTGTCTCCTGCGGGAAGCGGCAAGGGCCGTCCGTCCCGCCTCGTCGACACGCTGTGGATCGCCCTGGTCCTCGCCGGCACGGCCTATGCCGCCTGGCTGACCTATCGCTACCTCTCGGCCAGTCTCGGAATGTCCGACGTTCTCGTCGTCATCGGCAGCGGGCTCATCACGCTGTTGCGCGTGGTCGTGCTGATCAGCCTCGCCACGCTGATCTGGGTGCCCGTGGGCGTGTGGATCGGACTTCGTCCAAAGCTTGCCGAGCGTGTGCAGCCGCTTGCGCAGTTCTTCGCCGCGTTCCCGGCCAACCTCGCCTTTCCGGTCTTCGTCTCTCTCATCGTCCACTACGGGTTGAGCGCCAATGTCTGGCTGAGCCCGCTGATGATCCTGGGCACGCAGTGGTACATCCTGTTCAACGTGATCGCGGGTGCGAGCGCCTTTCCAGGCGATTTGCGCGAGGCCGCGAGCAGCTTCCATCTCGGCGGATGGCGCTGGTGGTTCAAGGTGATCCTGCCCGGCATTTTTCCCTATTATATCACCGGCGCGATCACGGCGTCCGGCGGCTCATGGAACGCGTCCATCGTCGCGGAGGTCGCCAGCTGGGGCGACACGCATTTGCAGGCCACCGGATTGGGAGCCTATATCGCCACGGCAACGGAGGCCGGCGACTTTCCGCGGGTCGTGCTCGGCATCGCCGCGATGTGTATCATGGTGACGCTGTTCAATCGCCTGCTCTGGCGGCCACTCTATGCCTTCGGCGAGCGCCGCCTTCGCCTCGGCTGATGAGGAGGAATCCATGCTTGACCAGGTAGAGCCATCCGCCCTCATCGACATCCGGAACCTCTCCCGCTCGTTTCCGAAGGGCAGCGGCGAGCAGCTGCTGGTGCTGGACGGGGTCGACCTCACGATCCGATCGGGCGAGATCGTCGGCCTGCTCGGCCGCTCCGGATCCGGCAAGTCCACCTTGCTGCGGATCATCGCGGGCCTCGTCACGCCCTCCTCGGGCAGCGCGACCTGCCGCGGCGACACCATCGTCGGTCCGCCGAACGGGATCGCCATGGTATTTCAGTCGTTCGCGCTGTTTCCCTGGTTGACGGTGCTGCAGAACGTCGAGCTCGGACTGGAGGCACTTGGCATCGAGACCACCGTGCGGCGCAAGCGCGCGCTCGCCGCGATCGACCTGATCGGCCTCGACGGCTTCGAATCCGCCTACCCCAAGGAACTGTCGGGCGGCATGCGCCAGCGCGTCGGTTTTGCCCGTGCGCTGGTCGTCCATCCCGACCTCTTGCTGATGGACGAGCCATTCTCCGCACTCGACGTCCTCACCGCCGAGACGCTGCGCACAGATGTGATCGACCTCTGGACCGAAGGCCGGTTGCCGATCAAGTCGGTCCTGATGGTGACGCACAATATCGAGGAAGCGGTTCTGATGTGCGACCGCATCCTGGTGTTCTCGTCCAATCCGGGCCGCGTCGCCGCCGAGATCAAGGTCGACATGCCGCATCCGCGCAACCGGCTCGATCCCTATTTCCGGCAGCTCGTCGACAGCATCTACGCGCGCATGACCCAGCGCGCCGAGCCCAAAATGCCTTCCCATGAGGGGATCCCGGGCACCGGCGTCGGCATGGCGTTGCACCACGTGTCGTCGAACGTATTGTCCGGACTGATCGAGGCCCTGGCGAGCCCACCCTATCACGGGCACGCCGACCTGCCCGTGCTCGCAAGCCAGCTCCAGTTCGAGGCCGACGAGATCCTGCATCTCGGCGAGTCCTTGCAGCTGCTGCGCTTTGCTCAGCTCAGCGAGGGCGATTTGATGCTCACCGATGCCGGCCGGCGCTTCGCCCATCTCGAGACCGACGCACGCAAGCGATTGTTCGCGGAGCATCTGGTTTCCTACGTGCCGGTCATCGGACTGATCCGCCGCGTGCTCGACGAACGTCCCTCGCACACCGCACCGGCCGCGCGTTTCCGCAACGAGCTCGAGGACTACATGTCCGAGGACTACGCGGACGAGACGCTGAAGACGGTCGTGTCCTGGGGACGCTACGCCGAGCTGTTCGCCTATGACGAGCAGTCCGAGACGTTCAGCCTGGAGAATCCCGGCGAGGGTGTTTGACCCTGCCTACGCCGCCCGGATCGCGTCCAGGAATTTGCCGACCTCGACCTTGAGACGGCTGCTCTCGCCGGACAGCGATCTCGCTGACGTGAGCACGTTGGCGGACGCCGAGCCGGTCTGGCTTGCGCCGCGCTGCACGTCGACGATGCTGGCGGAGACCTGCTGGGTGCCGCGCGCGGCCTGCTGCACGTTGCGGGAAATCTCCCGCGTCGCCGCGCCCTGCTCCTCGACCGCCGAGGCGATCGCGGAGGCGATCTCCGACATGCGGGTGATGGTGTCGCCGATCGCCTTGATGGCGCCGACGGATTCCTCCGTCGCGGTCTGGATACCCGAGATCTGCTGGCTGATCTCGCCGGTGGCCTTGGCGGTCTGCTCGGCGAGCGCCTTGACCTCGGAGGCGACGACGGCGAAGCCGCGCCCGGCCTCGCCGGCCCGCGCCGCCTCGATGGTGGCGTTGAGGGCGAGAAGATTGGTCTGGCCCGCGATCTGGCTGATGAGCTCGACGACATCTCCGATCCGCCCTGCAGCCTTGGCGAGCTCGCCGACATGGTCGTTGGTCCGCCCCGCCTGCTGCACCGCCTCGCCGGCAATGCGCGCGGAATCCTGCACCTGGCGGCTGATCTCGTCGACCGACGAGGCCATCTCCTCGGCCGCCGCGGCAACGGTCTGCACGTTGGTGGAAGCCTGCTCGGAGGCGGCCGCGACGGTTGCGGTGACCTTCTCCGATTGGTCGGCGGTGCTCGTCAGCGTGCCCGCGGACACTTCCAGCTCGGACGAGGCCGACGACACCGTGTTGATGACGTCGCCGATCATGGCTTCGAACTCGCGCGCGATCTGGTCCATGCGCTGGCTGCGCCGCAGCTTCGCCTCGGCCTCGACCGCAGCGGCCTCGTCGGCGGCTTTCTTGGCGAGCAGCGAATCCTTGAAGTGCTGGAGCGAGCCCGCCACCCGGCCGATCTCGTCGTCGCGGCCGGTCGTGGGAATCTCGACCTCGTGCTGTCCGGCGGCGAGCGTTCCGATCACGTCCGCGATCCGGCCGAGCGGTGCCACCACGCGCTTGCGCAGCATCATGGTCACGCCACCGAGCGTTCCGAGCAAAGCCAGCACCGCGACGCCCGCCAGCGCGAGCATCGCCAGGGCGCCGTTGCGCGCAGCCGTGGCGCGCTCGGCCGCTTCGGCCAGCGCGGCGTCGCGCACGCCGTAGAACATCTGGATGGCGGGGACGATCACCTTCGCCAGCTCCTCGGCGTTGACGCCATACTTGCCGTCGCTGCGGGCCGCAGGCATCGCCTGCTCCACGATCGGGGCTGCTTTTCCGAAATAGGACTCCGTCGCCGCCTTCAGCGCGGTGGCGATCCGGGGCGGATTGCCGAGCTGCTGCATGCCGGCCTCGATGCGCTCGCGGTCGGCTTCGACACGTCCCTGCATGCGGTCCATCAACGAGATTTCGGCGGCCACCAGCGGACGGCGTGTGGACAGAGCCGGTGACAAGGTGGCGGCGCGGCTGCCGGCCGAGACACGCAGATCCTGCGCCGTTCGCGCCAGGCTCAAGAGCGCCGCAAGCGAGGAATCGGCGTTGACGACCTGCCCTTCGAGCTGGTTCATGACCGGCTCGATATTGCTGAGGACCTCGGCAACGGCGGGCAGGAAGCCCTTGACCACAGCGCTGTCGCGCGCCGCCAGGGGAACGCTCATCGCGCGATCTGCCGCCGTGTAGATATCCTTGAGCCGTCGGGCGGTGCGATCCAGAATGTCGATCATCGCTGCGCTGTCATCGAGCACCATGATGGCGCGCCTTGCCGCCTCGAATCCGGCATCGGCCGTTTTGGCGGCCTTCCCGGCAGCTTCGCTCTGGGCCGGCGTCGCAGCGGCTTCCTGGAAGAGCGGACCGATATAGGGCGCACGAAACCCGGCGATATGCTGGCTGACGGTCAACATCGCACCGAAGGCGTCGACCGTCTTGATCGCGTCGGAGCGGTTCGTGAAGATGCGCGTCTGGGGGATCAGCACCTCGGCGCCGAGGACGACCGCAAAGACCGTCACCGTCAGCATCGACAGCGCAAAAAGTTTCCCGATCCGCATCTTGGAGTTCCCCGAATATATTTCTGCAATGTCGAAAATCTAGCTGCCGGCCATGAAGGGGCGGTTAAGCATCAATCCGTAGTTCCGCGGAGTATCGGGTCGTCAAGGACGCTTCGGTAACGTTGTCGCGCACGGGTTCCGTCGGCCAGATGTGGCGAAATTGCCGGCATTTCCGCTCCGAATACCTATATCAAGGCAGGTGCCGCTGCTCTGGCCGCACTCCGTTACCTCGGAACCTGAATGCTCTCGGTCGAACTCGTCATCGTCGTCGTCCTGATCGTGATCAACGGCCTCCTGTCCATGTCCGAGCTGGCCGTGGTCTCGTCGCGTCCGGCGCGGCTGTCGCTGCTCGCGGCCAAGGGCGTGCGCGGAGCCGAGCGGGCGCTGACGCTGGCGGCCGATCCCGGCAAATTCCTCTCGACGGTGCAGATCGGCATCACGCTGGTCGGGGTGCTCTCCGGGGCGTTCTCGGGCGCGACGCTCGGACAGCGGCTGACGCAATGGCTGCTCGAGCTCGGCCTGTCCCCCGGCCTTGCCGACATCGTCGGCGTCGGCCTCGTCGTCACGCTCATCACTTACGCCACCCTGATCGTCGGCGAGCTGGTGCCGAAACAGGTGGCGCTGCGCGACCCCGAAAGCATCGCGGTGAGGGTCGCGCCGGCCATGCACGTGCTCGCGAAGGTCTCGCTGCCGCTGGTCTTTCTGCTCGACGTCTCCGGCAAGCTGATCCTCACTTTGCTCGGCCGCGGCGGCAAGGCCGAGGAGAAGGTCTCCGAGGACGAGATCCATCATCTTGTCAGCGAGGCCGAGAGTGCAGGCGTGCTCGAGCCCGGCGAGAAGGAGATGATCGCCGGCGTGATGCGGCTCGGCGACCGGCCGGTCGGCGCGGTCATGACGCCGCGCACGGAGGTCGACGAGATCGACCTGAACGCCCCGCCTGAGGAGATTCGCGAGATCGTCGCCAGGAGCCCGCACTCGCGCTTTCCCGTCTCCGACGGCGACCGCGACAAGCCGATCGGCGTGCTCCAGGCCAAGGATCTGCTGGTCGCCTATATGAACGAACGCAACCCCGACCTGCGCGCGCTGGTGCGCGAGGCGCCCGGCATCCCGGCGTCGGCGGATGCGCGCGACGTGCTGACCATTCTGAGGACCGCTCCGGTTCATGTCGGTTTCGTCTACGACGAATACGGTGGCTTCGAGGGCATGGTGACGGCCACCGACATCCTCGAGTCGATCGTCGGCGCCTTCCATTCCGAAGCGGGACCGCCGGAGCCGGCCTATGTCAGGCGCGCGGACGATTCGTTCCTGATCTCCGGCTGGATGCCGGTCGACGAGTTCGGCGATTTGCTCGGCGTCGAATTGCCGCCGCACCGCTACAACACGGTGGCGGGCCTCGTGCTGCAACAATTCAACGCGCTGCCGAACACTGGCGATGCCTTCGACTTCGGCGGCTGGCACATCGAGGTGGTCGATCTCGACGGGCGGAGGATCGACAAGATCTTGGCGAGCCGGCTGAGCGAGGTCGAGACGGGGTGAATTGAGCCAAAGCGCGAACCTCAATCTCCGCTGTCGTCCCGGACAAGCGCGCTCGTCCGGGACGACACCGGAGATTGCGGCGCGCTCCGCACCCACTCACCCGAATCTCACGCCGATCCGCTTCTCCTTGCGCCAGACCACCCTGCAAGCGCGATGCGTTGCGTCCGCCGGAACGAACAGGGTGAAATGCTCGGGAATGCCGAGTGGGCTGGTGACGTCGAGCGCGGCGCCGGTGTCGGACAGGTTGCGGACGGTGCAATCGATCGCGCCGCCGCCGAACTCGATGGTTCCGGCTTTCAGCACGCGATGCCTTGCCTTGTTGCGCCGTTCGTCCATGGGCATAATTTACACCCAAAGTTGAACCAACCGTTAAAAGCCCGCTCCGCTCTCGCCTTGCGCAGGCCGGTAGCGCGGTGGGGCGCTGCCGCTACAGCGCCGGCTGGAACGTGTCCGCGCGTGCCATCCGCCAGGCGTCGCTGAAACGCGGGTCCGCGGTGCCTTCGAGCAGCTCGCCCGGACGCAGCGCCGGATAGAGCTGAGCAAAGGATCTCACCTGCGTCGTCGAAGTCCGTTGGCTGAAATGGATCGGGCGCAGCTGCTGCGGATGATCGAGGCCGGCGGCGGCGATCAGCTCGGTCAGCGAATGCAGCGTCGCGTGGTGATAATTGTGCACGCGGTCGATCTTGAGCGGCACATAGAGCGCGCGCGCGCGCGTCGGGTCCTGCGTTGCCACCCCGGTCGGACAGCGGTCGGTGTGGCAGCTCAGCGACTGGATGCAGCCGAGCGAGAACATGAAGCCGCGCGCCGAGTTGCAATAGTCGGCGCCGATCGCCATGGCGCGCGCCATGTCGAAGGCGGTGGCGATCTTGCCGGAGGCGCCGATCTTGATGCGGTCGCGCGCATTGATGCCGATCAGCGCGTTGTGAACGAAATTGACGCCCTCGCGCATCGGCGTGCCCAAGTGATCCATGAATTCCAGCGGCGCCGCACCGGTGCCGCCTTCATTGCCGTCGACGACGATGAAATCCGGATAGATGCCGGTCTCGAGCATCGCCTTGCAGATCGCCAGGAATTCCCAGGGATGGCCGATGCAGAGCTTGAAGCCGGCCGGCTTGCCGCCCGAGAGGCGGCGCATCTCGGCGATGAACTGCATCATGCCGGCCGGGGTGGAGAACGCGCGGTGCGAGGCCGGCGAGATGCAGTCCTCGCCCATCGCGACGCCGCGGATCTTGGAGATCTCCTCCGAGACCTTTGCCGCCGGCAGCACGCCGCCATGGCCGGGCTTGGCGCCCTGGCTGACCTTGAGCTCGACCATCTTGATCTGGTCGTCGCAGGCGACGCGCGCGAACGCTTCGGGATCGAAGCTGCCGTCGAGATGACGGCAGCCGAAATAGCCGGAGCCGATCTCCCAGATGATGTCGCCGCCCATCTCGCGATGGTAGGGGCTGACGCCGCCCTCGCCGGTGTCGTGCGCGAAGCCGCCCTTCTTCGCGCCGGCATTGAGCGCCCGCACCGCGTTGGGGCTGAGCGCGCCGAAGCTCATCGCGGAGATGTTGAACACCGAGGCCGAATAGGGCTTGGTGCAATCGGGACCGCCGACGGTGATGCGGAATTTCTCCGGCGCATGCGTCTTCGGCGCGACCGAGTGGTGCATCCACTCGTAGCCCTCGCGGTAGACGTCCTCCTGGGTGCCGAACGGACGCTTGTCGAGCTCCATCTTGGCGCGCTGATAGACCACCGCGCGGGTGTCGCGCGAGAACGGCATGCCGTCCTTCTCGCTCTCGAAGAAATATTGCCGCATCTCGGGGCGGATCTCTTCGAGCAGAAAGCGGATATGCGCCGAGATAGGGTAGTTGCGCAGCACCGCGTGGCTCTTCTGCAGGAGATCGCGGACGCCGAGCAGCGTCAGCGCGCCGAAGATCAGGATCGGCACCAGCAGGATGTCGAAGATCTTGCTGTCGACGATGCCGATACCGATCAGGAGCGCGGTGACGACCGCGCAGATCGTCAGCACGATGAAGCGGGGCGAGAAGGGCAGCAGCAGGGTTTCCATGATCCCCTCTTCCGCCAGCGGCAGGCGTTTGGGGGATTGCTGCGTCTTGTTGTCGTCGGCCACGATTCCTATCCTCTCGCCAGCATGAGGCGGTACGATACGCCTTCGCCTGTCATACGGATATGACGCGGCCCTTGTTTCAGGCTAGCGAATTCGGCCGAGACAAATCAATCAGCCCGATGGGCGGGTGTTGCGGTGCAGCAAGGGGCTGGGGATGGTGAGCGATCCTGAGCGACGCCCCGATCGGTCGCCAATGGGGCCCACACGCGCCTCCACGCATTCAGCTGTCGTCCCGGGCAAGCGTCAGCGCAGACCCGGGATCCATAACCACAGGATTGCGTGGTGAGGGAAAGCTGTCACTCCGAACTATCGCATAACCCCGGCCTGTGGGTATGGATCCCGGATCGGCGCGCGCTTTGAGCGCGCTTGTCCGGGATGACGAGTCGGATGTGGCGCGCGATCACGCCACTTCTTCGACAGAACTTACCGCTCGACGAACGCCTTCTCGATGACGAAATGGCCGGGCTTGTTGCCGCTGCCTTCGATGAAGTCGCGGCTCTCGAACATCACCTTCAGCTCTTCCAGCATCGCCGGGCTGCCGCACATCATGATGCGATCGGTTGCGATGTCGAGCGGGCCCTGCCCGATGTCGTTGAAGATCTGCTCGGAGCTGATGAGGTCGGTGATGCGGCCGCGGTTCTTGAACGGCTCGCGGGTCACGGTCGGATAGTACACGAGCTTGTCTGCGAGCAGCTCGCCGAACAGCTCGTCCTCGCGCAAGGTCGCGACCAGCTTCTCGCCATAGGCGAGTTCGGAGACCTGGCGGCAGCCGTGCACCAGCACGATGGACTCGAACTGCTCGTAGACCTCGGGGTCCTTGATCAGGCTCGCGAACGGCGCGAGGCCCGTGCCGGTCGAGAGCAGCATCAGCCGCTTGCCGGGAAGGAGGTTGTCGGTGATCAGCGTGCCGGTCGCCTTGCGGCCGACCAGGATGGTGTCGCCTTCCTTGATCTTCTGCAGGCGCGAGGTCAGCGGGCCGTCCTGAACCTTGATCGAGAAGAACTCGAGCTCTTCCTCGTGGTTGGCGCTGGCCATGCTGTAGGCGCGCAGCAGCGGACGGCCGTCGACTTCGAGGCCGATCATGGCGAACTGGCCGTTCTGGAAGCGGAAGCCGGTATCGCGCGTGGCGCGGAAGCTGAACAGCGTGTCGGTCCAGTGCTGGACGGAAAGAACCTTCTCTCGGTAAAACGCGCTCATGATTTTCGATATTCCGAATAATTGCGGTTTTCGGGCAACAGCGTGGCCCGGCCCCTGAAAACGGGGCGGACACCATTGCCATGGCGGAGGATTTCGCGTGTGTGATCTACGCCATTGAGACCAATAATCAACCTCGTTTCGGCTGCAATTGATGCCGATCAAACCGGCATTTGCGGCG
Source organism: Bradyrhizobium sp. LVM 105 (assembly GCF_003957705.1). Classification (NCBI taxonomy): domain Bacteria; kingdom Pseudomonadati; phylum Pseudomonadota; class Alphaproteobacteria; order Hyphomicrobiales; family Nitrobacteraceae; genus Bradyrhizobium; species Bradyrhizobium sp. LVM 105. The sequence goes on along the minus strand of NZ_QZMV01000016.1, from coordinate 63,513 downwards.
GAATTGGACGCATCATTAACGAATCTGCTGCCTCTGCTGCAGAGAGGGCAATTTCTTTTCCCTGCAGGGCTCGATTGCAGCACTTAATTTCCGTCGCGCTCGCGAGAATTTCATTAAGAATAGCTCTGATTTCCCACGCGATTGGCGCCTTTGCCCGCGTTTTTGCGGTCTTCGGCGACAGGAACGACGAAAGACATGACAGGCGACGAGCGAATCTTCGTTCAGGCAATCAGGCGCTATTGTGCGGACCACGGCATCGCCGTCGATCTGCGCGCCGACGGCTGGCTGATCGCGATGCGCCGGGGCCAGATGCGCCGTTTCGCCTTCGGCTACGACATCGGCCTCAACAGCGCGATCGCGCACCGTCTCGCCAACGACAAATCGGCCACCGCCGAGGTGCTGACGCTGGAGCGCGTGCCCTGCGTTCCGCATCACCTCTTCCTCAATCCGAAGCTGGGAAGGAACGTGGTCGGCGCCGGCTGGCGAGCGGCCATGCTCGAGCTGCTCGGCGACAATCCGCAGGGCGTTGTGGTGAAGCCGAACGAGGGAACATCGGGCCGCTCGGTATTCAAGGTGGCGACCGAGGCGGACCTCGACCGCGCGACCAGCGAGGTCTTCTCGATGAGCACGGGCCTCGTGATCTCGCCCTATGTCGCGATCGAGGACGAGGTGCGGGTGGTGCTGCTGGATGATTTGCCGCGCGTCGCCTACAGCAAGCAGCGTGGCGCGGATTGGCGGCACAATCTCGATGCCGGCGCAAAACCGCTGCTGCTGGAGGATGGCGATGTCCGCACCGCCTGCGTCAAGCTCGCGATCGACGCCGCGCGCGCCATCGGCATTGTCTTTGCCTCGATCGACGTGGTTCGTGTCGACGGCGCGTGGCGCGTGCTCGAGATCAATTCCGGCGTGATGATGGAGGCGCTGGCGAAGCTGCATCCCGAGTTGGTGCAGGCGACGTATGACGCGGCGCTGGACCGGGTGTTCGACGAATCGCGCCACGAACGCTGAGCCATCACCGTCATCCTGAGGTGGCCGCTTCTTCAGCGGCCCTCGAAGGACGACGGCCCAACTGGCGGCTCGACCGTTCATCCTTCGAGGCTTGCTCAGCGGTGCGCTTGCACCGCCGAGCGCGCGCCTCAGGATGACGGAGCGAGAGAGTGAGAGAGACGCCCCGGCTCAATTGTTCGCGCCGGCCGAATCGTCCATCGCCTTGAACGCCTCTTCCAGCTGCAGCGAGATCGGCACGTTCAGGCGTTCGCCGGTGGGCAGCCGTGCGGTGAACCATTTGTTGTAGAGCGGGACGAGGTCGCGGTTGGAGGCGAGCTTGCGGAAGGCGCGCTCGACCAATGCGGCGAGCTGCGGCTCGCCCTTCCTGAACATGATGCCGTAGGGATCGTAGGACAAATAGTCCCCAACCACGCGAAAATAGCCTTGCGCCTTATGACGCGCGATCAGGCCATAGAGCAGAATGTCGTCGGTTGCGAACGCATCCGCCTTGCCGTCGTTTACCATCCGGAACGACTGCTCGTGATCCGGCGCGGTCACGATGTTGAGGCCGAGCGAGAGCTTCTTGTCGACAGCGTGCATCGCCTGTTCGTTGGTGGTGCCCTTGGTCACCACCACGGTCTTGCCCTTGAGGTCCGCGACCCCGGAAACAGCCGCTCCCTTCGGCACCATCAGCTTGGTGCCGGCGACGAACATCAAGGGCGAGAAGGCAACGCGCTTGCCGCGCTCGGCATTGGCGGTGGTCGAACCGCATTCCAGGTCGATCTTGTTCTGGAGCATGGCGTCGATGCGGTCGTCCGAGGTGACCTTGACGTAGTCGATCCTGAGGTTGGGATCGTCGACCTCGACGCCGATCTCCTCGACGATGGCCTCGCAGAGCTCCAGGCTGTAGCCGATCGGGCGGCCCGACTGGTCGAGGAAGGAGAACGGCGGCGAGCTCTCGCGATAACCCAGCCGCACGGCATGCGCCTTTTTGATCGCGGCCAGGGTCGGACTGAGCCCTTCGCCAGTCTGCGCGCGCGCAGAGGTCGCGAACAAAGAGGTCGCGGACAAGGCGGCCGCGAGCAGCGATGCCGCGAGCCACAGGCGGCCTGAGGTCAACGACCTCGCCAGGATCTGGACCATGGTTCGCTCCTAGCCATGGCCGGCCATCGCGGGCACCTCGCCCGGCACCATGTCCTCAGGCACGACGTCGCCGGGTCCGAGCGCGTGCTCGGGCCCGAGCTCGCCTTCCCATTTGGCCACGACCGAGGTCGCCAGCGTGTTGCCGATCACGTTGGTGGCGCTGCGGCCCATGTCGAGGAAGGTGTCGATGCCCATGATCATCAGCAGGCCCGCCTCGGGGATGTTGAACTGCGCCAGCGTCGAGGCGATCACGACGAGGGAGGCGCGCGGCACGCCGGCGACGCCCTTGGAGGTGATCATCAGCGTCGCCAGCATCGCGAGCTGGGTGCCGAGCGGCATGTCGATGTGATAGCTCTGCGCGATGAAGACGCTCGCGAAGGTGCAATACATCATCGTGCCGTCGAGGTTGAAGGAATAGCCGAGCGGCAGCACGAAGCTCGAGATCCGCGACGAGGCGCCGAAGCGATTGAGGCCCTCCAGCGTCTTCGGATAGGCCGCCTCCGAGCTCGCGGTCGAGAACGCGATCATCAGCGGTTCGCGGATCAGCTTCAGGAGATGGCTGTAGCGCGGACCGATCACGATGAAGCCGACGACGATCAGGATCGCCCACAGGATCGCCAGCGAGAGATAGAAGCCGCCCATGAAGACGACGAGCTTCCAGAGCACGCCGAGACCGTTCTTGGCGACCGTGGCGGTGATGGCGGCCCACACCGCGAGCGGCGCGAACAGCATCACGTAGCTCGTGACCTTGAGCATGATGTGGCCGATGTCGTCGATCAGCGCCAGGATCGGCTTGGAGCGCTCGGGCATCGCGCCCATCGCCACCGAGAAGAACACGGCGAAGATCACGATCTGCAGGATCTCGTTCTGCGCCATCGCATCCGCGATCGAGGTCGGAATCAGATGGGTGAGGAATTTCTCGATCGAGAAGGCCGACACCGGCAGGCCGGTCGATTGATCCGCGGCGGGCAACGTGCCGGGGAAATTCGCGCCGGGCTGCAGCAGATTGACCATGATCAGGCCGAGCAGCAGCGAGATGAAGGAGGCGCTGACGAACCAGCCCATGGTCTTGGCGAAGATGCGGCCGAGCTTGGAGCCCGAGCCCATATGGGCAATGCCGCCGACCAGGGTCGCGAACACCAGAGGCGCGATGATCATCTTGATCAGGCGCAGGAACATCATGGCGATCAGGTTGATGGCGGAGGCCCACTCGGCGCGCGTGTCGGGCAGGAAGCTGTAGATCGCCGCCCCCATGATGATGCCGAGCACCATCGCCGCCAGAATGTATTGCGTAAACCTGTTGGACATCGTTGATCCCCACGTACATCGGCGCTTCATGATGTCGTAGATATTACAGCGACGCAACACGCTTTGCGTGTGGTCGCGTTTTCGGGATGTTCCCGTTGTGAAATCGCACGCCGCGCTCTAGCCTTCATGCGGCGCAGAACACATGCGGCCTGCACGTTTTGTTTGCGGCGGCTGCATCAATAATCGTCAAGACATCAATGAGGGAAACGCCATGAGCGGCAACGCCAATCGCCAAATTCTGCTGGTCGAAAAGCCCAGCGGCAAGCTCGGCCCGGAGCATTTCAAGATGGTGGACGGCGCAATGCCGGAACCGAAAGACGGCGAGGCCCTGCTGCGCGTGCGATACATTTCACTCGACGCCGCCAACCGCGCCTGGATGCACGGCGCGACCTATCGCTCCGCGGTCGAGGCCAACAGCGTGATGGCCGGCGGCGCCATTGCCGAGGTCGTCAGCTCGAAGGCGCCGGACCTGGCTGCCGGCGACATCGTGTTCGGCGACACCGGCTGGCAGGAATTTGCCGCGGTGCCGGCGAAGCATCTCACCAAGATGCCGAAGCTCGAGCCGATGACGCATCTGCTCAGCGTGTTCGGCATCGCCGGCCTCACCGCCTATTTCGGCCTGCTCGAGATCGGCAAGCCCAAGCAGGGTGAGACCGTGGTGGTTTCCGCGGCCGCGGGCTCGGTCGGCTCGATCGTCGGACAGATCGCCAAGATCAAAGGATGCCGCGTGGTCGGCATTGCCGGCGGCGCGGACAAGTGCAACTGGCTTACTTCCGAGCTCGGTTTCGATGCCGCCGTGGACTACAAGGATGGCGCGGTCTTCAAGGCGTTGCGCGCGGCTGCTCCGAAGGGCATCGACGTCTATTTCGACAATGTCGGCGGCGACATTCTCGAAGCCTGCCTGCCGCAGATGAACAATTACGGCCGCATCGCCTGCTGCGGCGCGATCTCGCAATACGACGGCGCGCCCGCAGCGCACGGCCCGCGCGGCGTGCCGGGACTGATCGTGGTGAAGCGGCTCGTCATGCAGGGCTTCATCGTGATGGACTACATGAAGGAGAGCCAGCGCGCGCTCGCCGAGCTCCAGGCCTGGGTCAAATCCGGCAAGCTGAAGGTGCAGGAAGACATCATCGACGGATTGCAGAACACGCCAGGAGCGCTGATCGGATTGCTCGCGGGCGAGAACCGCGGCAAGCGCATGGTGAGACTGACGACGTAGTCGCGCCCAATTGCGCCGGCATAATTGACTTGCGGTAGAGGCCGAAGCAGCCAAAGATGCCGCTCGCGAGCTGACCCTCGCGACGATTGCGCTTGTATATCTTTTCAAAATAGTCGGCGTTCCCGACCGGGCAGGAATTCATTCAAATGCTCAACACGTTGAAACATGCATCGACGCGCACCGCGTTGCTGGCGACGGCACTCTTCGCAACTGCAACAGGAGCGCTCGCGCAGACCGAGGCCCAGAAGAGCGCCATCCGGTCCGCATGCCGCTCGGACTTCATGGCGCATTGCTCGAGCGTGACGCCCGGCGGAGTGGAGGCGGTTCAATGCCTCGCCAAGAACATGTCGAGCTTGTCGTCGGGGTGCCAGGCTGCGGTTCGCGCGGTCGAGCCGGCCGCCGCGCCGAAGACAGAAGCGGCGCCCGCCAAATCCGAGCCTACCAAATCTGAACCGGCAAAAACGGAAGCGGCGCCCGCCGCCGAGCCAGCGGCCAAGCCGGCTGCAGCAGCAAAGCAGCCGAGCCCTGCCCAGGCTTCCGCGATCAAGAGCGCCTGCCGCGGCGATTATCCCAAGGTCTGCGCCAGCGTGCCGCCCGGCGGCGCGCCCGCCATCGAATGCCTGGAGAAGAACAAGGCGAAGGTGTCGGCCGGTTGCGCCAAGGCCGTGAATGCGGCGTTCGGTGGCGGAGCGGCCGCGCCCGCGTCGGGTGCTGCACCGGCCGCCGCGGCGGCGCCTGCCGCGGCACCGGCCACCATCGTGCTGCGGCCATTGCTGCCGCGCGAAGAGCTGTTCATCGCGCGGTCGGCTTGCGGCGCCGACATCCGCACCCTCTGCGCCGGCGTGGCGCCCGGCGGCGGCCGGATCATCCAATGCATTTCCAACCGGGCGGCATCGCTCTCGCCGGCCTGCAAGGAGGTGCTCGCGCCTTTCGCCGCCAGATAGGGCGGAGCGGATGATGTTTATCCGCAGCACGGAGATGAACTGCGCAGTGCGCGACCAGTTGCTCGCACGCTGACGCAGATACTTTCTTCAGACCCAGTTTCGACCACGACAAGCCCCGGGAGGACACCATGCGTTCATTGCTGCTCGTTGCTTCTGCGCTGCTCGCCTTCGGAGCGTCCATGATTCTCGAGGCCACCGACGCCAACGCGGTGGTGTGCGCCCGCGGCGTCTATCGCGCCGGCTGCGCCGGGCCGAACGCGGCCGTCGTGGTCCGCAAGCCGGCCCCCGTGGTCCGCTGTACCAGGGTGTTGGTGAACGGGGTCTATGTGAAGCGCTGCGTCTGATGCGCGAATAGCCAAGCCGGCGCGGTTTGGCTATGGTTCGGATCTGACGGCTTCGGATGCGCACAAGACGTGTGTCCGAGGGCGAGCTGCGGCGCCCGCGCTCGGCGGATAATTTCCGCTGGCGCCGGACGCCGGAGCACATTAGTCTACCCCTAGATAGTAAGTATACTGTCAATTAGGGAGGCAGACGTTGCGGATCGCCGTGATTGGCGGGGGGCCCGGTGGGCTCTATTTCGCCTATCTCTGGAAGAAGCGTCACCCCGAGGATCAGGTCGACCTGTTCGAACAGAACCCGGCCGACGCGACCTGGGGCTTTGGCGTCGTGTTCTCCGACCAGGCGCTTGAATTCCTGCGCGCCGACGACCCCGAGACGGTCGACGCGATCGCGCCGCATATGGAGAGCTGGGAGAACATCACGCTGAACCTTCATGGCGACAGCGTCGCCATCGACGGGGTCGGTTTCTCCTCGATCGGGCGGCTGGAGCTGCTCAGATTCCTGCAGCAGCGCGCGCTCGACGTCGGCGTCACGCCCCGCTTCGACTCGCAGATCCACGCCATCGACCAGCTCAATGGCCACGATTTGATCGTCGCCGCCGACGGCTTGAACTCGCTGGTGCGCCGCGCCTATGAGGGCGATTTCGGCACCTCACTGTCCTACTCTTCCAACAAGTTCGTCTGGTACGGCACCTCGAAGCGCTTCGACACGCTGTCGCAAACCTTCGTGAAGACCGACCGCGGCGCCTTCAACGCGCATCATTACCGTTACTCGCCGGCCATGAGCACCTTCCTGGTCGAATGCGACCATGCGACCTGGCAGGCCTACGGCTTCGCCTACAAGGACGTCGAGCAGTCCAAGGGCGTCTGCGAAGAAGTGTTTGCGGACACGCTTGGCGGCCATTGCCTCGTCTCCAACAAATCGGTTTGGCGCAACTTCCCCTGGGTCTGGAACGAGCATTGGTCGTTCAAGAACATGGTGCTGCTCGGGGACGCCTTGCATTCGGCGCATTTCTCGATCGGCTCGGGCACGCGGCTTGCCATCGAGGACGCCATTGCGCTGGTCAAGGCGCTGGAATCGGATGCGCATCTTGCGACCGCCCTGCATCGCTACCAGGCCGCGCGCAAACCGGTGGTGCAGAAGCTCGTCAACGCCGCGCGCACCTCGGCGTTCTGGTATGAGCGCTTTGCCGAGCACATGAAGCTTCCCCTGATGGATTTCGCCTACAGCTACATCACCCGCTCGGGCCGGATCGACGATTCCCGGCTGCGCGCGATGTCGCCGGCCTTCATGTCCCGCTACGAGGCGGCCAAGAACGGCGGAGACGAGGCATGAGCAACGAGATTTTCGACCAGGTGCCTGCCGACAGCGCGGGGACGCGCGAGATCGGCTTTGCCGTTCCCGACATCTACAATGCCAGCCGAGTGCTGTTTGACAACCTCGGCAAGGGCCGCGGTGACAAGCTGGCGCTGTTGGGGCCCGCGGGCACGCGGACCTATGCCGAGCTATGCGCGGACGCCTGCCGCTGGGGCAACGGCTTTGCTTCGCTCGGCCTGAAGCGCGGCGACCGCGTGCTGCTATTCCTCGACGACACCCCGGCCTATCCGGCCGCGTTTTTCGGCGCGGTGCGCGCCGGCTTCGTGCCGCTCCTGATCAACACGCTGACGCCGCCCGACCTGCTGCAATTCTATCTCGCCGATTCCGGGGCCGTCGTTGCGGTGGCGGAGTCCGAATTCTCCGCGCGCTTCAACGTCGAAGCCTGCAAGGACACGAAGCTGCGTACGCTGATCGTCGTCAATGGCGCGGTGGGCGATCACGCGGCGCCAGCAGCTGTTGCGGCGGCGGATTGGCTTACGCAGTTTTCGACCGAGTTGGCCGAAGCCCACACGCATCGCAACGAGATGGCGTTCTGGATGTACTCCTCCGGCTCGACCGGCCGGCCCAAGGGCATCGTGCATCTCCAGCACGACATGGCCTACAGCGATCTCGCCTTCGCTCGGAACATCCTGAAGCTCACGCCCGACGACATCTGCTTCTCCGTGCCGAAGATCTTCTTCGCCTATGGCTTCGGCAATTCCGTCACCTTCCCGTTCTCGGCGGGAGCTGCGACGCTGCTGCTGCCGGGCCAGCCGAAACCCGCCGCGATCTTCGCAGCGATCGCGCGGTACCGGCCGACGGTGTTCTTCGGCCTGCCGACGCTGTATACGTCGCTGACCAAGGCCGAGGGCGCGGACAAGACCGACTTCTCATCATTGCGCATGGCGCTCTCCGCCGCCGAGGTGCTCTCGGCCGAGGTCTTCAACGGCTGGAAGGCGCTCACGGGCCTGGAGATCGTCGAAGGCCTCGGCTCCACCGAGGTGCTGCACATCTATCTCTCCAACCGGCCCGAGCGGAAGAAGCTCGGCGCAGCCGGCTTGCGCGTACCCGGCTATGAGGTCGCGCTGCGCGACAAGGAGGGCGGCGACGTCGGCGACAACGAGGAAGGCATCTTGTGGGTCCGCGGCGATTCCAACACGCCGCTGTACTGGAACCGGCCGGACAAATCCGCCGAGACGATCCGCGAGGAAGGGTGGATCTACACCGGTGACCGCTTCGTCAGGGATGCCGACGGCTTCCACTTCTTCCGCGGCCGCGCCGATGATCTGGTCAAGATCTCCGGCCAGTGGGTCTATCCGCTCGAGGTCGAGCTCTGTCTCGCCGACCACCCCGAGATCCGCGAATGCGCGGTGTTCGCCGCCGAGCTGCCGGACCGCCGCATGACGCTGAAGGCGGTGGTGGTGATGAACGACCGCACGGCCAACCGGGGTGAGACGACGCGGCGATTACAGGATTACGTGAAGGGCAAGCTGCTGCCCTACAAATATCCGCGCGAGGTGATCTTCATCGACGAGCTGCCGAAGACCGGCACGGGGAAGATCGACCGGCAGGCATTGCTGAGGATGTGAGGCACGGGGCGGAGATCCACGCACAGCCATCGTAGGGTGGGCAAAGCGGAGCGTGCCCACCCTCTGGTCCGTTGGAGAGAGGTCGTGGGCACGGCGCAAGGGCGCCTTTGCCCACCCTACGAGATGTAAGCGTGGGGCGCGCGTATCGCCTCATACGTTCCTCACCCCGTCTTGCCCAGATGCTCCAGCGCATCCTCGGCCCGCAGCGGCACGCGTGAGGCCTCGTTGTTGAGGTCGACGAGCTGCGACAACAGGCCCATCAGCGTCTTGCGGTCCGCCGGCTTCAGCGGCTCCAGCATACGCGCCTGGGCGCGCTCGACGGCGGGGATGATCTCGCGCAGGATCGCCGCGCCTGACCTGGTCAGATAGAGCAGCTTGATCCGCTTGTCCTCGGGCGCCGGCTTGCGCTCGATATAGTCCTTGGCCTGCAGCCGCTCAATCACGCTGCCGAGCGTGGAGCGGTCGAAGGCGATCACCGCCGACAGCCGCGTGGCGTCGATGCCGGGATGGGTGTGGATCGCGATCAGCGCCGCATATTGCACCGGGGTCAGGTCGAACGCCTTGCACTCCTCCATGAAGATCGAGACCGCGATCTGCTGCATGCGCCGGAACAGATAGCCCGGCGCGGCATAGACGGCATCGATCGTGATCGGAGCGGGCGGCTTACTCGGCATCGGGCTGCTTCTCCGGTGCAGCCTCGGCGAACGCCGGCAGCGCCTTGGCCGCGGCCTCGGCCTCGAGCAGGCGCGGATAGGCCGAGACGTCGACACCGAAGCGGCGCGCATTGGCGAGCTGCGGCACGAGACAGAGATCGGCCAGCGTCGGCGCATCGCCGAAGCAGAACGGACCGGGCTCGTCCTTGATCAGGATCTCGCAAGCCGACAGGCCTTCGCGATTGACCCAGGCGGCCCAGTCCTGGACCTTCTCTTCGGGCAGGCCGAGCTCGCGCAGCCGCGCCAACACTTTCAGGTTCTGCACCGGATGGGTGTCGCAGGCGATCGCCAGCGCAAACGCCCTCACCTTGGCGCGCTGCAGCGCATCCTTCGGCAGCAGCGGCGGATGGGGGTGCGTCTCGTCGAGCCATTCGATGATGGCGACCGATTGCGTCAGCACCGCACCCGCATCGTTCTCCAACGCCGGCACCAGGCCTTGCGGGTTGATGGCGAGATAGGCGGGCGCGCATTGCTCGCCCTTGCGCAGATGATGCGGCAGATGCGCGGCCTTGAGGCCCTTGAGATTCAGCGCAATCCGAACGCGATAAGCGGCGCTGGAGCGGAAATAGCCGTGCAGCTTCATTGGCACCCTCCCTGCTGTTTCTTGCTCGTCATTCCGGGGCGGCTCGAAGAGCCGAACCCGGAATCTCGAGGTTCCGGGTTCTCGCTGCGCGAGCCCCGGAACGACAGCGAACTTGTAAGCCGTCCCTCACGTTGACGCTAGCCAGATCGTCAGTATACTGTCAATCAACAAACGAACGGGAGCGCTGCCATGGAAGCCGTGACCAAGACACCGGAACGCGAGGCGTTCTACAAGAAGATCGACGGCGAGAACCTCACCGCGCTGTGGACGGTGATGAGCGATCTGATCACCCCGGAGCCGAAGAGCGCCTGCCGGCCGCATTTGTGGAAATTCGACGTCATCCGCGATTACATGATTGAAGCCGGCAAGCTCATCACCGCCAAGGAGGCCGAGCGGCGCGTGCTGGTACTGGAAAATCCCGGCCTGCGCGGCCTGTCCAAGATCACGACCTCGCTCTATGCCGGCGTGCAGATGGTGGTGCCCGGCGACGTCGCACCGGCGCACCGGCACAGCCAGTCGGCACTGCGCTTCGTGCTCGAGGGCAAGGGCGCCCACACCGCCGTCGACGGTGAGCGCACCGCGATGGAGCCGGGCGACTTCATCATCACGCCGTCGATGACCTGGCACGATCATTCCAATGAGACCGACCAGCCGATGTTCTGGCTCGACGGCCTCGACATTCCCATGGTGCAGTTCTTCGACTGCTCGTTCGCGGAAGGCGCCAAGGAGGACCAGCAGAAGATCACGAAACCTGCCGGCGACAGCTTTGCGCGCTACGGCCACAATCTGCTGCCGGTCGATGTGAAGCGCTCGTCGAAGACCTCGCCGATCTTCAGCTATCCCTATGCTCATACGCGCGAAGCGCTGGAGAAGGCCAGGACGAGCCAGGAATGGGACGCCTGCCACGGGCTGAAGCTGAAGTTCAGCAACCCCGAGACCGGCGATTTCGCGATGCCGACCATCGGCACCTTCATCCAGCTGCTGCCCAAGGGCTTCAAGACCGCGCGCTATCGCTCAACCGATGCGACGGTATTCTGCCCGATCGAAGGCAGGGGCCGCAGCCGCATCGGCGATACCGTGTTCGAATGGGGTCCGCGTGATCTATTCGTGGTGCCGAGCTGGCACTGGGTCACGCATGAGGCCGACGACGACGCCGTGCTGTTCAGCTTCTCGGACCGCCCGGTGCAGCAGAAGCTGGATCTGTTCAGGGAAGATCGCGGGAACGCGTGAGGGTCTCGTAGGGTGGATTAGCCGAAGGCGTAATCCACCAACTCGTTCGGCAAACGCGGAAGCATAAGAGGTGGGTTACGCCTAGCGGTTTGCGCTTCGCGCAATCCGCGAGGCTAACCCACCCTACGGCGGCGCGGATTGCGGCTACCGCCAGTGCAGCAGCCGCGTCTCCAGCCAGCCGATCACCTTGCCGACCGCAAGCCCAAACACCGACAGGATCACCACACCGGCAAGCAGCTGATCGGTCTGCATCAGATTGCCGGCCTGGAGCACGAAGGCGCCGATGCCGTATTGGGCGCCGATCATCTCGGCGCTGACGACGAGCAGCAGCGCGACGGATGCGGTGATGCGGAAGCCGGCGAGGATCGCCGGCAGCGCGCCGGGCCAGATCACCTTGCGCACGATGGTGGCGAAGGGAACGTTGAAGCTCTGCGCCATGCGGATCAGGTTGCGCGGCACCGCATCGACGCCGCTATAGACCGAGATCGCGGTCGAGAAGAACACCCCGAGCGCAATGGTCGCGATCTTCGGCTCTTCGCCGATGCCGAGCCAGAGAATCAGCAGCGGCAGCAGCGCGATCTTCGGGATCGGGAACAGCGCCGAGATGAAGGTGATGCCGACGCTGCGCGCGAGCCGCGACAGGCCGATGGCAAAACCGACGGCGATGCCGGCCGCGGTCCCGAGCAGCCAGCCGACGCCGATGCGCAGCAGCGAGGCGGACAGATGCTGCCAGAGCGCCCCGGAGATCGCGAGCTGGTAGATCGCCCGGACGATTGCAGAGGGCGTCGGCAGAAACAGCGCATTGACGAGGCCCGCACTGCCGGCGGCCTGCCAGATCGCGATGACGAGGGCGAGCGCGATCCATCCGCCGTAGCGGCTGCTCGCGGGCACGAAGCCGGCGCCGCGGAAACCGACGCGCCGCGTCGCCTCGTCCTTGGCAGATAGGCCCGCGCGGTCAAGCATGCTGGACCTCGCGCTCGGCATCGATCGCCTCGTTGCGGATCAGCGACCAGATCTGGGTCTGCAGCGCCAACAGCTTCTCGCGCGCCGCAGCTTCGCCGCGCTCGGTGCGCGTCATCGGCACGGTCACGACCTCCCGGATGCGGCCGGGTCTGCGCGACAGCACCACGATGCGATCGGCAAGCCGCGCCGCCTCTTCGAGATTATGGGTGACATAGACCGCGCCCATGCCGCCATCGGCGAGCAGGCGGACGAAATCCTCCATCAGGAGCTCGCGGGTCTGCGAATCCAGCGCCGACAGCGGCTCGTCCATCAGCAGGATGGCAGGCTTCACCGCCAGCGCGCGCGAAATGCCGACCCGCTGGCGCATGCCGCCGGAGAGCTGCTTCGGATAGGTCTTGCGGAAATCGGTCAGGCCGGTGCGGCGCAAGGCGTCGTCGACCAGCACGCGGCGCTGCGCCGCCGAAAGCTGGGCATGCAGCAGCGGGAATTCGACGTTCTGCTCGACCGTCGCCCAGGGCAGCAGCGCGAAATCCTGGAACACGAAGGTGAGCGGATTGAGACTGTCCGCCGGCGGCGAGCCGCGCAATTCGGGCGCACCGGACGTCGGCTGCAGCAGCCCACCGAGGATCGACAGCAGCGTGCTCTTGCCGCAGCCCGAGGGCCCGACGACCGCCACCACCTCGCCGGCGCCGACGGTGAAGGAGACGTCGTCGAGCACGGCGAGATCGCCGAAGCGATGGGAGATGTGGCTGGCGATCAGGTCCATCTCACGCACAACTCCTTGATCCGTCACCCCCGCGCAACGGCGAAGCCGTTGTCGCTGGAGGTGCCGGAGCGAAGCGGATGCCTCGAAGGGCGACGGCCCCGCTGCATCCGGGCCGTTCATCCTTCGAGGCTCGCAGCGCAGTGCGGATGCACTGCGCTACTCGCGCCTCAGGATGACGGAGAGAGAGATGAGCGCGCAGCATCAATCCGCCTTCACAAATTCCTTGGCGATGATCGCATCCGCGTCGAAGCCCTTGTCGGCAAAGCCCTGCTCCTGGAGCCATTTGATCTGGTTGTCGACATTCTTCACGTCCAGCTTGCCGTCGGGATCGATATAGGCGCAATTGCCGACCACCTGCTCGACCGGCAGATTGGTGTACTTGGCAATGATCTCCAAGAGCGGCTTCGTCTTGTCGTTGATCGGCGCGACACCGTCCTTCATCGCCGCGAGGATGACGTCGTAATATTCGCGGTCGGCCTTGGCCAAGGCGCCGAGCAGCTTTGTCACCAGCGCCTTGTTGGTCAGCGTCTTCGGCGAGGCAAACACCGCACCCAGCTGCCAGGGCGTCTCGTCGCCGACCCAGCCCAGGAATTTCGCGCCGCCTTCGTCCATGAGCTTGCGCGCGGTCGAGATCGGCAGCAGCGCCGCATCGACGGTCTCGCCCTTCAGCGCGGCCGCCGCATTCGACAGCGATTGCAGCGGCACGATCTTCACGTCCGCGAGCTTGAAGCCGTATTTGTCGGCGAGCAGGCCGAGCGAATAGTGAAAGCTCGATCCGACCTGCGTCATCGCCACGCGCTTGCCGGCGAGGTCCTTTGGCGTCTTGAGGCCGGCCGCGTAGGCGTTGTTGCTGGCGAAATAGCCGATCAGGGGATAGCCGGCCTTCTCGCGGCTCATGCCGCCGATCACCTTCAGGGTGCCCTTGCCAGCGAGATTGTAGAGACCGGCGGTGAAGGCGGTGATGCCGAAATCGACGTCGCCCGACGTGGTCGCGACCGCGATCGGCTGGGCCGCGTCGAAGAATTTCAGCTCGACCTCGAGGCCGGCCTCGCGGAAATAGCCCTTGTCCTGCGCGATGAAGACGGGCGCGGAGGAGGACAGGCGGAGCACGCCGATCCTGGCCTTCAGCGCGTCCTCGGCCCTTGCACCGCCCATCGCCGTGATCGCCAGAAGGCCCGCAAGCGCGAGCCGCACCATTCCGATCATCCCGTTTCCTCCGCCGTCGTTCTATTGCCGCCCGTCACAATCCTTCCGGCACCATTTGGTCCCGGCCGATGAAGGCACCCTGTTGTTTCAACGTTTCCTGCAATTTTTCAATGGGGATTTCGCGTGGAATCCGGTTTCCGGAGAGCGCCAGCGCGGCGGCGGAGCCGGCGGCCTCCCCCATCGCGAAGCAGGCCCCGGATACCCGCGCCGCGGACTGGCCCTCATGGGTCATGGAGGCGCAGCGGCCGGCAACGAGCAGGTTCTCGACCCCTTCGGGCACCAGCATGCGGTACGGCAGCTCATTATAGCCGCGGGATTCCGGGATCGGCGGGAAGGTGAAGACGACGTCGCCGGGCACATGGGCCTCGATCGGCCAGCCATTGACGCCGATGGAATCCTCGAACGAGGCGCAGCCGAGCACGTCCTCGCCGCTGAGCTGATAGCCGCCCGTGATGCGGCGGGTCTCGCGGATGCCGAGCTGCGGCGGCAAATCGACGATGTAGGACTTCTCAAAGCCCGGGACAGTGCTGCGCAAGAACTCGTAAGCGGCGAGCGCCTGCTTGCGGCCCTCGATCTCGCCGCGGGTGAGATCGTCGGGCTCGACGCCATTGATGGCGTGGCCATCCTCGCGCGCCACTTGCGTAAAGTTCACCCGCCATTCGATGCCGGACTTCTGCGGCCGCACGATCGCGCTTTTGCGCGGGAATGTGTGGGTTCCGGCCGCGACGGCTTTTTCCATCAATTGCGGAATGGTGCGCCAGGCCTCGCCAGCCTTGGCGGGATCGATGCCGTTCAGACGGAGCATCATCGAGGGGTACAGCGGATGACCGTGCGCGTCGCCGATCTCGAACGGCGCGCCGGCCCAGACCGCGAGATCGCCGTCGCCGGAGCAGTCGATGAAGATCTCTGATCGCACCGCCTGCCGGCCGGCCTTGGTCTCGACCATCAGCGCGTCGATGCGGCTGTTGTCGCCCATCACGACGCCGGCGCCGAGCGCGTGGAACAGGATGTGCACCTTGTGGCTGCCCAGCAGCTCGTCGGCCGCGATCTTGTAGGCTGCGGTGTCATAGGCCTGAGCGAACACCTTGCCGAGGATCAGATGCGGCGTGTTGAGGCCGCCCAATCGATCAATCCGCGCCAGCAGCTCGGAGGCCATGCCCTGCACCAGCCGCCGGTGCTCGCCATAGACATTGCCATGCAGGCCGCAGAAGTTCGTGACGCCGGCCGCCGTGCCCATGCCGCCGAGGAAGCCGTAGCGCTCGATCAGCAGCGTCTTCCGCCCGGCGCGCGCGCTTGAAGCCGCCGCGACGATGCCGGCGGGCCCGCCGCCGAGCACGACGACTTCGTATTCGCCATAGAGCGGCACCTGTCGTGCCGGTTCTTCGATCGTCACGGCCCGCATGGCGCGTCCCTTCCCAAACCCTTCGAACAGGACCACGGATTAGCCGGCAGGCGCCATCGTCGCAAGATCGCGGTTGCTCACCCTCGGTGGACCTGAGACAAGGGC
Source organism: Bradyrhizobium sp. LVM 105 (assembly GCF_003957705.1). NCBI lineage: Bacteria > Pseudomonadati > Pseudomonadota > Alphaproteobacteria > Hyphomicrobiales > Nitrobacteraceae > Bradyrhizobium > Bradyrhizobium sp. LVM 105. The sequence goes on along the minus strand of NZ_QZMV01000016.1, from coordinate 47,660 downwards.
GGCCATGGATTCGATCATCGTCAGATATTGTTTCGCCGCCCTGCTCGCCTTCGCGATCTCCGCCGCTCCCGCCACAGCCGTGGAGCAGAACTGCCGCTTCATCCAGGCCAAGCCGGAGCGCGAAGCCTGCTACAAGCAGCAGGAGGACGAGCTCGCGGCCAGGCGCAAGCCTGCGCCCGCGACCGACGCGAGCAGGACGCTCGAAACGCTGCGCCAGATGCGGCAGGACGACGACGCGGTCTATCGCAGCATCAACAACATCTGCCGCGGCTGCTGACTCTCAGCTCCCGCCGCCCCACTTCGCCGCCCGCTTCTCGGCGAACGAGGCCAGTCCCTCCGCCGCCTCCGCGCTCTGGCGCTTGAGCGAATGCAGCTGCACGAGCCGGGTGTAGGCGGCATCGTCCACCGCCATGCCGCCGAACGAGCTCTCCAGTGCGAGCTTCTTGGTTTCAGCCATCGCCTCCGGCCCGTTGGCGAGCAATTGCTCGACCAGCTTGCTGCCTGCGGCCTCGAGTTCGGCCAGCGGCACCACCTCGTGCACGAGACCAATGCGGCGGGCGTCCTCGGCACCGAAACGCTCGCCGGTCAGCGCGTAGCGGCGGACCTGGCGGACGCCGATGGCGTCGCAGAGCTGCGGGATGATGATCGCCGCGGTCAGGCCCCAGCGCACCTCGGTGATCGAGAACAGCGCATTGTCCGCTGCGATCACGACGTCGCAGGCCGCGATCACGCCGGTGCCGCCGCCGAAGCAGCCGCCCTGCACCAGCGCGACGGTCGGAATCGGTAGCGTGTTGAGCCGCTGCACGGCCTCGAAGGTCGCGCGCGAGGCCGCCTCGTTCGCTTCAGCCGATTGCGGCCGCACGCCGTTGATCCATTTCAGATCGGCGCCGGCCTGGAAGTGCTTGCCATTGCCCTTGAGCACGACGACGCGCAGGTGAGACTTCGTCCCCAGATCGTCCATGGCCGCGAGCACGCCCGCGATCAGCGCGCCGTCATAGGCGTTGTTGACCTCGGGCCGGTTCAACGTGACGGTCGCAACCCCACGCTCGTCGAGGGTCCACAGGACGGGGCTGGTACTCATCGGGGGTCCTCCGGTTGTTTGCCGCGCACTATGGCCGAGGGCGCGTGCCCTGATCCATATCTTTCCGGCGTAGGGCGGCCGCGTCCATCGCATGGCGGCTTGTGTCATGCTGGCGCCGGGCGACACCACGGGATGGATACGGGATATCAATATGCGCATCTGCATTTTCGGCGCGGGCGCCGTCGGCAGCCACATTGCGGTACGGCTGGCGCGGGCCGGCCATGACGTTTCATGCGTGATGCGGGGCGCACATCTGGAGGCGGCGCGCGCGGGCGGCCTCAAGCTGCGGGTCGGCGATTCCGAGGTCAGCGCCAAGGTGAACGCATCGGGCGATCCAGCCCAGCTCGGGCCTCAGGACGTCGTGATCTCGACGCTGAAGGCGACCGCGCTGCCGGGGCTGGTTTCCAGCATCAAGCCGCTGCTGCAAGACGATACCGCCATCGTGTTCGCGCAGAACGGCATTCCCTGGTGGTACGGGATCGGCCTGCCGCCGCGGCATCCGACGCCGCCAGATATCTCCTTCCTCGACCCCGGCGGGCGCCTGCGCGCCTGCATTCCAAAGGAACGGATCGTCGGCGGGGTCGTCTTCTCCTCCAACGAGGTGACCGCGCCCGGCGTGGTGCACAACCTGACGCCGGACCGCAATCGCCTCCTGATCGGCGAATGCGACGACCGCAATTGCGAGCGGATCACCAAGCTGCGCAACGCCTTCAACGATGCACGGCTGGAATCGCCGCCGGTGGCCGATATCCGCGAGGCGATCTGGTCAAAGCTGCTGACCAACATGTCGCTGTCGGTGCTGTGCCTGCTCACCGGCCAGACCGCGCGCGGCGTGCGCGACGACCCGGCTTTCGCCGAGGTCATCCCGCGCATGCTGACCGAGGCCAACGAGATTGCCCAATACTTCATCCCCGAGGTCAAGCGCGTCAGCCGCAGCGGCCCCGCCCCCAACCACAAGCCGTCGCTGCTCCAGGACTACGAGCTCGGCCGCGCCATGGAGATCGACGTGCTGGTGAAGGCGCCCCAGGCCTTCGCGCGCACCGCCGGCCTGTCGACACCGACGCTCGACCTGATCGCCGCGCTGGCGATCCAGAAAGCGCGCGACAAGGGGCTTTACGCGGCGTGAGCTTTACGCCTGATGGGATGAGCCTCGCTAACGCCTCGATCGAGATGCGTTCCCTCCCCCCTTGCGGGGGAGGGGCTATCGCATGTGATGTGCCGGATGCAGCGGCGTCGGCAGTGGGCTCCCTCCCCCGCTTGCGGGGGAGGGTTGGGGAGAGGGTGTCTCCGCGCAGCGATTGTTGAGAATGGGTGAGGGCGCCCCTGCGCGGCGAGAGCCCTCACCCGCCGCGCTCTGCGAGCGCGTCTGCCTCTCCCGCAAGCGGGAGAGGCGGAGCAAGCCTAGACAGTCCCCGTGTCATTCACATGCGATTGCCCTGCCTTGCGGGGGAGGGAACGAGAGAGCTTTGCTGTTGCCTGAACCCAATCGCGCTCAGGTCATCACGCGCTAAGCGATTCGTCGATCCAGGCCGCGAGCGCATCCAGCACCTCGCTGAGCGCCTCGTCATTGGTTCGGCCGGATTTCTTGAGCACCGCAAAGGAATGGTCGCCGCCTGCGACCTCATGCAGCGTCGCCTTCCCGAGCCGCGCGATGACGGGCTTGAGATGAGCGAGGTCGGCAAGCTCGTCGCGCGTGCCCTGCAGGAACAGCATGGGGATCGCGATTGCAGCGAGGTGCTCGGCGCGCTCGCTCGACGGCTTCTTGGCGGCATGCAGGGGAAAGCCGAGGAAGGCGAGCCCTTTGACAGCGGGGAGCGGCGACTTCGACTGCGCCTGCGAGGTCATGCGACCGCCGAACGATTTTCCGCCGGCGACGAGCTTGAGCCCGGGGCAGAGCCGCGCTGCCTCCGCGACCGCTGCGCGCACGCTCGCGTGTGCGATTGCGGGCAGGTCAGGACGCCCCTTCTTCGCTTCCATGTAGGGAAAATTGAAGCGGAACGTTGCAATGCCGCGCTCGGCAAGGCCGGCTGCGACCTTCTCCATGAACGCATGCCGCATGTCTGCGCCGGCGCCGTGCGCCAGGACATAGCAGGCGCGCGCATGGGTCGGCTGCGTCAGAATCGCCGAGACCGTGCCGATGCGCTCGATGTCGAGCTTGAGCTCTGTCGTCTTGCCCGTCATGACCTCCGCAAGCCTCGATGTGCATCTAAAGCGCGATGAGATCTGGATGAATCGTCATCGCGCTTTAGGTTGTTGTTTGCGCATGATCTTTCCGGAAAACCGCTTCGCACTTTTCGGATCATGCTCTAGCGGCGCGCGCCGCTTGCGGGCCAGAGATAGTTCAGGACCTGATCGAGCGTCATCATGATCTCGCGGCGTCCGGCCTCGCTCTTCACAGAGCCGAATTTCTCCTCGAGCGCAAGCTTGGCAAAGCCGTGAACGGTGGACCAGGCTGCCGCAGCCGCCGTCTTCGCCTCCTTCGCGGTGCCACCGGTCAGCTCGGCGACGACGATCTCGAACGCATGGCCGGCGGCCCTGCTCGCCTGCTTCAGGCGCGCATCGTCGGCAACCAGCCGCTTGTTGGCAAACATCATCTGGAAGCGGCCGGGATGCCTCAACGCAAAATCGACATAAGCAAGCCCCTGGGCGTAGAGCTTGTCGCGGGTGCCCTGCTTGCCGGAGGCCGCCTCGCGCAAGGCGCCGGCGAGCGCGTCGTAGCCGCGGATCGCCACTTCGGTGAGAAGGCCCTGGGCGTTGCCGAAATGATGCGATGGCGCGGCCGGCGAAACGCCGGCACGGCGTGCGGCTTCGCGCAGCGTGAAGGCTTCCGCACCCTGCTCGGCGAGAATGGCTTCGCTCGCGGCGATCAGCGCCTCCTGCAATTCGCCATGATGGTATCCGGCCTCCGGCTTTGCACGGGTCGGAGCGGTGCTGCGCTTGGCGGCGGGGGCCTGTTTCTTCATGTAACTTGACGCTGTTCAGATTGCAGCATATCTATCTTAACACTGTTCAGATTGAGCGGGCCGGAGTTCGAAATGACCGAAATGCAGAATATCACCGCGCGCAATTCCGTAAAGCGGCGTCATCTGGTCGGGGGCGCGGCCCTCGGTATGCTCGCAGGTGCCGTCGGCGGCCTCGCCGGCGGCGTGGCGCTCGGCCAGAGCGCGGCGCTGCCGCAGCACAAGCCGAGCGGCAAGCAAAGATTCGCGGGCAAGGTCGTCATCGTCACGGGCGGCACCTCCGGAATCGGGCGGGCCGCAACGCTGATGTTCGCCGCCGAGGGCGGCCGCGTCGCCTTTTGCGGGCGCAACGCCGACCGTGGCAAGCAGGTGGAGACCGAGGTGCGCGAGGCCGGCGGCGAGGCCGTCTTCATTCGCGCCGACCTGCGCCACGAGTCCGAGGTGAAGACGCTGGTCGACACGACCATCGCGCGCTACGGGCAGCTCGACGTCGCCTTCAACAATGCCGGTATCTCCATCGAGAAGCCGCTGCATGAATACAGCGCGGCCGAATTCGACGACGTGATCGGCACGGATCTGCGCGGCGTGTTCCTGTCGATGAAGTATCAAATCCCGCACATGCTGGAGAAAGGCGGCTCGATCGTCGTCACCTCCTCGTCGAACGCCATTGCAACGTCGGCCAAGCGCTCGGCCTATTCGGCGGCCAAGCGCGGGCTGGTCGGCCTGGTGCAGGCCGCGGCACTCGACTACGCAAAGCACGGCATTCGCATCAACACGTTGATCCCCGGGACCACGGACACCCCGATGATCCGCCGGCTCGCCGGCATGGAGGGCCTGCCCGATGCGGCCTGGCATGTCGGCATCGCGCAATGGGCCAAATCCAACGTCCCGGGGTTGCAGCGCGTGGCAACGCCCGAGGAGATCGCGGCTTTTGCGCTGGTGCTGGCCTCCGACGATCATCCCTACACGACCGGCGGCCAGTTCGTGATCGACGGCGGGAAGACCGCTCATGGCTAGATCGGACGCAGCCTGAAAACACAATTCATGGCGATCCCGGTGGGCGTACGAAAGGACACGGCTTGCGCCCGTGCCGGCCATTGTGGCAGGCCTGACGCTGGCTGTCGCAAGGCGCGACATCACCGATCGAGGTTTCCATGCCCTACCGCTCCTCCTGGATGACCGAAGAGCTCGACGTCTTCCGCGACCAGTTCCGCAAATATCTCGCCAAGGATCTGGCGCCGCATGCCGAAAAATGGCGCGAGCAGAAGATGGTCGACCGCTTCGCCTGGCGCGGGCTCGGCGAGATGGGCGCGCTGCTCGCGAGCGTGCCGGAGGAATATGGCGGCCTCGGTGCCACCTTCGCCTATGACGCGGCGGTGCTGGACGATCTCGAAAGCACGGTGCCGGAGCTGACGACCGGCGTCTCCGTGCACAGCGCCATCGTCGCGCATTACATCCTCAATTACGGCTCGGAGGAGCAGAAGAAGCGCTGGCTGCCGAAGATGGCCTCCGGCGAGATGGTCGGCGCCATCGCCATGACCGAGCCCGGCACCGGCTCGGACCTGCAAGCCGTGAAGACCACGGCGAAGAAACAGGGCAATTCCTACGTCATCAACGGCCAGAAGACCTTCATCACCAACGGCCAGGCCGCCGATCTCGTCATCGTGGTCGCGCGCACCGGCGAAGCCGGCGCCAAGGGCATTTCGCTGATCGTGGTGGAGACCGCGGGCGCGGACGGTTACAAGCGCGGGCGCAACCTCGACAAGATCGGCCTGCATGCCTCCGACACGTCGGAATTGTTCTTCGACAATGTCGTCGTGCCGCCGGAAAACCTGCTCGGCAAGGAAGAAGGCCAGGGCTTCGTTCAGCTGATGCAGCAATTGCCGCAGGAGCGCCTCGCGCTCGCGGTCGGCGCCGTCGCCGCGATGGAACGCGCGATCAAGCTCACCACCGAGTACACCAAGGAGCGGAAAGCCTTCGGCAAGCCGCTGATGGATTTCCAGAACACCGCCTTCAAGCTGGCCGAGCGCAAGACCGAGGCGATGATCGCGCGCGTCTTCGTCGACTGGTGCATCGAGCGCCTCGTCGCCGGGGATCTCGACACGGTCACGGCGTCGATGGCGAAATATTGGTGCTCGGAGAAGCAGGTCGAGACCGCCGACGAATGCCTCCAGCTGTTCGGTGGCTACGGCTACATGCAGGAATATCCGATCTCGCGCATCTTCATCGATTCGCGCATCCAGAAGATCTACGGCGGCACCAACGAGATCATGAAGCTGTTGATCGCAAGGTCGTTGTAACCCGGGCGTCAGCTGCTCGCCTTTGCCGCGCGCCAGTCGCGCGGCCGGCAGCCGAAGCGCTGCTTGAAGCGCCGCGTGAAGTGGGAGAGGTCCGAGAAGCCCCAGTCGAACGCGATGGCGCCGATCGCACGATCCGTCATTGCGGGATCGCTGAGATCCCTGGCCGCGCCGTCGAGCCGATTGTCGATGACGTAATCGGTGAAGCTGCAGCCCGATCGCGCCAGCAGCTTGTGCACGTAGCGCTCGCTGATGCCCACGGCGTCGGCGACGTCGGAGACCGCGAGGCCGGGCTCGCGGAGCCGCCGGTGAATGGCACGCTTCAACGCCAGCATGGTTGCATCGGCGAGACTCTCGGTCTCCGCAGCACCTGCCCGGCCACGCCGCGACAGGCTTACGGCGACCAGCTCGATCAGCGCCCGGAACAGCCGCCTCCCCTCGTCTTCGGTCATCCGCAGCGCGCCGTCGGCGAGCGTGCGCGCGGTCTCGACGATGAGATGGCCGACGACGGGATCGTCGGAGACCCGTGCCGCAGCGACGTCGAACGAAGCCGGCAGCCGTTCGCGCAAGGCCTCGGACGGCACCCAGAACGAGGCGACGCGCAATTGCGGACCGCGATCGTGCAGAAGCGCAAACTGCCGATCGCTGTCGAAGATGCCGACCTGTCCGGGCGACAGGCTGATCTCGCGATTGCCCTGCTGGATGCGACAGCGGCCGGCCAATTTCAGATTGAGGTAGAAGCAGCTGCGGTCGGACGCCGCGATGTCGGCCGCCGATCGGCGCACCACGTGCTCGGGGAAGCTGACGCGGTTGATCGCGCCATCGCCGAGCCGGATGTGGTCGACGCTGGCAGAAAAGCCGGCAGCTGCCGCCGGCTCCGGGGTCAAGTTCATGAAGGCCTGGCAGATTGCCTCGCGATAATAGGCGAATTGCTCGTTCGGCCGCAGGCTGGCGGTATCCCAGGCCGATTGGCGTGACGGAAGGGTGCGCTCGATCTGCTGCATCGGTTCACTCCGAGACCAATCCGGTTCACTTCCAGCCAAGCGGCACATCAGCCGCTGGTGCACAATTGACGCGCGGCAGCACCGCTGGCGGCCAAGGCGGCGCGGCCTCAATCTAATCACAGTCTCGGGAGGAGCCACAACATGTCGACCTACGTCCTCGTCCATGGCGCCTGGCACACCGGAGCCGAGTTCGAACCGGTCGCCGCACCGATCCGCGCAGGCGGCCATCAGGTCCATACCCCCACCATCAAGGGCAATCGTCCGGGCGATGCCAAGACGACAGGGTTGAAGGAAGCGATCCAGTCGATCGCCGACTACCTTGCCGAGAACGATCTGAAGGACGTGATCCTGCTCGGTCATTCCTATGGCGGCATGATCATCACCGGCGTTGCCGACCTTGCTCCCGATCGAATCCGTCGCCTGGTCTACTGGAATGCCTTCGTGCCCAACGATGGCGAGTGCCTCAACGACATGGTGCCGCCGCACTATATCGGACTGTTCGACGCGATCGCGGCCGAGCGAGGCGACGGCTCGGTCGTGTTGCCGTTCCCGGTCTGGCGCGAAGCCTTCATCAACGATGCGGATTTGCAGACCGCACAGCGCGCCTATGACGTCCTCAACCCGCATCCGCTGGCGACCTTCACCGACAAGATCGCACTCAAGAACAATCCGGCCGAGATGCCGCTGGCCAAGTCCTACATCAATTGCACGGAGGACACCGCGCTGCCGCACAGCCATGGCTGGCATCCGCGGCTATCGGAGAAGCTCGGCCTGTTCCGCCTGATACAGGTGCCGGGAAGCCACGAGCTGTGCTTCTCCGATCCGACGCGCCTCGCCAAGGCCATCATGGAGGCGGGACGCGACTGATTGGCGTGTCGTGTGCATTCTCGATCGTGGGCTGCTCAATTCGGATGCCACCAGCGGCCGCCGATGACGACGCCCTCCGAGACGATCTTGCGATCGCCGATCAAATGCTCGCCGACGACGTCCTCGTAGTCGAACTGGCCGCGGCTGACCGAGATCAGCGTGGCGTCGCCGACGCTGCCGGGCTTGAGGCTGCCGAGCTCGGGGCGGCGCAGCGCCATCGCGGCATTCACCGTCGAGGCCGCGATCACATCGGACAGCTCCATGCCCATGCACAGGAATTTCGACAGGGTGGTGACCTGGTCGTAGGCCGGGCCGTCGATGCAGAGTTGATGGATGTCGGACGAGATGGTGTCGGGATAGAAGCCGTTGGCGAGCATCGCGCGCGCGGTCTTGAAGGCGAACGAGCCCTTGCCGTGGCCGATGTCGAACAGCACGCCGCGCTCGCGCGCCTCCAGCACCGCCTTCTTCACCGTGCCTTGCGCGGTCGCCGGCGTGTTCGGGAACGGGCGGAACGCGTGGGTCAGCACGTCGCCGGGACGCAGACGTGCCAGCACCTCCTCATAGCTCGGCGGCGGATGGTCGATATGCGCCATCAGGGGCATGCCGACCTCGTTCGCGACCTCGAGCGCGATATCGAGCGGCACCGCTCCCGACGTGCCCGAAGAATGCAGTCCGACGCGCACCTTGATGCCGACGATGAGGTCGCGGTTGGCATCGGCCACCTGCGCGGCCTCGATCGGATTCATCAGCCTGAGCTCCTCGCTCTCGCCGACCATGATCCGGTGCGAAAAGCCGAAAATGCCGGCATGCGAGACATGCAGATAGGCGAGGATGCGGACCTGGCTCGGCTCGATCACATGCTTGCGGAAGCCGGCGAAATTGCCGGGCCCGGCACTGCCCGTATCCACCGCGGTGGTGACGCCGGACAGCCGGCAGAACTCCTCGGCGTCGATGCCGAGCGAGGTGCCGCCCCAATAGACATGGGTATGCAGATCGATCAGGCCCGGCGTCACGATGTATTTCGAAACGTCGCGCACATCCGTGCCGGGATCGGCCTTGAGAGCGCTGCCGATGGCGGCGACCTTGCCGCCGGCGAAGGCGACATCGGTCACGGCATCAAGCTTCTGCGAGGGGTCGATCACGCGGCCCCCGCGCAGGATCAAATCGAAAGGCATCAGGGTCTCCGGGATTGGCAGGGCGTGGCAAGGCTGGTGCGGGCGAGCCGCTTCCTGCCTCGATCGGATCGCCTATAGCAAATCTTGCACCAACCAGGCAAAGCGCGGGAATAGCCGAGACCGGAGATCACCGGTCAACCGTGCCTGCGCCACTCCCTGAAATCACCTTCGACGAAGGCGGCAGCAGCCTTTGCGGCAGCATGGAGCCAACCATCGTCGCGCTTTCTCAGGTCTGCGGCGATCCTCTCCGATGCGCCTCCGGCGGCGTGAATGGCGCCGATGTCGAAGCCCATGACGTTGAGCAGATCGAGCTCCACCTCCATGTTCGCGTGATCCCCGAGATTGATCTTGCGGGAGTCGGGCGCAAGGCGCCGGATCACGAAGCCGCTCTGGCGCTCGAGCGCGAGGTGCGGATCGGGCGCGCGATATGGACCTGTTGCGAGATCGAGAAAGCGCAGCTTGCCCCGCTGGCCATGCGCCCAATCCCAGGCTGACGGCACCAGCGCCTTGGCCTCCCTGACGATTTGGCCGCCGCGCCATCCGGCGATGGCGACGAAACGCGGCCGGCCCAGGCTGCCGGCACCTGCCACGCGCCTCGCGAAGCGACCAAACGAGGCATCGGGCGGCAATTCGCTGCGGAGCGCGGCGGCAACAGGGGATCGTGGCTTCGCCCGCGGATATTTCCTCACGTCGTCCCAGAACTCTTGGCGTTCGTCGTCGGTACATGCCACGTAAGCGCGCATCCAGCTCGCCTGCTCATCCAGGAGCGAGGGCCGCGGCCGCGTCAGACCCTTCTTGTAGCCATCGAGAATCGCCTTGGCGGCGTCGCCATTGCCGACGTGGGTCATGGCCCTCGCCTTCCTCTTCCTGGCCTTCGGGGCGAGCCGCGCGCTCGTCGCAAGGCGCACCAGATCGAAGGGATAGGCAATCATCGCGGCCTCGTCGAAATCGTTGACGCCCCAGACGAGACGCCCCTCCACGTCGCGCCAGGTCCCGAAATTTTCGATATGGGTGTCGCCGATCGACGGCACGCGCGGCGCGTCCTTCAACTCCGGGCAGATCGCTTCGATACATCTGGCCCAGCGGAAGAAGGTTGCACGAAGGAAGACGAACGGGTCGTCCTTCATCTTCTTGTGCTTTTCGCCGAGGTCGCGTGCGACGACCTTGCATTCGGAGCGCAGCCAGCGCTCGAACTCTTTGTTGTCGTCGAGAAAGGAACGCGGCGCGATCCCGCCGGTTCGGTTAGAGGTTTGCTTGATCACGGCGAGAGCTTCCCGAAGCGAAAGATGGCGAGCGGGCCCGCGGACATGACTGCTGCACGCTGCTGCACAAGCAACGGGACGCTCGAACATTCAACCAGAGAGCGAACAGGATAGTCCCGCCGCTGCTCGTCCGCCAGCCGGAATGATCTGACCTCGCCATCATCGGCCACGGGACGACAGGCGAACAGGCGGGTGACGCCGAAGGATGGGGAAGATGGACGCAAGCCGCGCCCGGGGTCGGCCAGCAATCACGTCACGCATCTGAGATAATGGCGATCCCGGGAAGACTCGAACTTCCGACCTACGGTTTAGGAAACCGTCGCTCTATCCGGCTGAGCTACGGGACCGCGGAACCCGCATCAGGCGGGTTGCCTGGGTGTACATATCAAAGCGGCGGCGGGATCGGAAGCCCTCGCCGCGGCCAATGCGCAAGGACCGCTGCCGGGCCGGTTACGCCTTGATATTGTTGTCCTTCACCACCTTGCCCCAATAGGCGACCTGCTTGTCGAAGAAGGTCTTGAAGGCGGCGCCGTCCTGGAGCAGCAGCGTCATGTGCTGCGTCTCCTTCAGCTGGGTGGCGGTCGCGGGCTCGCTCAGGATCTCCTTGGACGCGGCCGCGAAGGCTGCGACGACGTCAGGCGGCGTGCCTGCGGGCGCGAAGATGCCCCACCAGGCCAGCGTCTCGAAATCGGGAAAGCCCGCCTCGATCGCGGTCTGAGTATCAGGCAGGGCCGCCAGCCGCTCGCGGCCGAGCTGCAGGATCGGACGCAGCATGTTGGTGCCGAGCTGGGCGGCGACCAGCGCCGCCGATCCCGCGATGAGATCGACATGGCCGCCGAGCACGTCGTTCATCGCCGGCCCGCCGCCGCGATAGGGCACGTGCATGATCTCGACCCCGGCCTTGCTGCCGAGCACCGTCATGGCGAGATGACCGAGCGTTCCGATGCCGACCGAGGCATATTTCACCGCGCCCGGGCTCGCCTTGCAGGCGGCCACCACGTCGGCAAAGCTCTTGTAGGGCCGACCGGCGCCGGCCGCGATCACGTAAGGCGCGGTGCCGATCAGCAGCACCGGGATCAGCTCGCGCTCGACGTCCACCGGCGGCTTGTCGAGGATCGACGGGATCACCGCATGGGAATCGAACGTCACCAGGAACGTCGAGCCGTCCGCCGGGCTCTTGGCGACCTGCGCCGCGCCCAGCGCCCCGGCGGCGCCCGACTTGTTCTCGACCAGGACGATGCGGCCAAGCTTGGTTTGCAGATTGCTCTGCAGCAGCCGCGCCATCGCATCGGTCGATCCGCCCGGCGGAAACGGCACGACCAGCGTGATCTTGCTCCCTTGCGCCATCGCCGGCGTCATTGCGAGAATGGCCGGCGCGGCCAAGAGCGTGCGTCGTGTGATCGTCATGGTCCCCTCCCTTTGATGTCAGCGCCCGGCTTTTTTGCTCTTTGGCGCTGGAGCTTGATCCGGAAAAGCGTGCAGCGGTTTTCCGATAAGATCATGCTCAAGAAATAACCTGAAGCGCAAAGCGCTTCAGCGCGTGCCGAAGCCCGACCCCGCTTTCTTGTATTCTGGCCGAGGCGGACTGAAAATGTCCAGCACCCGGGCGCCATCGGCGCCGGCGCGCATGGTGTGCGGCACGTTGCCCGGCGTGCGCCAGAAATCGCCCTTCTTCACCGGAATTTCCTCATCGCCCTGAACGCGGATGGCGGAGCCGTCCAACAGCACGCCCCATTGCTCCTCGGGATGATGGTGCAGCGTGCCCTGCGCATGCGGCGCCAGCGTCACCACCGAGAGCATCGCCTGCTCGCCGGAGAAGATGCGCGTGGTCACGCCGGCGGCGAGCTCGCGGAACAGCCCGTCGCTGGGATCATCGATGTTGTGGAATTCGTCCTTCTGGCTCACGCCATTCTCCCCTTTGTGGTCGTCTGATCAGGACTTGCCGTAAGAGCCCTGGTAGCGGCCCTCGCGGATCGCCGTCAGGGTCTCCTCCTCACGCGCGACCTGCGCGCGCACGGCTTGCAGCAGCGCCGCGGCGCCCGCGGCGGGAAACGACACCACGCCGTCCTCGTCGCCGACCACGATGTCGCCGGGCGCAATCACGCTGCCGCCGATCGACACAGGCACGTTGATCTCGCCCGGACCGTTCTTGTAGGGACCGCGATGGATCACGGCGCGGGCGTAGCAGGGAAAGTCGTCGGCCGCAAACGCGGCGACGTCGCGGATAGCGCCGTCGATCACATAGCCTTCGGCCCTTCGCCATTGCGCGATGTTCTTCATGATCTCGCCGACCAGCGCCCGCGTCTCGTCGCCGCCGCCGTCGACCACGATGACGTCGCCGGGTCCGACCAGATCGAGCGCGCGGTGGATGGCGAGATTGTCGCCGGGACGGGTGCGCACGGTGAAGGCCGTGCCCACCAGCTTGCCGCCGCGATGATAGGGTTTCAGCCCGACCGCGCCCGGCAGCCGGGCGAGATTGTCTGAAATGACCGAGGTCGGCGCATTCCGAAAGCCCTCGATGATCTCGGCCGGCGGCTTCGGCACGCTGTTCGCGGCGATGGTGATCGTCATATCCTTGGATCCTTCATTCTTACTCCGCGTGCGCCCGCGCCTTCGGCGGCCAAATCCGGAAGGTCCACGCCGCGCGCTCGTCGCGTGTTATTGGCATCGCCTCGGGTGAGGCGCCCGCAAGGCGAAGTGTAGCAGCCGGCCAGCGCGAGGCTGTGACTCCTGCGCCACGTCAAGCACAAAATGTCAGCATCCCAGCCATGAAATTCCCGGGTTCCACGGGTGACAAGCCGGCGATAAAGAGGCAAAAATCCGACTCGACTCAGTTTGGGTTGAGTCTTGCAAGGAATGCTCTCGTAGAATGTCGTCCGTGATCGCATTGCGTCGTGCGGCGCTGTTTCCCGTAGCCGCGGCAGGATTTTTTCTGCTGACGCTGCCGCATGCCCAGGCGCAATGGTGGAAGCGCGCGCCGGTCGATTTCGAGGAATGCGCCGACGCCGCCGAGAAGGCCGCGAGCAAGGCCGAGAAGACATCCGCGCTTGCCGATTGCAACGCCAAGTTCGCCGGGCGCCGCAAGCCGGGCGGCGGCTATTCCTACTACGACTTCCTGCAGGATCGCAGCTTCGACATCGCCGGCCCCAATCCGACGCCGGAGGAACAGAAGAAGATCGACGAAGCCTATACCGCCTATCTCGCCAAGGAGCGCCGCAACAACGAAGCGGCGCAAGCGACCGCGCGTCAGCAACGCGAGCAGCAGGAGCAACAGGCGCGGCAGATCCAGCAGGTCGCATTGAGAACCGACGTCGAGCGCGTGCCGGTGCCGGTCGAGCGACCGAAGGTGCAGCAGACCGTCGGCCAGCGAAAGGGCGCGCCCTGCACCAAGGGCTCCTTCTCCTGCGAATGGCCGCGGCTGTCGGAAAGCTTGAACGACCTGAAGAAGCTGTTCAGCCCGACGCCGAGCAAGCCTGCGAAGAAGAGCTGAAGCCGCAGACTTGTAGGGTGGGCAAAGGCGCGCGGCGCCGTGCCCACCATTTGATTGTGATTGAGAGAGTCGGTGGGCACGCTTCCGCCTTCGCTCTTCGAGCTACGGCGGACAAGTCGCTTTGCCCACCCTACGGGAGCGTCGCACCTCAGTTCGTGCGCTTCTTCTTGGCGTGCTTTGGTTTAACCACCGGTTCATGCGACGGCGCTACGGTCGCCGGCGCCCCACTCAGCGCCTTGCGGCTCTCCTGCAATCGCGCATCATAGCCGGGAGAGTTCTGGACCGTCGGTGGCCTTGCATGGACCAGCGTCGCCGTGCCGCACAGCGTCGCCAGCGCGAGTCCCAGCATCCAACAACGCTTCATCGCGCCCTCCTCGTCCTCAAGCCACGCCCCGAATCTGCCGCGGCGTCAGGCGCGGCGGTCCGTTGCCGGCCGCCTCGGCCTCCCTGATCAGCGCAACAATACGGCGCATCAGCGGCACCTCGACACGGTTTTGCTCTGCGAGCGCTATCACTGCGCCCTGGAGATAGTCGATCTCGGTCTTGCGGCCCTGTTTCAGGTCCTGCCACATCGAGGAGCGCGCTTGGGGATCGATCTTCATGGTCCGCCCCAGGATCGCGTTGAAGATCGCATCCGGCAACCGCAGCAAGGTCGGTGACCAGCGCATCGGGATCGGCGTCGAAGACACCGGCGTGATGCCGGCGGACTTCAGCGCGGCAAGTCCCTCCGCCATCTGGTCGGCGAACAGCCTGCGCCAGTCGCGGTCGGCCAGTTGCGCGGCGAGCGGCATGTCCGAGAGCGCGCTGAGCGCGTTGTTCAGATTGATGATCAGCTTGCCCCATTGCACGCCGGTGATGTCCGCGCTCGCGCGTACCGCAAGGCCAGGCACCGAGAGCGCCGTGGCCGTGTTCTCGGCATCCTTGCCGATATGGATGTCGCCGGAGGTCGAGCGATGGAAACGGCCCTCGCCCATCGCGATCACGTTGAACGGCACCATCCCGGCGAGCACGCGGCGGCCGCCGAGACGCTCGCGCAGCACCGCGACATTGCCGATACCGTTCTGGAGCGAGACGATGACGGCATCCTCAGGCGCATGCTGCGCGATCTGATCCGCGACGGCGGCGGTGTCGGCGCTCTTCACCGTGACCAGCACGATGCCGGCACTGTGGAAGATCGCAGGATCCTCCGACAGCGCGAGCTGGCCTGCACTGAGCTTCTTCTCGGAGCCGTCGAAATCGGTCAGAAGCAGGCCGAACCGCTCGATCTCGGTCTTCACCCGCGGCCGCACCAGCAGCGCGACGCGGCGGCCGCCGGCCGCCAGCATGCCGCCGACGAAACAGCCGATGGCGCCGGCGCCGGCCACCACGATCGGTCGATCCACAACCACTGAGCCTGCTCCCTGAACGTCCTGCCTTCGATAGCAGAGGCGAGGCCTGCAACCAATCGCGTCGCGGCCGACTTGTAACGGTCATGACGGCCCCATATGTTTTCGCCCCGGGGCAGTCGGCGGTGAGCGCTCGCCGAACGAGACGCCAAAGGAGAGCACCATGGGTCTACTCGACGTCCTCAACGGCATGCAGAACGGCCCGCGCGGTCCCTCTACGCCGAGCACGGAAAAATCCTCCGGCATGTCGCCGATGACCATGGCGCTGCTCGGCTTGCTCGCCTGGAAGGCGTTCAAGCACATGACCGCGAACCAATCCGGTACGGCACCGCAGCCGTCACCGACGCCGGCGCCTCCGCCGGTAAACACGAACACCGCTGATAGCGGCGGTCTTGGCGGTCTCGGAGGCCTGCTCAAAGGCGGTCTCGGCGGCCTGCTCGCGGGCGGCGCGGCCGGCACCGTGCTCAGCGGCGGCCTCGGCGACCTTCTCAACCAGTTGCAGCAGGGCGGCCACGGCGACGCCGCGAAGTCCTGGGTCGGCAATGGCGAGAACAAGCCGATCGCGCCGGGCGATCTCGCCAGCGCACTCGGCGCCGACCAGATCGAGAGCCTGTCCGCCCAAAGCGGCCTGTCGCGCGAGGAGCTGCTCAACGGCCTCAGCCAGTATCTGCCGCAGGTGGTCGACCATCTGACGCCGGACGGACGGCTGCCGACCGAGAACGAGCTCTCAGGCAGACTCTAGTCCAACCTTGATCGACGCGCTTTCGGGAAGGGGAGCACACTCATGAGCATGGGCGGCCTGTTGTGGATCATCGTTGTCGGCTTCATTGCTGGCCTCATCGCGCGCTGGCTGGCGCCTGGGCCGAACAATCCGAGCGGCTTCATTCTCACCACCATTCTCGGCATCGCCGGCGCGTTTCTGGCGACCTTCATCGGCCAGGCCATCGGCCATTACAGTCCCGACCAGGGCGCCGGCTTCATCATGGCCACGATCGGCGCGGTGGTGGTGCTGTTCATCTGGCACCGGCTGGTGACAAGCGGCCTGATCAAGGGGTAGCGGCGCTGGAAGTAGGCACGCCGTCGCTCCGCACTCGTCATTGCGAGGAGCGCTTGCGACGAAGCAATCCAGGCCGTTTCCGCGGAGGGATTCTGGATTGCTTCGCTGCGCTCGCAATGACGAGCTAGGTAATCAAATGCATCCCCGCGTCCATGCGCACGACCTCGCCGGTCATGTTGCTGGAGGCCGGCATCGCCAGGAAGCAGACGACCTGCGCGATGTCCTCGGCGCTTGAAGCGACCTTCAGCGGCACCTTCGCCACCACGCTGTCGCGCACCTGCTTGGCGCCGGCCTCGCCGCGGCCCTTGGTGAACCAGGGCGTGTCGATATAGCCGGGGCAGACGGTGTTGACGCGGATCAGCGGCGCCAGCGCGCGCGACAGCGACAGCGTCATGGTATTGAGCGCACCCTTGCTGGCGGCGTAGGCGATCGACGAGCCGACGCCGCTGATGCCGGCAACCGAGGACACGTTGACCACGGCGGAGGGCCGCCCCGAGGCCTTGGCGCCGGCCTCGAGCAGGCTGCGCGCGGCGCGCACCATCTGGAACGGGCCGATGGTGTTGACGCCATAGACCCGCTGGAAATCTTCAGCCGACAATCCGTCGAGATCGGCATGAGCGACATGCTTGGTGATGCCGGCATTGTTGACGAGGATATCGAGCCGGCCCCATCCACTGGCGGCCGCGACGATCTTGCGGCAATCGGCGTCCTTTGAAACATCGCCCTGCGCGACCAGCACCTCCGCGGCGCCGGCCTTGCGGCAGATGTCCGCGGTGGCCTCGGCCTCCTTCTGGCTCGACGAATAGTTGATGACGAGCCGCGCCCCGCTGCGCGCGAGAATTTCAGCCGTCGCCGCGCCGAGCCCGGAGGCAGACCCCGTCACGATTGCGCACAGATTGTCCTTGGCCATCTTGATTTCCTTCCCCGTGGCTCTGATCTTTCGCGCCTTGTTTAGCGAGTTTGCGGCGCCCTGCAAATCGAGCAAACTCCGCTAAGCGGAATTAGCTTGCGCCCATGCCCGCGCCGCAGGTTGACCTGCGATCAACGCTTGTCAGGGCCATGGCTTTTTCGGATCATCGGGCGCAAGAAGACCTGCGCGTCCGCTTGGCCTAGCGGGACGCGCCAACGGCAAAACACGGGGAACGCTGTGGCGGAGAGTGACAACATCGTCGTCGAGACCGCGGAGAAGATCTTCGCCGATCTCGCCGATCCGCAAACCATCAACAACGACAAGAAGGGCGCGTGGCAGGCGCCGCTGTGGCAGGCGCTGAGCGAGGCCGGCCTGCCGTTGTCCTGGGTGCCCGATGAGCTCGGCGGCTCCGGCGCGAGCCTGGCCGACGGTTTTGCGCTGCTGAACGCCGCCGGCCGTTTCGCCGTCGCGGTTCCCCTGGCCGAGACCATGCTGGCGGGCTGGCTGCTGGCGCAGGCGAAGATCGCTTCCCCGGAGGGCGAGATGACGGTGCTGCCGGCCGGCCCCAGGGATCGCATCACCCTCGATGCCGACGGTTCGCTCTCCGGCCGCGCCCGCGGCGTGCCTTTTGCCAAGGCGGCGAAGCATTTCGCGGTGCTGGCGCATGGCAAGGACGGCGTCGCGATCGCGCTGGTCGATGGAGCCAAGGCCCGGATCGAATCCGGCCTCAATGTCGGCTACGACCACAGCGATACCGTAACGCTCGACAGGGTCCAGCCCGTCACGCTCAAGCCCGCGCCGAAGGGCTTTGACCAGACCACGCTGATGCTGATGGGCGGCGTTGCGCGTAGCCTGCAGATCGCGGGCGCGCTGGAATCGATGCTCGACATCTCCGTGCGCTATTCCAACGAGCGCGTCGCCTTCGAGAAGAAGATCTCGAAATTCCAGGCCGTGCAGCACAATCTGGCGCGCCTCGCCGGCGAATCCGCAGCCGCGCTTGCGGCCGCGACATCCGCCGCCGATGCCATCGCGAACGCCAGGACGTTCAATGACGAGGTCTATCTCGAAGCGGCCTCCGCAAAGATCCGCTGCGCGGAAGCGGCCGAAAAAGGCGGCGCCATCGCGCATCAGGTGCACGGCGCGATCGGCTTCACCATCGAGCACATCCTGCACCGCTATTCGCTGCGGGCGCTGGCCTGGCGCGACGACTTCGGCTCGGAGAGCCATTGGGCCGTCGAGCTCGGCAAGCTGGTGGCAAATCGCGGCGCCGACGAATTGTGGCCGCTGGTGGCGTCGCGCTGATCAGGAGAGAAACACATGACCGCTGCGCTTCGTTTCGATCCGATCCGCCTGCCCGAAAAGTGCGAGCAATTGCGCAAGGAAGTGCGCGCTTTCCTCGCCGAGGAGATCGCCGCCGGCACCTTCGACCCGCACCAGCCCAACCGCGAGGACACCGACGCGCCGGAATTTTCCCGCCGGGTTGGCGCCAAGGGCTGGCTCGGGATGACCTGGCCGAAGAAATATGGCGGCCAGGAGCGCTCCTTCCTCGAGCGTTACGTCGTGACCGAGGAGATGCGCGTTGCCAACGCGCCGACGCGGCGCTTCTTCGTCGCCGACCGCCAGAGCGGACCGGTGCTGCTGAAATATGCGCCGGAGCATATCAAGATGGAGATCCTGCCGCGGATCTGCCGCGGCGAGGTCTGCTTTGCGATCGGCATGAGCGAGCCGAACTCCGGCTCCGACCTGTTCGCCGCGAAGACCCGCGCAACTAAGACGGACGGCGGCTATCTCATCAACGGCACCAAGATCTGGACCTCGTCGGCGCATATCGCCGACTACATGATCGCGATCTTCCGGACCTCGCCGCCGACCAAGGAAAACCGTCGCCACGGCCTGACCCAGTTCCTGGTCAAGATGAAGCAGCCGGGCATCAAGGTGAACCCGATCGGCCAGATCACCGGGCAGTACGAATTCAACGAGGTCGTCTTCACCGATCACTTCATTCCTGACGACCACGTGCTCGGCGAGGTCGACGGCGCCTGGAAGCAGGCGACGAGCGAGCTCGCCTATGAGCGTTCGGGCCCCGAGCGTTTCCTCGAAACCTATTATGTGCTGACCGAGCTGGTGCGCGCGGTCGGCCCCAACCCGGACACACGCAGCGCCGAAGGCATCGGGCGCCTGGTCGCGCAGCTCCACACCATGCGGCGCATGTCGGTTTCGGTGGCCGGCATGCTCGAGGCCGGCAAGGAGCCGGTGGTCGAGGCGTCCATCGTCAAGGACATCGGCACGGTCTGGGAGCAGCAGCTTCCGCACCGCGTGCGCGATCTCGCCGCCTTCGTCGAGGAGACCGCGACCAATCGCGAGACCTTGGAGCGGCAGCTCGACTTCGCGATCAAGACCGCACCGAAACTCACCATCCAGGGCGGCACCACCGAGGTGCTGCGCGGCATCATCGCCCGCGGACTGGGTTTGCGCTGACTCTGATGAGAACGAACTCTCGGCCACGCGCTCCGTCCACCTCTCCCATAGGGAGAGGTCGATTTGCGCCAGCAAATCGGGTGAGGGGTTATGCCCTCGCCGGGGACCTCAGCCCCTCACCCGGCGCTACGCACCGACCTCTCCCTGTGGGAGAGGTGGTTCTTCGCTACCGAGATACTGGAGATTAGACATGAGCACGTACAAAGATATCGGCGTCGAGAAGGTCGGGCATGTCGGCACCATCGAGATCCGCCGCCCGCCGCTCAATTTCTTCGACATTTCGCTGATCAACCAGATCGCGGACGCGCTCGACGAATTCGACCGCGACATCGAGATCCGCGCCTCCGTTCTCTCAGCGCAGGGCAAGGCGTTCTGCGCCGGCGCCAACTTCCAGGATCCGGCGCGGCAGGCGCAGGAGGCCCGCGAGGCCGAGAAGAAAGGCGACCCCGCTGACAGCCTCGGATCGATCAACCACCTCTACATTCAGGCCGTGCGCATCTTCCGCGCCAAGAAGCCGATCGTCGCGGCCGTGCAGGGCGCCGCCATCGGCGGCGGATTGGGCCTCGCGGTCTCGGCCGATTTCCGCGTCACCTGCCCCGAGGCGCGGTTCTCCGCGAACTTCACCAAGCTCGGGTTTCATCCAGGCTTCGGCCTGACCGTGACGCTGCCCGAGCTGATCGGCAAGAACAACGCCGAGCTGATGTTCTACACCAGCCGCCGCGTCACCGGCGAAGAGGCCGTGAAGTGGGGCCTCGCCAACGAGTTGGTGCCGCAGGACCAGGTCAAGGCGGCCGCCATGAAGCTCGCCGGCGAGATCGCCGAGTGCTCGCCGCTCGGCCTGCTCTCCACCCGCGCCACGATGCGCAACGGGCTCGCCGATCGCGTCATGGCCGCGACCAATCACGAGCTGGCCGAACAGACCAGGTTGCGCGCGACGGAGGATTTCAAGGAAGGCGTGAAAGCCACTGAAGAGCGGCGCGCGGCGAATTTCAGGGGAAGGTGATTGCGGCGATGCCGTAGGGTGGGCAAAGGCGCGTAAGCGCCGTGCCCACCATCTCTTGAAGCGTCGACGACAGGCGTGGGCACGCTTCCGCCGTCGCTCTTCGAGCTATGGCGGACAAGTCGCTTTGCCCACCCTACGCTTCGCTCACTCAGCTCAGGCGGAACGTCACCCCGCCCAGCAAGAACTCATTCCCCGCGACCGCGTGCCCTTTCGCCCGCGCTGCATGCAGCACACGTGCAGCATCAGCCACGCGAAACTCCAGCGCGCTCATGATCTCGCTGGCGCCCTTGACGAAGCGGAAGGTTGCGTTCGGCAGCTTCAGTTCGGCATCGCCGCTCGGTGCAATACCGATGATCTTCCTCCAATGCTCCGCCAGTTCCTGCGGGTTCGGGCTCTGCATCTCCACCGCCGTCAGCGCCTGCGTCACGTCCTTGCGAATGAACTTCTGCCAGTCCGGTCCCGCCGGCGGATACGCGCCCAGAATATCGTCGCTGCCTTCGGTGTGGTTGAACTCGATGAAGGCGGCGCGGCAGTCGCGGGGGTGGAGCTGCACGCCGTGATAGGGCGCGTGATCGATGACGTTGGCGGTGCGCACGCCCATCGCGTTCGCATGGCGTCCGCGCTCGTCGGGATCGTTGCAGCAGAAGATTGCCATATAGCCGCCGCGACCGCCGGTCTTCTCGATGAAGCGGCCGGCCGTGGTGCCGTCCTTGAAGGGCGCGACCACCTCGAGCAGGATCGTGTCGACCGGGAGCAGCGCGTTCTCCAGGCCGTATTTGGCGACATTGCCGTCGCGGTAGCAGACGGCAAGACCCATGATCTCCGCGATGTCGGAGGCGACGGGCGCGAGCTGCGGCGCGACGAGGCAGATCTGGCGTAGCCGCATATAGGGCGCCATGGTCATGCGCCTTTGAAGGTCGGCTTGCGCTTCTCGACGAAGGCCTTGGCGGCCTCCTTGTGGTCCTCGGTGTCGCCGCAGCGGGTGTGGTGGATGGCCTCGCCGTCGAAGCAATCCTCCAGCGCCAGATGCTCGGCATTGTTGATGTTGCGCTTGATGAAGCCGAGCGCGATCGACGGCCCTTGCGCCAGCGACAGCGCGAGCTCGTGGGCCGCGGCGTCGATCTCGGCATCGGGCACCACCTTGGTCACCATGCCGATCGCGTGCGCTTCCCTCGCGGTCAGCACCGGCGACATCAGATAAAGCTCGCGCGCCCGCGCGCTGCCGAGCAGCTGGGTGAGGAAATAGGTGCCGCCGTAATCGCCGGAGAAGCCGACCTTGGCAAAGGCCGTGGTGATCTTGCAGGATTCGGAGGCGATGCGCAGGTCGCAGGACAGCGCCATCGACAGGCCGGCGCCGGCCGCGGCGCCGTCGAGCTGCGCCACCACGGGCTTGGGCATCTGGTGCAGGATGCGCGAGACCTCCATTCCGCGGCGCAGATTCGCGAGCTTCTGCTCGAACGGCAGCGGCGCGCGGCCGGCCGCCATGGACTTGACGTCGCCGCCGACGCAGAACGAGCCGCCGGCGCCCTTGAACAGCACGGCGCGCACCTCGGGATCGTCGGCCGCGCGGCGCGCCGCCTCGACCAGCCCGACCACCATCTCCGGATTGAGCGCGTTCTTCCGCTCCGGGCGATTCATGGTGATGGTGAGCAGCCCACCTTCGAGCTTTTGCAGGACCATGTCGTTCATGGGGCGTCTCCCTTGTTGTTTTGCTCCGTCATTCCGGGGCGCGCCCCTTGGCGCGAACCCGGAATCCATCTCTCAACCGTCACTGCCGCCCGATGGATCCCGGGCTCTCGCTGCGCGAGCCCCGGGATGACGACCTACTGTTGGCGCGCTCGTCGTCTCGACGACTCACGCCGTCACTTCTTCACCAGCGGACAGCGCGACTGCTCCAGCGACTGGAACGCCTCGTTGCCGGGCACGGTGGCGAGCAGCTTGTAATCGTCCCAGCGGCCCTTCGACTCCGACGGCTTCTTCACCTCGAATAGGTACATGTCGTGGATCATGCGGCCGTCCTCGCGGATCCTGCCGTTCTTGGCGAAGAAGTCGTTGATCGGCGTCTCCTTCATCACCTTCATCACGGCGGCCGAATCGGTCGTGCCGGCCGCCTTCACCGCCTTCAGGTAATGCGTGACGGAGGAGTAGACGCCGGCCTGCGCCGAGGTCGGCGGCCGCTTCACGCGCTCCTGGAAGCGCTTGGAGAAGGCGCGCGTCTCGTCGTTCATGTCCCAGTAGAACGCTTCCGCCAGCAGCAGCCCCTGCGCGGTCTCGAGGCCGATCGAGTCGATGTCGGTGACGAAGACGAGCAGCGGCGAAACCTTCTGGCCGCCCTTCATGATCCCGAACTCGGCCGCCTGCTTGATGGCGTTGACGGTGTCGCCGCCGGCATTTGCGAGCCCGATCACCTTGGCCTTGGAGGCCTGCGCCTGCAGCAGGAAGGACGAGAAATCCGAGGTGTTGAGCGGATGGCGCACGCTGCCCAGCACCTTGCCGCCGGTCTTGGTCACGACGGCACTGGTGTCCTTCTCCAGGTCCTGGCCGAAGGCGTAGTCGGCAGTGAGGAAGTACCAGCTGTCGAGGCCCGTCTTCACCGCCGCAAGGCCGGTCACATTGGCCTGGCCGTAGGTGTCGAACACATAGTGGACGGTGTAGGGACCGCAGGCCTCGTTGGTGAGACGGATCGAGCCCGGGCCGTTGAACATGATGATCTTGTTGCGCGCCTTTGCGATCTCGCCGGCCGCAAGCGCGGTCGCAGAGGCGGCGACGTCGTAGATCATCTCGACGCCCTGATTGTCGAGCATGTCGCGGGCGATGTTGCCGGAGAGGTCGGCCTTGTTCTGATGGTCGGCCGCGAGCACCTGGATCTTGCGCCCCAACACTTCGCCGCCAAAGTCCTCCACCGCCATCTTGGCCGCGGTCTCGCTGCCGGAGCCGGTGATGTCGGCATAGAGGCTCGACATGTCCAAGATACCGCCGATCTTGAGAGGTGGCTTGTCCTGGGCCTGCGCGGCGCTCGCATTGAGGGCAAATGCGGCGGCAAAAATGCCCGACAAAATAGTCTTCATGGAAAACGATCTCCCTTATCGCGCCGTGCTCTGATGGCGGCTTGGTTATTGCTCTTGGTTGGTTCTTGGCAATCGCTGTTGCCGCAATCATGCCGCATGCGCAAGAGCGCAGCAAGCGCGAGCGGCGATGCAAATGAATGATCAATCGTGCTCTTTCCGCAAAACGGAATGGCGAGATGCGGAAGAGTGCCTCCGCCGTCATTGCGAGCGTAGCGAAGCAATCCAGGATCTTTCCCCGGAGGGACTTCGGATTGCTTCGCTGCGCTCGCAATGACGAGGAGTAGGACGAGCCCTCTTCGCGACCTACTGCGTTTGAGTTATAGTTCGTGCGCAACGCAACCTCTCCGGGTCACGTGACGCAACTGCTTCAGCTCATCATCGTATTCCTTCTCATCGCGAGTCACACCGCGCTCGCGACACCATGCCAGTTCGAGTTTCAAGGCGAAGGTCGCGTCGCCGCCATCGTCGATGCGCGCAGCGTGCGTCTCGACGACGGCCGCGAAATCCGTCTCATGGGAATCGAGCCCGCGGCGACGACGAAGCCGGCGCTGGCGTCGCTGCTCGCCGGCCGCGACGTCAGGCTCCGCGGCAGCGACGATACGCCGGACCGCTATGGCCGCCAGGGCGCCCTGGTCTTCATCGGCGAAAGCGACAATCCGGTGCAGGCGATGCTGCTGGCCCAGGGCGAGGCCATGGTCTCGGCCGAGATCACGGACAAGGACTGTGCAGCCGCCCTGATGGCGTCGGAGGCCGCAGCCCGGCACCAAAAAAAGGGCAGTTGGGCTGACCCGTCGGCCATAAAAAACGCGGAAAGTCCGGACGATATTTTGGCAGGGATCGGGCGTTTTGTGGTGGTCGAGGGCAAAGTCCTGTCCGTCCGGCAAGCTGGGGCAATGACCTACCTCAACTTCGGACGAAGCTGGACACGGGGCTTTGCGGCGACTATCTCCAAACGCACGCTGCCGGCGTTTGAAAGCGCTGGCATTTCCCTTAAGTCCTTGGAGAACAAACGTATTCGAGTTCGGGGCTGGGTTGAGGGCAATACGGGGCCGCGGATCGATATACGCCTCGTAGGACAGGTCGAGTTGCTGGGCGCAAACGAATCGACAGGGGTAAGGCCTTAGCGCGGGGCCGGACACGGGTTAAGCGACGTGAATGGGGTGCTAGAACGGCACGGACGAGGTGATGGCCGCCGCCTGCGGGCTGCGCCGGCTGCGCTATGCCTTGTCCTGAGCACAGCGCTGGCGGGCTGCGGCGACATGGGCCGGTTCCAGGCTGCCGCGACCCCTCCGGCCGTCGCGATGCCGAAGCCCAAGCCGGCCATCGCGCAGACCCCCGCGACCGAGAAGGAGCACGAGCGCATCCTGGCGAGCTATGGCGGGACCTATGACGATCCCAGGCTCGAATCGCTCGTCAGCAAGACGGTCGACCGGCTGGTCGCGGCCTCCGACCGTCCCGACCAGGGCTACAAGGTCACCATCCTCAATTCCGGCGCGGTGAACGCCTTCGCGCTGCCGAACGGCCAGCTCTATGTCACGCGCGGCCTGCTTGCGCTTGCGAGCGACACCTCGGAATTGTCCTCCGTGCTCAGCCACGAGATGGCGCATGTACTGTCCAAGCACGCGGCGATGCGCGAGGACCAGGCGCGCCAGGCTGCGATCGTCACCCGCGTCGTCACCGACATGAGCAACGATCCCGATCTCACGGCGCTGGCGCTGGCCAAGACCAAGCTCACCATGGCGAGCTTCTCGCGCAAGCAGGAGCTCGAGGCCGACGGCATCGGGGTGGGCATTTCCGCCAAGGCGCATTTCGACCCCTACGGTGCGGCGCGCTTCCTCTCGGCGATGGAGCGCAATGCCGAGCTGAAGGCCGGCAAGTCTTCGCTCGATCCGCGCGCGCAGGATTTCACCTCGTCGCATCCGGCAACCCCGGAGCGCGTGCAGAACGCGCAGAATATCGCGCGGCAATACACTGCGCCCGAAGGCGCCGAGCGCGACCGCGAGAGCTATCTCGCCGCGATCGACAACCTCGTTTACGGCGAAGACCCCAGCGAAGGTTTCGTGCGCGGCCGCCGCTTCCTGCATCCGAAGCTGGGCTTCACCTTCCAGGCGCCGGACAATTTCACGCTCGACAACACCGCCCAGGCCGTGATCGGCGTGCGCGAGGGCGGCGCACAGGCGATGCGTTTCGACGTGGTGCGGGTGCCGGCGGAGCAGTCGCTCGGCGACTATCTGAACTCCGGCTGGATGGAGGGCGTCGAGAAGGCGTCCACCGAAGACCTCACCATCAACGGCTTCCCGGCCGCGTCCGCCGCCGCCAAGGGCGACCAGTGGCAGTTCAAGGTCTATGCGCTGCGGTTCGGCAGCGACGTCTATCGTTTCATCTTCGCGACAAGGCAGAAATCGACCGAGAGCGAGCGCAACGCGCGCGAGACCGTCAATTCGTTCCGCCGCCTGACGCTCGACGAGATCCAGGCCGCCCGCCCGCTGCGCATCAAGGTCATCACCGTGCAGCCCGGCGATACCGTGGAATCGCTCTCCCACCGCATGGCCGGCGTCGATCACCCCGCCGAGCGCTTCCGCATGCTCAACGGGCTCGATCGCAGCGCGCAGGTAAAGGTGCGCGATCGTGTGAAGATCGTGGCGGATTGACCTGCGCTAAGCGCACGTCATCCCGGGGCGCGCTTAGCGCGAACCCTGGATCTGGAGCGACAGATTGCGCTGCGTAGGGTGGGCAAAGGCGCGCAGCGCCGTGCCCACGATCTTTCTCAATGGCAAACAGGTGGTGGGCACGCTTCGCTTTGCCCACCCTACGACACTACGACACCTGTGATGCGGCGACGGCGCGAGCCTAACGCCCCGCGTCCATATCGCCCGCCTCGCGCTGGCCGCTGAGCCAGAGCGCGAGCAGGGTCCAGAACGCGCCGGACAACAGATACGCACCCGATGCGATGACGCCGAGATTGGTGGCGAGCAGCAACGCGACCAGCGGCGCGAAGCCGGCGCCGAACAGCCAGGCCATGTCCGAGGTCAACGCCGAGGCGGTGTAGCGATAGGCCTGCTTGAAGTTCGACGCGATCGCACCCGAGGACTGGCCGAAGGACAGGCCGAGCAGGATGAAGCCGATCACCATGTAGATCGTCTCGCCGAACGCGCCGGCGTCGAGCAGCTGCGGGGCAAAGCCGCTATAGATCGCGATCGCGATCGCCGATCCCATCAGCAGCGATTTGCGCCCCACGCGGTCGGCGATGATGCCCGAGACCACGATCGCGCCGACGCCGAACACCGCGGCGACGATCTCGATGATCAGGAAGCGCACCGGGCTTTCGCGGGTGAACAGGAACACCCAGGACAGCGGAAACACCGTGACCATGTGAAACAGCGCGAAGCTGGCGAGGGGCGCAAACGCCCCGAGCATGATGTTCTGGCCTTCGCGCGCGACCGTGTCGGAGATGCGCGCCGGCTGCAATTCGCGGGTCTCGAACAGCGTGGCATATTCCTCCGTCGTCACCATGCGCAGGCGCGCGAACAGCGCCACGACGTTGATGGCAAAGGCAACGAAGAACGGATAGCGCCAGCCCCAGTCGAAGAAATCGTCGGCCGAGAGATTGCCGGCGAAATAGGCGAACAGCGCGCTCGCCACGATCAGCCCGAGCGGAGCGCCGAGCTGCGGCACCATCGCGTACCAGCCGCGCTGGGAGGGCGGCGCGTTCAGCGCCAGCAGCGAAGCCATGCCGTCCCAGGCGCCGCCCCAGGCGAGGCCCTGGGCGATGCGCGCCAGTGCCAGCAGCCAGATCGCGGCAACGCCGATCTCGTGATAGCCGGGCAGGAACGCCAGCGCGACGGTCGCGGTGCCGAGCAGGAACAGCGCCGAGATCAGCTTGGCGGTCTTGCCGTAGGCACGGTCGACCGTCATGAAAATGACCGTGCCGATCGGCCGGGCCATGAAGGCCAGTGCGAAGATCATAAAGGAATAGAGGGTGCCGGTCAGCTCGCTCGCGAACGGGAACACCAGACGCGGGAAGACGATCACCGAGGCGATCGCGAAGACGAAGAAGTCGAAGAATTCCGAGGTGCGGCCGATGATGACGCCGATGGCGATCTCGCCGGGGCTGGCCTGGTCGTGGCCATGCTCGCCCGAGTGGAGATCTGCCATTGCGGGGGTCTGTGCCGTCGCCATGCGTGCGCCCTTAACGTCCTGAAAACCAAAGCCGACCGCCCGGCGGGCGCCAGGCAATCTGGCCCTGTCTGACCCAACATCTCGCACTGCAACATTGGACAAATTGTCCAATGTCCGGATTGTTGCGCCGCAGCTACCCGTTGGCCCCGCAAAAGAAACTCATTCTCAAAGGCTCGGCCCGTGTCTCGTCTCAAGATCCTGGCGCTACTACCTCTGGCTGCCGCGCTCAGCGGCTGCGACTACGTCGTGCTGGCGCCAGCCGGCGATATCGCAGCCCAACAGCGCGACCTCGTCGTCATCTCCACCGTCCTGATGCTCCTGATCGTCCTCCCCGTGATGGCGCTGACCGTGCTGTTCGCCTGGCGCTATCGCCAGTCCAACACCGCGGCCCGCTACGAGCCGGAGTGGGATCATTCGACCGCTCTTGAGCTCGTGATCTGGTCGGCGCCGCTCTTGATCATCGTTTGCCTGGGCGCGCTGACCTGGATGGGCACGCACCTGCTCGACCCCTATCGCACGCTCGGCCGCATCCATGCCGACCGCGCCGTGGACCAGTCCAAGGCTCCGCTCGAGGTCGACGTCGTCGCGCTCGACTGGAAATGGCTGTTCATCTACCCGGACTACGGCATCGCCACCGTCAACGAGCTCGCAGCTCCGGTCGATCGCCCGATCAACTTCCGCATCACCGCCTCCTCGGTGATGAACTCGTTCTACATCCCCGCGCTCGCCGGCCAGATCTACGCGATGCCGGGCATGGAGACGAAGCTCCACGCGGTGGTGAACCACGCCGGCACCTACAAGGGGTTCTCGGCGAACTACAGCGGCGCCGGCTTCTCCGGCATGCACTTCAACTTCAAGGGCCTCGACGACAAGGGCTTTGACGCCTGGGTCGCGCAGGCCAAATCCGCCGGAGGCTCGCTCGGCCGCGCCGAATATCTCCAGCTCGAGAAGCCGAGCCAGAACGAGCCGGTGCGGCGCTGGGGCACTGTCGATGCCGATCTCTACCGCCTGATCCTCAACATGTGCGTCGAGACCGGCAAGATGTGCCAGAGCGAGATGATGGCGATCGACGCCAAGGGCGGCAACGGCCATCAGGGCCTCAACAACACCCTGCCGCTGGCCTACGACAAATACGCCCGCCGCGGCACCGCACTCGGGCCCGAGCCGAGCTTCGTCGCCGGCACCTGCACCCCCGATGCGCCGCAGGGCAGGACCACCGCGTCCATCACGGCCCCCGTCGACACCGCGCCGCTGCTCGGCGCCGGCCTGAAGCGGCCGTCGTTCACGCCGCTGAAGTCCTCGTCCTTCTTCCTCGGACAGCGTCCGAAGTCAAACTCCTAAAGAGAGTTCGCATGTCTCCTGATCTTCTCAAGCTCATCTTCGGCCGGCTCGGCTTCGAATCGCTGCCGCTGCACGAGCCGATCGTCGTCGGCACCTTCGTGGTGGTCGCGCTCGGAGGCGCCGCATTGCTCGGCGGCCTCACCTATTTCCGACTCTGGGGCTATCTCTGGCGCGAATGGTTCACCACGGTGGACCACAAGCGCATCGGCATCATGTACATGATCCTCGGCATCGTGATGCTGCTGCGCGGCTTTGCCGACGCGCTGATGATGCGCGGCCAGCAGATGCTCGCCTTCGGCGGCTCGGAAGGCTATCTCAACGCCCATCACTACGACCAGGTCTTCACCGCCCACGGCGTGATCATGATCTTCTTCGTGGCGATGCCGCTGGTCACGGGCCTGATGAACTACGTCGTGCCGCTGCAGATCGGCGCGCGCGACGTGTCGTTTCCGTTCCTGAACAATTTCAGCTTCTGGATGACGGTCGGCGGCGCGGTGCTGGTGATGGCCTCGCTGTTCATCGGCGAGTTCGCCCGCACCGGCTGGCTGGCCTATCCGCCGCTATCGAACATCGGCTACAGTCCCGATGTCGGCGTCGACTATTACATCTGGGCACTCCAGGTCGCCGGCGTCGGCACGACGCTGTCCGGCATCAACCTGATCTGCACCATCGTCAAGCTGCGCTGCCCCGGCATGACCATGATGAAGATGCCGGTGTTCACGTGGACCTCGCTCTGCACCAACGTCCTGATCGTCGCCTCCTTCCCGGTCCTGACCGTCGTGCTCGCGCTGCTGTCGCTCGACCGCTACGTCGGCACCAACTTCTTCACGAACGATTTCGGCGGCAGCCCGATGATGTACGTGAACCTGATCTGGATCTGGGGCCACCCCGAGGTCTACATCCTGGTTCTCCCGGCCTTCGGCATCTTCTCGGAAGTCACCTCGACCTTCTCCGGCAAGCGGCTGTTCGGCTACACCTCGATGGTCTACGCCACGGTGGTCATCACCATCCTGTCGTACCTGGTGTGGTTGCACCATTTCTTCACGATGGGCTCGGGCGCCAGCGTTAACTCGTTCTTCGGCATCACCACGATGATCATCTCGATCCCGACGGGCGCGAAGATGTTCAACTGGCTGTTCACGATGTATCGCGGCCGCATCCGCTACGAGCTGCCGATGATGTGGACCATCGCCTTCATGCTGACCTTCGTGATCGGCGGCATGACCGGCGTGCTGCTGGCGGTGCCGCCGGCCGACTTCGTGCTGCACAACAGCCTGTTCCTGATCGCGCACTTCCACAACGTGATCATCGGCGGCGTGGTGTTCGGCGCGTTCGCCGGCATCTCCTACTGGTTCCCGAAGGCGTTCGGCTTCAGGCTCGATCCGTTCTGGGGCAAGCTGTCGTTCTGGTTCTGGGTCACCGGCTTCTACCTCGCCTTCATGCCGCTCTACGTGCTCGGACTGATGGGCGTGACCCGCCGCCTGCGCGT
Organism: Bradyrhizobium sp. LVM 105; assembly: GCF_003957705.1. NCBI lineage: Bacteria > Pseudomonadati > Pseudomonadota > Alphaproteobacteria > Hyphomicrobiales > Nitrobacteraceae > Bradyrhizobium > Bradyrhizobium sp. LVM 105. The sequence continues at coordinate 16,614 of NZ_QZMV01000016.1, read as the reverse complement.
GTTCGACGATCCGTCCCTGCAGATCTGGTTCGTCATCGCCGCGATCGGCGCCGGCCTCGTCCTGCTCGGCATCATGTGCATGCTGATGCAGTTCGCGGTCAGCTTCCTCAGGCGCGAGCAGCTCAAGGACGTCACCGGCGACCCCTGGGATGCGCGCACGCTGGAATGGGCGACCTCCTCGCCGCCGCCGGACTACAACTTCGCCTTCACCCCCGTCGTTCACGACAACGACGCGTGGTGGGACATGAAGCGCCGCGGCTACCAGCGCCCGCTCACCGGCTTCAAGCCGATCCACATGCCCAGCAGCACCGGCACCGGCATCATCCTCGCCGGCCTCGCCACCGCGATGGGCTTTGCTCTCGTCTGGTACATGTGGTGGCTGGCAGCCGCGAGCTTCATCGCGATGCTCGCCGTCGGCATCGGCCACACCTTCAACTATCACCGCGACTTCGACATTCCGGCTGAAGACGTCATCCGGACCGAGGACGCGCGCACCAAACTGCTCGCCGGAGCCAAGTAAATGACTGTCGCTGTCAATCCGTCCCAAACCGGCGAGCCGGTCTTCTACCTCGCCGACGAACATCCGCATCCGGAAGGCTGGAGCACCTCGCTCGGCTTCTGGATCTACCTGATGAGCGATTGCCTCATCTTCGCGATCCTGTTCGCCACCTTCGGCGTGCTCGGCGGCAACTACGCCGCCGGCCCGGCGCCGAAGGACCTGTTCGACCTCGATCTGGTCGCGGTGAACACCTCGATGCTGCTGTTGTCGTCGATCACCTACGGCTTTGCGATGCTGGCGATGCAGCAGAACAAGGTCGCCCAGACCCAAGTCTGGCTGGCGATCACCGGCCTGTTCGGGGCCGCGTTCATCGGCATCGAACTGTTCGAGTTCGCCCACATGATCCATGAAGGCGCCACGCCGCAGCGCAGCGCCTTCCTGTCCGCGTTCTTCACCCTGGTCGGCACCCACGGCCTGCACGTCTCCTGCGGCCTGATCTGGCTGGTGACCTTGATGGTGCAGGTCGGCAAGTTCGGCCTGATCGAGGCCAACCGCCGCCGTCTGATGTGCCTGTCGATGTTCTGGCACTTCCTCGACGTGGTCTGGATCGGCGTCTTCACCTTCGTCTATCTCCTGGGAGTTCTGCGATGAGCACCAATCATCATGCCGCCCACGCCGACGATCATCATCACGAAGGCGGCCACGCCCACGGCACGTTCTCGAGCTACATGCTCGGCTTCGTGCTCTCGGTCGTGCTGACGGCGATCCCGTTCTGGCTGGTGATGAGCGGCGCGCTGCCGAGCAAGCAGGTCACTGCGCTGGTCATCATGGCCTTCGCGGTCGTGCAAATCGTCGTGCACATGATCTACTTCCTGCACATGAACGCGACGTCCGAGAACGGCTGGACCATGATGGCCCTGATCTTCACCATCGTCATGGTGGTGATCGCGCTGTCGGGTTCGCTGTGGGTGATGAGCCACCTCAACACCAACATGATGCCCATGCACCAGATGAGCGGAATGAAGTGAGCGAGGTCAGGACCGTGACGGACAGGGAGGGCGCGCCGCTCGGCAGGGCTGCGCCGGCCCCTTCCCTGTGGCTCACGGTCCTCTCGGTTGTCGCCTTCGTCGTTCTGATCGCGCTCGGAATCTGGCAGATCGAGCGCCGCGCCTGGAAGCTGGCCCTGATCGACCGCGTCGAGCAGCGCGTCCATGCCGCAGCCCTGCCGATCCCCCCGCCCGTGTCATGGCCTGCGGTTTCCGCCGCCAACGACGAATACAGGCACGTCAGCCTCGAGGGCCGCTTCCTGCATGACCGTGAGACGCTGGTCCAGGCCGTCACCGAGGAAGGCCCCGGCTATTGGGTGCTGACGCCGCTCCGGCGCGACGACGGCACGCAGGTCCTGATCAACCGCGGCTTCGTGCCGTCGGAGCGACGTGACGCATCGACGCGCCGGAACGGCAATCCAGACGGCCAGGTCGAGATCACCGGCCTGCTCCGCATCACCGAGCCCAAAGGCGGGTTCCTGCGCAACAACGTGCCCCAGCACAACCGCTGGTACTCGCGGGATGTCGCCGCGATCGCGGCGGCCCGCGGTCTGCACGATGTCGCACCTTTCTTCGTCGATGCCGATTCCCGATCACAATCCGCTGGCGGTCCCGTCGGCGGATTGACCGTGGTGCGCTTTCCCAATAACCACCTGATCTACGCGCTGACGTGGTTTGCCCTGGCCTTCATGCTGGCCGGCAGGCTTGTCGTCACATTCGGCGGCGGGCTGTTCCGCCGCAACAGAGGCCTGAATGGCTTCGTCCACGAACCGGCCGGCGGCCCAGATGTCGCCGCGCGCAGGACGGGATCAGATGCTGGAACGATCGTCGAGCCGACCTGACAGCGGAAGCACGCCTCGCCAGGCGCTTGGCGGGATGGCCGTCACGCTGCAATCGCAGGCGGATGCGCGCAGCGAACTGATCGGCGCTACGCCGACCGACGACGAGACCAATCGCAAGAACATGGCGCTGCTGATCCAGCTGCGCTGGACCGCGGTGGTCGGCCAGATCGTGACCATCGGCGCCGTGCATTTCGGCCTCGGCATCCCCCTGCCGCTGGAGCGGATGGGCGCGGTGATCGGCGCGCTGGTTCTGCTCAACGTCTCCAGCCTGATCTGGGTGCGCCATCGCGCCGCGATCACCAACAACGAGCTGCTGGTCGCCTTGATGCTGGACGTGGCCGCGCTGACCGCGCAGCTCTATCTCAGCGGCGGCGCCACGAACCCCTTCACCTCGCTGTTCCTACTCCAGGTGACGCTCGGCGCGGTGCTGCTCGATGCCCGCTCAACCTGGTCACTGGTGGCGCTGACCTGCGCCAGTTTTGTCTGGCTGACCCTGGCGTACCGGCCGCTGGATCTGCCGCCCAACCCATTGAGCGAGACCTATACCCTCACCGTCCTCGGCATGCTGCTCGGCTTCGTTCTCAACGCCGTGCTGCTGGTCGTGTTCGTCACCCGCATCAACAGGAATTTGCGCGAGCGCGACGCGCATCTGGCGGCGCTGCGCCAGCATGCCGCCGAGCAGGACCACATCGTGCGCATGGGCCTGCTTGCCTCCGGCGCGGCCCATGAGCTCGGCACGCCGCTCGCCTCGCTCTCGGTCATCCTCAGCGATTGGCGCCGCATGCCGGATCTTGCCAGCGACCAGGAGCTCGCCGAGGATCTCGCGGAGATGGAGACCTCGCTGCAGCGCTGCAAGTCGATCGTGACGGGCATTCTGGTCTCGGCCGGCGAAGCGCGCGGCGAAGGCTCGTCGCCGACCACGGTGACGGCCTTCGTGACCGCCCTGGTTGACGAATGGCGCAACGCGCGCTCGGCACGGACGCTCTACTTCGTCAACACGTTCGGCGCGGACGTTGCCATCGTCTCCGACATCGCCTTGAAGCAGGTGATCTTCAACGTGCTCGACAACGCCTATGAGGTCTCGCGCGACTGGGTCGAGCTCGTGGCCGAGCGCGAGGGCGACAACCTCGTGCTGTCGATCTCTGACCGCGGCCCCGGCTTTGCGCTGGAGATGCTGGCGCAGCTCGGAAAGCCCTATCACTCCAGCAAGGGCCGCGCCGGCGGCGGGCTCGGCCTGTTCCTTGTGGTCAACGTCGTGCGCAAGCTTGGGGGCAGCGTCACTGCGGAAAATCACAGGAAGCGCGGCGCCACGGTCCGCCTGACGCTGCCGCTGGCAACGCTGGCGATCGGAGGGAATTTTGACGCCTGACCGTTCGCTCATTGTCGTCGAGGACGATGCCGGCTTCGCGCGCACGCTGAAGCGCTCGTTCGAGCGCCGCGGCTATGACGTCGTGCTGGCCGCCTCGATCGAGGAGGTGCGCCAGGTGCTGGAGGAGCGCTCCTTCGGCCATGCCGTGGTCGATCTCAAGCTCGGTGGCGCCTCGGGCCTCGCCTGCGTCGAGCTGCTGCACACACACGACCCCGACACGCTGATCGTGGTGCTCACGGGCTTTGCCAGCATCTCGACTGCCGTGGAGGCCATCAAATTGGGCGCCTGCCATTATCTCGCAAAGCCCTCGAACACGGACGACATCGAAGCCGCCTTCACCAAGGCCGTGGGGAACACCGAGGTCGCACTCGACGCACGGCCGACCTCGATCAAGACGCTGGAATGGGAGCGCATCCACCAGACCCTGATCGAGACCGACTTCAACATCTCGGAAGCGGCACGGCGGCTCGGCATGCACCGGCGGACGCTGGCAAGGAAGCTCGAGAAGCGGCCGGTGAAGTAGGAGCGCGTCGAGGCTCCTCCTGCTTCCCTATTTGCCGAATTGCGCAATCAATTCGGCCAGCGCGACGTGGCCGGTGCACGATCCCGTTCCCGGATCAGAGTCGCCGTCCTCCAGAGCGGTGGCGTAGAGGATCGCGGGATCGGCTTCGAGGCGAGCTCGCAGCGCCGCCAGCTTCGGCCAGCGGCTCCTCTCCGCGACCGCGTGGAAGTCGAGCCAGCGCGCGACGCCGACGAGCACGGCGTCGGCAAGGGTCGGCCGCTCCCCGAGCAGGAATTGCCGTGATTCGATCATCGCTTCGAGCTTGTCATGGCGCTCGATGACCCTTCCTATGCCAAAGGCCCGCAGGGTTGACTTCGCGGCGGGCTCCATCGCTTCGGCTTCCAATGCGGCCCACAGCGGCGCGAAGGCGGCGGTGAAACCGGTATTCACGAACGCCATGAGCTGATGCATGCGATCGGCCTGCCGCGACAGCGGATCGAAGCTGATGCGCCGCTCGACGTCCCTGGCCTCTAACCAGGCCGCGATCGCCATCGTTTCCGTCAGCACCTCGCCCTGCTCGGTGATGAAGACCGGCGTCTCATGTCGCGGATTGATGCGGGCGTATGACGGGTCTCGCATCTCGCCCATCATATCGACCCGGCACAGCCGATATGGCTTGCCCAGCCATTCGAGAGCCGCAACGAGCCCCATGGAGCTTCCCTTCGGGAAGCCGTAGAGTAGAATTGGGTCCATGATCCATTCTCCGTGATGTCTGATGATCACGCTGCGCAGCGGTGATGCGACCCTAGTCGCTCGCCGCATCAAGTAAATTACGAACTTTTTTGTAACCTGGAGGCGCCGATGAAGGATCTCGTTTCGAGATGTCCCATCGAGGAAGTGATGCAGATTCTGAGCGGTCGCTGGCCGACGCTGCTGATCTACTATTTGAAGCAGGGCACCAAGCGCTTCAGCGACTTGCGCCGCGACAATCCGACCATCTCACACAGGATGCTCGCGCTCGAGCTTCGCAAGCTGGAGGACGCCGGTATCGTCAGCCGCACGGAATTCGGCGGATATCCGCTGCGCGTGGAGTACGATCTGACGGCCGCCGGTCACGCGCTCGTGCCGTTGATCGATGCCTTGGGAGACTGGGGGGCGTCGGTTGCGGCCACGACTGACAGAGAAGACCGTCGGGGTGAAATCGTCACCTCGGCAAGGACCCAGCGGACTTGAAGCGAAGGCCCAGGTAAGGAGACCGCCGTGACAATGCTCGTCGAGCGCTTCAACCTTCCGGCTGCCCTTTCGCCCGCGCCGAGCAAGCGCGACGCCGAAACAGTTCAGTTCGCACAAGCCGCGCTGACATCCGCCAAGCGGGAGGGCCTGCAACTCGCGGTGCGAGCGCGCTATGTTGCCCTCGTCGTCATTGGCTGCCTGCTGCTGGTGATCAACCCGGCCTGGGAGCAGCTCTATTACGTGGCGCTGCTCGGCTTGTTCGCACTGATCGGCTGGGCCCAGGTCAGGGTTGGGCGGGTGGGCGTGTCATGGCCGGAATTGGCACTCCTGTTTTGCGACTTGGCGCTGCTCACGTGCCTCATCGTGGTTCCCAATCCGTTCGGAGCCTCGCACTGGCCGGTCGCGATGCAGTACCATTTCGGCAACTTCATCTATTTCTTCGTACTGCTCGCAGGCGCCACACTGGCCTATACTTGGCGAACCGTGATTGCGGTCGGCGTGTGGACGGCTGCGCTCTGGATGATCGGCATGGCCTGGGTCTGGTGGCAACCCGATCGCGATCCCGCGCTGACGGCCCGCATCGCAGCCGCAGCAGGCAGCGATCAGCACTTGTTGACGATGATCTCGCCCAACGCGATCGTGTTCCACGTTCGCATCCAGGAGATCGTCGTATTCATGATCGTGGCCATGACCTTGGCGCTCGCGGTCCGCCGCAGCAACGACCTCTTGGTCCGGCATGCCGCGGTGGAGCGCGAGCGCGGCAACCTCGCACGCTACTTCTCGCCCAATGTCGTGGCGGAATTGTCGAAGCAGGACGAGCCGTTGAAGCAGGTGCGCACGCAACACGTCGCGGTGCTGTTCGTCGACATCGTCGGCTTCACGACCTTTGCCGATGCGCGCTCGCCGCAGGAGGTTGTGCGGACGTTGCGGGAATTCCACGGATTGATGGAGCAGGAGGTCTTCCGCCATAGCGGCACGCTCGACAAATATCTCGGGGACGGATTGATGGCGACGTTCGGCACACCCTTCGCGGGCGAGCACGACGCCAGCAACGCGCTGCGATGTGCGCAGGCAATGATCGCGGCGGCGGACGGTTGGAACGATCGGCGGGCAGCGTCAGGCGAGCCACCTCTTCATGTGAGCTTTGGCTTGCATTACGGGCCGGTGGTGCTCGGCGACATCGGACAGACCTGTCTGGAATTCGCGGTGATCGGCGCGACCGTCAACGTGGCAAGCCGTCTCGAAGCCTTGACCCGCACCTTCGATTGCGCGCTGGTGGCAAGTGACGACCTCGTCAGCCAGGCGAAGGCCGAGCTTGGCGACGCAGCCGCAACGCTTCAGTCATTGGAAGCGCGAGAGCCGCGGGCGGTCCGCGGTATTCAGCAGCCGATCTCGATTTGGACCCAGCCGCGCGGCGCGTAGAGCCGAACTCCCCCGCTGCGTCAGGACGCCAAGCAAAAAAAACCCGGCCGAACGGCCGGGCTTTTGATCGCTTGCGCTCGATACGAAGCGGCTTACGCGGCCTCGTCGGCGACGGTGGTGTCGTCGCCATCGGTATCGTCGGTATCGCCCTCGGCATCGGCTTCGCCCTCGGCGGCTTCCGCCTTGGCGTTGCGGCGCGGGCTCTTGGCGAGCTGGGCCTCGATCTCCTTGACCGCTTCGGTCTCGGTCGAGTGCTGCACCACGGCGATCTCGCGGGACAGACGGTCGAGCGCCGCTTCATAGAGCTGGCGTTCGGAGTAGGACTGCTCCGGCTGCGATTCCGAGCGATAGAGGTCGCGCACGACTTCCGCGATCGCGACGATGTCACCCGAATTGATCTTCGCTTCGTATTCCTGGGCGCGGCGCGACCACATGGTGCGCTTGACGCGGGCGCGGCCCTTGAGCGTCTCCAGCGCCTTCTTCACCAGCGCCGGCTCGGACAGCTTGCGCATGCCGACATTGGCGACCTTGGCGGTCGGCACGCGCAGCGTCATCTTGTCCTTGATAAAGTTGATGACGAACAGCTCGAGCTTCGCACCGGCGATCTCCTGCTCCTCGATGGCCAGGATCTGGCCGACGCCGTGAGCGGGATAGACGACGAATTCATTGGCCTTGAAGCCCTGGCGCTGGGTCACGACCTTCTTTTCCTCGACCTTCGGCGCAGCAGCGGGCTTGGCGGCCGGCTTGGCAGCGACGGGAGCCTTGGCAGGCGCAGCAGCAACGGGAGCCTTCGGCGCGGCGGGCTTGGCAGCGGGGGCCTTGACGGCAGCAGGCTTGGCAGTCCCAGGCTTTGCAGTCACAGACTTGGCAGCAGGCTTGGCAGCGGTCGCTTTCGCGGCCGGTTTGGCAGTCTTGTTAGGCATTGCGCTTCTTTTGTTCTTCGAGGACTTTGCAGCCGGCGCCTTCGTCGCGGTCCGACCCTTGGATGCGCTACGGCTGGCCGCGGCGACTTTTTTGGCCTCCTTATGGGAAGCCCTCGCTGAAGTACTCTTTTTACGCGTTTTCTGTGACACAGCCTGCGCGCGGAAACTGCCACGCCCCTGTTCGACATTGGTTTCACGGGAACCCAGAGGGGCCAAGGGGGCTGACGGGGTTCGGCTTAATGTGCCCAATATAGCACATTTCCCGCAAAAATCAATGATTTAGGGGTCTTCAGGGCTGGTTTTCGGCGTCGGCGCCGCTATTAGGGTTAAGTTTGAGCCCGATTTAGTCGCCGGAGCCGGGGTTCGGGGAAAAATATTTCTCGAACTTGCCTTCCATGCCGTCGAATTCCTTGGCGTCGCCAGGTGATTCCTTCTTCTGGGTGATGTTCGGCCAGCTCTTGGCGTAGTCGGCGTTGACCTGGAGCCACTTTTCCAGGCCCGGTTCCGTATCCGGCTTGATGGCGTCGGCGGGGCATTCCGGCTCGCACACGCCGCAATCGATGCATTCGTCCGGGTGGATGACCAGCATGTTGTCACCCTCGTAGAAGCAGTCGACCGGGCAGACCTCGACGCAGTCGGTGTACTTGCACTTGATGCAGTTTTCAGTGACGACGTAAGTCATCCAACGCTCCGAAAAGCTCTTTTAGAAGTCGCGGCTTGCCTAGCGCGGATGGCCCGGCGCCGCAAGGTCGGGAAGGCCCGATCATGACGGCTTTGCGTGTTTGATCGACCAAGAAATGAATAAGACGCGCAATTAATTGCGCATCCCGAGCTCCTCGTAGAGCACCCGTGCCGAGGCCGCATCGCCGCGGCGTTCGCTAAAGCTTGTCACTCTCAACACGCGCACCGTGCGGTCGAGCGCGATGGTGAGCACGTCGCCGACCTTGACCGCATGCCCCGGCGAGGTCTCGCGGGTGCCGTTGATGCGGACATGCCCGCTGACGACGAGTTCGGCCGCGGAGCTGCGCGCCTTCACCACCCGCGCGTGCCACAGCCATTTGTCGAGGCGCTGCCGCTCGGTCGTGGGATCACTCCTTGCGGCCGGACAGCTGTTCTTTCAGCGCAGCGAGCTTGGCGAACGGCGAGTTCGGATCAACGGGCCGATCGCGCTCGCGCGGATTCGCGCTCGAGGCATAGGGGCGCAGCGACGGACCGCCCTGGCGGTCGCGGCCCTTGTCGCGGTCGCGGCCACGGTTGTCGCGGCCCTTGTCGCGATCGCCGCCGAACTTGCCCTTGTTTCGATCGCGATCCTTGTTGTCGCGATCCTTGCCCTCGAAGCGGCGGCTCTTGTCGTCGCGCCCCTCGGGACGCGGCGCGCCTTCGCCGCCGCCTTCGCGCGGCTTGCGGAAGTCTCTGCCGCCGTCCCTGCGATGGCCGCCGTGACGATGGCCCGGCTTCGCGCCTTCGGCGGCTTCGCCGGGCGCGGCGCTCGCTGCGCCGGCCTCGGCACCGGCCTGCGGACGCGGCTGATGGTGACGCTGGTGCCGATGGCGCTCGTGGCGCGGCTTGCGGTCCTCGTGACGGCCGCCGGGACGCCAGACTTCGACCAGCTCGGGCTCGGCGGACGTGGCCGCGGCCTCAGGCGCGGCAGCGTCGGGCGATGCGGCGGCTTCCGTTGCGGCGGCTTCGGCGGCAGCAGCCTCGAGGCCGGCGGCCTCCGGGGACGCGGCGGGCTCTTCCGCCGGCGGCGCAATGCCGGGGGCGTCTTCGGGCGTGACGGGCGCCTCGGCGGAGGCTTCCGGCGCCGGCTCGGCGTCGTGGGCCTGCTCGTCCTGCGGCTCGATGCCGGGAGCATCTTCGACGGTGACGGCTTCAGCGGCCGCTTCGGTGGATGCGGCCGGCGCCTCGGGCAGGCCGGCAACGGCCTCCGAGGCGGTCTCGGTCGAGCTCTCGGCGCTGCCTTCGACCGGCGGCGTCTCTGCCGCGACCGTTTCGGTCACGACCTGCTCTGCCACGACGGGCTTCGGCGGCAGCGGCGGACGCTTCTCCATGCGATAGCCGAGCGCGCGCAGCACCGAGGCAAAATCTTCGCCGGCGGATCCGGTGAGCGAGGTCATCGCCTGCGTGACGACGAAGCTGCGGCCGTCGAAGGCGCCGGCCGGCTTCTCGCCGGACGCGTTCTCGCGCCAGGCCAGCGCCGGGCGGATCAGATCGGCCAGACGCTCCAAAATGTCGACGCGCACGGCGCGCTCGCCGGCCTGCTTGTAGCCGAGCACACGATAGGCATCGCGCGGCAGCGCCTTGTCGACCGGGAACGAGGTGCGCCCCGAGGAGGCCAGATGCTGCGCGCCCGACAGCGAGGACAGATCGACATTGTCCTGCTTCAGCGCCCAGAGCAGCGCCGCGAGCGCGCGCGCGGCGGGCTTGAGCAGGCCGGGGAAATAGATGTGATAGGCGCCGAAACGGACGCCGTACTTGCGCAGCACCGCGCGCGAGGACTGGTCGAGGTCCTTCAGCTCGCTCGCGATTCTGGGACGCTCGAGCACGCCGAGGGCCTCGACGAGCTGAAAGGCGATGCCGCGGGCGATGCCGGTGACGTCCTCGGCCTTGGAGAGGTCGAACATCGGCCCGAGCAGCTTCTCGATATGGGTCTTGAGCCAGAGCTCGAGCCGCGCCTGCACCTTGTCGCGGGGGGCGCCGGTCAGGCGCTCGTCGGAGATGATGCGGATGCGCGGATGCAGCGCGTCCTCTGCGGCAGACAGCCGCGCCACGGCATCGCCGGTCCAGCGGATGATGCCTTCCGAGGTCAGCACGAACTGGTCGTCCGGCGCGTTGCCGAGCCGTTCGGCGCGCGTGTTGATCTCGCCGGCGAGCACCGCTTGCGCTGCAGCCTGCAAGGCTTTCGCATCGGAGCCTGCTTCCGCCGCATCCGGTGCAAAGGTGAAGCCGTCGAGGCGGCCGATGACATGGCCTTCGACGATGACTTCGCCGGTCTTGCCGATTTCAGTATTCAAGCTCGTGTTCTCCCGCAGGCGGCGCATCAATACACTGGTCCGGCGATCAACGAAACGCTCAGTCAAGCGTTCATGGAGCGCATCCGATAATTTATTTTCGACTTCCCGCGTGATTCCCTGCCAGCGATCGGGGTCTTTCAGCCAATCCGGGCGGTTGGCGACGAAGGTCCAGGTGCGAATCTGCGCGATCCGGGCCGACAGCGTGTCGATATCGCCGTCGATGCGGTCGGCCTGGGTGACCTGGGCTTCATACCAGGCGTCGGGAATGCAGCCCTTCCGCATCAGGAAGCCGTAAAGCGTCGTCACCAGCTCGGCATGGGCGGCCGGCGACAGTTTCCGGTAGTCGGGGACCTGGCAGGCCTCCCACAGCCGTTCCACCGCGATCTTGCCATGCGCGATATCGCGCACCTCGACGTCGCGGGCGGCATGGTCGAGCACGCGCATGTCCTCGGCGATCGGCGCGCGCGTCAGCGCCTCATGGCCGGGGGCGAGATTGAGCGACACCTGCAGCGCGCCGAGCGAGGAGAAATCCAGCTTCGAATTGCGCCATTGCAGCATCTTCACGGCATCGAAGGTGTGGTTCTGCAGCGCGTTGACGAGCTCGGGCTCGAACGGCGCGCAGCGCCCCGTGGTGCCGAACGTGCCGTTGCGGGTGGCGCGGCCGGCGCGGCCGGCGATCTGCGCGAATTCGGACGGCGTCAGGCGGCGGAACTGATAGCCGTCGAACTTGCGGTCGGAGGCAAAGGCGACGTGGTCGACGTCGAGATTGAGGCCCATGCCGACCGCGTCGGTGGCGACGAGGTAATCGACGTCGCCGTTCTGGAACATCTCGACCTGCGCGTTGCGCGTGCGCGGCGAGAGCGAGCCTAGAACAACAGCAGCGCCGCCATGCTGACGGCGGATCAGCTCGGCGATGGCGTAGACTTCATCGGCCGAGAACGCGACGATGGCGGTGCGGCGCGGCTGGCGCGTGATCTTGCGGTCGCCGGCGAATTCGAGCTGCGACAGCCTGGGACGCGTGATCATGGAGACGCCGGGCAACAACCGCTCGATGATCGGGCGCATGGTGGCAGCGCCCAGCAGCAGCGTCTCGTCACGGCCGCGGCGGTTGAGGATGCGATCGGTGAAGACGTGGCCGCGCTCGAGATCGGAGGCGATCTGCACCTCGTCGACGGCGAGGAAGGAGAGATCGAGGTCGCGCGGCATCGCCTCGACCGTCGAGACCCAATAGCGCGGGTTCTTCGGCTTGATCTTCTCCTCGCCGGTGACGAGCGCGACCGCCTCAACGCCGACCCTTGCGGCGATCTTGTTGTAGACCTCGCGCGCGAGCAGGCGCAGCGGCAGGCCGATCATGCCCGAGGGATGCGCGAGCATCCGCTCGATGGCGAGATGGGTCTTGCCGGTGTTGGTCGGCCCGAGCACCGCGGTGACGCCAGCGCCAGGCACGCGATCAGACGCTGCGCGCTCGGAAGCGAAGGGGGAGGAGGAAAAAGCCATGTCTGAGGGATTAGGTAGTGGCGATTTGGGCGAATGTCAGTGCCGGATTGGGGCGGGGGCGGGATTGGTCCTTGCTCCTCATCCTGAGGAGCGCGTCAGCGCGTCTCGAAGGATGAAGGCCCCGCTGCTGCCGCCGGGCAAGCCAAGCCCCTCGCCCTTCGAGACGGCCGCTGGGGCGGCCTCCTCAGGGTGAGGGGCACACCGAAGGCGTGGACACACCCTCCCCAAACCTCCCGCAACTGTCTCACTTTGCGACGCTTTTCCTGTCGGTCTTAAGCTTCGGAACGACTCTAGAACGAATCGCGGCCGAATCGCTGACTCCAGATTGAGTCCCGTTCCGTTCACGCAACATGTCGCGGGAGTCTTGTCGGCGACGACTAGATGGAGTTTTCGGCCGCCGTACAAGTGACGTTTCGAGGGCGGAAAGCCTTAAGTTGGGGACGGCGCGGAGTCGAATCAGAATCGGGGAGGAGTCAAATGGATTCCCCCCACGCATGCCTCCCCCACTCATTTTCGCGAAAACAACCCCATGCACAGTAGGGATGTGATTGAAATCATGAGGTTTTATTTCAGCAAAATGCTCCCGTCATTCCGGGGCGCGACGCAGTCGCGAACCCGGAATCCATCGGACCGCAGAGACGGTGGCGCGATGGATTCCGGGCTCGCGCCAAGAGGCGCGCCCCGGAATGACGGCGGTGGGTAGCCGCTACTGCGTCTTCGCCACTCTCGGCGGCTGGGGGGTGGTGATGAAGCTCGTCGCCTCCAGCATGGCCGGCCCGAGCGGCGTCGGCACTTTCAGCCAGAACGGCACCAGGATGCGGGTGCCCGCCACCGGGGCGAAGGCGATCTCGATGTTGCGCTGGGCGGCGAGGTATTTGATCACGGGGCGGTCGGGGATGTAGCCCGCGACGGGCACGAAATACAGCGAGCAGACCACGACCGGGCCGCGATAGCCCTTTTCCGCCTTCACGGTCTCCATGCGCTTGAAATCGAGCTTGAGGTCGTAGCGCATGCGGCCGTCGAACACCGGGGCCGAGTTGTGGCAGGCCTCCGGCGTAACAGGATCGCCATTGCCGGGCACGCGCAGCAGCGAGGCCGTCATCGGGTCCCAGACGCCGCGGCGATGGGCGTCGGTGACGACGATGCGGTCGGGGTCGACCGGCGGCTCCGGTGAAATCGCAAAATCCTTCACATTGCCCTTGTCGAGCGTGATGCGGATCTCTTCGGTCTTCTTCTGCGTGGTGGTGGAGGCCTGGTAGCCGGTCGCAACCAGCGCGCCGTTGACGACGCGGCCCTGCGAGGCGCCGGTGCCGGAGCCGCCGGTGAACGACTTCAGCAGGCCCGTGGTGCCGCCGGCGGCAGCCGCCGAAAACACGTCGTCCTGGATATCGATGTTCCAGCCGCCCTTGCCGACCGGAATGCCCGACAGCGAGGCCTCATATTGCGCCTCGAGCTTGCCCTGCGCCGCCGCGGGCACCGCGCCCCACACCACGCCCAAGCCGCAAAACGCCGCCAGCCAGCCGGCCAGGCGCGGCCGCAGGGAGCGCGATATGGGCGCAGAAAAGGGCATTATGAGCACGAAACAATCCAATCGGGCCGCGATGCGCTGTTACTTAAGCCAAAAACCGCGGCAAACAATGTGTCCGGGCCTATCAAACCGGGAACTCCACCGGACTCTTCAAGCGCGAATACGCCCTTTATATGATGGTAAGGCGCGACAAACATTGCCGTTTTGGTGATCGGGCGGCCGCCGCGGGCTCCGAAACCTCTCCCGCTTGCGGGAGAGGTCGCGCGAAGCGCGGGTGAGGGCTTTCTCCTCTGGGGGACAACACCCGTGATGACGTTTGGCCCCCCAGAGGAAAGAGCCCTCTCCCCAACCCTCCCCCGCTTGCGGGGGAGGGAGCGCACTGCCCGGGCGGCTCCAAAAGACCGCCCAAAACCTTGACTGCCCGCCCCTTCCCCCCTATACGTCCGCCCGCTCCCTGCAAGGACGAAAGAATTTGCCCCCGTGGCGCCCTCAATTGGCGGCCGCATTCGTTGGGGGTTCGAACTATAAGGATTTCTACCATGTCTCGCCGCTGCGAACTGACGGCCAAGGGCCCCCTCGTCGGCCACAAGGTCAGCCACTCCAACATCAAGACCAAGCGCCGCTTCCTGCCGAACCTCGTCAACGTGACGTTCATCTCGGAAGCCCTGGAGCGCAACGTGCGCCTGCGCGTCTCCACCAACGCGGTGAAGAGCGTCGACCACAATGGCGGCCTCGACGCCTTCCTGCTCAAGGCCAACGCCGACGCCCTGTCGCCGCGTGCCCTCGAGCTGAAGCGCGCCATCCAGAAGAAGGTCGGCCCGACCGCCGCGCCGGCGAAGAAGGCCAGCTAAGAGTTTTACCGTCAGGGCGGGGGCTAAGTTGCGTCGCGTGGCGTAGGCTTAGCCGAGTAGAGTTTGAGTAGCGGCCGGATCGGAAGATCCGGCCGTTTTTGTTTTGGGGGATTGGCGCAACCCAAAGAGCTCACATTAATTTCTACTGCAAATAGAACTGAATCGGTATCGCCCTACGCAGCTTGCGTTTGCGACTCGGATAACTTGCGGTTGCAAGGTTTCGGAGTCAGGCATGACCAATTCACCGACGAATTCTCGCCCCTTACATCTGCAGACCGTGGAAAGCCTCTTCGCCGAATTGATCGGCGGCTCTGGTGTCCTAGTCGGTGAAAACGAGAGTGAGTTCCGGCTCAACAATCTGGACAGCCGCTCTCTTCTCAATTGGTACCGCTTGAACCAAACAAAATGGGCGGGAAACGTCATGGCGGCGGACGTGGAAGCCATGGTATCGGCCATGACGACCTCGCCCCCCCAACTGCCGATCCCGGCGGTAAATGCGCAACAGGCACGCAGACGGCTAGCTATTGTAAAGATCGTAGCCCACCGCTTCGCCGGTGTTCATGCATATGGGACTGCTGACGAGCCCCCACCCGACCTCGTTTTTAAGCCCCGGGCGCCGATTACCCTGTTCGAAGGATGGAACGGCGCGGGCAAAACCTCGCTTCTAAATACTATCATCTGGTGTTTGACGGGACAGGTCCTGCGCCCCCAACGCCAACCAGAGGCTGGGCAACTGGAGTTTAGCGGCTCATTTAGCAGATCATCGGAGAACGGGGACGAGGAAGTTACGCTGCATGCCCTCACTCCAGTTACTCCTCTTCCCGATCCCGCAACCTACGTGCCACCAATCAACCAACCCGTACCTGTAGACAGTTGGGTTGAGATCACTTTCAGGGATCAGGATGGGAATGAATTGCCTGTGCGGCGAACGCAGATGCGCACGTCCAAAGGCAAAATATCTGAGGTAACTTCTGGCATCGATGCGCTCAACGTTGATCCGATTTCCTTAAGAATCGGGACAATAATGCCCGCCATGCTTCAATTTCTGAGAATTGGCGCCACGTCTGATCTTGGGCTCGCCGCAGCGCGGCTGACAGGCCTTTCTGAAGTCTCCAGCCTTGCGAAGCACGCTGCTAAGGCGCGCGAGCGCCTCTCAAGTGAACTACAAAAGAAGCGCGAGCAGGAGATTGACGAAGACGACAGGCAGTTCGTTGAGGCGAAAAGCGATCTTCAAAAGCAAATTGACGCGTATCCCGCAATGAAGCCGTTGGATGACTTGCCCGGTCCATCTAACGATCGCGCTTTGGAGATGAAACTCTCAAGCCTCGAAACTCATTTCAACACGCTAAAGGCAAACGCGCTCACCGCGGCTCAATCGATCTTGGGAATAAACTTTGATCCCAATGAAAGGGAGGCGCGGACTAACCTTGAGGCAAGCATTGGACCGGCCTTAGGACAGCTGAAGTCCATGCAACAACTCCCAAGTGTCAGGCGTTCACGTGAACTGTCCGCACTAAGCGAAGCTGATTGGAAACTTGTCGACGACCTAAGTGCCCAAATATGGAATGAAGGTGCCGTACTCGGCGAATTATCTGCAACTCCCGACCTAGGAAAGCGCCGACAGCTATATGCTCGCGTCGCAAGTTGGTTACACGACTATGGTGACCACGATAGTTCTTCGTGCGCAATTTGTAGCCGCCCGCTTAGCGGCATCCTTGATCCGGTAACAAACCGTCCCGTTTCCGATCACATACTAGAGATGAACGAAGCAGACCAGCAGCTTCTGTCTCTAACTCAAAAAGCTTGGGTAGACTGAGCTGGTCCCGCAAATCTGAACAGCGCGATAAGTGGAGTTTCTGCCTGACGGCGGGCAAGATTGACCCGCGAA
>NZ_QZMV01000015.1:0-208123 GCF_003957705.1 Bradyrhizobium sp. LVM 105 | reverse complement strand
TCCGAGCAGCTCAAGGGCCTGCGCACCAAGAACGACGACCAGAAGACCGGCGTCGAGATCGTGCGCAAGGCGCTGTCGGCTCCCGCTCGCCAGATCGCGATCAACGCCGGTGAAGACGGCTCGGTGATCGTCGGCAAGATCCTGGAGAACAAGGCCTACAATTACGGCTTCGACTCCCAGACCGGCGAATATGCCGACCTCGTCAAGAAGGGCATCATCGACCCGACCAAGGTGGTCCGCACCGCGATCCAGAACGCTGCCTCGGTTGCAGCCCTGCTGATCACCACGGAAGCCATGGTCGCCGAGCTGCCCAAGAAGGGCGGCGCCGGCCCGGCGATGCCCCCGGGCGGCGGCATGGGCGGCATGGACTTCTAAGGTCCAACCACCTCAAGAACTACGAAACCCCGGCAGCGATGCCGGGGTTTTTGTTTGTGGCAAACCCTCTCCCTTCGTCATTCCGGGGCGCGCCCTCTTGGGCGCGAGCCGGGAATCCATAACCACGAACCTTGATTGGTTATCCCGGGATAGAAATCAGCCCGGTTCGAATTTCGATCCTCGATTATCGAGTCCGCCAATCCCGCCGCACTTCTTGCACTCTTTCTTACAGGCGACAGGCGTAGCCGGGCCATTCCGCCCGCCTGTGGTTATGGATTCCGGGCTCGGCGCTGCGCGCCGCCCCGGAATGACGGGGGAAGGAGTGCGGGATGAACCTCACCTGGTGATCCCGGGATAAAGATCATCCCAATTCGGGTTCTGGCGCGTCTTCCAATCGCGCCGCCATTTCTTGAGCTCCTTCTCGCGCGCAATGGCGCTCGCGGGATCGTCGTAGATCTCGAACAAGACCAGCTTGCTCACACCGTACTTCGTGGTGAAGCCAGGAACGGCCTTTGTCTTGTGCTCGGACACACGGCGCACGAGGTCGTTCGTCACGCCGATGTAGAGTGTGCCGTGCTTCTTACTCGCGAGGATGTAGACATAGTAGGCCATTCCATCCGCCTGTGGCTATGGATTCCGGGCTCGCGCCCAAGAGAGGGCGCGCCCCGGAATGACTGAGGCCTCACTCCACCTGCCCCATTCGCTCGAAGCGCGGCTCGCCGTCTTCGTCGAGCGACCAGATGATTCGCGTCACCTTGCCGACGAGATTGTCCATCGGCACGAAGCCGAACGTCGACATCATCCGGCTGTCGGTGGAGTTGTCGCGGTTGTCGCCGAGCACGAAGAGGTGGCCCGGCGGCACCGTGAAGACGTTGGTGTTGTCGAGATAACCGTTCTCGACGCAATCATGCGTCACGTAGCTCGCGCCGTTCGGCAGCGTTTCGCGCCAGCGCTTAACGGTTGCGCCATCGTCCACGCCGCAGGTTGAGCCGGCAAGCATGGCCTCCAGGGCGACGCGCGTCACCGGACGGTCGTTGAGGACGAGCCGGCCCTGCCGCATCTGGATGCGGTCGCCGGGCAGCCCGACCACGCGTTTGACGTAGTCGACCGAATTGTCCTTCGCCGTCCGGAACACGACGATGTCGCCGTATTCCGGATCGGCGGCAAGGACGCGACCCGAGATCCAGGACGGCGCGAACGGGAAGGAATAGCGGCCGTAGCCGTAGGCGTATTTGGCGGCGAAGACGTTGTCGCCGACCATAAGCGCCGGCGTCATCGAACCCGAAGGGATGCTGAACGGCTGGTACAGGACGAAGCGAAACAGGATCAGCGGCGACCACAGCACCGGGACCATGAGGATCAGGATGAGAATCGCCTTCCATTCCCGCGACTGGGCTGTCGAGGGCCGGATCGTTTGCGAAAGAGTGGTCATGCGCTTGCCCCGGTCAAGTCTCCTCACGAGATTACGCAACCTTGGCGCGCGCGCAATCCCTGCTCCGTGAACTTGGTCGCACATCGCGCGGCCCGCGTTCAATGCGAGATCATGAACGTCGCCAGCGATCAGCCGTGTGACAAATCCTTGAAGCAGTGACGTACCCACTCGATCGTCACGCGCGTCGCCGGATCGCGCTTCAGATGGTTCTGCACCAGGAGCCAGACGTCGCGGCGCCTCGGCAGCAGCGTGGCGCGCAGGCTGCGGTCGGCGAGCAGCGGCCCGCAGCTGTGTTCGGGCAGCACGCCGATGGCCTGATGCGACTGGATCATGGTGCGGATGATGCGGACATTGTCGGTGACGCAGCGCGCGTTCGTCAGACGCTTGGCACGGAGGAATTGCTGCTCGGGGATCGCGTCGAGCTCGTCCGGATAGACGCAGGCGATGGGCTCGCCGCCCGAGCGGTCGGCGGGCTCGAAGAAATACAGCCTGACCTCGCCGAGCTTGGAGATGGTGAAGTCGCCCTTCTCGGGCTTGCGCAGGCGGATGGCGAGATCGGCCTGCCAGCGCGAGAACTTGACGTTGCCGCTGGAGGTGAGGAATTGCAGGGTCAGGCCGGGATGATCGCGCAGGAAGCTGCTTGCCCGCGGCGCCAGCAGCTCTTCGGCGACCGCGTTGGTCGAGGCGATGCGCAGGCGGCCGACCGGGCCCGGCTGGCTCTCCTTGATGCGGTCGATCGCCGCGACGTGGGCGGCCATCGCCCCGACATGCTCGAGCACCGCCTCGCAATGGCGCGTCGGCCGGCGCTGGCCGTCCACCGCATCGAACAGCGGCACGCCGAGATCGCGCTGGATGCGCGCGAGCCGGCGGCCGACGGTGGTCTCGTCGATGCGCAGCCGCGCGCTGGCGCCGGCATAGGTGCCCTCGTCCCTCACCGCGGCAATGATGCGCAGATCGTCCCAGTTCATTCCGGCGAGCCTAGCAGGCGATGCCGCGCCCTGCAAATCTGCAGCCATAAGCTGCAATAGTCCTGCACAATGGCAGGCCGTCGCCGCGCTAGTGTCGCGCATCCGATATCCCTGGAAGGCCCGCCCCGCATGACCGCTCCGAAGACCCTGCTCGAACTCGCCGGCGCCGATCTCGATCCGCCGAAGCTCAAAGAGGCCTGCCTCGTGCTGATCGACCTCCAGAACGAATATTGTGCCGGTCCGCTAGCCCTGCCCGATGCGCAACCCGCGATCGCCGCGGCGGCGCGCCTGCTCGCGCGCGCACGGGAGAGCGGAGCCGCGATCTTCCATGTCGCGCACAAGGGCCGCGCCGGCGGCCTGTTCGACCGCGAGGCCGCGCGCGGCGCGATCGTCGAGCGCCTGACACCGCTCGCGAGCGAGCCCGTGATCGAGAAAGCGCTGCCGAACTCGTTCGTCGGCACCGATCTGCAAGCGCGCCTTGCCGCAACCGGACGCAAGAACATCGTGCTGGCCGGCTTCATGACTCACATGTGCGTCTCCTCGACCGCCCGCGCCGCGCTCGACCTTGGCCTGCGCACGACGATCGCGGCCGACGCCTGCGCCACCCGCGACCTGCCCGACGGCCGCGGCGGCACGCTGGACGCCCGGACGATCCATCAGGTCGCGCTGGCCGAACTCTCGGATCGCTTCGCGATCATCGCGCAAGTCGAAGCACTGACTTGATGGAGCGTGCGATGCTGCAGCTTTATTTCTTCCCGATGGCCTGCTCGCTCTCGAGCCGCATCGCGCTGATGGAGGCCGGTATCGAGGCGCGGTATCACCTCGCCCATATCTGGACCAAGCAGGTCGCGGACGACGGCAGCGATTTCCGCGACCTGTCGCCGAAAGGCGCGGTGCCGGTCCTGGTGCTGGAGAACGGCGAGCGGCTGACCGAGAGCGCGGCCGTGCTGCAATACATCGCCGATGCGAAGCCGGAGGCGCGTCTTGCGCCGCCGCCCGGCGATCCCGATCGCTATCGCCTCCAGGAATGGCTGAGCTTCGTCGGCGCCGAGATTCACAAGGCGTTCCTGTTTCCAGCCTTCTGGTACAAGGACGACGGCTCGCTCGCCAAGCCGCGCGCAAGGATCATGCAGACCTTGTCGGTGCCATCTGCGCATCTGGCGCAGCGCGAATTCCTCGTCGGCAACAGCTTCACGGTGGCCGATGCGCACCTCACCTGGGCCCTGCTGCTGCTGCGTCCCGCGGGAGTCGACATCGCGCAATGGCCGTCCTTGTCGGCCTATCTCGCGCGCATGCAGGCGCGCCCCGCCGTGCGGGAGGCGATCGCGACCGAGATGGCGCTGCGCAAGACCGTGGCGGCCAGCGCTGCGTGACAGGATGTCACGGCCGGCGGATCCGATCGCCCCGTCGCGAGGGCATTGATGCCGGCGCGGCATGCGCTAATCTGGAAGATATTTTTCAATATTTCCCGGACGGTTTTCATGCGCGCTTTTTCAGGTCTTCAGCTGCCCGGATTCTCCCTGGCTCTCCTCGCCTGCTGGCTGGGCCTTGGTCCCGCATCAGCCGAGACGCGGGTCGCGCTCGTCGTCGGCAACGGCGCCTATGCCTCGACGGCGCGGCTTCCCAACCCGTCGCACGATGCCGAGGACGTGGCGGCTTCGCTGCGGCGCAGCGGCTTCGAGGTGATCCAAGGCATCGATCTGCGCCAGGCCGACATGCAGGACCTGACCATCCGCTTCGCGCGCGCGGCGAGCAGAGCCGACGTCGCCCTGTTCTACTACAGCGGCCATGCGATGCAGTACAACGGCGTGAACTATCTGATGCCCGTCGACGCCTCGCTGACCGATGAAGCGGACCTCAAGCGTTTCGTCCGGGTCGACGACATCGTGAACGACCTGCAGCAGGCCAAGAACCTGCGCATCCTGGTGCTCGATTCCTGCCGCGACAATCCACTGGCAGAAACGCTCAAACGCTCCGCCGGCACGACGCGGGCCGCCTCGATCGGGCGCGGTCTGTCGAAGGTCGAGGCGCCGCGCGGCACCATCGTGTCGTTCTCGACGCAATCAGGCCAGGTCGCCGCCGACGGCGTTGGCCGCAACAGCCCCTACACGACGGCGTTCCTGAAGCACATCGAGGAGCCGCAGGAGATCGGCGACGTCTTTCGCGACATCAGCAGCGACGTCTATGACGCCAGCGGCAAGACCCAGCTGCCGGAGCTGTCACTGTCGATCATCGGCAAGTTCTATCTGAACGGCCCGGTCGCGGTCACGCTCGCCCCGGCGGCGCCGCAAGCCGCGCCGCGGCCCGACCCTTGCGCAGCCGCGGAGGCCCATTGGAAGGCAGCGGACGGAATCGGCACCGTCGGCGTCTTCGAGGATCATCTGGCGCGATTTTCGAGTTGCAGCTTCGCCAGCCTCGCCAAGGCGCGGATCGACAGCCTGAAGCAGAAGGTGGCGGTAGCACCGAGCGGCAATGCCAGGACCACCGGCAGCAATGATTTCGACGGCCACTGGGACGTGACCCTGAACTGCCCGCCCGCCGGCAAAGCGCAGGGTTTCACCAGGCCCCTGGTCGCCACCGTCACCAACGGCGTGTTTCACGCCGAGGCTCAAGGCAAGGACGTCAACCGCCTGGAGATCGACGGCCAGATCCCGGCCGACGGCAGGACGACGTTGAGCGCGCGCGGAACGACCGGAGCAAGCGCGTACACGCTCAACAACCTCGCGCCGGGCTCGCCTTACGCCTTCACGGTCGATGCGCAGTTCGATCGCAGCCGCGGCACCGGCAAGCGCAACGAGGCGCGCGCCTGCAATCTTGTTTTCGTCAAGCGTTGATCGTGCAGAAAGCGGTGAGGCGCGCTTCGCCTCACTCCACCCGCGCCAGCACCGCGAGCTTGCGGATGCCCTTGTTGCGGTAGGCGTCGAGGAACGCGTAATAGTCCTTGAACGACACGCAGCCGTTGGAATCGCCGTTCGGCCCGAGCATGAAGGTGTGCGCGAGCAGGCCGTCGCGGCCGTAGATCGCGCTCTCGCCGCCGATCGGGGTCAGGCGCAGCGCGGGCACGCCGTGGAACAGCGCCTCGCGCGGCTTCAGCGTGTAGATGTGCGGCGGTGTCACGCCGCGCATGCGCTGGCGCTGGGAGCGCGGGTCGTCGAGGTTGGAGCCGAGGCCGGAATGCGCCTCGAGCTTGGTGCCGTCGGGCAGATACACCGTCTTGGCGGTGATGTCGTAGACCGCGGTGTCGCGCTCATAGGGCGGCGCGCCGCCGAACATCGGGTTCTGCTCCTTCGGCGCGATGGACGCGGTGATGCTGGCATCGGCCGAGGCATAAGCAAGCAGCCCGCCGGACGGATCACGCTTGCCCCAGAGCTTTTCCACCATCGACTGACGCGGCGAGGTGATCGACATCACCGCGGCCTTGGCGCGATCGGCGAACGATTTCTTGCCTTCGGGTGCCGGCACGATCTGGGCCGGATCGGCCGAGGCGAGCTGGATCTGGGCATCCGGAGCGCGCTTGGTCTTGTCTGCGGCCTTGTCGGTGGTCTTGTCGGCGACTTTGGCCGGGGCCGACGGCTTCAGCGCTTCCGCGACCTTGGCGATCACGCTCTGCTTCGGCGGGTCGTTAGCCACGGCAACCTGGGTCGCGGATGCGGCGCTCGAAGCATTCGAGGGCACGCCCTGCGTCGCAGCTGCGGCAAAGCGCTCGTTGAACATCTCGCGCGAGATCGGGGCTGCCACCTGCAACCGGTCAGGCAGGAGCGCAAAAGCGTCCTTGATGGCCTCGCCAGCCTCGCGCAGCGCGACCTTGGGCGCCCGCTTGATCACGGGCTCGTCGTAGCCGATGCTGCCGACGGTCGGATAGACGCTCGCGCCGAAGACGTTGCTGTAGATGGTCCAGCCGGCGCCCATCACGGCGCAGCCGATCGCCGCGGCGCCAAGCCAATTGGTCGTGGTCATTTGCCGGGAAGATTTCCGCGAATGGCTTTTCGAGAAATTTTTCGATTTCCGTGCCGCGTTACTCGGCGCAGCGATACTCGTACTCATTCGCCTTGCGTCCAGGACGGTGTCACTCAGTCCCCCTTCAAAGTGCCGCTGGTCACGATCCGGGAACAGCATCTCGCAGAGGGTCGGAGCGTCATTAAGGCGACTTTTAGTTAAATGCGGATTAAGTTCGGGCGGATGTAGGGCGGCTCGTCAACGCTGTCCCATTTTGAGAAAAAAGCCCGCAGAAGTACGGACTTAGGCGCGTCTGTTAACCATGATTCTCGGCCAGATCGGTGTAGTCAGCGGGCCTCTCCGGCCGCGCCTTTAAGCGCATCCAACCAAGTCCTTTTCGTGATCCTCTATGCCCGGATGATAACGGGGACGCATTGCGCGAGGCTGGCGTGCGATGCGTCCCTCCACCTCTCACTTGGCTCTCTTGGCGCTCCCTTGGCGCCCGCGTTGGGCCGCTCACGCCATCACGCGTCGGACAGCGCAACTCACGTGGCACCGGCCTTCCCTGACCGAAAGTTGATCGGACCGGACTGGAAAATGCCGCAGCGGGGAAATAGCTGACAGGGCGGCACTTTTCAGCAGCCTCTGCGGATGATACGGTACCGTATCAACATCGCCTTGAACTGTGCCAAGCACGCAAACGGAGGCTGGCATGAGTGGGTTCGCGCGCGCCGGGTTTTTCGCCCTGGCGTCGTCGTTTCTGTTGATTGGTTCTGCAATTGCACAGCCTGCGGCCAATGCGGGCTGCACGGCAGCGCCATCTACCGCGGGCACACAAATTTTGCGCTGCGACAACGGCATCACCATCGTCGCAGAAAACGGCGCCAGATTTGAACTAAAGGACGCCAACCGCGACGGACATATAGACTCCGTCGAGTTGAGCAGCAAAGCGCTGCTGGTCGAGGTGCCCAGGAAGCCCCGGGGCAATGCCTTCAAGGTGCTGACGCCGCAGGCGATCGCCGCGGTGCGTGGCACCAGATGGGCCGTCGATGCCGCCGAGGCCAAGACCTCCGTCTTCGTTGCTGACGGCCGGGTCGGCGTCAACCGCAGGACACCCGGGCGCGGCGTCGTTCTCGGTCCCGGCGAAGGCGTCGACGTGGAAGCGACCGGCCCGTTGACGATCAAGACATGGGGCCAGCCGCGCGTCGACGCGCTGATGGCAAGGCTCGGCCAGTAAGACTTGGCCAGTAAGAGACTTGGCCAGTAAGAGACTTGGCCAGTAAGAGACTTGGCCAACAGGACTTAGAACAAAGAAGATTGCAGCACGTAGTGACTAGACGCGTTCAGATCCTGGTGGCACTCATCCTCACCGCGCTGTGGGGCGCGGGCATCTATGCCGCGCACGGCTACGGGCATCTGCGCTTTCTCGACCGCCTCGAAGCAACGCTGACCGATTGGCGGACCCAAATCCGCGGCGTGCAGCGTCCGCCAGACCTCGTCACCATCGTTGCGATCGACGATACCGTGGTGAAGCGCGGCGGAAGCTATCCGCTGCCGCGCGCCGACCTCGCCCGCGTCGTCGACACCATCGTGCAGTTCAAGCCGAAGGTGGTCGCGATCGATCTCCTGCTCGTCGATCGCAGCGCTGCGATCGGCGACGCCACGCTGGCCAACACGCTGGCGACCGGTCCCATGGTGCTCGCCGCCGCGGCGATCTTCCCCAGCGCCAGCGAAACCGTGGAGCCGAGCAGCCAGGGTCCCCTCGCCGTGCTGCCGCAAGCCGAACGCTTCCTGCTGCCGTTGCCGGCGTTCGCCGACCACGCCGAGGTCGGCGTCGTCAATGTCGCGACAGGACAGTCTGGCTCTCCACTCTCAGTGCCGATGCTGTTCCGGACCCACGACAAGGTCGAGCTGTCGTTCCCCCTGCGGGTCGCCAGCCGCGCGCTCGACAAGCCGCTGACGATCGCGCCGGATCGTCTCATGCTCGGCGACCGCGCGGTGCCGACCGACACCGATTTCGCGCTGCCGATCACCTATTACGGTCCGCGACGCACCATCCGCACCGTCAGCGCGCAGAGCATCTTCGACGGCACGCTCGATCGCGCGGCGATCGAAAACCGGATCGTCGTGATCGGCGCTTCGGTCGCCGGCGGCGGCGACTTCTATCCCACACCGTTCGATTCGTTGATGCCCGGCGTCGAGGTGGTCTCGACAGCGATCACCCATCTTGTGGCCGGCGACGGCATCGTGCGCGACCACAGGGTTCGTATCGCCGACGCGCTGGCTGCGATCCTGCTGCCGATGCTGCTGGTCGGCTTGCTCGCCTGGCGCCGCAGCGCGCTCGGCATTATGGCGGCGGCCGCTGTGATGATCGCCTGGGCTGCGCTCAATACGCTCGCGTTCACGCATGGCGTCTGGCTGAATGCGGCAACCACGCTGGCCGCCGCGGTGCCTCCGGTTGCGATCTTTGCCGGTGTACAGCTGTGGGCCGGAGGCCGCCGCACGCAATATCTCGCCGCCAAGAGCAAGTCGCTTGCCCGGTTCCAGTCACCTGCAGTGCAAGGATGGCTGGCGCGCGATCCGAATTTCCTGTCAAAACCCGTCCGGCAGAACGCAGCGGTGGTCTTCATCGATCTCTCCGGCTTCACCGCCCTGAGCGAACGGACCGATCCGGATGCGATCCAGGAGGTCCTGAAGGCATTCCACGCGCTGATCGACAAGGTTGCAGTTGATTGCGGCGGCACGATCACCGGCTTTCTCGGCGACGGCGCCATGATCCTGTTCGGACTTCCGGGTGCGATGCCCGATGATCCGGCGCGCGCGCTGAAATGTGCGATCGACCTGCATCGCAGCGTCGAACGCTGGATCGCCTCGCTGCCGCCGGCCATCGGCGATCGACTCGGCTTCAAGATCGGCGCGCATTTCGGCGAGATCGTCGCCTCGCGGCTCGGCGAAAGTCACCAGCACATCACGGCGACGGGCGACACCGTCAACGTCGCGAGCCGGCTGATGGAGGTGGCCGCCCAGAACGGCGCCCGGCTCGCGCTCAGCGATACGCTGCTGGATGCAGCCGACTTCCACGGGGATCCCGACGGCATCCTGTCGGGACCCCTGCTCGCCCGCATCCGCGGCCGCTCAGGGGTCGTGACGGTGTGGTTCTGGCGCGATCAACGCGGCCCGGGCCAGGCTGCGGTCAAGGCCGAAGTGATCGGCTGAGGTAGCTATCTTGCTTCCGGCGGCGGCGAGCGATCCAGCACGTCGCCCTTGGCGCCTTCGAGCAGATCGATGCTGTAGGTCTCGACCACGAGCGGCCCGCGCTTGCGCTGCAATTGCGCGACCTGCGTGACCTTCGCAAAGAGATCGCTGAGGACAGGGTGACCGCCGGAGCGCAGCTCGTCGACATAGAGCAGCTTGCCTGCAAGCAGCTTGGGATCGGGCTCGCCCATGTTGACCCAGCGGATACGCTGGTTCTGCTGCAGCACGCAGGTGCCGCGCGGCAAATAGAAAGCGAGCCATCCCGTGGTGCCGTAGTCCTGCGCGAGCACACAGCTCGCGCCATGGCGCGCGCGCACCTCTTCGATTCCCGCGGCGAGCTCGCGCCAGCCGACACCGACGCTGCGCACGGTGGCATCGCGGCGATAGCCCGACAGCCAGCCGGTGTTGGCCTGCACGATCAGCGCGGCAAACATCACGATGCCGGTGGGCGCCGCCCAGCGCAGGCAGACATCCGCCAGGCGCCGCGCACGAGGCTTCCACTGCACGAGGTTGGCGGCGGCCGCGGCAGCAATGACGAAGGGCGGATAGACCGGCGCGAACCAGTTGGCTTCGACGCGGGCATGCAGCGAATGCCAGACGAAATAGGCGACGATGGTCCAGAACATCGCCTCGATCAGCACGCGCGAGGCCAGCGCGCCCGCGCGCTGCCAGGTCAGCGCGTGCAGACCCATCGCGCCGAGGATGAAGACCAAGGGGGTCGCGAACGCGATCTGGGTCGGGATCAGCTCGGCGATAAAGACCGGACGGAAGTCCTCGATCCTGGCGCGGCCGAGCTGCTTTGCGAACGAGACCCATTGATGGTCCGCGTTCCAGAGAATCACCGGCGCGAACAGCGCGAGCGCAACGAGGCCGCCGAGATAGGGCCAGGGCGAGAGAAACCAGCGCCGCAGCTTCGGCACGAAACCGAGCCAGATCAGGATCGCGGCGCCAAAGAACATCGCGGTGTATTTCGACAGCAGCGCCGCGCCGACCGCCGCGCCGACCGCGAGCCACCAGACGCCGCGGCCGGTCTCCAGCACCTTGGCGAGGAAGAACAGCACGAAGCTGGATGCGACCAGCAGCGGCGCATCCGGCGTCACGATCAGCGTGCCGACGGAGGCCAGCAGCGTCACGTTGAGCAGGATGGCACTGGTCGCCGCGACGCGCGCCCCGCCGAACAGGATCGCCGCGGAGCGGTAGACCGCATAGCTCATCGGCAGCGCCAGCAGGATCGAGACCAGGCGGACACCGAGCTCGGTATCGCCGGCGATCATGGTGCCGGCGCGGATCACGTAGGCGACCATCGGCGGGTGGTCGTAATAGCCCCCGGCCAGGTTCTTCGACCACATCCAGTAATAGGCTTCGTCGAAGGTGATCGGCGTCAACGCGGCCGCGATGAGCCGCAGGGCCACCAGCGCGAGAATCAGCAGCGCGGTGTTGCGGACGATCCGCGCGTCAGCCCCGCCCATCGCGCTATTTCTTGCGCCAGACGAACAGTCCGGACATCGCGTAGTTCCACACCACGCCCATCAGCGCGCCGGCCATGCCGGCCAGCCACCAGATCGGCTCCTGGTCGTAGACCGAGAAGGCGACGCCGACATTGGCGAGCAGGCCGACGCTGCACACGATGTAGAAGGCGATCAGGCCGCGCAGCAGCGCAAACCCCTTCAGCCGCTGATCGCGATAGGTGAGGAAGTTGTTGAGGACGAAATTGCTGGTCATGGCGACGATGGCGCCGGCGGCCTGCGCCTCCGCGAACGGCGCGTTGAACAGCTGAAGCGCGATGAACAGCGTGGCCAGATGCACCACGAGGCCGATGCCGCCGACCATCGCGAACAGGATGAAGCGCAGCGAGACGATGTCGTTGCTCAGCTTGGCGAGCACGAGGCCGAGGAAGTCGAGCGCGACCATGGAATCGAGCTTGCTCTCGCCGTGCTGACGGGCGCCGAAGGTGTAGGGAATCTCGACCGCCCGCAAGTTGCCGTGCGCGGTCGCGACGACGTCGAGCAGGATCTTGAAACCGTGCACGGACAGCTTCGGCGCGAGCTGCTCGAACCGGTCGCGGCGGATCATGAAGAATCCGCTCATCGGATCGGCGATCTCGACCCGGAGCATCTTCCTTGCGACCTCGGTCGCCAGCGCGCTGGCGCCGGCGCGCTGCTTGTTGAAGCCTTCGCTCTTGTAGCCCTCGATGTAGCGGCTGCCGACCACGAGATCGGCCTGGTCGCTGGCGAGCAGCAACAGCATCTTCGGAAGTTGCGTCTCGTCGTGCTGGAGGTCGGCATCGATCACGGCGACAAAGGGCGCGCTGGAGGCCAGGATGCCCTCGATGCAGGCGCCTGACAGACCCCGGCGGCCAATGCGGCGGATGCAGCGCACGCGGCTGTCCTCCTGCGCCAGCGCGCGCACCACGTCCCAGGTGCCGTCGGGCGAATTGTCGTCGACGAACACGACCTCCCACGCGACATTGGTGAGCGTCGCCTCCAGGCGCCGGTACAGCACCGTGACGTTGTCGCGCTCGTTGAAGGTCGGGACGATGACCGACAGTTCCGGGCCCTCTTGAGCCTGTCGCGGGTTGTCGGAGCCCGGTCTGATCGCTTCATTCATGACGGCAGCGTATATCTGCCGCATCCTGCGCTGCCAAGCCGGGAGGTCTGTGGGAAAAGCCCCAAAAGGGGGCCTAAAATGCCAACGACCCCGGAACGGCGGGCTGCGCGTACATCCGGCGCAAGCCTAAGCTATTCCAAGGTCGTCCCAGCGCCGGAGTTTTCGCTCAACGTCGCCGTTAGAACCTAGATAGGAACGACAAGACAGCTTCGCAAGGGGCCGGAAACCGGAATTTAAGCCTTATTGGTTCGGCACTTCCCGGATGATCGGGCCGCGCGGAGCGGGCGCGGCGGGGGCTGCGGGTGCCGCAGTCGGGGCCTGCTCGGCTTTCGCCGGTTTGGGCGGCTTGCCGTACTGGCCGATCGGCCCGAAGACGACGGCGACCGCAAGCACGATCGCGGCAACGATCGCGCCCAAAATGCCCCCCACCGACTCAGACGCCATGGAAACCCATCCCTGTTCCAGATGCGCGCTGTGATACCACGGATGCGCGCGGAGCCGGAAGGGCCACGGCCCTACTTCGCCGGTGGCCTGTGCTTGACGAAGGCCGTCACGATGTCCTTCTGCGCGGATTCCACCGCCCTGTTCGCGGTCGCGAGATGGGCGCCGGCATCGATCTCAGGATATTGCGTGGTGAGATAGTCGAGCAGCGCCACCCGGTAATATTGCCGCTCCGACCGACAGGCGCCCGCGACCGAGCGGCTAAAATCCTGTTCCGTCATTCCCTGATTGCTGTCGCGCGAATATTCCCGCGCCAGGCAATGCCAGTAATCGTCACGGCCCTGCTGGGCGAGCTTCTGCGCGCCCTTGGCGCCGTCGTCATCCGCCATGACCGAGGACATCATGGCGGCAGATGTCATCATGCCGAGCGCCGCTCCCAGCATCAGCATCCGCATCTTGTTCTCCTTTTTCGCAGATCGCACTGCCGAGCTTAGACCGGAGGCGAGAACTGGCCAATCACATCTCGTTTGACTAGGATGCAGTCTTCCCTCCCCGTCGATGCGAGATCTTCCGTGGCCAAAGCAAAAACCGCGTCCAAAAAATCCGGCAACATCTTCATCGGAATCGGCGGCTGGACCTTCGAGCCCTGGCGCGGCGTGTTCTATCCGGAGAAGCTGGCGCAGGCGAAGGAGCTGTCTTATGCGGCCTCGAAGCTGACCTCGATCGAGATCAACGGCACCTATTATGGCTCGCAGAAGCCGGAGAGCTTTCGCAAATGGGCGAGCGAGGTGCCCGAGGGTTTCGTGTTCTCGGTGAAGGGACCGCGCTTTGCCACCAATCGCCGCGTGCTGGCGGAAGCAGGCGATTCCATCAAGCGCTTCTATGATTCCGGCGTGCTGGAACTCGGCAACCATCTTGGGCCGGTGCTGTGGCAGTTCGCGCCGACCAAGAAATTCGACGGCGCCGATTTCGGCAAGTTCCTGGAACTGCTGCCGCGCAAGCTCGAGGGGCGCGCACTGCGCCACGTCGTCGAGGTTCGCCACGACAGTTTCTGCACGCCGGATTTCGTGGCGCTGATCCGCGAATTCGAGACGCCCGTGGTGTTCGCCGAGCACGGCAAATATCCCGCCATCGCCGATGTTGCCGGCGATTTCGTCTATGCCCGGCTTCAGAAGGGCAATGACGAGATCAAGACCTGCTATCCGCCAAAGCAGCTCGATGCCTGGGCCGAGCGCTTTCAAGCCTGGGCTTCCGGCGGTGAACCGGACGACCTGCCCAAAGTGGACGAAGCCAGGCCGAAGAAGGCGCCGCGCGACGTGTTCGCCTATGTCATTCACGAGGGCAAGGTGCGCGCACCGGCCGGCGCCATGGAACTGATCGCGCGGGTGAGCTGAGCGAGCTATGGCCTTTGTCGCTTGTAGTTGAGAGCACCGAAGCCTCCACACGTCATGGCTGCTGCGCGGCACGAAGAACGTGGATGCCCGGGACAAACCCGGGCATGACGGCCTCCCCTGTCATAACTTGAGGTGATCCATGGCAAAGGCGAAAGAGCTGTTCACCATCGGTTATGAACAGACGCCGCCCAAGGCGGTGCTGGACGAGCTGGAAGAGGCCGGCGTCAAGCTCGTGGTCGACGTGCGCGCGGTGACGTCGTCGCGCCGGCCGGGCTTTTCCAAGAAGCAGCTTGCGGCGGGGCTCGACGAACGCGGCATCGCCTATGTCCACCTCGCCGCGCTCGGTACGCCCAGGGAAGGCCGCCTCGCCGCACGCAGCGGACAGTACGACGTGCTGGAGAAGATTTTTTCAAAGCACCTGAAGGCGCCCGAGGCCAGGGAAGCGATGGACGAGCTCTCGGCGCTGATGAAGAAGGCAGGCCCGGTGTGCCTGCTCTGCTATGAGCGCGACCATACCCATTGCCACCGCCAGATGATCGCGGAGATCATCGAGGAACGCGATGGGGTCGCGGTGACGAACTTGGTGGGACGGCAGGTGTAGTGACCTGTCATTCCGGGGCAGCGCGAAGCGCTGAGCCCGGAATCCATGCATCTACCAACCCTGCCGCTCGATGGATTCCGGGCTCGCGCTACGCGCCCCGGAATGACGGATTGATAGATCTAGCCCTCCCCCGCGAGCCTGAACGTTCCTTCCATCATCTGCACGCATTGTCCGCCGACATGGGCGGAGACGATCTTGCCGCCCTGCTTGCTCACGCGCGTCAGCAAGATGCTCGGCCGGCCCATGTCAAAACCCTGGCCGATGGTGAGCTTGAGCTCGCCGTCGCGCACGGGATCGAGATCGGCGAACAGCGCGGCGGCGGCGACCGTCGCGCTGCCGGTGGCGGGATCCTCGACGAGACCGCTGGCGCCGCGCATGAACATCCGCGCCTGGCGTTCGCAAGGCACCTCCGCCGCGGGCACGTCGCGCGTATAGAACCACACCGAGCGGGCCCCGTCGCGCGGCAAGACCTTGCCGTAGGCTGCCGCATCCGGCCGCGCGCGTTTCAGCGCCTCGCGCGAATGCAGCTCCATCACCAGAAACGCGTTCCCGACGGTGACGATCTCAGGCTCGTGAATGTCTGTCTTGATGTCGTCCGCGACGAGCGAGATGCAGCTCGCGGCTTCGGCAGCCGACAGTCGTGAGAGCCGCTCCAGCGGCTGCGGCGCGGTCAGCTCGGTCCTGGTCACCCGGCCCTGCTCTCTCACGATGTCGACGGGCACGAGCCCGGCCTTCTCCTCGAACAGCAGGCGCGGCTTCGGCTCCTTCGCCATCGAGGCGAGCACGAAGGCGGTGCCGACGTTGGGATGGCCCGCAAAGGCAATCTCCTGCACCGGCGTGAAGATGCGGACCTGCGCATCATTGGCCTTGTCGTGCGGCGGCAGCACGAAGGTGGTCTCGGAATAGTTGAATTCGGTGGCGATCGCCTGCATCTGCGCCGTCGTGAGCCCGCCGGCGTCGAGCACCACGGCGAGCTGGTTGCCGCCGAAGGCGCGATCGGTGAACACGTCAACGGTGATGTAGCGGCGCTGCATCGTCACTTCCCCATGCAAGTCGCGGCCGCAACCGGCCGCATCGCCGGCAGTCTACAAGCCCGCGATATCGCTCGTCATGCCCTAAAATTCGGAGCAATCGGAGCATTCGCAAGCGCGATCCCGCTTCGATCGAGCGGGAGTGACCTGTGAAGGCGCGCTACCCCAGCTGAAACACCGGCACCTTCTGCTCGTAGCCGCGCACCTCGACTTCGCCGAGCGCGACGGCATCGCTGCCGTCGGCTCCCAGCGCGTCGCGCACGGATGCGGAGATCAGGAGCTGCGAGCCGAAATCCTTGTTCAGAGCCTCAAGCCGCGAGGCGAAGTTCACGGTGTCGCCGATGACGGTGTATTCCTTCCGCCGGGGCGAGCCGATATTGCCGGCGACGACCTCGCCGAAATGGATGCCGATGCCGATCCGCAGCGGCCAGCTCGTCTCTGCGTTGATGCGGTCCATTGCCCGGAGCATCTCGCGACCGGCGGCGACCGCGCGGTGCGCGGCGTCGGATGCTTCCAGCGGCGCGCCGAACAGGGCGAGAAAGCCATCGCCCAGGAACTTGTTCACGATGCCGCCGTGGCGATCGAGGATATCCACCAGCACGGCGAAGGCGCCGTCGAGCCGGTCGACCACCTCCTGCGGCGTGCGCGACTGCGCGCCGGCCGTGAAGCCGCGGAAATCGACGAACATCACCGCGACGCGGCGGACGTCGCCGCTTGCGCGCGTTCCCGCCGTCATCAGCCGCTCCACCACCTGCGGCGAGACGTGCTGGCCGAACAGATTGGTGACCCGGTCGCGCGCGGTGGCGGCCGCGATGCTCGCGGCGAACTGCCGCCGCAGTTGCGCGCCGACGGCGCCAGCGAGCACGCCGCAGATCAGGATGATGGTGCTGCGGACCGCGTGAAAATAGAGCTGGGGTGCGCCGATGCTGCTCGAGGCGTCGTAGACCAGTGCGACCGCGAACAGCTCGGCAGCAGCGACGAAGCCGGTAAAGGTCGAGAGCCAGAAGTCGAGCCGCAGGGTCGAGAGGATGACGAAGATGAAATAGATCAGCGGCACGACGAAGCCGAGCGCCTGGGTTGCGCCCATGGTCCGGATTTGCAGGATCAGGATCACCGTCGGCACCGATGTCTCGATCAGCGCGCCGATATAGCGCCTGACCACGGGCAGGTCGCGATCGAGGCGGAGGTTCTTCCTGATCTGGGTGTGGACCCAGACCTCGAACAAAATGAACCCGACGAGCAGGCCGTAGACTTCGGCGAGCCCTTCGGTGCCGCGCCAGACCCGGTTCACCACGGCGGGGGCGATCAAATACATCGCGGTGAGGAACAGCGTCATGACGCAGCCGGTCGCGATCAGCGCCCGCACCCGGAGCAGCTCGGTGCGCAGCACCTCCCGCGTCAGCTCGCGCTCGAAGTCCTCCGACAAGACGGCATGCTGCCGCGCTTTCCTGCTCGCAAACTTGGCCATCATCCCCCCAAGGTCATTCCGGGGCGATGCGTCAGCATCGAACCCGGAATCTCGAGATTCCGGGCTCACGCTACGCGTGCCGCGGAATGACTCTCAATCGACACTTTGCCTCAATCCAGCGTACGGCGGAAGCGCGTCACGGCGATGGTCATGGCGAACAGCATCAAAGCCGCCAGCGCCAGCGTGTCGAAGTGCAAATTCTGCATGGTCGCCCCCTTCAGCATGATGGCGCGGACGATGCGCAGATAATGGGTCAGCGGCAGGCATTCGCCGACATATTGCGCCCAGGCCGGCATGCCAGCGAACGGAAACATGAAGCCGGACAGCAAGATGCTTGGCAGGAAGAACATCATGGACATCTGCATCGCCTGAAGCTGGTTCTGCACCAGTGTCGATATGGTGTAGCCGATCGACAGATTGGTGGTGATGAACAGGGTCGAGAGCAGCGCCAGCAGGACGAGGTTGCCGAGCACGGGCACGCCGAACAGGCCGACGCCGATGCTGATGATGAGGAAGGCCTGGACGAAGCCGACCAGCACGTAAGGGATGATCTTGCCGAGCATCACCTCGACCGGCTTGATCGGCATCGACAGCAGGCTCTCCATGGTGCCGCGCTCGACTTCGCGCGTGACCGACAGCGCGGTGAAGATCAGCATGGTCATAGTGAGGATGGTGCCGACGAGGCCTGGCACGATGTTGAGGCTGGAGGCCGCTGCCGGATTGTAACGCGCATGCGCGCGGATCTCGAACGGCATCTCCGGGGGATCGCCGATATAGAGATCGTGCTTGAGCGCGGTCTGCACGACCATGCCGAGCGAACCGATCGCCGCGCTCGCCGCGACCGGGTCCGTGGCGTCGGCGGCGACCAGCAGCGCCGGCTTGTCGCCGCGCCGCACCGCGCGCTCGAAGCCGCGCGGGATCTCGACACCGAACAGCACCTTGCCGGATTTCAGGAGATTGTCGAATTCTTCGACGTCGTGGACTTCGTAGAGGAAGCGGAAATAGGCGGTGTTCTCCAGAGCCTTCAGGATCGAGCGGGCAAGGTCGGAATCCTCCTGGAGCAGCACCGCGCTCGGGAGATGATGCGGCGTGGTATTGATGGCGTAACCGAACAGCATGAGCTGCATCACCGGCAGCATCACGATCATCGCGAACGAGACGCGGTCGCGCCCCAGCTGGATGAACTCCTTGATCAGCATTGCATAGGAGCGCCGCAGGAAACCGAAGCGCTCCCGGATGTCGTGCCGTGGCGCGGGATGTTCGACGGCGCTCATTGGAAATTGTCCTTGGAGCGCCCCATCAGCTCGATGAACACGTCTTCCAGCGAGGGCGACGATTTGTGCCAGTGCAGGCCGCTTCTTTCGCGCCACGGCCCGATGCTGGCTTCGAGCGCGGCGACGTCGCGCCCCGAAACGTGCAGCGAGGTGCCGAACGGTGCCACCATGTCGACCCCCGCCTTGCCGATGAGCTCGGCCGCAAGCGCGTTGAGGTCCTCGCCCGTCACGGTGTAGGTCGTCAGCGCGGATTTCGCGATCACCTCCTCCACCGTGCCGTGGGCCAGCAGATGGCCATAGGCGATGTAGGCGATCTCGTGGCAGCGCTCGGCCTCGTCCATGTAATGGGTCGAGACCAGCACGGTGAGGCCCTCGGCGGCGAGTGCATGGATCTCGTTCCAGAAATCGCGCCGCGCCTTGGGGTCTACGCCGGCGGTAGGCTCGTCGAGCAGCAACAATTGTGGATTGGGCAGCGTGCAGGCTCCGAGAGCCAACCGCTGTTTCCAGCCGCCGGAGAGCTCGCCCGCAAGCTGCCCCTCGCGCCCTGAGAGCCCGAGCCGCTTGACCATGTCGCGTGCGGCGCCGCGCGCGTCAGCCAGGCCGTAGAGCCGCGCGACGAATTCGAGGTTCTCGCGCACGGAGAGATCCTGGTACAGGCTGAAGCGCTGGGTCATGTAGCCGACCTGGCGCTTGATCTTCTCGGCATCGCGGCGGATATCGTAGCCGAGGCAGGTGCCCTCGCCGCTGTCGGGCGTGAGCAGCCCGCAGAGGATGCGGATGGTGGTGGTCTTGCCGGAGCCGTTCGGCCCGAGAAATCCGTAGATCGAGCCGCGCCTCACCTGCATCGACAGATCGTGCACGACCTCGCGGCCGCCGAACGATTTGCTCAGGCCCTTGACGTCGATCGCGATGCCGTTGCCGCCGTTCATCGCTTGTCCGCCACCGGAGTCTTGGGGTTGAGATAGACGTCGATCGGCTGGCCGACCCGTAGCGCGTCGGGGCGCGAGGGCCGCGCCTGGACCAGATAGACCAGCTTGCTGCGCTCATCGAGGCTGTAGATGACCGGCGGGGTGTATTCGGCCGAGGTCGCGATGAAATAGATCTTTGCGGTCAGATCGGCCGCGCAATTGTCGCAGGAGACGCGCACCGTATCGCCGATCGCAAGCTTCGGCAGCGCCGTCTCCGGCACGAAGAAGCGCAGCTTCATGTTGCCGGGCGGCATGATCGACAGGACCGGCCGCTGCGCCGCCACCATCTCCCCCTCGCGGAAATAAATCTGCTGGATGGTGCCGGCAACGGGCGCAAAGCCCTTGCGCCGCGCCATCCGCGTTTCCGACGTCGCCACCCGCGCTTCCGCGACACGCAACGCGGACACGGCGGAGTCGAGATTGGCCTGCGTGCCCGAGCCGGTCTTGCTCAGCGAGGCCGCGCGATCATAGGTCTGCTGCGCATTCGCCAGCGTCGCCTTGTTCTGGTTGAGATCGGCGCGCTGGAGATCGTCATCGACGGAATAGAGAGCATCGCCGACCTTGACCTCGTCGCCCTCGCGGACATTGAGCTTCGTCACCCGCCCCGCTTCGTCCGGACTGACGAAGATCATGTCGGCCTCGACCCAGCCCTGGAAGCCGGGATCGCGCTTCTCGTTGCAGCCGGCAAGCGAGGTCGCGAACACCAGAACCACGATCGAGCAAAGGCGCGGCAGATATTGCTGTCGATCCCTCACCCTGAGCAGCCGCGAAGCGGCGTCTCGAAGGGCGAGGAGCCGCAACCGGGCCTGCATCCTTCGAGACGCGCGTTCCGCGCTCCTCAGGATGTGGTGAGAAATGGTTCGCGACGACCTCATGTCGTCCTCCGTTCGCCAAAAATCAGATCGAGATGGACGCGCAGCATGTCCTGCGCGTCGAGCGGCGCATGCCGCGCAAACAGGCTCTGCCAGATCACCGCGATCATCGCCGGCGCGACCAGGATCTGCGGATAGTGTGCGAGGTCCTTCTGGCGAATCTCGCCGCGGGCGATGCCGAGCTCGATCAGACCGCGCATGGCGGCGATGCCGCGCGAGACGACCTCACGGTAGTAGAAGTCGGCGACGGCAGGAAAGCGCGGCCCCTCCGCCACAATCAGCCGCACCAGATCGCCGCGCCTGGTGCCGATGACCTCTTTGAGGAAGTTGCCGGCAAAGGCCTCGATGAGGTCGCGCACCGAGCCCGTCGGCGGCGGCAGCGCAGTCAGCCGCGCCACGACCGGCACGATCACGATGCGCACCAGCTCCTCGAACATCGATTCCTTGTCCTTGAAGTGCAGATAGATCGTGCCCTTGGCGACACCGGCACGCTTGGCGATGTCGTCGAGCCGCGTCGCGGCAAAGCCGCGGGCGATGAATTCCTCCATCGCCGCCTCGACGATGGCCGCGCGCCGCTCCAGCGCGCGCGCCGCGCGGTTCGACGCGGGCATCTCTCCGCGGGTCGCGGACGGATGGTCTCCACCCTCTGCAGACGGTTTGGCGAGCCTGGTCGATTTCTTTGGCATGGGTAATTTATGACTGACTAGTCAGTCATAGTCAAGTCCTACGATGCATTAGGGCGGGACTGACGAATTAGTGTTGACTAATGAATTAGTGTATACTAATTTAACGTCATGACCGAAGCTGCCCCAAACCCCGTCACCGCCGTGATGCGCGCCCTCGCCGACCCGACGCGGCGGGCCGTGTTCGAGCGCGTGTTCGAGAGCAAGGAGATCAGCGTCGCCGAGCTGACGCGCGGCAGCGGCGTGACCCAGGGCGCGGTCTCGCAGCACCTGAAGTCGCTGAAGCAGGCGGGCCTCGTCGCCGAGCGCGCCGAGGGCCGCAACGTCTATTACCGCGCCGCGCCGGAGGGGCTCGAGCCCCTGGTCACCTGGATGGACCATTACGGTGTGTTCTGGCGCGAGCGCTTCCAGAACCTGCGTGACCTGTTGAAGGAGATCGATCCGTGAGTGCAGTTGCTTCCAAAGTCCAAACCCAAGACATCGTCCTCGACGAGGTCTTCCCTCACGCCGTCGCGACGATCTGGAAGGCGCTGACCAGCGCTCAGTTGATTGCGCGCTGGCTGATGCCGCCGACCGGTTTCGAGGCTGTCGAGGGCAACACCTTCACCTTCAAGACCAATCCGGCCGGCGCCTGGGACGGCACGATCCATTGCCGCGTTCTGGAGGTCGTGCCGAACCAGCGCTTTGCCTATGCCTGGAAGGGCGGCGACGAGAGCAATACCGGTTACGGCTCGGCGCTCGACACGGTCGTCACCTGGTCGCTCACACCGGTCGAAGCAGGCACGCGCGTGCGTGTGGTGCATTCGGGCTTCGTGACGCCGAAGAACGATACCGCTTATCGCAACATGAGCGATGGCTGGGTCAAGGTGCTGCAGCGGCTCGATGCCATCTCCGGCGAAGACAAGTAAGGACGCATCACCATGGACAAGCCCTATACCGGCGGCTGCGCCTGCGGCGCGATCCGCTATTCGATTCTGGGTGAGCCCCTGTTCAGCAATCATTGTCAGTGCCGGGACTGTCAGCGGGAAAGCGGCAGCGGCCATGGCTCGTACGCGACGTTCGCGCGGGCCGGCGTCACGGTCGCTGGCGAGGCCAGGCATTGGGACATGGTCGCCGACAGCGGCAAGGTGAAGACGCGGGGTTTCTGCACGCAATGCGGCGTGGCCGTGTATATGACCTTCGCGGCGCAGCCCGACGTCTTCACGATCCGCGCCGCAAGCCTCGACGAGCCGGCCCGCTACAAGCCGCAAGCAATCACTTTCGCGGCGCGCGCCCATGACTGGGATCAGATCGACCCCAGCCTGCTAAAGTTCGCAGGCATGCCGCCCGGATGAGGCGCTAGCCGAAATCCAGCACCATGCGGCCGTCGATCTTGCCGGCCTTCATCCGCTCGAAGACATCGTTGATTTGCGCAAGCGGCACCTTGGTTACCTCGGCCTTCACCTTGCCTTCCACAGCGAAGGCGACGGCTTCGTCGAGGTCGCGCCGCGTGCCGACGATCGAGCCGCGCACCGTGATGCGCTTGAGCACGACGTCGAAGATCGGCGTCGGGAATTCGCCCGGCGGCAGGCCGACGAGACTGACGGTGCCCTTCCGGCGCACCATCTTCAGCGCCTGGCCGAACGCGGCGGTCGAGACCGCCGTCACCAGCACGCCGTGAGCCCCGCCGCCGGTTGCCGTCAGCACCTTGTCCACCGCGCCATCCGCGAGCGCACTGACCGCGAGATCGGCGCCGGTTTCGCGCGCCAACGCGAGCTTGTCCTCGGCGATGTCGACGGCAGCGACCTTGAGCCCCATCGCCTTGGCGTACCGGATCGCGACATGACCAAGCCCGCCGACGCCTGAGATCACCACCCACTCGCCGGGCCTGGCCTCCGTCTCCTTCAAGCCCTTGTAAGTGGTGACGCCGGCGCACAGGATCGGCGCGATGGCAGCGAAATCGACCGTCGCCGGCAGCTTTGCTGCGAAAGCTGCCGAGGCGATGACATATTCGGCGAAGCCGCCGTTGACGCTGTAGCCGGTGTTGTGCTGGTGCTCGCACAGGGTCTCCCAGCCGGTCTCGCAATATTCGCAAGCCATGCAGGCATCGTGCAGCCAGGCGACGCCCACGGCATCCCCCACCTTCAGATTCTTTACACCGGGCCCGAGCGCGGCGACGATGCCGGCCGCCTCGTGGCCGGGAATGAAGGGCGGAACCGGTTTCACGGGCCAGTCCCCGGAGGCCGCGTGCAGGTCGGTGTGGCAGACGCCGCAGGCCTTGACCTTGACCAGAACCTCGCCGGGACCGGGCTGCGGCACCGGCACGTCCTCGATCACCAATGGCTTGCCGAATTGCTTGACGATTGCGGCTTTCATGGTCGGCATCTGCTGCTCCTTTGCGCGTTGTGAAGCAGACTAGCGATGCCACACCCGCTCCCTTTGACGGGGGTCAAACAGCACAAAGTTTGCGCAAGGCCAGCCCCATCATGACACAACGATGACGCTGGGCGAAATGTCGACGTGTCAACTATGGAACTTGAGGCCGTCAAGGATCTTGTCGATCACCTTGCGCTCGGCGCGCATGGCGATGCCGACGAGATTGAGATCGTTGCGCGCCACTGCCCTCACCGCCTCGCGGTTGGCGGCATCATGCGTGGTGCTGAACATGTCCTCGGTATAGACCGCCGGCTTGACGTTGCGCGTGAGCGCACGGTCCAGCGCGCGCGACAACGCCGGACCGTCGGCGCCATAGATCAGGATCGGCTGACCGATCAGCGCATGATATTTCGTGCCTGAGGCGTCTTCGTAGGCTTCGCCGATGCATTCGGGAAAAGCGGCGGCGATGCCGCTGGTGAGGAAGGCGGCGACGTTGAGCTTCTGCCAGACCTGAAGATCGGTGCGGATCACGACTGCGATCTTGGTGTCGAACTGCATGCAATTCCTCGACTGTCATTCCGGGGCGCGCCACTTGGCGCGAGCTACGGTGCGCAATTGCGCACCTGAGAATCCATCGCGCTACTGAGCAAGTGGACGAATGGATTCCGGGTTCGATGCTACGCATCGCCCCGGAATGACAGCAAGAGAGGCGGATGGAATCAACCCTTGGCGTCGCAAGCCCAGGCGCGGATCACGCATTCCTTGCCGCCGTATTTGTAGCATTCGCGCGTGGCGGCGTTGAGCGAGGCCGATATCTTCGGCTTGACGGCATAGCCATAGGCGCCGCAGGGGTTGGCGAGATCGACCGACATGGCCGCGCAGGCGTGCTTCATCGTCACGGTGGTGCAATCGCCCTTGCACTGCTTCTGCGCGGCGGCGCGCGCTTCATGCTCGTGACCATAATCGAAGGCCTGGCCATACGCGCCGCATTTGCCGACCGCAAACGCACCGGCGGCACGGGCTTCACTGATATAGCGGGCGCCGGTGACGGCAACTGACAAGACAAAGCAAAACATCGCGCAACGGCGCGCGACGACGTTCGAAGCCATGGAAAATCCCCTCCCCCCAAGGCAGGTAGAGGCAAGTCTAAGCCCGGGTCGTTTCCACTTGGTGAACGGGTGGTTGAAAATGGCAGCCAGGAGCGATCGCCGGCGCCGTGGGGCGTGCAAAGGTGCCGTAGGGTGGGCAAAGCGAAGCGTGCCCACGAATTGTAGTCGCAATCGAGAGATGGTGGGCACGGCGCAAGCGCCTTTGCCCACCCTACGGCACTACGGCAGCGTCATCCGCCCCTTGCCGCTTCCAGCGCCTGCGGCGTGTCGATGTCGAGGAAGGCGCTCTCGCCATCAACGGGCACTTCGGCGACGGCCTCGGTATGCTTGGCGATCAGGTGGCGCGC
Source organism: Bradyrhizobium sp. LVM 105 (assembly GCF_003957705.1). NCBI lineage: Bacteria > Pseudomonadati > Pseudomonadota > Alphaproteobacteria > Hyphomicrobiales > Nitrobacteraceae > Bradyrhizobium > Bradyrhizobium sp. LVM 105. The sequence goes on along the minus strand of NZ_QZMV01000015.1, from coordinate 183,007 downwards.
GCCGACGTCGCCGTCGAGCGTCATCAGCTCCTTGAAGAAGCGGCGCGACCACAGCACGGGATTGCCGCGGCGGCCTTCGCTGACGGGCACGACGATGAGATTGCCGCGGTCGGGCGCAAAGCTGTCGATGAGACGGTCGATCAGGCCGGAATCGATCAGCGGCATGTCGCCGAGGCACACCACGGCGCCGCCGCAGGCCTCCGGCACGGCGGCGATGCCGGCCTTGACCGAGCTGGCGATACCGCCGGCGAAATCCGGATTGCGGACGAATTTCACCTTTAGGCCTTGCAGCGCCTGCTCGACCAGCTCGGCCTGATGCCCCGTGACGACGATCACCTCGGATGCTTTCGAGGCCAGCGCCTGCTCGGTCGCAAGGCGCACCAGCTTCTTGCCGTCGAGCTCGGCGAGCAGCTTGTTCGGTCCGCCCATCCGGGTCGAACGGCCCGCCGCGAGCACGATGGCCGCGACCTGGCTGTTGCCCTCGGTCTCGGGTTTTGCGCGCGGCTGCGGGCGCGTGACGATCTCCATCAACAGGCCGCCGACGCCCATGCCCATCAGCTCGGCGCGCGTCACCTCAATGCCGGCGAGGAGCCGCATCAACACCCAGTCGAACCCGTTCTCGACCGGCGAGCGCGCACAGCCCGGCGCGCCCAGCACCGGCACGCCGCCGGCGCGCGCAATCAGCAAGAGATTGCCGGGGTCGACCGGCATGCCGAAATGCTCGATCTCGCCGCCGATCGCGGTGACGGCCGCGGGGATCACGTCGCGGCGATCGGCGATCGCGGACGCCCCGAACACGATGACCAGCTCGGCCCCGAGGCCCAGCAATTCCTTGATCGCGGCCGACAGTTCGCCTTCATCGTGCTGGACACGCCGCTCGGCGATGATGGCGGCACCCGCGGGCGCGAGCCGCTCGGCGGTGACGCGCAGCGTCTTGTCGATCACCTTGGAGGACAGGCCCGGCAGCAGGGTCGAGACCACCCCGACACGCTGGATCACGTAAGGCGCGATCTTCAGCACGTCCTTGCCCGCCGCCTTCACCGCGGCATCGCGCAAGCTTCCCGCGACGCCGAACGGGATGATCTTGACGGTGCCGACCATCTCGCCCTCGACCACCGGCTTGTAGGCGGAGAGCGTCGCAAAGGTGATGGCCTCGTCGACATTGTTGATGCGATCGACCGCGGCGCGGTCGATCACCAGCACGCCCGGACGCGCGGCGAACAGGTTGGCGCGGCCGGTGAAGGCGCGCTCGACATGGATGCCCTCGCCGCCGACGGCGAGCGCGATGCTGGCGGCCGCGACATCCTCGGAGACGTCGCCCGCCTCCATGCGCACCACGACGATGTCCTTGATGCCGGCGCGCTCCAGCGCCTCGACCTCGGCGGGGCCGATCGTCGTGCCCTTCTTCAGCACCAGCGGCCCCTGCCGCAGGGTGTGAACGGTCACCCCGCCGATCGCATCCTGGGGACTGGCCGGGCCGAATTTCATGCCGCTTCTTCTTTTTCCTTGGGCGGCAGGCGGAGCACTGCCGTGATCTCCGCCATGATCGCGACCGCGATCTCGGACGGAGAGACCGCGCCGATTGCAAGCCCGATGGGCGCGTGGATCCGCGCGATGTCGTTTTCCTTCGCGCCCTGCGCCCGCAGCCGGTCGGCACGCTTGGCGTGCGTCTTCCGCGAGCCGAGCGCGCCGATATAGAAGCAGCCGCGCTCGAAGGCATGCAGCAATGCGGGATCGTCGATCTTGGGATCGTGCGTCACCGCGACGAAGGCGGTGTAGGCATCGACATTGAGCGGCGGCAGCGCGGTGTCCGGCCATTCGGCCACCAGCGGAATATCGGGGAAGCGCTCGGGGCTCGCAAAGGCGGTGCGCGGATCGACCACGGTGACGTCGTAACCGAGCGAGCGCGCCAGCGGCGCCAGCGCCTGGCTGATATGCACCGCGCCGACGATGACGAGCTTTGCGGTCGGCGCGTAGACGTTGAGGAACAGTTTCTTGCCGCCGGCCTCGACACTGGCGCTCTTGCCCATGCGAAGCTGCTTCTCCAGCTCGGAGCGCAGCGGATCCTTGGCAAAATCCTTCGCCTTCACCAGGCGCTGCTCGCCGCTCTCGGTGTCCGTCACCAGGATCGCCGGCCGGCGCGCGGCCCGCTCGGCATTGAGTTCGTGCAGGATCTCGAGCTTCACGGCTAGCCGACCTTCTCGACGAAGACGCGGATGGTTCCGCCGCAGGACAGCCCGACATTCCAGGCGGTCTCGTCGGCGACGCCAAACTCCAGCATCCTCGGTTTGCCGCTCTGGATCACATCCATGGCCTCGGTGACCACGGCGCCCTCGACGCAGCCGCCGGAGACCGAGCCCAAGAACGTGCCCTCGTCGTTGATGACGAGGCTCGAGCCCGCCGGGCGCGGCGCCGAGCCCCAGGTCTCGACGACCGTCGCCAGCGCGACGCCACGGCCGGCCTTCTGCCAGTCCTCCGCCGCCTTCAGGATATCCTCGTCGCGATCGAGCATGGGTGGCCTCTCAAGCTGCGGAGCGGATCAGGCTGCGGTGATGCGGCGGCAGCGGCCGGGAGAGCGTCGTGATCAGCTCCTGGATCGAACTCAAATTATGTACCGGGCGGAATTCGTCAACGTGCGGGAGCATCATTTTGATGCCCTGCGCCTTGGCCTCGAAGCCGCCGAACCGCAAGAGCGGGTTGAGCCAGATCAGCCGCCGGCAGGACCGGTGCAGCCGGTCCATCTCGAAGGCAAGCTTGGAATCGGCCTCCCGCTCCAGCCCGTCGGAGATCAACAGCACGATGGCGCCCTGGCTCAGCACGCGGCGCGCCCACAATTTGTTGAAGTTGTGCAGCGAGGCCGAGATCCGGGTGCCGCCGGCCCAGTCCTCGACCGAAGCCGAGCAGCTCGCCAGCGCCTCGTCGGGATCGCGCTGGCGCAGCGCACGGCTGACGTTGGTGAGACGGGTGCCGAACAGGAACACCGAGACGCGCTTGCGGGCATCGGTGATGGCGTGGAGGAAATGCAGGAACAGGCGGGTGTACTCGCTCATCGAGCCGGAAATATCGAGCAGCGCCACGATCGGTGCCGGCTTCTCGATCCGTCCCAGGCGGCGGACGTCGATGATGTCGCCGCCGGTGCGCAAGGATGCACGCAGCGTGCGGCGGAGGTCGAGGCGAAGCCCGCGCGGATTGGGCAGGTAGCGGCGCGTCAAGAGCTCGGCCTGCGGCAGGTGCATGCGATCGATGGCGCGCAGCGCCTCGGCAATCTCCGCCGCGCTCATTTGCGCAAAATCCTTCTTCTGAAGGATTTCCTTGTCCGAGACCGACAGGCGCAGATCCTGCTCCTGGTGCTGCTGCGTCTCCGTCATGCGCGGCTGCGACATCGCCTCCTGCACGCGGCGCGAGCCGGCCTTCGGCTTCTTCTTGGCCTCGTCCGGCAGCGGCACTGAATCCAGCATGTGCTTCCACTCCTCGGAGGCGCGGAAGAACAGGTTGAAGGCCTGGCTGAAGATCAGCGCGTGCTCATGGCGCTTGACGAAGATCGCCTCCAGCGTGGTGAAGACGTCGGCGCGGTTGCCGATCTCGATCACCTGCAGCGCGCTCATGGCATCGATGACGGCACCCGGCCCCACCGGCATGCCCGCGGCGCGCAGCGCGCGGGCGAAGCCGACGATATTGTCGGCGAATTGCTCGGTTTGCTCCGGGGCAAGGTGGTTGATGGCCATGGGTCCACACTCTCCGCCGTCATTCCGGGGCGCGCCCTCTTGGGCGCGAGCCCGGAATCCATTTACCCGCAATCCCTGCGGCCCGATGGATTCCGGGCTCGCGACTTCGTCGCGCCCCGGAATGACGAGCTCAATTTGACGCGGGGCTAGTTCTCGCTCGTCGCTTCCTTCAGCACCTTCTGCAAGGCGTCGCCCTGCATCCGGGTGATGTCGTCCTGATATTTGAGCAGCGCGCCCAGCGTATCGCCGACCACTTGCGGGGTCAGCGAGCGGGCGTCGAGCTCGGACAAAGCGGTGGCCCAGTCGATGGTCTCGGCAACGCCCGGCGACTTGTAGAAGTCCTGGTTGCGCAGCGCCTGCACGAAGCGCACGACCTGCTGCGACAGCTTTGCGGAGATGCCGGGCACGCGCGACTTGACGATCGCGAGCTCCCGCTCGGCGGCGGGATAATCCACCCAGTGATAGAGGCAGCGCCGCTTCAGCGCGTCGTGAATCTCGCGGGTACGGTTGGAGGTGATGATGACGATCGGCGGGTGTGGCGCCTTCACGGTGCCGAATTCCGGGATCGTTACCTGGAAGTCGCTGAGAATTTCGAGCAGGTAAGCCTCGAATGCCTCGTCGGCCCGGTCGAGCTCGTCGATCAGCAGCACAGGCGGGCCGGCGACGTCCGGCTCCAGCGCCTGGAGCAGCGGCCGCTTGATCATGTAGCGGTCGGCGAAGATGTCGCTCGAGAGCTGGTCGCGATCGGTGTCGCCGGCGGCTTCCGCCATCCGGATCGCGATCATCTGCGCCGCGCTGTTCCACTCGTAGACCGCCGAGGAGACGTCGAGGCCTTCATAGCATTGCAGGCGGATCAGCTTCCGCCCCAGCGCCGCCGCAAGCACCTTGGCTATTTCGGTCTTGCCGACGCCGGCTTCGCCTTCCAGGAACAGCGGCCGGCCCATGCGCAGCGAAAGGTACGTCACCGTCGCCAGCGATCGCTCGGCGAGATAGCCGCGCGAGGTCAGGAGTTCGAGCATCGCATCGACCGATGCCGGCATGGCACTGGAAGTATTGGCCACTGAAGTCATGAAACGCCAGTCTCGGTTGCGCCCTCAGAGGGCAGGCATCGGGCCCGTCGGTGTCCCGCTTATTCCTTGGCGTTGGCCGCATCGACGGCGCGCCGTGTCAGCACGCCGATGAGGTGCGCGCGGTATTCGGCGCTGCCGTGGATGTCGCTGTTGAGGCCTTCCGCCGGCACGTTGATGCCATCGAGCACCTTGGACGAGAAGCGCTTCTTGAGGGCTTCCTCGAACGCCTCGACGCGGAACACGCCTTCGGAGCCGGCGCCGGTCACGGCGACCCGCACGTCCGACGGACGCCGCGCCACGAACACGCCGACCAGCGCATAACGCGAGGCCTGGTTGCGGAACTTGATGTAGGCCGCCTTCTTCGGCAGCGGGAACAGCACCTTGGTGATGATCTCGTCGGCTTCGAGCGCGGTCGTGAACAGGCCCTGGAAATATTCTTCGGCCTTGAGGCGGCGTTTGTTGGTGACGATGGTCGCGCCCAGCGCGAGCACCGCGGCCGGATAGTCCGCGGTCGGATCGTTGTTGGCGAGCGAGCCGCCGATCGTGCCCTTGTGGCGCACCGCCGGATCGCCGATCTGGCTGGCGAGATTGGCCAGCGCCGGGATCGCCTCACCGACGATCGCGGAGGCCGCGACCTCGGCGTGCTTGGCGGTGGCGCCGATCACCAGCGAGCGGCCCTTCATCTCGATCGTGTTGAGCCCCTCGATATGGGAGAGGTCGACCAGATGCGGGGGGCTCGCCAGGCGCTGCTTCATGACGGGAATCAGCGTGTGGCCGCCGGCGATCACCTTGGCGTCCTCGTTCTTCACCAGGAGGTTGGCGGCCTGCCGAACGGTCCCGGGGCGATGATATTTGAATTCGTACATCTGAATGTCCTGATCGCGGGATGCGCGTTACGCGAGGTCGGATTTCGCCATCGCCTTGGCGCCGGCGGAGATCGAGGCGACGATGTTCTGGTAGCCGGTGCAGCGGCAGAGATTGCCTTCCAGTTCTTCCCGGATCGTATGGTCGTCGAGCTCGTGGCCCTTGCGATGCACGATGTCGATCGCGGTCATGATCATGCCCGGCGTGCAGAAGCCGCACTGGAGGCCATGGTGCTCGCGGAAGGCTTCCTGCATCGGATGCAGCGGCGCGCCGTCGGCGGCCAGCCCCTCGATCGTCTTGACCTCGTGGCCGTCGGCCATCACCGCAAGCGTGGTGCAGGACTTCACGGCCTTGCCGTCGAGATGCACGACACAGGCGCCGCACTGCGAGGTGTCGCAGCCGACATGGGTGCCGGTCAGGCGCAGATTCTCGCGCAGGAACTGCACCAGCAGGGTGCGGGGATCGACGTTGGCCGTGACAGGATTGCCGTTCACGATGAGGGAGATTTTTGCCATAAGCACTCTCTATCAGCGCCCCGACGGGTCCCATCGAAGCGGTTCTTATAATTATTCCAACCCATCATATGGGCCATTATGCCCCGGGGCAACATCGCCCCGGACGCAAGGCGCCATGCCGAAGGCGATGACCTTCAGCTCTGTACGGCCTTGGCGAAGTTCGCGAAAAACTCGTCGGCGAGCTTCTTGGCGGCGCCGTTGATGAGGCGCTGGCCGAGCTGCGCCAACTTGCCGCCGATCTGCGCCTCGACGTCGTAGGAAAGCAGCGTGCCGCCGTCCTTCTCCGCCAGCTTGACCGCCGCGCCGCCCTTGGCGAAGCCGGCAACCCCGCCCTCGCCCTCACCGGAGATCTTGTAGCCGTTCGGCGGGTCGAGATCAGACAGCGTGACCTTGCCCTTGAAGCGCGCCGACACCGGCCCGACCTTCATTTTCGCCGTTGCGCGAAAGCCGCCGTCGTCGGTCTTCTCGAGCTCTTCGCAGCCGGGGATGCAGGCCTTCAGCACCTCGGGATCGTTGAGCTTGGCCCACACGGCCTCGCGCGGCGCCGCAAGCTGGACTTCGCCGTTCATCGTCATGGCCATGAGGGTGCCTCCCGGATCGCGCAACTATAGTGCTGATCAAGTAACGCAGGGACGCGACAAAGGAAAGGGCGGCGACCGGTCACGTGCAATGCACATTCGCAACTGCAAAATGGCGTGTGCGGGCGGTTGGGGATTGGCATGGCCGGGCCATGATGATTAGGTCGCGCGCAACATGAGTACGTCCCTCTCCCCCCTGCTCGCACCGATGCTGTCGAGCGCCGCCATGCGCGCGGTCTGCGACGACCGGTCGACCTTGCAGAACATGCTTGATTTCGAGGCAGCCCTGGCACGCGCCGAGGCCGCCACGAATGTGATTCCGACATCCGCCGTGGGACCGATCGAGGCCGCCTGCAAGGCCGATTCCTTTGACATGGCCGCGCTGGCAGAGGCCGCCACACGATCGGGCAATCTTGCGATTCCCCTGGTCAAGACCCTGACCGCCAATGTCGGCAAGGCCGACAAAGAGGCCGCGCGCTACGTGCATTGGGGCGCCACCAGCCAGGATGTCATCGACACCGCGACCATGCTCACGCTTCGCGCCGGCATCGATGCGCTGGACGCCGACCTTGGCCGCGCCATCAAGGGCTTTGCCGCACTGGCGCGCAGCCATCGCAACACTGCGATGGTGGCACGGACCTGGCTCCAGCACGCACTGCCGATGCCGTTCGGCCTCAAGGCCGCCGGATATGCCTCAAGCCTCGCCCGCGCCCGTTGCCGGCTGCGGCGGCTCCGCCGCGAGGGCCTCGCGTTGCAATTCGGCGGCGCCGCCGGCACGCTCGCGGCCCTCGGCGACAACGGCCTGGCCGTGGCGGAACGCCTCGCGCGGGAGCTCGACCTGGCGCTGCCGGAAGCGCCCTGGCACACCCATCGCGACCGGATCGCGGAGGCCGCTTCCTGTTTCGCCATTCTGGCTGGAAGTTGCGGCAAGATCGCGCGCGATGTCTCGCTGATGATGCAGACCGACGTCGCCGAAGCGTTCGAACCGGCCGGCGAAGGCCGCGGCGGCTCCTCGACCATGCCGCACAAGCGCAACCCGGTCGCCGCCGCGAGCGCCCTGGGCGCCGCCACGATGGCCCCGCAGCTCGCCGCGACGATCTTCGCGGCGCAAGTGCAGGACCACGAGCGCAGCGCCGGTCCCTGGCATGCGGAATGGCCGACGCTGCCGCAATTGATGCTGGTCACTTCGGGCGCGCTTTCCGCCATCGTCGACATCGCGGAAGGCCTCGACGTCGACGCCGCGCGCATGCGCAGCAATCTCGACGCGACGCATGGGCTGATCATGGCGGAGGCGGTCACGTTCGCGCTGGCGGAGAAGATCGGCAAGAGCGATGCGCACCACCTCGTCGAGGCCGCCAGCAAGCGCGCGGTCGCCGAGAAGAAGCATCTGCGCGAGGTGCTGTTGGCCGATTCGCAGGTCAATGCGCAGCTTTCGCCGGAAAAAATTGCGGCATTGTTCGAGCCGATGGCCTATCAAGGGGCTTCCCAGGCCCTGATCGACCGGCTGCTCGACAGCCTCGACCGCGAATAAGAACCGCAGATACGACGGAGACGCCGCATGCCCATGATCGATGCCGACGGATGCCTGCTCAACGTCTCCGTCGAGGGCCGCGACGGCGGGCCGACCTTGATGCTGTCCAACTCGCTCGGCTGCACGCTTCAGATGTGGGAGCCGCAGATGAAGGCGCTGACGCAGCTGTTCCGCGTCATCCGTTACGACCGTCGCGGCCACGGCAAGTCGAACGTGCCGCCCGGCCCCTATACGATGGAGCGCTTCGGCCGCGACGTGCTGGCGATCCTCGACGACCTCAACATCGAGAAGGTGCATTGGTGCGGCCTGTCGATGGGCGGCATGGTCGGGCAATGGCTTGGCGCCAACGCGCCCGAGCGTTTCGGCAAGCTCATCCTCGCCAACACTTCCTGCTATTATGCCGAGCCGACCAGATGGCTGGAGCGCATCGACGCCGTGAAGAAGGGCGGCATCGCCGCGGTCGCCGATGCCGTGATCGCAGGCTGGCTGACGCAGGATTTTCGCGAGCGCGAGCCTGACATCACCGCGCGGATGAAGTCGATGCTGCTCGCCTCGCCTGTCGAAGGCTACCTTGCCTGCTGCGAGGCGCTGTCGACGCTGGACCAGCGCGAGCTGCTTGCCAAGATCAAGAGTCCGACGCTGGTGATCGCCGGCCGCCACGACATGGCGACGCCGATCTCGGCGGGCGAATTGATCCGCTCGAAGATTCCCGGCGCCAGCATGACCATCATCGACGCCGCGCACATTTCCAACGTCGAGCAGCCGCACGCGTTTACCGACGCGGTGGTGGGATTCTTGACGCAGCGCTAGCAGCAGAACGCCGTCATTGCGAGCGTAGCGAAGCAATCCAGAGATCTCTCCGCGCAGACATTCTGGATTGCTTCGTCGCTACGCTCCTCGCAATGACGGAGAGGAGGATAGAATGGACGACCAGAAACGCCGCGATGCCGGCATGAATGTGCGCCGCAAGGTGCTGGGCAATGCCTGGGTCGACAAGTCGATCGCGAACCGCAACACCTTCAACACCGATTTCCAGGACATGATCACGCGCTATGCCTGGGGCGAGATCTGGACGCGGCCGCATTTCGACGAGCGAACGCGGCGGGTGCTCGTCATCGGCACCATGGTCGCGCTCGCGCAATGGGACGAATTCCGCCTGCACGTGCGGGCGGCGCTTGCCGAAGGCGGCTTCACGCCCGACGACATCAAGGAAATCCTGCTGCAGCAGGCGATCTATTGCGGCGTGCCGGCCGCAAACCACGCCGTCAAGGAAGCCTCAGCGATTGTGCAGGAGCTCGGCCTGCTCAAGCCCTAGGGGTGCTGCGGTCTCGACGGTCTTCTGAACAGTCCTGGGCGCGGCATCGGGCCGTTCGATCACCACCACGATGGCGGCGCCGAGCAGGAGCAGCAGCTCGGTGGCGTGCAGCCGGAGCGCCGCCATCTCGCCGACCTTCGAAGCCATGATCATGCTGGCAAACGAGATCAGGCTGCCGATCGCCAGGGCAATGCCGAGCGCCTCGTCGCTGCCGCCGTTCCTGCGGATGCGAGGAATGCAGAGCAGCACGAGATAGATCGCAAAGAACGCCACGACCGTCAGCCGGCCCAGCGCCAGCAGCCAGGCGGCGCGCACCGTGTCCATGCCGGCCATCTGGAGATGGTCGCTGAGGTACAGCGCAACCGCGACGCTCGGCCGCTCGTAGAGGCCGTGCACCGGTGCGACAATGATATTGAAGGCGACCAGGGCCCAGGCCGGGATGAAATAGGCCGCGAGCAGCGCGCCGTTGACCGAGCCGATCCGCCAATTCCTGAACATGCAGCTTCCCGCTTCGCCTGCCTTCGCCTTCGATCGAAGGCTTTGCGGGGAGCTAACTCGCATCGGACCGTGGCGGCAATTTAAACCCTTTGTTTACCTTAACTGGCCTCGCAGAGGTCGTCATTGCGGGGCAGTCGAAGCCGAAATCTCGAGATTCCGGGTTCGGCTCTGCGAGCCGCCCCGGAACGACGACGCTAGAAGGCCAACAAAAAAGGCCCCGCCTTTCGGCGGGGCCCCTCGTCGCCCTCTTATTATTCCTCGGCTATCAAGCGCACTATTCCTGGTCGCGCTGGCCGCCCTGCTGGCCGGGGCGATCGCCCTGGCGCATCGGATCGTTCTGCTGCTGCTGTCCGGGTTTCTGACCACCGCCCTGCTGCTGCCCGGGGCGCTGCTGGCCGGGGTTCTGACTCTGTTGGCCCGGATTCTGGTTCTGCTGCTTCGTCATTCGGGGAACTCCCTTGTTGGACGTCAGAGACGAGACAACGGTCGCCCCCCAGTTAGGTTGCCGGCGGAACCCGGTTTCTCGCACCTGCGGAACCCGGAACGCCAAATGAGCTCTGTACAAGACCTCCTGCCGCCGCGTGAGGTGTTGCAGCCATCAGTTCCCTGCTGTTACAAAACGTGCAGAATGCTAGCGGCTGCCGGGGCCCAAGAAAACCACCCTCCAACCCACTCTCCCAAGAGCTCGCTTTGAGCCCGCGTCAGGTTTGAGTACGGCAAGCCCATGGATTATTTCGCCCAGCAGCTCATCAACGGTCTCGTCCTAGGCTCGATCTACGGCCTGATCGCCATCGGCTATACGATGGTCTACGGCATCGTCGGCATGATCAACTTCGCCCATGGCGACGTCTTCATGATCGGCGGCTTCATCGCGCTGATCACCTTCCTTCTTCTGGTCTCGACCGGCCTGACCGCGGTCCCGGTGATCCTGCTTATCGTAATCCTGGTCTCGATGGCGATCACGGCCCTATATGGCTGGACCATCGAGCGCATCGCTTATCGTCCGCTGCGCCACTCCTTCCGCCTCGCCCCGATGCTGTCGGCGATCGGCATGTCCTTCGTGCTGACCAACTATTCGCAGGTGGCGCAAGGCGCGCGGGTGAAGCCAGTGCCGCCCGTGATCACCGGCGGCTACACGCTGCACGAGAGCGCCGACGGCTTCGTGATCCAGCTCTCCAACATCCAGATCGTGGTCGTCATCACCACGATCGTGCTGCTGGCGATCTTCACCTGGCTGGTGTCGCGCACCCGGCTGGGGCGCGATATGCGTGCCTGCGAGCAGGACCAGACCATGGCGGCGCTGCTCGGCGTCGACGTCGATCGCACCATCTCCATGACTTTCGTGATCGGCGCCGCGCTCGCCGCGGTCGCGGGCCTGATGTACCTGCTATATTACGGTCTCGTCGACTTCTTCATGGGCTTCGTCGCCGGCATCAAGGCGTTCACCGCCGCCGTGCTCGGCGGCATCGGCTCGCTGCCCGGCGCCATGCTCGGCGGCCTCGCGATCGGCCTGATCGAGACGTTCTGGTCGGCCTATTTCTCGGTCGAATACAAGGACGTCGCGGCGTTCTCGATCCTCATCGTGGTGCTGATCTTCATGCCGACCGGCCTGCTCGGTCGCCCCGAAGTCGAAAAAGTCTGACGGTCGCGCGTGGCAACTTCCTCACCCATGACTGCCAAACCTGCAACGGGCATCACCTCCATCCTGAAGACGGCTTTCGTCAACGCCCTGATCGCGCTGGTGCTGTTCTCGTTAATGGTCGGTATCCGCACCGAGGCGGGATCCGACGGCCAGCTCACCTACTGGACGCGCTTCGGCGAACTCGCCTCCCTCGTCGGGGCGGTGTTCGGCGGCTCGATCGTGATCGAGCTGCTACGGCAATGGATCGGCCCGACCGGTGCCGAGAAGCTGGTGCCGCCGGCGGTGCAGAGCGGCATGTCCTTTATCGGCCGCTACCTCGCGCCGGCACTTCTGATCTTTACGGTGCTGGTGCCCGTCATCTTCTATGACCAGCGTTACATCCTCGACCTCGCCATCCTCGTGCTCACCTATGTGATGCTGGGCTGGGGCTTGAACGTCGTGGTCGGGCTCGCCGGCCTGCTCGATCTCGGCTACGTCGCCTTCTATGCGGTCGGTGCCTATTCCTACGGGCTGCTTGCGACCAATTTCGGCTGGTCGTTCTGGATCTGCCTGCCACTCGCCGGCATCCTCGCGGCGTTCTGGGGCGTGCTTCTCGGCTTCCCCGTGCTGCGCCTGCGCGGCGACTATCTCGCCATCGTGACGCTCGCCTTCGGCGAGATCATCCGCCTCGTCATCATCAACTGGCAGGAGCTCACCGGCGGCCCCAACGGCGTCTCGGGCATTCCCCGCCCCTCCTTCTTCGGCATCCCGCTCGACAACAGCGACGACGGCCTTGCCGCCAAGCTCGGCATCGAATATTCGCCGACGCACCGCATCATCTTCCTGTTCTACCTGATCCTGGCGCTTGCGCTGCTCACCAACTGGGCGACGATCCGCCTGCGCCGCCTCCCCATCGGTCGGGCCTGGGAGGCCTTGCGCGAGGACGAGGTCGCCTGCCGCGCGCTCGGCATCAACACCACGACCACCAAGCTGACAGCGTTCGCGACGGGGGCCATGTTCGGCGGCTTTGCCGGCGCGTTCTTCGCCACCCGCCAGGGCTTCATCAGCCCGGAATCCTTTACCTTCCAGGAATCGGCGCTGGTGCTCGCCATCGTCGTTCTCGGTGGCATGGGCTCGCAGCTCGGGGTGGCGCTTGCCGCGCTCGCCATGATCGGCGGCTTCGAATTGTTCCGCGGCCTCGAGACCTACCGCATGCTGGTGTTCGGCATGTCCATGGTGCTGATCATGATCTGGCGGCCGCGCGGCCTCGTCGGCCACCGCGCACCCACCGTCTATCTGACCAAGGCGAAAGCGATCTCCTCCGACCTCGTCAAGGAAGGGCACGGATGAGCGGCGACAAGATTCTCAGCATCGACCGGCTCGCCATGCGATTCGGCGGCATCGTTGCCGTGCAGGACCTGTCTTTCGCCGCCGAGCGGAAGAAGATCACCGCGCTGATCGGGCCGAACGGCGCCGGCAAGACCACCGTGTTCAACTGCATCACCGGCTTCTACAAACCGAGCGGCGGGGCCATCCGCCTCACGCACGACGACGGCACGACGGTCGCGCTGGAGCGGCTGAGCGATTTCCGCATCGCCAAGCAGGCCAAGGTCGCACGCACCTTCCAGAACATCCGGCTGTTTCCCGGCATGACCGCGCTGGAGAACCTGATGGTGGCGCAGCACAACGCGCTGATGCGCGCCTCCGGATTCACCCTCCTCGGGCTGCTCGGCGTTCCGACCTATCGTGACGCCGAAAAGCGCGCCATCGACCTCGCCACCGACTGGCTCAAGCGGGTCAACCTGATCGACCGCGCCGACGATGCCGCCGGCAATTTCGCCTATGGCGACCAGCGCCGGCTCGAGATCGCGCGCGCAATGTGCACAGAGCCCGCGCTTCTGTGCCTGGACGAGCCCGCCGCTGGCCTCAACGCGCGCGAGAGCGCGGCCTTGAGCGAGCTTTTGCTCTCGATCCGCGACGAGCTCGGCACCTCGATCCTCCTGATCGAGCACGATATGTCGGTGGTGATGGAGATTTCCGACCACATCGTGGTGATGGACCATGGCGTCAAGATCGCGGAAGGCACGCCGCGCGACGTCCGCGACGATCCCAAGGTGATCGCGGCCTATCTCGGCGCCGACGAGGAAGAGGCGGCAGCCGTGATGGAGGGCGGAGCGTGACAACCTCTCCTCTGCTCGCGATCCAGGGCTTGCGCGCCGCCTACGGCAAGATCGAGGCACTGAAGGGCGTCGACGTCGCGATCAATGCCGGCGAGATCGTGGCGCTGATCGGCGCCAACGGCGCCGGCAAGTCGACGCTGATGATGACGATCTTCGGCAAGCCGCGCGCCCGGGCCGGCCAGATCCTGTACGAAGGCCGCGACATCACCAACGTCCCCACCCACGAGATCGCGCATTTGCGCATCGCGCAATCGCCGGAGGGCCGCCGCATCTTCCCGCGCATGAGCGTGGCGGAAAACCTCCAGATGGGGGCGGACGCCACCGAATGCACCGAGGCCGAACGCGAGGCGACGCTCCAGCGCGTCTTCACGCTGTTTCCACGGCTGAAGGAGCGCTATGACCAGCGCGGCGGAACCCTCTCCGGCGGCGAGCAGCAGATGCTGGCGATCGGCCGGGCCCTGATGAGCCGTCCGCGCCTGCTCCTGCTCGACGAGCCCTCGCTGGGCCTCGCGCCGCTGATCGCGCGCCAGATCTTCGATGCGATCCGCACCCTGAACCGGCAGGACGGCCTGACCGTCCTGATCGTCGAGCAGAACGCCAACCATGCCCTCAAGCTCGCCCATCGCGGCTACGTCATGGTCAATGGCCTGATCACGCTGGCCGGCACCGGCGCCGAATTGTTGCAGCGCCCTGAGATTCGCGCCGCCTATCTGGAAGGCGGCCGGCACGGCTGACCGAGCCACGCGCGGCCCCGCGTGCGGCCGAATGGGGCGAGATATCTGCGCCAATGCCCGTATTTTGCCGGTGACTTCTCCCGAGATTCATTCAAGAATGGCGCCGGTTTGGACCGGGCATGCCCGGCAACTTCCACAGGCGACCACCCGCGAGGTATCTCATGAAATCACTGAAGCTCATCGGTCTGGCATTCGGCGTATCGATCGCGCTGTCGAGCGCGGCGTTCGCGCAGGATGTCACCATCGCAGTCGCAGGTCCGATGACCGGCGGCGAGTCCGCCTTCGGCCGCCAGATGAAGAACGGCGCCGAAATGGCCGTGGCCGATATCAACGCCGCCGGCGGCGTCAACGGCAAGAAGCTCGCGCTTTCCGTCGAGGACGACGCTTGCGACCCGAAGCAGGCGCGCTCGATCGCCGAAAAGATCGCCGGCGCGAAAATCCCGTTCGTGGCCGGGCACTATTGCTCGTCGTCGTCGATCCCGGCTTCTGAAGCTTATGCCGACGGCAACGTGCTCCAGATCACGCCGGCCTCGACCAACCCGCTCTTCACCGAGCGCAAGCTCTGGAACGTGGCGCGCGTCTGCGGCCGTGACGATCAGCAGGGCCTGATCGCGGCGCAGTACATCGCCAAGAACTACAAGGGCAAGAACATCGCGATCCTCAACGACAAGACCACCTACGGCAAGGGTCTTGCGGACGAGACCAAGAAGGCGCTCAACAAGGCCGGCGTCACCGAGAAGATGTATGAGTCCTACAACAAGGGCGACAAGGACTTCAACGCGATCGTCTCGCGCTTGAAGCGCGACAACATCGACCTCGTCTATGTCGGCGGTTACCATCAGGAGAGCGGCCTGATCCTGCGTCAGATGCGCGACCAGGGCCTCAAGACCGTGCTGATGGCCGGCGACGCGCTCGCCGACAAGGAGTACGCCTCCATCACCGGCCCGGCCGGCGAAGGCACGCTGTTCACCTTCGGCCCCGATCCGCGCAACAAGCCGACCGCGAAGAAGATCGTCGAGGCTTTCAAGGCCAAGAACATCGATCCGGAGGGCTACACCCTCTACACCTACGCGGCGATGCAGGTGTGGTCGCAGGCGGCCAAGAAGGCCGGCACCACCGACGCCAAGAAGGTCATGGAAGCAATGAAGGCCGGCAAGTGGGACACCGTGATCGGGCCGATCGAGTATGACGCCAAGGGTGACATCAAGCTGCTCGATTACGTCGTCTACAAGTGGGACGCCAAGGGCGGCTACGCCCAGATCACGGGCAGCGGCACCTGAACGCGGCTCCGAGGCTCAAACCTCGCATGCAATCCTCACCAACGCCCCGGCTTGCCCGGGGCGTTTTTGTTTTTGCGGCAGGATCAGACGGCTGCGGGCAGCTCGCCGGCGGCCGCAGTCTGGGCCTTCCGAAGCGCTTGCAGGAGATCGTTCGGCCGAAACGGCTTTTGCAGGCAGATCACGTTGGCGAGGTGGGGCGACGCTTCCATGAAGTCCAGCGCCGTCATTCCGGACACCGCGACGATGGGGATCCCCGGCGCACGCTCGCGCAGGGCCGCGATGACGTCGATCCCGCTGGTATCGCCAAGGAAAATATCGACAATCGCTGCGTCAAAGCGGCCTTCCGCGAAGGTTTTCAGCCCGGCCGCGCCGCTGTCGGCCTCGGCAACCTCGTAATGGTTGACCCGTAGCACGATCGCGACCATCGCGCGCACGTCCTTCTGGTCGTCGATGATGAGAACGCGAGGCATGGGAACAACTCCCGCAGATCGATCAAATCGTATGATTCAAACCTGGAACCCGGCACCGTGGCAGGGCATTATGACACCGCGCAGTAAAGCGCATCTTACCCGATCCCTATTCCGCGTTCCCACCCCCATTAAGTAAACTGTAACCTTCGGTTGAGTCGTCGCTGCATCAGTTCACGACCCGTGCCCGGAACGGGCTACCGTGGAGGTCAAGACTGCCCGATCTTGGAACTGCGGAGATGCTCAAAACGGGTCTGCACGAGATGAACGCGCCTGCGATCGACCGAAGCACATTTCTTTCTACTCTGCCGGCCACGTCAACCGATCGGACCGCGGCATTGTGGATCGTCGGCATCTCGTCGATCCTGTTCGCATCGGCCGTTCCGTTCGCAGGTATCCCACTGCCGCCGGTCCCGGCCTTCGTCGCGAGTTATCAATCAGCCCTGGCCGTGAGCGACATCATCACGGCAGTGCTGCTGCTATCGCAGTTTTCGGTGTTGCGGACCCGTGCGCTGCTGTGGCTGTCGACCGGCTATCTCTTCACCGCCGCGGCGGCGCTGGTCCACGCCCTCACCTTCCCCGGCCTATTCACCCCGACCGGGCTGTTTGGCGCGGGCAGCCAGACCACCGTCTGGCTCTACATGATCTGGCACGGCGTCTTCCCGCTGTTCGTGCTCGGCTATGCCTGGCAGAAGGAAAAGGACGGCGGCCCCAGGATCCAGGGTCCGACCAGCACCGCGATCTGCGCCATCGCGCTCGGCGTCGTCGCGGCCATCGGTGCCTTTACCTGGATCGTCACCGCCCAGCACGATCTGCTGCCGGTTCTGCTCCGCGACGGCCGTTACACGGCGACCATGATCGGGGTCGTGTCCTTCGTGTGGTCGCTGAGCTTCGCCGCGCTCGTTTCGCTGTGGTTCCGCCGCCCGCATTCGGTGATCGACGTCTGGCTCATGGTCGTGATGTGCGCATGGCTGTTCGACGTCGCGCTGTCCGCGATCGTCAACGTCGCGCGCTTCGATCTCGGTTTCTACGCCGGCCGTCTCTACGGCCTCTGCGCGTCGAGCTTCGTGCTCGCGGTGCTGCTGATCGAGAACGTCCGCCTTCAGGTGCACACCGTCGGCCTCGTCGGCAGGCTGCGCCAGCAATCGGCCTCGGAACGCGACTACTACGGCAAGCGCCTCGCGCTGTACGGCGCCGTCGTCGAATCCTCCAACGATGCCATCATCACCAAGACGCTGGACGGCATCATCACCGGCTGGAACAAGGCCGCCGAGCATCTGTTCGGCTATTCCGCCGCGGAGGCCGTCGGACGGTCGATCGACATCATCGTGCCGCCGGACCGCAAGCACGAAGTCAGGAGCATCCTCAACCGGATCGCCAGCAACGAGTCGATCGCCCAGCACGAGACGGTGCGGATTCGGAAAGATGGCCGCCCGCTCGACGTCGTCCTGAATGTTTCGCCATTGAGATCGGACCACGGAGAGATCATCGGCGCCTCCAAGATCGCCCATGACATCACGGAGGAGAAAGAGGCGCGCGAGAAGCTGCGCCGCGAGACCGAGGAGCGCCAGCGCATCTTCGAGACCTCGCAGGACCTGATCCTGGTCACCGACGGTTTCGGCAATTTCGTCCAGGTCAGCCCGAGCGTGAAGAACATCCTCGGCTTCAACCCGGAAGACATGATCGGGCACAGCGCGACCGAGTTCATCCATCCTGACGACCTCGAGAAGACGCGGGAGGAGATGCGGGCGGCGCGGCGCGGCGCGGTCAAGCGCAGCTTCGAGGCGCGCTACTATCATTACGACGGTCACGAGGTCACGCTGAACTGGATGGGCACCTGGTCCGAGCCCGTGAAGCGCCATTTCTTCATCGGCCGGGATCTCACGGAGAAGCAGGCCGCCGAAGCCCAGTTCCGGCACGTCCAGAAGATGGACTCCATCGGCCAGTTGACCGGCGGTGTCGCCCACGATTTCAACAACGTGCTGACCGTCATCACCGGCACGATCGGCATCCTGGCCGACGCGGTCGCCGACCGCCCCGAGCTGGCTGCGATCACCAAGCTGATCGACGATGCCGCCGAGCGCGGCGCGCAGCTGACCAAGCATCTGCTGGCCTTCGCCCGCAAGCAGCCGCTCCAGCCCCGCGAGATCGACGTCAACGCGCTGGCGCTCGAAGCCGCCAAGCTACTGCACCCCACCCTGGGCGAGCAGATCACCATCGTGCCGCAGCTCACCGAAGATGCCTGGCCGACGCTGGTCGATCCCGGCCAATTGTCCACCGCGATCCTCAATCTCGCGCTGAACGCCCGTGACGCCATGCCCGAGGGCGGCACGCTGGTGCTGGAGACCCGCAACATCTTCCTCGACGACGGCTATGCCAGCATGAACCCCGACGTCGCCGCCGGCAATTACGTGATGATCGCGGTCAGCGACACCGGTTCCGGAATCCCGCCGGAGCTGATCGACCGCGTGTTCGATCCCTTCTTCACCACCAAGGAGGTCGGCAAGGGCACCGGGCTGGGCTTGAGCATGGTGTTCGGCTTCGTCAAGCAGTCCGGCGGCCACATCAAGATCTACAGCGAGCAAGGCCATGGCACGAGCGTGAAGATCTACCTGCCGCGCTCGAGCGGCGTGCAGGAGAGCGAGTTCGAGGCGCTGCAGAATGCGCCCGTCACCGGCGGCAACGAGAAGATCCTGATCGTCGAGGACGATGCGCTGGTGCGGCAATATGTGGTGACCCAGGTCAAGAGCCTCGGCTATACCGCGCTCGAGGCCGCCAACGGCGCCGAGGCCCTGACCATCCTCGACAACGACAAGACCATCGACCTGCTCTTCACCGACATCATCATGCCGGGCAACATGAACGGCCGTCAGCTGGCCGACGAAGCGGTCCGCCGCCGCCCCGATCTGAAGACGCTTTTCACATCGGGCTATACCGAGAATGCCATCGTCCATCACGGCCGGCTCGATTCCGGCGTGCTGCTGCTGGCGAAGCCCTACCGCAAGACCGAACTCGCCAAGATGCTCAGGACGGCACTGGCGAGTTGAGCCTGCGGCATCCGTGCGCTATCGCAAGGCGAGCTCCTTTCAGCGCACGAGGCCACCTTGAAGAATCTGCTCACCGACATTGCAGGGGTCCGCGTCGGCCATGCCGAGGATGCCAAAGTCGCCACCGGCACCACCGCGATCATCTTCGATTCCCCCGCGGTCGCGGCGATCGACGTGCGCGGCGGCGGTCCCGGCACGCGCGAGGACGCCCTGCTCGATCTCGCCAACACCGTCGAGCGGGTCGATGCGATCGCGCTGTCCGGCGGTTCCGCCTTCGGTCTCGATGCCGGCGGCGGCGTCCAGGCCTGGCTCGCCGAGCAGGGGCGCGGCTTCAGGGTTCGCGAAGCCCTGATCCCGATCGTGCCGGGCGCGATCCTGTTCGATCTGCTCAACGGCGGTGACAAGGCCTGGGGACGCTTCTCGCCCTATCGCGACCTCGGCTACGCCGCGGCCGCTGCCGCCGGCACCGACTTCGCGCTCGGCAGCGTCGGCGCTGGCCTCGGGGCCACCACCGCGACGTTCAAGGGCGGGCTCGGCTCGGCTTCGGCGGTGACACCTGATGGCGTGAAGGTCGCCGCGATCGTCGCCGTCAACGCGGTGGGCAGCGTTACCGTCGGTGACGGGCCGTGGTTCTGGGCGGCGCCGTTCGAGATCGGCGGCGAATTCGGCGGCCGCGGCCTGCCCGACACGTTCACCGACGACATGCTCCGCATGCGCATCAAGGGCGGTCCGGCGGCGAGCGCGCGGGAAAACACCACGATCGGCGCGGTCGTCACCGACGCGGTGCTGACCAAACCCCAGGCCAAGCGGCTGGCGATGATCGCGCACACCGGCTTCGCCCGCGCCATCTATCCGGTGCACGCACCGACCGATGGCGACGTGCTGTTCGCGGCGGCGACCGGCGAGAAGCCGATCGAGCCGCTGGTCGGCCTCACCGAGCTCGGCACCGTCGCCGCCAACGTGGTCGCGCGCGCGATCGGCCGCGCCGTGTACAGCGCGATCGCGCTGCCGTTCCCGGGGGCGCAGCCGGCGTGGAAGGACAGATTCGGCTAGAAACGAAACGGCTGATACGGCGTTACCCTGGCGGCTCCCAGGTGTACTGCCATGCCGTCTTACGTGGTCCGGTTCTTCCGCTATGCGCCCGACACGCGGGAGCTGGAGGTGACTTTCGTCAGCGGTCGTCTCTATGTCTACGAGGACGTTCCGCCCGAGGTCGCCGCAGCGTTCCGGGACGCGCGCTCAAAGGGCGCGTTCTTCAACCACGTAATCCGTGACCGCTATGTCTATCGTGACATCACGAACGAATATGCCGGCTGATCCGGATGCCGGTCAGACGCTCATCGACATCGACGAACCGGCCGCCGCCGAAGAGCCCTGGCCGCCTTGCTGCTGCATCAACTGCGCGAACAGATCATAGGCCGAATTGCGGGCGCTGGAGGCGCCCGGCACCGTCGTCGACATCTTGAAGCCGTCGGCATAGGTGACGGTGGTGGTGGTCGAGCCGTCGGCAGCGGTCGTCGTCGTCGAGGTCGATCCGCCGCTGGACTTCGACGAGGAATCCGATCCATCGCCCGAGCCGCCGGCACCTTGCGCCTGATGGTGGCCGTGGTGACCGCTCTTCAGGGCCTTCGACATCTCGTCGAGACTGACGTCGCCGTCGGAGTTCGCATCCAGCTTGGAGAACACGTCGTCGGCCTGCGCGAGGTTGGTCCCGCCTGCGCCCAGCGCGTCCTCGAACTCGGACTTGGTGATGCTGCCGTCGCCATCCGCATCGATCTGCGAGAACAGATCCTTGAGCGCAGCATCCCGGCCTTTCGACGTCGAGGTCGACGAAGTCGAGGTCGCCACGCTGCTGCCGTCGGACGATTGGCTCTGCGCGGCGATCAGCGCGCTCATCGTTTCCGGCGAAATCTGCGCGCAATTGCCCGAGTTGACCGACGAGGTCGCGCCGCTGGTCGTGTTGCTGCTGCCGCTGTCGATCGCGAACGGATTGGTCGCGCTCTGCGCCGATCCCGTCTTATGCGTCGAGGAGGACGATTTCGAGTTCGTCAGCGACTGAATCGCGTCGAGCGCACTCGATACGGCCCCGACGGCCCCAAGGGCAAACAACATTGCACAACTCCAACCGATGCGGCATGCCGCGGCCAATGTTCTGCAGGCGATGTCAGCAAGCGTCGTGCCAGCGCAAAAAGGTCAATGAAATCCGGCTCCGCCGCGCCTTGGACGGCCGGGGAACACCGGCAATTCGTGCCGGTCGCGGCAGAATTTTCCGCCCACAGCAAGCACGCCTGCCCTGCATTGCCCGCCATGGAGGCCCATGTTAGGCGAGGCCCATCTTTCACGGCCGCCACGGGAAACCGCCATGACCCAAGCCTTCGCCCCCCGCCCCCTGGCCATCGCGCCCTCGATTCTGGCTTCGGATTTCTCCAGGCTCGGCGAGGAGGTGCGCGCCGTGGACGCCGCCGGCGCCGACTGGATCCATCTCGACGTGATGGACGGTCACTTCGTTCCCAACATTTCCTACGGCCCCGACATCATCAAGGCGATGCGCCCGCACACCAAGAAGGTGTTCGACGCGCATCTGATGATCTCGCCGTGTGACCCCTATCTCGAGGCCTTTGCGAAAGCCGGCTGCGACCACATCACCGTGCATGCGGAGGCCGGTCCCCATCTGCACCGCTCCCTGCAGGCGATCCGCGCGCTCGGCAAGAAGGCCGGGGTCTCGCTCAATCCAGGCACGCCGGTCAGCGCGCTCGAATACGTGCTCGATCTCGTCGACCTCGTGCTGGTGATGTCGGTCAATCCCGGCTTCGGCGGCCAGGCCTTCATTCCCTCCGCGATCGGAAAGATCCGCGACATCCGCGCGATGACGGCGGGACGCCCGATCGACATCGAGGTCGATGGCGGGGTCGGCCCCGACGTCGCCAGCGCGCTCGCTGCGGCCGGCGCCAACGCCTTCGTCGCCGGCACATCCGTATTCCGGGGCGGCACGCAGGATGCCTACAAAGCCAACATCGCCGCGATCCGCAATGCGGCGTTGGGGGCCCGTGGCGAAGCCATCTGAGAACCATTCGCGGGGCCCGAACCGGCGCCACCGCCGCCGCGACCAAAGGCTATGAATGGAATTCGCGCCACCCCGTTTTCCGCAGGCTTGGAACGCCTGCGCGCCGAATCCCTGCAGGACGGAGAGCGGGTGATCTGGCAGGGCCAGCCCGACGGCGTCGCCCACATGATGATGTGGCGGTATCTTTGGTGGATCGGATTTCCCTGGCTGTTGCTGACCGTGATCGCCATCGACTTCGATTGGATCCGCGGCGCGGCCGAGCCTCTCGCGATGCTCGGCGTTGCGATGGTTGCGGCCCCGCTGGTGATGCTGCTTCAGGACCTGCAGACGCTCTATCTCATTACCGATCGCCGAGCGCTCATCTTGCGAACGGCCTGGGGCAGACGGACGGTGAGCCAAACGCCATTCCAGGCGATGGACCCGGATTTCGAAATCCTCGACATCGGCCGTGGCGCCGGTCACCTCAATTTCGCGTCGGGAAGGTCGACCCGCTCGCCCGATACCGACTATACTGGACGCTACGGATTTCGCTGTCTTCGAGAAGCGCCGCGCATACGGGAGATCCTCGAAGGTGCGCGCACGGGCGCGATGCGACAGCACGGAAAAAAAGTCGCGGCTTTTACGGGTGTTGCGACGCGCAATGCCTAAAATTGCAGTCTTGATCCGTACTCATCCGGACTTCACTGATTCGCGCAAATCACCGCAAGTGATTCCTGCCTGCTTTTGACGGGAGGACATCATGACGGCGATCCTGCTCTGGACTGGCGTAGCGTTGTGGTTGGCGTTCAATGCGGCGATTGCGGCCCGCAGCCTGCATGTGGCGCGACCGGTGAAGGCCAAGACCCCTGCCCGCGTCATCCAGCTTCATCGTCGTCGGGATTGAGCGCCATGCAGATCACACTCGTGAAGCGCCAGCCGAAGCGCAGGTGCCGGATCCCGCGCCGCCCACATCCGGGCCTTGATTATTTCTTCGGC
The DNA here is from genome assembly GCF_003957705.1 of Bradyrhizobium sp. LVM 105. NCBI lineage: Bacteria > Pseudomonadati > Pseudomonadota > Alphaproteobacteria > Hyphomicrobiales > Nitrobacteraceae > Bradyrhizobium > Bradyrhizobium sp. LVM 105. Next base: position 159,543 of record NZ_QZMV01000015.1, on the reverse strand, counting down.
CGCCTCGAGCGCCCCGCTGGGGCGATGGACGGCGACGTCAGGCTCGACACGACGGACCTCGATCATTCGCTGGCCTCGCAGCACTGACACTGACACTTTTTTTTCGGACTTACCCATGAAACCGCACTGCCCGAACTGCCTGAAGGAAATGACCAAGGCATCCGCGTCGCGTAACCTGTTCAATTGCGAGCCCTGCCGCGAGATCATTCAGTATTTCGGCGGCAGCGCGGATCACGGCGAGCCCGGCCCGCAATTCTCCTGGCCGATCCGCCGCAAGCGGCTCGCTCAGTCCGCCCACGCCTGATCCGCCCGTTCAAGTCGGCAGGCGGCCTATGCCGGTGCTTCGCCGGCATCGGACTCGCCGGCATCGCCAGCCATCCGCGGCGGCCGCACCACCGTGACGGTGCACCTGGCTTCCGAAGCGACCTTGGCCGATACGCTGCCGAGCAGCGTGCGCCTGAATGAGTCTTGCCGCGCTCCGATGATGACGTGGTCGACCTGGTTGACCTCGGCGAATTCCAGGATCGCGGCGGCGGGATCGACCGCCTCCAGCACATGGGCCGTCATCCGGCTCTCATCCAATTTGAGCGGCATCGCCCAATGCCGGAGCGCGACCAGGCGGTCGATATGCTTGTTGGACCCCTGCTCGTCCAAGGTACGGTCGACCGCGATCCGGCTCAGCTTGAGCACGTTGACGCAGGCGAGCCGCGCTGACGGCAGGGTCGCGAGGATGCGCTCGGTGGTCACGCGCAGCGCCTCGTTGAGCTCCGGTGCGCCTTCCACCGTGTCGAGCGCGACGGCGAGGATCGGGCTCGATGCGATCTGGGCGGCGACATCCGATTTCGCGCGCGGGGCCATGACGCCCAGATTGAACCGGCGACGCCAGGCGACGCTGAGCGGGTCGCGTTTGACCCGCTCCGAGCGCGTGGTGAGCTTGACCTGGTCGGGATGGGTGAGATCGAAGGCGAGCTGGGACGCCGTCGGATAGCGCCACACCGGCTCGATCTCGAGACACCGCAGCACCACCTCCTGGAGCCAGGCCGGATAGTCGGGGCGGAGCTTGCGCGGCGGATACGGATCGCGCCACAGCCGGCGCCGCATCGCGCGCAGTGTCTCGCCCTCGCCGAACGGCCGCTCGCCGGTGGTGAAGAAATACAGCAGCACGCCGAGCGAAAACAGATCGCTACGCGGATCGTCGCGCACGCCCGACAGCCGCTCGGGCGCCATGTAGGGCGCGGTGCCGTAAGGCAGGCGGAACTCCGCCTGCAACAGATCCGGCAGGTGGTTGTGGTGCGACAGGCCGTAATCAATCAGCACGGCCTCGCCGCTCTCGCGGAACATGATGCTGCTCGGCTTGATGTCGTGATGGATCACGTTCTGCCGGTGTAGATCGGCCAGCGCGCTCGCGATCCTGGCGACGAGCTGCCGCGCTTCGTCATAGGGCAGCGGCAGGTCGGGCAGCCGCTTGTAGAGCGTGGCGCCACCGATGCGCTCGATCACGACATAGGCCTGGTGCGCGAAATCGCCGGTGCCGAAACAGGTGGGGACGTGCGGGCCCGCAAGCCGCGGCAGGATCATCATCTCCATCTCGAAGGAGACGATCGCGGCGGGGTCCTCGCCCTCCGAGACCCGCGGGATCTTCATCAGCAGCGGCACGTCGATGCCGGGATGGGTGACGGTCCACAGCGTTGCCATGCCGCCGGCATGAACGCATTCGCCGATGGTGTAGCCATCGATCACCGCGCCGGATTTGACCAGAGGCTTCGGCATTGCCTTCAGCGCCCCTGCGAGAGCCGGTCGGCGAGCCAATGCGGCAGACCGTTGTCGCGAATTCTGCCCGCCGCGGTCGCGACGTCATAGGGCGCGCGGCAATAGGTGATCTGGCACGATTCGGTGTCGAACAAGACGAAAGCTGCCGACGGATCGCCGTCGCGGGGCTGGCCGACCGAGCCGAGCACGGCGAGCCATTGCCGTCCGCGCAAGAGCTGCACCGGGACGTCGGTCTTCGGCACGAAGCTCGTCATCTTCGCCGTCACCGACATCGAATAGAGCGCGGGACGATGAACATGGCCGCAGAACGTGACATGGGCCGGTGTCGCGATCAGGCTCTTGGCGGCCTCCACCGTCGAGCGGACATAGTGCCAGCGCTGGGGGTGTGAGGCTTCCGAATGCACAAAGAGCCGATCGCCGTCCTCGACCAGCATCGGCAATTCGGTCAGGAACCGCCGCTGCGCGGTGTCGAGCCGGCCGCGGGTCCATTCGATCGCGACCTGCGCCTCGGCGTTCATCGTCTCTGCGGAGGAATTGACCGCCTGGTCGTGATTGCCGCGCACGGCGACAGCACCTTGGGCAACGAGCTCCATCGCGGTATCCACAACCCATTCCGGATCGGCGCCATAGCCGACGAAATCGCCGAGCAGGACGAATTGCTCCGCGCCCTTCGCACGGGCGACCTTCAGGCAGGCCTCGAAGGCCTGCCTGTTGCCATGGATATCCGAAAAGACAGCTAGGAGCACACACCCTCCACCCTCGAATTCTTATTGAAGGCCGACAGGGCCAAATTGAGGGAGGTCAAGAAGATGCGCCAGCGCCGCGCGGATTACCAGCGCCCTGCGGGCGATGGTGACGAGCCTATTGCTCGTCCTTCGGGGGCATTCGGGGCGGCGGCAGCGGGGTGAACACGGCGCCTTGCGCACCGGCCGGCGGAGCGATGAACTCGCCGGTCGAGGAATCGCCGCCGGTCGTCTCCAAGATCGTCTTGGGCGTCACATATTCGCGGACCATGTCGATGATGCTTCCATCGCCGCCGCCGAAATCGGCGGCGCGGCCGCCTTGCGGATGTCCGAGCGCGATCTCGTTCTCCGCGGCATGGGTCTTGTCGGCGAGCCTGTCGTTGTAGGGCACGCGGAAGGCCCGCGGGATGCCGCTCGGGCGATTGTCCTCGTCGAGCTGCTCGACCCAGAGATAGATCGAGCCGGGATCGCCCTGAAGCGAATGCGGCTCGACGATGCGGGCCTTCAGCAGCTTGAAGGTCGCCGGCAGCCGGTCGGAACTGGCCCAGCCGAGCAGCCCGCGCATCTCGGTGAAGCTGACGACATAGAAGGCGCTGGTCACGATCACCGCGACCGCCTTCAGCGACCAGTGCAGGCGTGCATAGACCAGCACGACCAGCAGCAGCGCGCCGATCACGGCGTAGGCGACCGACAGCGTCAGGATGACTGTCTGCAGATCAGTCACGGCGTATCCTCATAGGATTCCTGCTCACTCCTGTCCGCGGGTCGAGATCGGCGCCGTTGCGCCAGCCGCTGCGGAACGTCTCCAGCAGCGATTTCGGCCGCTGGTCCACGTTGACGACCTTGCCCTCGTCATCGATCCGGAACCGGACCGCGGTCTTCTCGTCGCCGGTGTGATCAAGCGTGAACTTGTTGTCGAACACCACCTGCGCCGTCGGATTGAGCTTCTGCACCTTCACGCTGGCCGTCACGGGCTCACCGGTCGTCGCCACGAAATGCGAGATGTTGACGGTGTATTCGCCGGCGAGGATGCCGCGCACCGTGACGATCTCCTCGCGGATCGGCGAGGCGATCTTCTTGCCGGCGACCATGATGAAGTCGTTGGCCCCGCCGCGGTCGTCGCGGTCGAGGGTGAGGAAGCCGGCCTCGCGGTGGCGGTACCAGGCGATGTTGCCGGCGGGATCCTGCACGAACAGGTCGAGATCGTCGGGGTGATTGTCCGGCCAGTCCAGCGTGATCATGAACTCGGCCTTGGAGTCGATCTTGCCTTCCTTGGCGTCCGGAGAGACCGCGAGCAGCGCCAGGAAGAACAGGAACGCGATCACCTGGAGCGCCTTGAACAGCATCACGCCCAGGGGGTCGAACGGCTCCTCGCGCGGATAGAGACCGAAATCATCCATCATGGCGGGGTGGCGCCCTTGATTGCCGCGCCCTTGCGCTCGAGCACCGGCGTCACATAGGTCTCGGTCAGCACCACCGCATCCGAGAACACGCGCTGGGTCGCCGCATCCAGCATGTAATACTGGATGCGGACCAGGATCGAGCCGACGAGGCCGGCGAGCGTCGTGTACATCGCGACCGCCATGCCGTCGCTCATCAGCCCCATCGAGGAGCGCATCGCGACCTTGTCGGCGGCATCGAGCCCCGCGATCGGTGCCAGCATGATGATGAAGCCGATGATAGTGCCGAGCAGGCCGAGCTTCATCAGCGTGTCCGAGACGAAGGCGCCGAACCCGTTGGAGCCGCGCAGCCGATCGGCGAGCGTTCGCAGCAGCAGCGTCTGATCCACCGGGCGATAATCCTGCGCCGCGGCCTTGGTCACCAGGCTTTCGATGTGATCCCGCACCAGCCCGCGCGGCAACGCCGCCGCACGCGCATCGAGCACCTTGCCGCCATCGGGGGCCGCGAGCGCCGCCCGGCAACGCCGCGCCGCCGCGCCCTCTCGCGCGATCGCCCGCGTGCGCAGGAAGCAATGGCCGCAGGTGACGACGTAGAGCAGCGCGATGACGCTGGAGATGTAGGTGCGGTCAGAGGTCAGCATCAGATGGATCAAACCGAACCGCCACAGCAGCACGACGGCGAAGATCGAGAGCCCGGTGAAGATCATCCAGAACAGCAGCGCGCTGCGCTCGGACGGGTCGGTCGCGGCCGACGCGATCGGTCCAATCGTCATCGAACTCATGCTGCAACGCTCCTCGGGCCGCAACGATTGGCCCATCAAGATTTCCACCCGATTAGATCAAAGCGGCCGTATCAGGTCCAAAGACCCATGCCCAATCCGGCTTGGGAAATTTGCCCGAGCTGCAATCCCTGCCGAACCCCGCAATTGGCAAGGCGCGGCGGCGTTGTTAGGCTGACCTTATCAAACGTCGAGGGTGATCGCATGCGCCTCGTGCTTCAGCTTGTCGCCCGTCTGCTGCTCATCGTGGCCCTGTGCCTTGGCGCGGCAACCATTTGGGCCACGTTCGATGCCTATCGCAGCGTCGATCGGTCGACCGCAGCCTCGGCGCAGCGGGTCGCGCAGGCGCTTCAGGCGCTTTATTGGCGCGAGCTTTTGTTGCGTAGCAGCAGGGCCCGCGAGCATATCCTGCCCGTTCCGGACTGGCGCACCCTGGAGACCATGAAGCTGATCGCGCCCGGCGTCTGCGTCGAGTTCCAGCCCGCCGCGGCATTCGAGAAGCCGCTCTGCGGCCAGAGCGAGGGGCTGGGCAAGACTCCGCCGCGCTGGTTCGCCGCCGTCGTGCCGATTTTCCTCGGCAGCCACGCCGAGGTGGTGCGGCCCGTCAGTCCCCGCGCCGCTTCCGCCGGTACGGTGGTCGCGACGCCCGATGCCGCCGCCGCGATCTCGCTCGCCTGGGAATACATCCTCAACGTGATCGATGTGGCGCTGTTGATGGCGGCGGCGATCGCACTGCTGGCATCGCTCGCGATTGCGCATGCGCTGGCCCCGGCGCGCGCGATCGTGACGGCGCTGCAGCGCATGGCGCGCGGACAATATCGCACCAGACTGCCGCGCTTCCGCTCGATGGAGCTGGCGATGATCGGCGGCGCCGTCGAGGAGCTCGGCGACCGCCTGGAGGAAGCCACCGAGCAGCGCGCCGCGCTGACGCGGCGCCTGATCGAGATCCGCGAGGACGAGCGCCGCGCCCTCGCCCGCGAGCTGCACGACGAGTTCGGGCAGAATCTGTCCGCCATTCTCGCCTTCGCCAACACGATCGAGACGGCGAGCAAGAAGGGAAACGCCGACATCGGCATCGCCCAGGATGCGCGCATGATCTCGCAGGCCACCCATCACCTGATGGCCTCGCTCCGCGATGCGCTGAAGCGTCTGCGCAATCCTCTGCCCGAGGAGCTCGGGCTCGAGGCGAGCCTCGTCAATCTCGTCGACAGCTGGCGCTCGCAGAGCGCGGCGCGGCCGACGATCCGGCTCGACCTCAGAGGCGACCTGACGGACGTGCGGGGAGCGGCCGCCACCACAGCCTATCGCGTGGCGCAGGAATGCCTGACCAACGCGCTGCGTCACAGCGCGGCGCGCGAGATTTCCTTGCGCATCGAACGCCGGACCGGCGACGACAACGCGCTGCTGATCCGGGTCGAGGACGACGGCGGCGGCGATGCGGAGCGCGTCGCACAGTCGGCCGGCTTCGGCCTGACCGGCATCCGCGAGCGCGTCAATGCGGCCGGCGGATCGCTCTCGATCCAGCCTGCCCGCGGCGGCCTCAGCGTCGCCGCCACCATCCCGCTCGCCGCGTGAGGCCGACATGAGCGAGGTGGCAGCAACAGGCATCTCCGTGCTGCTGGTCGACGACCATCCAATCGTCCGGCAAGGCTACCGGCGCGTGCTGGAAAGCCAGGGCGATCTGCACGTCGTGGCGGAAGCCGACAACGCCGCGGACGCCTATGGCGCCTTCAAGGCGCACGACCCCGATGTCGTGGTGCTCGACATCTCGATGCCGGGCGCGAGCGGGCTGGAGGCGATCCGCAACATCCGCGCGCGCAGCCCGCGGGCGCGGATCCTCGTCTTCACCATGCACAACGAGGCCGTGCTGGTGAAAGCCGCCTTCAGCGCCGGCGCCAGCGGCTTCGTCACCAAGAGCAGCGAGCCGTCCGCCGTGGTCGGCGCCATCCGGGCCGTCGCCCGCGGCGAACGTGCCATGAGCGACGACATCGCGCATGTCCTCGCCGAGGACAGCCTGTCGTCGGGTTCAGTGCTGGATCAGTTGGGGGAACGCGAGATCGAGATCCTGCGCCAGTTCGCCGGCGGCGCCACCACCGAGCAGATCGCGGCGCATCTCAATCTCAGTGTGAAGACGGTGCAGAACTATCACTACCTGATCAAGACCAAGACCGGCGCACGCACGGATGCGCAGCTGGTGCGGCTCGCCGCGACGTGCGGTCTGACGAGGATCTAGCAGCAGAGCTGCCGCACCGGTTTGGCCCCCGAAGCTTCTCAATCTGCCGAACGAAATTGGAACGGAGACCATCCGGCTCCGGTTAACCCGGCAATGAAGGAGTACAGGGTCATGAGTAAGGGTCATCACAAGTCAGTCGACCATCCCCCCATTATCACGGTAGGCGAGCTGATCGACGAACTCTGCCGCCTGCCCGACACCGCCGCCGTCCACTTCCGCTGCCCGATGCTCGATCAAGAGCTGACATTCTACCGTCTTCGAAAGCGGTCAAAAGACGCCGTCGAGATCGCGGTCAATGTATATCCGGAGAGTCCGCCGGTCGTGCCATCGTCCGATCCTGCCCTCCAAGCGCGAAGACATTCGGCTTCATCGCCCTCGCTTCAAAACGGCGCCCTTCTTCACAAGGCGAGAGGTTGATCGGCCGCACCGCGAATTGCGCACCGCGAATTGAATGAGTCCTGCGGCTTTAGGCCGCCTTCAGACCGCGCAGCAGCAGCGCCAGCGTCGCGTCGACGCGCGCGGGAAGATCGGCATCCTTCCACTCCTCGGCATGAGCCGGATGGTGGAAACGGACGGTCGCATCGAAGATCGCGCGCGCCGTGATCTTCGTGTCGGCGACGTCAAACACGCCCTGCTTCACGCCGTCGCCCAGGATCGCCGCGATCTGGTCGATCATGGTGTCCTTGTGACACTTCACGGCCGCACAGGCCTCGCGCGCCAGCGTCAGGTAGGTCTCGAACATTTCGGGGTCGTCGAGGACGCGCGAACGCTTGGCAGCGAACAGCGTGCGCAGCCAGCGCGCGAGCCTGTCCGGCGCCGGGCCCTGCTCCTCGACGATGGCGCGCAACGGCGTGTCGATGCGGTCCAGCCAGCGCTTGGCGACGGCCTCGCGCAGCGAGGCCTTGCTCGGGAAATGGCGGTAGACGCTGCCGTGGCTCACATCGAGCGCACGGGCCACGTCGACCACGGTGGCCTTGGCAAGTCCAAACCGCCTGAGCACGTCCTCGGTAACGTCGAGAATCCGCTCCGGCGTCAAGACAACAGCTTCATTCATGCCAGCACCATGTTCCCGTTCGGGCTCAGTTTCCCGGCAGTAGGGCTGCTTCCGAAGCGCCCTGGCCGGTCGTTTCGGAAAGCCTATGCCCTAATGAGGCAGTTTTGCAGCCTGCGCCGCGATCTGGCGCGCCACCAGCAAATTGAGCCAATGCCCAATCACGCCGGTCAGATTGAGGATTTCGGTCGTCATTGTCTTAAGTCTCCATTCGTCCGCGGGTCCCGGTTCTTCAATTCGCCCTCCAATCCGCTTCGGATGTCGGGCTCGCCGGGGCTTGTCGCGGGACGCCCAATCGGAGCGTCCGGGAACGGATATACACGTCTCGCTGACAGATTTCAATATCTGTCAGTCAATGATCCGTGATTGACAGTTAATTTTTGCGGCCGGGGCAGCCACCCCTGCGGGCCAGTCCGGTGGATAGCTCGGCGATCCCCCCTCCCTGCGGGCCAGATCGTTTGTTTCGCCCTGTCCGCTCTGTTAAATCACGGCGTAAAAAGCATTTTGGCCGGCGCCGCCTCCTCAGGATCGCCCGCCCACCTTCCTGGAGCCGCCCAATGATCCCCCGCTATACTCGTCCCGAAATGGCCTCGATCTGGGAGCCGCAGACCCGGTTCAAGATCTGGTTCGAGATCGAGGCGCACGCGGCGGACGCGCTCGCCGAGCTCGGAACCATCCCCAAGGAGGCCGCCAAAACGGTCTGGGCCAAGGCCAGGAATGCCACCTTCGACGTCGCCCGCATCGACGAGATCGAGCGCGAGACCAAGCACGACGTCATCGCCTTCCTCACCCACCTCGCCGAGATCGTCGGGCCCGAGGCGCGCTTCGTGCACCAGGGCATGACCTCCTCCGACGTGCTCGACACCTGCCTCAACGTCCAGCTCACCCGTGCCGCGGACCTCTTGCTCGCCGACCTCGACAAGGTGCTGGCCGCGCTGAAGAAGCGCGCTTTCGAGCACAAGATGACGCCGACCATCGGCCGCAGCCACGGCATCCATGCCGAGCCGGTGACCTTCGGCCTCAAGCTCGCCTATGCCTATGCCGAGTTCACCCGCGCCAAGGAGCGCCTGATCGCCGCACGGAAAGAGGTCGCGACCTGCGCCATCTCCGGCGCGGTCGGCACCTTCGCGCAGATCGATCCGCGGGTCGAAGAGCACGTGGCGAAAGCCATGGGCCTCGTCCCCGAGCCGATCTCGACCCAGGTGATCCCGCGCGACCGCCATGCGATGTACTTCTCGACCCTCGGCGTGATCGCCTCCTCGATCGAGCGTATCGCGGTCGAGATCCGCCACATGCAGCGCACCGAGGTGCTGGAGGCCGAAGAGTTCTTCTCCGAGGGGCAGAAGGGCTCCTCCGCCATGCCGCACAAGCGCAACCCGGTGCTGTCGGAGAACCTCACCGGGCTCTCCCGCATGGTGCGCGCCTATGTGACGCCGGCGCTGGAGAACGTCGTGCTCTGGCACGAGCGCGACATCTCGCACTCCTCGGCCGAGCGCATGATGGGCCCGGATGCGACCGTCACGCTCGACTTCGCGCTGGTGCGCCTCGCCGGCCTGATCGACAAGCTGCTGGTGTACCCCGCCAACATGCAGAAGAACCTCGACCGCCTCGGCGGCCTCGTGCATTCGCAGCGCGTGCTGCTGGCGCTGACGCAGAAGGGCGCGAGCCGCGAGGATTCCTACAAGCTGGTGCAGCGCAACGCGATGCCGGTCTGGCGCGGCGAAGGCGACTTCCTGCAGCTCTTGAAGAAGGACGCCGAGGTGAAGAAGTATCTCTCGGACGCCGAGCTCGAGGAGCAGTTCGACCTCGGCTATCACCTCAAGCACGTCGATACGATCTTCAAGCGCGTGTTCGGCGAGAGCTGATCGTCGCCTTCGTAGCCCGGGTGAGCGCAGCGATACCCGGGAAAACTCTCGCGAAAGATCCCGGATGTCGCTCCGCTCATCCGGGCTACAACCAACAAAACGGATCCCCCATGCCCATCGTCAACCGCGTTGCCGCCCTCTCCGACGAAATGGCCGCCTGGCGCCATGACTTCCACGAGAACCCCGAGCTGCTCTACGAAGTCCACCGCACCGCCGGCATCGTCGCCGACAAGCTGCGCGAGTTCGGCTGCGACGAGGTGGTGACCGGCATCGGCCGCACCGGCGTGGTCGGCGTGATCCGCGGCCGCAAATCCGCCTCCGGCAAGACCATTGGCCTGCGCGCCGACATGGACGCGTTGCCGATCATGGAGACGTCGGGCGTGCCCTATGCGTCGAAGGTCCCCGGCAAGATGCATGCCTGCGGCCATGACGGCCACACCGCGATGCTGCTCGGCGCCGCAAAGTACCTCACCGAGACGCGCAATTTCGATGGCACCGCGGTCGTGATCTTCCAGCCCGCCGAGGAAGGCGGCGGCGGCGGCGGCAAGGCCATGGTCGAGGACGGGCTGATGACGCGCTGGAACATCCAGGAGGTCTACGGCATGCACAACATGCCGGGCCTGCCGGAGGGGCATTTCGCAACCACGCCCGGCGCGATGCTGGCCTCCTCCGACAACATTCAGATCACCGTCCACGGCAAGGGCGGCCACGCCGGCGCCGGTCCGCACAAATCCGTCGACAGCGTGCTGATCGGCTCGCAGATCGTGGGTGCGCTACAATCGATCGTGGCGCGCAACGTCGATCCGTTGAAGTCGGCGGTCATCTCGATCACGCAATTCCACTCCGGCACGGCCTTCAACATCATCCCCGAGATCGCCGAACTCGGCGGCACCGTGCGCACGCTCGATCCCGAGGTGCGCGATCTCGTCGAGCGCCGCATCGGCGAAGTCGCCGAGAGCGTCGCCCGCGCCTATGGCGGCTCGGCCGAGACCAAATACACGCGGATGTATCCGGTGACCATGAACCATGCCCGCGAGGCCGGCCTTGCCGCCGACGTCGCCCGCGACATCGTCGGCGCCGATCGCGTCAACGACAAGTTCATCCCGATGATGGGCGCCGAGGACTTCTCCTTCATGCTGGAGGCGCGTCCCGGCGCGATGGTGCTGGTCGGCATGGGCGACGGCAACGAGTGCCACCACCCGGCCTATGTCTTCAACGACAACATTTTGGGCCACGGCGCCTCGTTCTGGGCACGACTGGTCGAGACGCGAATGCCGGCGAGCTAAAGCAATGATCCGGAAAAGTGCGCAGCGGTTTTCCGAAAAGATCATGCTCAAACATCAACCTAAAGCGCGATGACGATTCATCCCAATCGCATCGCGCTTTAGGGGAAGCCTTCGGCGAGCCAAGCCCGGCTGGTCAGTTGCAGATCTCGCCAGTGATCTTCACGACCCCACTCCCTGGACTGGGCACCGTACCAAGGCGGCAACCCTTTGCGACCGGTCTGCAGCCGGCTTGATTGCAGATCATCTGACCGGACGCTTGCGACTTCGGTGCCGCAGATTCCGCCTCTTTCCGGTCCTGATCGCGCCTCCTCGGGTCCTCGCGCGTCGCGACCGGCTTCTTCTCCTGGATCTTCTCGCATTCGTTGTCGTCGCCGACGCGATAGCCCGGGCGGCAAGCGATCTTCACGCATTGGTCACCGTCGGCCTTGAAGCCGAAATTGCACACCAGCGGACAGACCCGTCCCGGCTTCGCCTTGAGCGCATCGAGCGCGTCGATACTGGCGAGCTTCACGTCGAACTGGGTGCCGGCATATTTGTTGAAGAGCGTCAGCGAACGCTGCGCGGCCGACGTCCACTCGCCCTCTGCGGCGGACGTCAGGCAGCCGACGCGGCGCAGCTCGCTCTGTACGGACTTGCTGAGGTCAGTCGCGGACAATGTCGCGGTTGCCCCAGCCGAGAGCGCGGCGACTTTCTTGCTCTCGACCTCGGGTATCTGCCTGTCAGGTGCCGGTTTTGCCGCTTGCTCGGACTTCTCGGCGGCCTGCCGGGCAGCCAGCTCGGCCTTGGCTTTTTCCGCCGCCTGCTTTTCGGCCAAGGCTTTCGCCGCCGCCGCCTCAGCCAGCTTACGCTGGTGCTCGGCTGCTTCGGCCTTCGCCTGCTCGATCTGCTTCTGTTTCTCTGCCGCGATGCGCGCCTCTTCGGCGGCCTTGGCCGCAGCAGCCGCCTTCTCCTGCTCGGCCTTCTGGGCTCGCTCGGCGATGAGCCTCGCTTTTTCCTGCTCGGCTGTCTTCGCTTTTTGTTCAGCGGCAGCGCGCGTCTCTTCGGCGCCGATCTTGTTCAACTGGCCCTTGGCGAGGTTGGCGTAGAAGCCGTCCGGATACGCCGCCAGGAAGGCTTCCCAGGCATCGCGCGTGGCCAGTTGGAGCGCGAGCTCATAGTCCCTGCGCACGGCCTCCTGCGGGTTAGCCTGGGGACCGGTTGGGGCTTGCTTCGCGACGAGGGGCACGTCGTCGCCGCCGAGCGAGCCGTACACATAGGGCTCCTGCTTGTAGCCCGTGCCCTTGAGCACGTCGTCGCGCACGAAACCGAAGGCCTTGCGCAGGTCAAGTCCCGGCTTCGGCAGGTGCTCGACCAGTGCGGCGGCGAACGGGCTGTTTCTGGAATCGCCGTCGGAGGCGGTCGATCCCGCCTTAGCCGCGAAGGCAATCATGGTGTTAGGGCTGGTCGGCTCGACCTTGGCGAGGCCGCGTCCGATCGCGCGCGAGGCCAGCGTGCGCTTCATCGACTTCGCGAATGGATTGTCGCGGCACGCGTCCAGGATGATCAGACGCAGTTGCTTGGCGGGCTCGACCGCAAAGAGCGCACGCTCGACCGGAATAGTCTCGTCGAGAACGTCGCCGTCGGTCTCCAGCGTCGCGTCGGTCGGAATGAGATAGTTGGTTCCGTCGAGCTCGATGCCGTGCCCGGCGTAATAAATTACCGCCATGTCGGCATCGCGCGTCCTGCCCGCGAACTCGCGCAACATCCGCCGCATCTCGCTGGCATTGAGATCCAGCCTGACATCGACGGAATCGAAGCCAGCCTTCTTGAACATGCCTCCAACCAGGGTGGCATCGTTCGCAGGGTTGCCGAGCTTGGGTGCGCTCTTGTAGGCGGAATTTCCGATGACGAGCGCCACCCGCCGGTCGGCATGCGCCGGTCCGCAGGCAAAGCCCATCGCCAACATCAACAAAACAAATAGCCGAAGCGGAATCACTTGCGTCCCCCAGGATGCAATTCCATGAGACTATTCGCTAGCGTCGCCGATTTCCAATCCTTCTTATGTGATATCCATCACATAAAGGCCCCAGACTTCGATATGGATAACGTGCCGATGCGTCCCCTTCCTGTCCGATTTCAGTAAGCCAAATGGGCGCTACACCTGCACCACCTCGTGCCGCATCACGAACGGCGCGAGCAGAGCGTGCACCTCGCCCGCAATCGTCTCGCGCTGATCCGGCGGCACACCAGCAAGCATCACAGTCGCGATCGAGCCGTGACTGCCATGGGCGCCGACCTTGACCCTGCAATCGATGCCGCGCTCGACCAGCGGGGCCAGCACCTTGGTGAACACGCGCTCCGCCGCGTCCCAGCGCAGCTGCGGCTTGAACACCTTGCCGACGCCCGTCACCGGCATCGGGTCGATCGGAATGACCTGCACCGGAACGGCGGCGCGCTCCGGCGTGCGCTCGCGAACCCACGATTCCAACTCGCCCGGCTCGACCTTGGCGCCCGGCTTCAGCTGCACGTATCCCACGGGCAATTCGCCGGCATAGGCGTCGGGCTGGCCGACCACGGCGGCGAAGCCGACGGCGGGATGGCGGAACATGATTTCCTCGATCGGCGCCGGGTCGATATTGTGGCCGCCGCGGATCACGAGGTCCTTGGCGCGGCCGGTGATCCAGAGATAGCCGTCAGCATCGAGCCGACCGAGATCGCCGGAATTGACCCAGACCTCGTCGATGAAGGCGCCCTTGTTGTGCTCGTCGTTGAGATAGCCGCCGAACACGCCGGGCCCGGCCATGATGACGACGCCGATCTCGTCCGGCTTGCAGTCGCGGATCAGGCGGCCGTTGGCGTCCAGCTGCACGATGCGCACGCGCGAATAAGGCATCGGCAAGCCGACCGAGCCGAGCCGGATCGGTCGTGACGGATAAGCCAGCGTGTGCACGCTCGAGGTCTCGGTCATGCCGTAGACCTCGACCACCGGCAGCTTCAGCTTGTCCTGGATCGCCGAGCCGACAGCAACGGGGATCGCCGAGCCGCCGCCGGCGGCATATTTCAGGCTGGAGATATCCGCATTGCCAGGCGGCACCGCGAGTGTCGCGGCCAGCACCGTCGGCACGCTCGACAGCGCCTCGGGCTTGAAGCGCTCGACCAGTCCCCAGATGTTCTTCACCGCATTCGGATTGCGCCAGCCGCTCGGCGACAGCACGACCAGCGAGCCTCCGCTCGACAGCATCGTCAGCACCTGCGTCAAGGAGCCCCCGACGTGAAACAGCGGCATGCCGAACAGCAGATTGGCGCCGGGCTTTCCCTTCAGCAGCAGATTGAGCGCCCAGGCCTGATAGACCTGGTTGGCATGGGTGTGCCGCACCAGCTTCGGCGTGCCGGTGGTGCCGCCGGTGTGGAAATAGGCGGCGATGTCACGGCCGGCAATCTTGCGCCCGCTGACGAGCCGGTCGGACGGCTGCTGCTTGATGAGGTCCCCAAAGGCGAAGATGCCCTTGTCGGGATCGCCGCCGCCGAACACCTGCACGATCGCCTTGAGGTGCTTGAGCTGGGGGCGGATCTGCTCGACCTTCTGCCAGATGTCGGTGCCCGGCATCGGCCCGAGCGCCACCAGGATCTTGGTGTTCGCAGCTTCCAGGATTTCCGCGATCTGGTGCGGCTCGAGCAGCGGATTGACCGGATTGGCGATGCCGGCGGCCTCCGCGCCGAACAGCGTCACGAAGGCATCGGGCACCAGCGGCAGCATGAAGCTGATGACGTCGTCCTTTTCCGCGCCGAGCGCGTGAAACATGTTGGCGGCCTGCGTGACGCGCGCGATGAAATCGCGGTACGTGACCACGACCGGCGTGTCGGCGGGATCGGCGTTCTGCAGGAACTGGATCGCCGCGCCGTCGGGGTTGCGTTCAGCACCCAGCTTGATGGCGTCATAGGTGCTCTCGGCCGCAACGCGCTCTGCGTAAGGGACCTGTTCGAAGGCGCGGACGTCCGCGTCCGTCAAAAGCTCCGGATAGTCGTTGCCGATAAGCCGATCGAGCGCATGGATGCCCGCCATGGAATTCCGTCCTCCCTCAGATGCATGTCCCTCGCCCGCTGTCTTTTGACATTTTTGTTCGGCGAGGCCTCGACCGATCGCCGGTCGAGCGAGCGCAGAATGATGGATGATTTGCCGTTCGTCCATGGCCTACCCGCCGCGGCGGCCGCCTCGATCGACACCGGAATTGAACCTCCACACCCAATTCAGGGACCAAGAACTGGCGTCGGATTCGCCGGCCAGCGTCCTGCCGCAAGACTTGAGGTGATCGTGCCCATGCATCGGAGCAACTTCATCACCAGGCTGCGCGTAGCGCTCGCCATGGCAGCGGCGATCGCCATGCCGGGTGCGGCGTCGGCCGACGCCCAGCTCGACAAGATGCGAGCCAAGGTCGCGGCCTTCATCGCCGAGAAGATGGAGAAGCTGGGCGGATCGCGCGTCGTCTACAGGGTGGACACCGACGGCTTGCGCGAGGCAGTCGTCGCGGAGCTGCGCGACGACGTCTACAAGACCCTGCGCGAGGGCCGGATCGCCTTCTCCGGACTCGCGATCCGCGACGGCCGCGTCGAGGTGAATATCCCCGACGCGAAGGGCCGTGAACAGCTCACACGCAAGCTCGCTTCGGCAGCGGAGGGCTTGCCCACGCACGCGCTCGCCGTCACCGGCAGTGGCGACGGGCTGATCAGGCTGGCGCCGACCGAGGCTGCATCCGCCGCGCGGCTGCACGAGCTGGTCGACGATTGCATCGCCATGATCGAGCAGCGCCTCAAGGACGCCGGCGTCACGCTCGCCAGCGTCCAACCCGAGGGGACAGATCGCATTCGCATCTTCCTGCCCGGCATGACGGAGCCCGAGCGCATCACCGCGATCTTCGCCAGGAAGGTCAAGGTCAGCTTCCGCCAGGTCGACCTCTCGATGCCCGCCGAGCAGGCGCAGCGGGGCGCGCCGCCGGACGGCACGGAAGTTCTGCTCGGCATCAAGGACAACAAACCCTATCTCGTCGCCAAGCACAGCGCGCTCGACGGGGACGACATCAGCTATGCGGGTCCGGGATTTGCAAGCGGCACGAAAGAGCCCGTCGCCTCGTTCCGTTTCAACGGCCGCGGCACGCGGCGCTTTGCCCACATCACCAGCGAGAACGTCGGCAAACCCTTCGCCATCGTGCTCGACGACAAGGTCGTCTCGGCTCCCGAGATCCGCGAGCCGATCACCGGCGGCTCCGGCCAGATCTCCGGAAACCTGACACTGGAAGAAGCCAACAGCATCGCCATGATGCTGCGGGCCGCTTCGCTGCCGGGGCGCCTTGGGCTCGTCGAGCAGCAGGTCGTGCAGCCCGCCGCCAAGCCGTAAGGCGAAGATCGTCCGGCGCCCCCGCCTGGGGCATGCAGCCGCCTCCGCGACGCCGGCCCCTGCCCGAATCACGGCGCGCCACAGCCTGGTGGGCACCAACGGGCAATTGCCGAAAGCCCCGATCGGGCTAGAATTTGCCTCTTGCGACATGGCGGCCGAAGGCTTCATTTCAGCCGGCCGTCGTGCGATTTCGGCTATAGGTGTCGAGCACACGACCAGGACTGAAGGCCTTACGCGGGGTTAGTACCATGCCGTCCGGCAGCGCAGACATTTCCTCGATCCTCGACCGCATTCTCGACGCGGCCACGGACAATCTCAGGATCGCAAAGATCCTGGTTCAGATGGGCCTCGATCCCAACAACGTCACCTACGACGCGATCTTCGACCGCCTGCTGGAGATCTTCGTCAGCAACATCACGCTGGCCAATATGTTCGCCGTGGTCGGGGCTGTCTTCTTTGTCGCCACGCTCTTGATGCGGACGATGGTGCCGCTGCGCGTCGCCAACATGATCGGCTGCGCGTTCTTTGCCATCTTCGGCGCGCTCTCCGCCAACGTCGCAACGTTCCTGCTCTATCTGCTGATGCTTCCGATCAACGCCCTGCGCCTGCGGCAGATGCTCAAGCTGGTCAAGAAGGCGCGCCATGCCGCCGAAGGCGACATGTCGATCGAATGGCTCAAGCCGTTCATGACCGAGCGCAAATATCGCCGCGGCGACACGCTGTTCAAGCTGCGCGATCCCGCAAAGGAGATGTTCCTCACGGTCACCGGCAAGTTCCTGGTCAAGGAGATCAACGTCGAGATCGGGCCGGGAGCGCTGATGGGCGAGCTCGGCTTCCTCACGCCGGACAACCGGCGCACCGGCACGGTCGAATGTATCGAGGACGGCCAGGTGCTGACGATCACCTATGACCGGCTGCTCGAGATCTACTTCCAGGATCCGCAGTTCGGCTATTACTTCCTGGTGCTGACCAGCCAGCGCCTCCTGCAGAACATCGATCGCTTGCAGAAGCAGCTGGCTACGGAACGGGCAGCCACGACGAACAGGATCGCGTGAACGCGGCCCACGCCGGGCCGCGTCACGTCGGCCCCCGGGATTTCTGCGGAAGCCGCCGTCCGCGCTCCCTGCCTCCCTTCCAATGGCGCCGAGCAGCCACGCCGCAAAACCGCCCCAAAAACCGAATGGTAACCATGGCGCCTTAAGGTGACGACGTGACCCATTCTCCGACGATCCTGGTGTTTGATTCCGGCCTTGGCGGGCTCACGGTGCTCCGTGAGGTCGTGGCCGCGCGCTCCGAGGCGCACTTTGTCTACGTCGCCGACGACGCCTTCTTCCCCTACGGCCATCACAGCGAGGACGAGATCATCGCCCGCGTCGTGCCGCTGATGGGGGAGCTGATCGGCACGCATGACCCTGATATCGTCGTCATCGCCTGCAATACCGCGTCCACCCTGGTCCTGTCGCACTTGCGCGCCGCTTATTCCGTGCCCTTCGTCGGCACCGTGCCGGCGATCAAGCCGGCCTGCGCGCAGTCGAGGACCCGCCGCGTCTCGGTGCTCGGCACCAAGGGCACGGTGAGGCGCGAATACACCAAGGCGCTGATCCGCGATTTCGCGCAAGGCTGCGAGGTGACGCTGGTCGGCTCGCCCGAACTCGCCTCGCTCGCCGAGGCCGCGCTTGGCGGCGCTTCCGTCAGCGACGGCGACATCCTTGCCGAGTTCGCGCCCTGCTTCGTCGGCGATACCGAGGATGCCGGCGCGCGCACCGACACCGTCGTGCTCGCCTGCACGCATTATCCGCTGCTGCTTGACCGGCTGAAGCGGCTGGCACCCTGGCCGGTCGACTGGATCGATCCCGCGCCGGCGATCGCCCGGCGCGTTTCCGATTTGCTCGGTCCGCGCAGCGGAGAGGTCGCGCAGTCCGGCGCCGAGATGATCTTTACCTCGAACCGCGTGCACGGCCTTTCGGCGACGCTGACGCCGTTCTTCGGCGGACGCGCGCTGGCCTGACTTTCCGCCTCGGTGCCGCGCTGCTACGTTTTGCCGTCGTCACCCAGCCGCAGGTCTTTCGATGTCGGTCCCGTCCACGCCACTCAACCGTCTCCGCCAGCTCTGGCGCGAGGGGCGCCCCGCCTTCGGTGCGATCGCGACCATCCCGAGCGTGCAGATGGTGCAGATCATGGCGCGCTCGCTCGATTGGATCATTGTCGATCTCGAGCACGGCCCGATCGGATTGACCGAAGCACATGCGATGATCGCCGCAACCACGGGCACGCCGTGCACGCCCCTGGTGCGGATCGCGGCGAACGAGCCGTGGCTTGCGAAGGCGCCGATGGACATTGGTGCCTTCGGCATCAACTTCCCGATGATCACCAGCCGCGCGGACGCCGAAAAGGCGGTGCGCAGCGTGCGCTATCCGCCGCGTGGCGATCGGCTCTGGGGCCCCTTCCACGCCCCGTTCCGGTGGGGCCAGTCGATGCCGGACTACATGGCCAGCGCCGACGACGAGATGATCTGCATGGTCACCATCGAGCATGTCGACGCCGTCAACCGCATCGACGAGATCATGGCGACGCCCGGCATCGACGTCGCGGTGATCGGCCCCGGCGATCTCGCCACGTCCATCAACAAGCGCGGCCAGATGGACGACCCGGAGCTGCTGGCGTTGATCGCACGCGCGGAGGCCGGCATCCTCAGAAGCGGCGTGCCGATCGGCGGCGTCGCCCGCACCGCCGACCAGGCAAACGCCCTGATCGACCGCGGCTACCGCGCCATCGCGCTCGGCTTCGACTGGTCGCTATTCCAGCGCGGCATCATGGCGGCGTTCGAGGGGATCAGGCGCTGAGCCAGCCCAAACGACCCCAGGAAAATTAGTAAGCCATTGAAAACAATTTGTATTTTCACCTCGAAAAGGCGGCAGCCGCCGTCGCTGCCGTGCGCCGAACCGACTAGCCCCAACAGGGTTGGTTCGTGCTAGAGCAGACAGCGAGCGGGAAACGCGCTCGCTGCACATATTTTCATCCGCGGGAACCGAAAGACCGATGCGCGGGAAAGCCAAGAACATTTCGCTGCCGCGCCGGCTGATTTGCGATCTGATGCGCGCCTCGATGGACGTGCCATTCGTTTCGCTGTCCCGCTCGCTCAATGTCCGCCCCCTGCTGGAGGCCCGCGCAGGCGCGCTAGCGCCCGCGGGCTGGGCCGCGATGTTCGTCAAGGCCTTCGCCCTGATCGCCAGGGACGAGCCGATCCTGCGCACCGTCTACGCCAAATGGCCCCGTCCCACGCTCTACGAGCTTCCCAGGAGCGTGGCGCTGGTGGCCGTGGCCCGGGTCGAGGATGGCGAGGAATGCGTGATGCCGCAGCGAATCGCTGCGCCCGAGGCCATGGCGCTGGCCGCGGTCGATGCGGAGATCCGCCGCGCCAAGACGGCGCCGTTCAACGACGTCCCGATGTTCCGCAAGATCATGCGGGCGACCCGCCTGCCGCTGCCGCTGCGCCGCCTGTCCTGGGCGATCGGCCTGAATTTCGGCCGGCAGCGCGGCAATTGGTTCGGCAGCTTCGCGGTCAGCTCGGTGGCCGCCTATGGCGGCGGCGAGCTCCATCCGATCACGCCGGGCCCCTTCATCGTCAGCTATGGGGTGGTCGAGCCCGACCAGACCATCCACGTCGTGATCCGCTGGGATCACCGGGTTACCGACGGCGCTCCGATCGCCCGGGTCCTGACCCGGCTGGAACAGGTGCTGAACACTGAAATCGCTGCCGAATTGCGGGCCGGTCCCAAGTCCATCCGGGCGGTCGGCGGTTAAGGCCCGTCATCCCGGGGCGGCGCGGAGTCCCGAACCCGGAATCTCGAGGTTCTCAGGTGCGCAGTTGCACACTAGCGTTCGCCCTGTGGGCGCCCGGAATGACCGGGGTGACGTTGACAGGACGCCCCAAACTCCCCTAAAAGCCGCCTGCTCGCGGGCCGATTTCGGCCCGCGAAGCGTTTCGCGACCCGTGGTCCACTCCCTTAAGCTTTGGGGATCGGACCTGTCGGTGCCGGGCCCAGGTCCGTCACACAGGAGGGCGCGTTTCCTCAAACCATGCAACCGAAGAGGACGCGATGACTAAGCGCAGTGAGGCGAAGTACAAGATCGATCGCCGTATGGGCCAGAACATCTGGGGCCGCCCGAAGAGCCCCGTGAACCGTCGTGAGTACGGTCCCGGTCAGCACGGCCAGCGCCGCAAGGGCAAGCTCTCCGACTTCGGCGTGCAGCTGCGCGCCAAGCAGAAGCTGAAGGGCTACTACGCCAACATCAGCGAGCGCCAGTTCCACGGCATCTATGTCGAGGCGAGCCGCCTCAAGGGTGACACCGGCGAGAACCTGATCGGCCTGCTCGAGCGTCGTCTCGACGCGGTCGTGTACCGCGCCAAGTTCGTCTCCACGATCTTCGCCGCACGCCAGTTCATCAATCACGGCCACATCAAGGTGAACGGCCGCAAGGTCAACATCTCGAGCTACCAGCTCAAGGTCGGCGACCTCGTCGAGGTCAAGGAAGCTTCCAAGCAGCTCGCCCACGTGCTCGAAGCCAGCCAGCTCCCCGAGCGCGACACGCCCGACTATCTCGAAGTCGACCACGGCAAGATGACCGCCAAGTACATCCGCATCCCCGGCCTCTCCGACGTGCCGTTCCCGGTGCAGATGGAGCCCCATCTGGTCGTCGAATTCTATTCGCGCTGATCATTTCGGCAGAACGACATTCAAAGGCCCCGGTTTTCCGGGGCCTTTTCATTTTTGGGCGGCCACTCGCCTGTTTCAGCCGGTCCGTGCTATGCTCGCACCTAGCGGAGTTGACCATGACGCGTCTTCTGGAAGAGGCTTTCAGCAAGGTTTCCAGCCTGCCCGATTCAGAGCAGGACGAGCTGGCGCGAGCCCTGCTCGAGCTCGCCGGCATCGATCAACCTCCTATCCAGTTAACGGCGGCGGAAGACGCAGATCTCGCCGAGGCCGAAGCTGAAATCGCCCGCGGCGAGTTGGCCAGCGCCGACGAAGTCCGAGCGATGTGGGCCAAGCACGGACTGTGAAGGTCCGCTACACCAAGCGGGCGCTCGCCCAAATCGACGAAGTTCTGACCTACATCGATTCGCGTTCTCCCCAAGGAGCCAATCACGTGCGCGACCGCCTCGTCGCACTCATCACGCTGCTTGGGGATCACCCGTACGCAGGCCGGCAGACCACTCGTGCATACGTCCGTCGCTTGCCGGTCAACCCTTATCCCTGTCTGATCGATTATCGTGTGACCGAGACAGAAATCGTTATTATGCGGTTTCGTCACGCCGCGCGGCGTCCACCCAGAGCTCGCTGACCGCGAGCACATGCATTTCCCTCAGGGAGCAAGTTGATGCTCTACACCCCTCCCCCTGTCGACCCCAAGGCGCCGCCGGTGCGCATCAATCTGCTCTCGGACACGCAGACGAAACCAACGGCCGGGATGCGCGAGGCGATGGCGCGCGCGGAGGTCGGTGACGAGCAGGTCGGCGACGATCCGACCGTGAACGCGCTGTGCGAGCGCGTGGCCGATCTGCTCGGCAAGGAGGCAGCAGTCTACATGCCCTCGGGCACGATGTGCAACGTCACCGCGACGCTGGTGCATTGCCGCCCCGGCGACGAGATCCTCGCCCACGAGACCGCGCACATCATCGCCCGCGAAGGCGGCGCTCATGCTGCGCTCGGCGGCTTCCAGGTCACGCAGCTCAAGGGCGAGGGCGGCCAGTTCACGCCGGAGACGCTCCGGAAGGCCCTGCATCCGCGCACGCGCTACCAGCCGCCGCAGACCGTCGTCAGCGTCGAGCAGACCGCCAATATCGGCGGCGGCACGATCTGGAAGAAGGCAGCTCTCGACGAGATCGTGACGATCGCCAGGCAGCACGGCCTCGTCACACACATGGACGGCGCGCGCCTGCTCAACGCCACCGTGGCCAGCGGCGTCTCCCCGCGCGACATGACGGCGGGCTGGGACTCCGCCTGGATCGATTTCTCCAAGGGGCTGGGCGCGCCGATCGGCGGCGTGCTCGCGGGCTCGCGCGCCTTCATCGATGCGGTCTGGCAATGGAAGCAGCGCCTCGGCGGCTCGATGCGCCAGGCCGGTATCTGCGCCGCCGCCTGCATCTACGCGCTCGACCATCACGTCGATCGGCTCGCCGACGACCACGCCAATGCGCGCGCGCTCGCCCGCGGTCTGTCGCAGATCGCAGGCATCGAGGTCCAGGAGCCCGAGACCAATCTCGTGTTCTTTAGGCCCGACGGCGCCGGCATTGCCGGCGACAAGATGGTCGCGGCGCTGCGCCAGCGCGGCGTCACGCTCGCGATGATGGACGGCCGCATCCGCGCCTGCACGCATCTCGACGTCGATGCAGGCCAGATCGAGGAGACGATCGGATACGTCCGCGAGATCGTGCGCGGCGCGTAGTCAGCGTCCCATCGCCTCATAGACCAGCCGCTTCAGCTCGTCCTGGATCGGGCCGCGCTGCGAAGGCGACTGCATCATGCAGATCACGAACATGTCGTCGGCGGGATCGATGAAGAAGAAGGTGCCGCCGACGCCGTCCCAGCGATATTCGCCTGCGGGCAGCGGCGGCTTCGCGCGCGTGCGCACGGCAAAGCCAAGACCAAAGCTGCTGTCGGGTCCCGGAAAATAGAATTCCGGATTCTTCGCGATCCCGCCGTCGAGCTGGTCCGACGCCATCAGCGTTACGGTCTCGCGCTTGAGATAGCGACGGCCTTCGAGCTCGCCGCCATTGAGCAGCATCTGTGCAAAACGTGCATAGTCGCCGATGGTGCCGACCATGCCCGCACCACCGGATTCCCAGCGACGCGGCGCGGTCGCCTCGATGATGCCGGCGACGGGACGATCGAACCAGTCGCCGGGCAAAGCTTCTGCGATCAGCGGCCGCCTGGCATCGTCGGCGACGAAGAACGCCGTATCCCGCATGCCAAGGGGATCGAGCAGCCGCTCCTTCTCGAACTGATAGAGCGACCGGCCCGATGCCGACTCGATCACCCGGCCCAGCACGTCGGTCGAATGGCCGTAGTCCCACAGCGTCCCCGGCTGCTCGGCCAAGGGCAATCGCGCGAGCCGCTCGGTGAATTGCGCATTGTCGGGATCGCCGTCGAACAGGCCGGCTTCCGCATAGAGCCTGCGGACGGCACTGCTGCCATAGAAGCCATAGGTGATGCCGGACGTATGCCGGAGCAGATCGCGCACCGTGATCGGTCGCGCCAGCGGCTGGAGGGCCAGCTTGCCATCTGCTTGCGGGACGCCGACCTGCACATCGGCGAAGGCCGGAATGTATCTCGCGACGGGGTCATCGAGAGCGAGCTTGCCGTCGTCGACCAGCATCATCGCCGCCACCGAGGTGATCGGCTTCGACATCGAGTAGAGGCGGAAGATGGTGTCGTCCGTCATCGGCTGCGCCGTTGCGACGTTGCGCTGGCCGAATTTGCGGTAGAGTGCCGGCTTGCCGTGCTGCTGGATCAGAAGGATTGCGCCGGGGATCCTGCCGGCGGCGACCGCATCGTCGAGGAACGCACTGACGCGCGCAAGTCCCGCAGCCGAGAAACTGCGGGCAGCCGGCGCTTCGGCACGGAGCTGGCTCGCCGCGCCCGCCAGCAAGACAAAGGCGGCGGCGAGGACGATCCGAACGAACGCCTCACTTCTTCATGGCTTCATAGACCAGCTGCTTCAAGGTCCGCTGCACGCGTTGGCGCTCGCTCGGGGTCTGCTCCAGCAGCACGAAGAACATGTCCTGCTTGGGGTCGATCACGAAGTAGCAGCCGGAGGCGCCGTCCCACTTGAGTTCGCCGAGGTTGCCGGGGGGCGGCGGCTTGGCGTTGCCGGGATCGGTACGGACCGCAAGTCCGAGACCGAAGCCGAAACCGTCCCCGGGAAAATAGAAAAAGTCGCGATCGACGCCGGAGCCGGGGCCGACCTGGTCGGTCGCCATCAGCTTGAACGTCTCCGGCTTGAGAATGGTCTTGCCGTCGAGGCTGCCGCCGTTGAGCAGCATCTGCGCGAACCGCCGATAGTCCGCCATGGTCGTCACCATGCCGCCGCTGGCAAACATGATCTTCTTGGCCACGGTCGGATCGTTGATGCGGCCGACCCGGAAATCGCTGTCGTTCGGCAGCGGCTGCGCCAGCAGCTTCTGCTTCTCGGGATCGGTGACGAAGAAGCCGGTATCGACCATGCCGAGTGGATCGAGCAGCTTCTCACGCATGATGTCGATCAGCGGCTTGCCGGCGGCGACCTCCATCACGCGCGCCAGGACGTCGGTGGAATGACCGTATTGCCAGAGCGCGCCCGGCTGGTTGTGCAGCGGCAGTCTGGCGATGCGCTCGGCGAACTCGGCGAGGTCGAAATCGCCGGCATAGATGTTGGCCTCGCGATAGGCCTTGCGGACCAGGCTATCGCCATAGAAGCCATAGGTGATGCCCGAGGTGTGCGTCATCAGATCGTGTACCGTCATCGGCCGATTGGGCGGCACCAGTTCGAGCGACTTGGTGCCGTCCTCGGCCTTCTTCTCGACGCCGACTTTCACATTGGCGAAGGATGGGATGTATTTCGAGACGGGATCATCCAGCTTGATCTTGCCGTCCTCGACCAATTGCATCGCGACCACAGCGGTGATCGCCTTGGTCATCGAGAACAGGCGGAAGATGGTCTTGTCGGTGATCGGCGCCTTGCTGACCACGTCCTGCACGCCGAAGGCTTCATGATAGACCGGCTTGCCGTGCTGCTGGATCAGGACGGTTGCACCGGCGATCTTTCCGGTCGCGACCTCGTTCTTGAAGAACTCGGTGATCCGCGCGAGCTTGTCCTGATTGAAATGCGCGCCGGCCGGAATCTCGTAAGTGCCCTCGGCGCGCGCCAGCGACATCGCGCCGAGCGACACCAGCGCGCCGCAAACCAGCGCACGCAGCCCAAACTGTGAAATCATATCCCCTCCCCGGAACATGGTCCGGCGGAGTGTACCGGCCGCCTCAGTCGGCACAAGGGCCGGCGTATCGCGCAAGTGCCTCGGCATGGAGTTTGGCGCTTGGCTCCGCGAAGCAGCAGAACACGACCCGGGTCACGGACGGCGCAGCAGTGAGGCCTTCGATCGTCGTGCGCACGGCGATGCCGGCCGCCCGGTCGGCGGGAAAACAGAAAATGCCGGTCGAAATCGCCGGGAATGCCACCGAGGTCAGCCTGTGCTTCCCGCACAGCTCCATGGAACGGCGATAGCAGGAGGCGAGCAGATCGTCCTCGCCACTCGTGCCGCCATTCCAGACCGGTCCGACGGTGTGGATCACATGGGCGGCCTTGAGCCGGTAGCCTTTGGTGATCTTGGCATCACCGGTCTTGCAGCCGTGCAGCATGCGGCATTCGGCGACCAGGTCGGGCCCGGCGGCCCGATGGATCGCGCCGTCCACGCCGCCCCCGCCAAGGAGCGACGTGTTGGCTGCGTTGACGATGGCGTCAACGCAGAGCGTGGTGATGTCGGCAACGATGACCTCGAGCTCGGCGCCGCCGATCCGGCGAGCCAGCTGGGCCATTTATCAGGCCGCGACGACGACGCCCTTCTCGGAGAGAAGCTGCTGCAATTCGCCGGCCTGGAACATCTCGCGGACGATGTCGCAGCCCCCGACGAACTCGCCCTTCACATAGAGCTGCGGAATGGTCGGCCAGTTCGAATATTCCTTGATTCCGTTGCGGAGTTCGGCGGATTCGAGCACGTTGAGGCCCTTATAGCCGACGCCGATATGGTCGAGGATCTGGACGACCTGGCCCGAGAAACCGCACTGCGGAAATTGCGGCGTACCCTTCATGAACAGAACCACGTCGTTCGACTTCACTTCGTTGTCGATAAATTCCGCGATGCTCATATCCGTGTCCTTCTGGGGCAGAGCCCTCAACAATATCCCTCGGGTCGGCTCAGCCGATCTAACCCGATACCTTCCTATATATGTAGCCCAAACCGTTGTGCATCCAAAGTAAAATGGCGGCGAGAGGTCCCCCTGCGACCGGTTTGACCCGGGCCGGGTCCATAGGCTGACGACATCAATATCATCGCCGGAGAGGACTTTCATACCGTAACGGAGCCCCTATCTAGGACGAACGTCGGTTGTGGAACCGGGTAACGCCAACAACGTTCTCTTGTCCTGTCTGGAGAAAAACGTGACGAAACAAGCCTCCGCCACGGCCGCCGCCCCGCTTTCGTCACTGTCCGGTCCGGGCGGCCTCGCCCAGAGGCTGCAGGACGCGTTCATTGCCGTCCGCAATGAGACCGAGCGCCGGGCCGCGCCGCTCTCGCCGGAGGACCAGCAGATCCAGTCCATGCCCGATGCGAGCCCGACGAAATGGCATCGGGCGCATACCACCTGGTTCTGGGAGCAATTCCTGCTCGGCGAGCACGCCGCAGGGTATCGGCCCTTCCACCCCGATTTCGCGTTCCTGTTCAATTCCTATTACGTCAGCGCCGGCCCGCGTCATGCGCGCAATCATCGCGGCGACATCACCCGTCCCAGCGCCGATCAGGTCGGCGCCTATCGCAAATATGTCGATGCGGCCGTCGTCAAATTCTTCCGGGAGACCGGCGCGGACAAGCTTCGCGAGATCGCGCCGCTGGTCGAGGTCGGGCTGAACCATGAGCAGCAGCATCAGGAATTGATGTTCACCGACATCCTGCACGCATTTGCGCAGAACCCGGTCTATCCGGCCTACGACCCGGACTGGCGCTTTCCCTCCGCGATGCGCACCGGCGATGAATGGCTGCAACTCAACGAGGGCATCCACACCGTCGGCCATGTCGACGACAGTTTCCATTTCGACAATGAGAAGCCCGCGCATCGCGCCCTCGTTGGCCCGGTCAAGCTGGCGCGCAATCTCGTCACCAATGGCGGGTGGCTCGCCTTCATGCGCGACGGCGGTTACCGGACCGCGACGTTGTGGCTGATGGACGGCTTTGCCGCGGCCAGCAGGGACGACTGGCAGGCCCCGGGCCATTGGCGCGAGGTCGATGGCGCATGGCAGGTCATGACGCTCGCCGGCCTCAAGCCGGTCGATCCCGAAGCGCCGGTCTGCCACGTCAGCTATTACGAGGCCGATGCCTTCGCGCGCTGGGCCGGAAAGCATCTGCCGACCGAAATGGAATGGGAGGTCGCAGCGCGCACAGGCCAGCTCAACGACGCCTTCGGCATCGTCTGGCAATGGACCCGGTCTTCGTATTCGCCATATCCCGGCTACCGCGCCATCGAAGGCGCGCTCGGCGAGTACAACGGCAAGTTCATGGTCAACCAATTGGTGCTGCGCGGCTCCTCGCTTGCAACTCCGGAGGGCCATAGCCGTATCACGTATCGGAACTTCTTCTATCCGCACCACCGCTGGCAGTTCACGGGACTGCGGCTCGCCGACTACGAGTAGAGCATGATCCGAAAAAGTGTGCAGCGGTTTTCCGATAACATCATGCTCAAAGAAACAGAACCTGAGGTGCGACCTCGTCGCGCTTTGGGTTCATCCGACGACAAATGCGCGCCGGACAGCGCGTTCAGGAGAGTATCATGAATGTGCACGCCAGCGCTTTGGCCGAAGCCCATCTTCCCGACGAGCAGACCACCGCCTTCGCCCGCGAAGCTATCGAGGACCTCTCGCAGCAGCCGAAAAAGCTGTCGCCGAAATATTTCTACGACGCGACCGGCTCGGAGCTGTTCGAGGCGATCACGAAGCTTCCGGAATATTATCCGACGCGCACCGAGCTTGCGATCCTGAGGGAGCGCGGCAGCGGGATCGCAAAGATCATTCCGGAGCATGCCGCCCTGGTCGAGTTCGGCGCCGGCGCGACCACCAAGGTTCGCCTGTTGCTGAACCATTGCAAGTTCGCGGCCTACGTGCCCGTCGACATCTCCGGCGACTTCCTGAAGGCGCAGGCCAACGGCCTGAAACGGGATTTCCCCTCGCTCGGCATCTATCCGGTCGCGGCCGATTTCACCACGCCGTTCGAGCTGCCCAGGCAGGTCGCGTCCATGCCCAAGGTCGGATTCTTCCCGGGCTCGACCATCGGCAATTTCGAGCCGCAGGAAGCCCAGGCCTTCCTGAACAGCGCGCGCAAGATTCTGGGCCGGGGCGCGCAGATGATCATCGGCGCCGATCTCGAGAAGGACGAGCGTGTGCTCTATGATGCCTACAACGATGCCGCCGGCGTCACCGCGCGCTTCAACCTCAACGTTCTCGTGCGCATCAACCGCGAGCTCGGCGGCAATTTCGATCTGTCCGCCTTCACCCATCGCGCGATCTACAATCGCGAGCGCCATCGCATCGAGATGCACCTGATCAGCAAGAAGAGCCAGACCGTGCGACTGCTCGGCACCAGCTTCTCGTTCAAGCCGGGCGAGAGCATCCACACCGAGAACAGCTACAAATACAGCCTCGAGCGTTTTGCCGCGCTGGCGCAGGGCGCCGGCTGGCGGGTGCGCGAAAGCTGGACGGATGCGGCCAAGATGTTCTCGGTGCATGCGCTGGAGGTGGCGGAGTAAGCTCCTCCGCGCCTACTCCTCCGGCGCCGACCCCAGCGATACCGACTCCCAGACGGCCACCACGATCATGATGACGCTGGTCGCGACCGACAGCCAGAGCGGCGAGAGATCGGCGGCGAACCACCACAGCACCAGCAGCAGCATGATGCCGATGCCGTGCGAGAGTTGCAGAAAGCCGCGGATCGCGTGCTTGAACAGGATCGTGCCGACCAGGAACACCAGCGGACCGCCGATCGTGCTCACGATCGTGCGCATATCGGAATGGCCGGTGGGGTGCTTCAGCACCAGTTCGTCCGAGACCGCGGTCAGGATGATGCCGGCAATGATCGGCATGTGCAGATAGGTGTAGGCGAGCCGCGCCAGCCGGCCGGATTCGGCGGACTTCGAGATGCGCGCGGCGCCGGCCTCCGCGCCCTTGTGGAAATAGACCCACCACATCGCGATGGCGCCGACCAGGGCGGAGACGAAGGCCAGGATGTTGGCCGCACTCCATTCCAGCTCGGCAAAGGTCGCCCCGTTGACGACGACGGCTTCGCCGAGCGCAATGATGACGAAGAGCGAGCAGCGCTCGGCCATGTGGCCGCCTTCGACGGCCCAGGCCTCGATTGAGGAGAAGCCCAGCTTCGGCACCCAGAAGCGGACCGCGGGCGAGATGTATTCGATCGTCAGGGCGGCGATCCAAAACCACAGACGGGCCTCGTCATGGGCAAGGCCCCCGAGGATCCAGAACACCGCGGAGATACAGAGCCAGGTCAGGATGCGGATGGCGTTGTGGCGCACCGCCGTCCGATGCAGCGGCGTTGCCAACAGCCAGAACGCCGTGCGCCCCACTTGCATGGCTGCGTAGGCGATCGCAAACCACAGGCCTCGCCCTTCGAAGGCGGTCGGGATCGTCGTCGACAGCACGAGGCCGCCCAGCATCATCGCGAAGAGCAGGATGCGGACCGGCGTCAGCTCGGGATCGAGCCAGTTGGTGACCCAGGCGGTGAAGACCCACACCCACCACATCGCCAGAAACAGCACGGTGACATGCACCGCGCCGATTGGCGTGAAGTGGTGCAGCAGCGTGTGCGACACCTGCGTGACCGCGAAGACGAAGACGAGATCGAAGAACAGCTCGGCATTGGTGACGCGGCTGTGCTGGTTCGGCGTGATCACGCGAAACATCGCGCCGCGCGGATTGTCCGCAGCCATCATCCGTCCCCCTGTGGCGCTGGTCAGATCAGGTGGCCCGCCAGATCAGGTGCCGGGTACGCCGGTTTGCAGCGCCAGCGCGTGCAGGACGCCGCCCATCTGGCCGCGCAGGGACTGATACACGATCTGGTGCTGCTGGACGCGGGACTTGCCGCGGAAGGATTCCGAGATCACGGTCGCGGCATAATGGTCGCCGTCGCCGGCGAGGTCACGGATGGTCACCTCGGCATCGGGGATCGCTGCCTTGATCATCGCCTCGATATCGTGGGCGTCCATGGGCATTCGGGTGGTGCTCCTTTGCTTCTGTCGGTCTCGGCTCGAATCGCTGCCGGGGTCCCCTCGCCGGCAGGACCAAACTTAGCGTGAACGGCCTTCTAGGTCACGCATTCCTGCACTATATCCCTGATCCCATCAGGATAAAGGCACGACAAAGTGCCGCGCGCGGCAGATCGATCGAAAAGGCGTGACATATGAAGCTTCCAGGGCCCGACCACCCCATCACCATCACCCAAAATCCCCGGCGCGTCCGCGTGACCGCGGGCGACATCGTGATAGCCGAGACTGCCAAGGCGCTGACGCTGAAGGAGGCCAGATATCCGGCGGTGCAATATGTGCCGCGGGAGGACACCAACATGGCCCTGCTGGAGCGCACCGAGCGCACCACCCATTGCCCCTACAAGGGCGATGCCAATTATTACAGCATCAAGGCCAACGGCAAGACGCTCGAGAACGCGATCTGGACCTACGAGACGCCCTTCCCCGCGATGACGGAGATCTCGGGCCGTCTCGCCTTCTACCCGGACAAGGTGAAGATCGAGGAAGTGGGGTAATTTTGGACGCCGTCATTCCGGGGCGATGCGAAGCATCGCGCCCGGAGTCTCGAGAGTCCGGGATCGGTCCTGCGGACCGCCCCGGAATGACGAAAGGAAAAGCTACGCCCTGAAGATGGTCAGCCCGAGGATCAGCAGCACCAGGAAGATCACGATGAAGACGTAGAACAGGAAGCGGGCGACATCGGCGGAGGCGGCAGAGATGCCGGTGAAGCCGAGCACGCCGGCCACGATCGAGATCAGCAGGAAAATCAGCGCCCATTTCAGGATCGTCATCGCCAGCTCCGCAATCGGCGGCCGCTCGCCTGCGGCCCCTCCACGCTTTGTTCGCAGACGCTAACTTCGCGGAGCAAAACTGGTTCCTAGTCTTGCTCTGGGCCGAGAGGCCTGCTGAAACGAGGCTTGCTGAAAACATTTGCCGGCGGCACAGTCCCGCGGGGAGCACGAGCGCGGGGCAGCCATGATCACGATGTCACATTCAGCGACGATCGGCGCGGAAGCGCACGCCGCACCCACGAGCAAGGTGCGCAATTTGGCGATTGATCGCGTCCGCACCTTCCTCACTCTCGTGGTGCTGCTGCATCACGCCGTGATCCCCTATACTTATTTCGGTCATACCGATCCGAGTTATTTCTTCGGCTTCGACATGATCGTGCTCGCCACCGACAGTTTCTTCATGGCGATGTTCTTCTTCCTGTCGGGGCTGTTCGCCTGGTCCGGCATCGCCCGCAAGGGAGTGCGGAGCTATATGGCAGATCGCCTGCTTCGGCTTGGCTTACCCTTCGCGATCTGCGCCCTTACGGTCATTCCGGTTGCCTACTACGCGATCTCCCTGCGGCAGCATCCCGAGATCGGGTTTGCCGAATTCTGGTGGAATATGGTCACGAAGGGGCCGTGGCCGAGCGGGCCGATCTGGTTCCTGTGGGTCTTGTTCGCCTTCGACCTGGTGGCCTGCCTTTTGTACCGGCTCTCACCCAATCTGCTCGATCCGATCAATCGCCTCTCGCTGCATGGTCGGCGTCGGCCCGCCGTGTTCTTCGCGGTCATGCTGGCCGTCACCGCGGCGTTCTACATTCCCGGACTGGTTCACTACGGACACAGCAGCTGGTTCGAGTTCGGGCCGTTCTCGGTCCAGCACGGGCGCGTGATGCTTTACGCGACCTATTTCTTTTTCGGTGCCGGCATTGGCGTTGCGCAAATGGATCGCGGGCTGCTCGCTGTCGACGGCCGCATGGCAAAGGTCAGCTGGGACTGGATGGTCCTGGCGATCGTTCCGTATTGCCTCTTGTGGGGGCTGATCTTGATCAAGCGCGAAATATTGGGCAACCCGTCGCCGTTGCCGGACTGGTATGAAGCGCTCTATGCCATCTGCTTCACTGTCTTCAGCGTGGCCATCATGTTTCTGATCCTGGCCATTTTCCAGAGATTCAAGCAATCAGGCTCAGCCAGGCTGCTCGATCCAATGCACGGCGACGCGTTCGGCATGTTCCTGGTGCACTATCCGATCGCATTGTGGCTGCAATACTGGCTGTTCGACTATGACCTGCCGGCGATCGTCAAGGCCACGATCGGGTTTGTACTGACTGTCGCAGCGAGCTGGGCCCTGACGCGAGCGTTGCGGCAGATCCCGGGCGCATCACGCGTGTTGTGAGGCGCGGTCTCTCCACTCGTCATTGCGAGCGCAGCGAAGCAATCCAGAATCCCTCCGCGGAGGTAGTCTGGATTGCTTCGTCGCTTTGCTCCTCGCAATGACGAAGTGTGCGGCAGCGCCTTACGCCGCCTTCCCGCCCATGTACTCCGGTAGCCAACGCTCGTGCGACGTCCGTAGCGCGTCGATCGCCACAGGCGCCTCGCCCGCGATGGCGATCGCATCGCCCCCGGTGGTGCCGATCCGCACACAGGGCACCTCGCAGCCGCGCATCTTGGCCAGCACGAGGCCGGCTTCCGTTTCCGGCACGGTGACGAGATAGCGCGCCTGGTCCTCGCCGAACCAATAGGCCTGCGGCACCAGCGCAGTCGGCGCCGCAAGCAGCTTCGCCCCGATACCGCCCGCCATCGCCATCTCGGCCAGCGCGATCAGGAGACCGCCGTCGGAGAGGTCATGCACCGCGGTCGCGGTGCCCGCATGGATCATGCCGCGCACGCAATCGCCGTTGCGCTTCTCGGCGGCGAGATCGACCGGCGGCGGTGCGCCCTCCTCGCGGCCGCAGATGTCGCGCAGGTACACCGACTGGCCGAGCCAGCCATGGGTTTCGCCGACCAGGAGGATCGCCTCGCCCTCGGCCTTGAAGGCCAGCGAGGCGGATTTTGTGAAATCGTCGAGCAGGCCGACGCCGCCGATCGAGGGCGTCGGCAGGATCGCACGGCCATTGGTCTCGTTGTAGAGCGAGACGTTGCCGGAGACGACCGGGAAGTCGAGCGTGCGACAGGCTTCCGAGATGCCCTTCAGGCAGCCGACGAACTGACCCATGATCTCGGGCCGCTCAGGATTGCCGAAATTGAGATTGTCGGTGATTGCGAGCGGCTTGCCGCCGACCGCGGTGATGTTGCGCCAGGCTTCGGCGACGGCCTGCTTGCCGCCCTCGAACGGATCGGCCTCGCAATAGCGCGGCGTGACGTCGACGGTCAGTGCCAGGCCCTTCGGCCCGTCCTGCACGCGCACCACGGCGGCATCGCCGCCGGGGCGCTGCATGGTGTTGCCGAGGATGACGTGGTCGTACTGCTCCCAGACCCAGCGCTTGGAGCACATGTCGGGCGTGCCGATCAGTTTCTCCAGCGCAGCGCCGAGGCCCATCGGCGCCGGCACCTCGCGCGCATGCACGATCGGCAGCGCGGCAGACGGGACGTGCGGGCGATCATAGACCGGCGCCTCGTCGCCGAGCTCCTTGATCGGCAGATCGGCCATGACGTCGCCGCCATGCTTGACCACGAAACGCTTGCTCGGCGTGGTGTAGCCGACCACGGCGAAGTCGAGGCCCCACTTCTTGAAGATCGCCTCGGCTTCCTTTTCCTTCTCGGGCTTGAGCACCATGAGCATGCGCTCCTGGCTCTCCGAAAGCATCATCTCGTAGGCGCTCATGCCGGTCTCGCGGGTCGGCACCGCGTCGAGATCGAGATCGACGCCGAGGTCGCCCTTGGCGCCCATCTCGACCGCCGAGCAGGTCAGCCCCGCCGCGCCCATGTCCTGGATCGCGATGACACAGCCCTTCTCCATGATCTCGAGACAGGCTTCCAGCAGCAGTTTCTCGGCGAAGGGATCGCCGACCTGCACGGTCGGACGCTTCTCCTCGGACTTGTCGTCGAACTCGGCCGACGCCATCGAGGCGCCGTGGATGCCGTCGCGCCCGGTCTTGGAGCCCAGATACACGATCGGCATGTTCACGCCGGAGGCCGCCGCATAGAAGATCTTGTCGGCATCGGCGAGGCCGACCGCCATCGCATTGACAAGGATGTTGCCGTCATAGCGGGTGTGGAAACGCACCTGGCCGCCGACCGTCGGCACGCCAAAGGAATTGCCGTAGCCGCCGACGCCTGCAACCACGCCAGAGACGAGGTGCCGCGTCTTGGCATGCTCCGGCGCACCGAAGCTCAACGCATTGAGGCAGGCGATCGGGCGCGCGCCCATGGTGAAGACGTCGCGCAAAATGCCGCCGACGCCGGTGGTCGCGCCCTGATACGGCTCGATGTAGCTCGGGTGGTTGTGGCTCTCCATCTTGAAGACCACCGCCTGGCCGTCGCCGATGTCGATCACGCCGGCATTCTCGCCTGGGCCCTGGATCACCCAGGGCGCTTTCGTCGGCAGGCCGCGCAGATGGATGCGCGAGGATTTGTACGAGCAGTGCTCGTTCCACATCGCCGAGAAGATGCCGAGCTCGGTGAAGCTCGGCTCCCGCCCGATCAGCTTCAGGATGCGCTCGTACTCATCGGGCTTGAGCCCGTGGGCGGCAACCAGTTCGGGGGTGATCTTGGGTTCATTCTTCATGGATTCGGGGCTTTCGGCGGCGTTTGGCCGTTCTTAGGAAGATCGGAGGGCCGGGAAAAGCCCTTTATGGCGCATTTTCCCGCTGTCCCACGTTTTGCGGGCACGGACGGCGGGAACAGGAATTGCACGGCGCGGACGGATCGGATTTAAGGGCTAACGACCCGCAATTGAAGGCCCATTTCCTTGCACGAATTGACCAAAGCGCCCCCGCCCCGCCGCCCCGACCTCCACATCGCCACCGAAGGCGAGTTTGTGGGCTGGCGGACCTGGATTCGCGACAGTTTTGAAGCCCATGTCGGCCCCTTCTGGCATCGGATCGAGGCGGACGGCACCGTCCGCAGTGCCTTCCGGGTCGAGAAGAAGCATCTCAACGGCTCCGGGAACGTCCACGGCGGCTGCTACATGGCCTTTGCCGACTATTCCCTGTTCGCGATCGCCACCCATGTCCTGGACAGCCGGGCGGTGACGACCAACTTCGCCTGCGAATTCCTCGACGCGGCACGAGAGGGCGAGCTGATCGAATGCACCGGCGAGGTGACCCGCGCCGGCGGCTCGCTGATCTTCCTGCGCGGCAAGATGATGTCCGGGGAGCGGGTGCTGCTGACCTTTTCCGGCACGATCAAGCGGATGAAGCGGAAGGCGCTCCCTCAGCCAAACGCATAGCTCGGCGCCTTCCCTTTTCCGGCGCGCTCGCCCAGACTTCCGGCAAGCGCTGTCGCGCCGGGGAGCGAGAACAAGGTGCCGGAGAGCACATCGGAGGCGGGGCGCGCGGCGGCGTCCGCATCAGCGCCGTTGCCAACCGTCGCCACCGGCGCGCGTAACTGGCACGACTATGCGCTGCTGCTCGCGCTCGCCTGCTGCTGGAGCTCGACTTATCCGCTGACCAAGCTGGCGCTTCCCACCATCCCGCCCATCACCTTCATCTCGGCGCGCTCGCTGATTGCGGCCGCCTTCCTGTTCGCGATCCTGTGGATGCGCGGCATCAAAGTCCCGACCGACGCCAAAGCGTGGAAGCTGTTTGCCACCCAGCAATTGATCAACTCGACCTTCCCGTTCCTGATTATCACCTGGTCGCAGCAATACGTGCCGGCGTCGAACACCGTGGTGCTGGCCTCGACGACGCCGATCTTCGCTTTCCTGATCACCTCGCTGATCACGCGGCACGAGCCGGCGACGCTGCTGAAGCTCGCGGGTGCCATCCTCGGCCTTGCCGGCACGGTTCTCATCGTCGGGCTCGACGCACTGCGTGGCTTTGGCAGCGAGATCGTCGCGGAGATCGCGATCCTGCTCGCCACCATCTCCTTTGCCTGCGCGACGATCTTCGGCCTGCGCCTGTCCGACTACGACCCGATGGTGGTGGCGGCCGGCTCGCTGCTGTTCGGCGGCCTCATCCTGCTGCCGCCCTCGCTGATCATCGACCAGCCCTGGACGCTGCACCCGACCCCGACGGCGATCGTCGCCACCATCGTCATGGGCATCGTCTCGAGCGCGCTGGGATTGATGCTGTTCTACGTTTGCCTCGGCCGCCTCGGCACGCTGACCACGAACGCGCAAGGCTATTTGCGCATCCCGATCGGCGTCGGCCTCTCCGTGCTGCTGCTCGGCGAGAGCGTGCCGTCGAACCTGGCGCTGGGGCTGCTGCTCGTCATGGCCGGCGTTGCGGCCATGACGGTGCCGGCGGAGCGGCTGAAGCTGTGGTAGCGCGGGTCATCGGCACATTTGCATGACGCGCGGTCAAACCGGCTGGCGGAGCAATCCGCTCGCCAATTGTCGAAACGCGTCGACCGCCTTGTTCAGGACCTCCTTCGGATCGTCGGCTGCGGCAACCCATAATGCGGCGCTGAGCGCAGCGCCGTTCAGCAGCCGTCCCGCTGCTTCGACATCAACCGGCTTCACGACCCCCGCTTCGATCAGCGACCGGATCGTTCGCATGGTGATGTCGAGGCAGGCATTCTCGCCCGGCCACTTGGATGGATCGCCGAGGACGGCAGGCCCGTCCAGCAGCATGATGCGCTGAATCTCAGGATCGAGCGCCATCTCGATATAGGCACAGCCCTCTGCAAGCAGGCCCTGCCACAGCGTCGGCGCCTGCTCGCGAATCGCGCGGAGCCGTTCCGCCATTTCGCCGTCGATCTGCTCGACGACGGCCCAGAGCAGCCCCTTCTTGTCTTCGAAGCTGTGATAGAGCGCCCCCCGCGTCAGCCCGACCGAAGCCGTCAGTTCATCCATCGACGCGGCTGCATAACCTTGGGTGGCAAATGCCGCGCGAGCTGCGCGGATCAGCTTGGCCCGGTTTTCAGCCATGCCGGCCGCGCGTTTCCCCTTTGCCATGCCGGTCCCACTTCCCCATTGACATACGCCTCGTATCTGAGCGATACAGTTCACATACGCACCGTATATGAACGACACGCTAAGCGCCAGGCGTCGGCTTGCCTGAGTTCGCCCGTTTCCCTGCTCGATTAGAAGGATCAAGTACATGCCCCAGCGCGAGGCAATCTTCCCCGCCGACCGCCATGCGCTCTATGAAGCGCATCGTTATTCTGCAGCCATCCGCTCAGGCGACCTGCTCTTCGTTTCAGGGCAGGTTGGCAGTCGCGAGGACGGCTCACCCGAGCCGGAGTTCGAGGACCAGGTCCGGCGTGCCTTTGCAAATTTGCGTGCCGTGCTCGCAGCCGCGGGCTGCACGTTGGACGACGTCATCGACGTCACCACGTTCCACACCGATCCGGCGACGCAGATCGAGAAGGTGATGGCGGTTCGCGGCACGGAGATCGGTGGCCCGCCCTATCCGAACTGGACGGCTGTCGGCGTGAACTGGCTGGCCGGCTTTGACTTCGAGATCAAGGTGATCGCCCGGATCCCGTGACATAAGCATTTGCGCCGCCATAGCGCGCACGTCGCGAGGCGCGCCAATGGCTTGGCGTCGTCCGCCAGCATCCGCTGGGGCTGCTGCTCGTCATGGCCGGCGTTGCGGTCATGACGGTGCCGGCGGAGCGGTTGAAATCCGATGCACCTCTCCCTCAAGCGGAAGAGCGAGGCGAGTCCCGCCACCGCTCATGTCGAGAGCTGCTTCTCCGCAATCGACAGCCACTCGGCCTGCGCCTTGCGGAGATAGTTCGGCGCGCGGCGCATCTGGATCAGCAGCTCGTTGAAGACCATCCGCGCCTCGGCACTGCGGCCGACCGTTTGCAGCAGCAGGCCGTAACGCACCCGCGCCTCGGCGCCGGGAAAATAGCCGGCGAGAGCGTGATATTCCTCGAGGGCCTCGTCGAGACGCCCGACCTCCGTGAGCGCGCGGGCGTAGAGCAGGTGCGCGTCGGCGGAATCGAAATCCGGCCACTGCTTCTGGAGCTCGTCGAGCGTCGCGAGCGCATCGGCGGGGCGCTTGGCGGCAAACTCGGTCTGCGCCTTGCGGAGCGCATAGGCCGGATCGTGGCCCATCGGCAGCTTCAGGATGTGATCATAATGCGCTTCCGCTTCGGCGAACCGGCCGACATTTGCGCACTCCTCGGCCAGCGCCGCGCGATTGGCGATGGTGTCGGCGCCGGTCAGCCGGTCTGACAACTCGCGATAGCGCTTCTCCGGATCGAGACGATTGGCGACACGCTGGCGCGCCTGGCGCGCGCCGGGGCTGGAGAACCATTCGGGAATGAGCTCGACCGCGATATAGGCCAGCGCACCCATCAGAGGCACCATCAGGATGATGAAGGCCCAGGGCCGCAAACGTCCGGTCCGCGAGGCGTGATAGATCAGACTGATATCGAGCAGCAGAACGACCAAAGCGACGGGCATGTGACATCCACGAGCACAACGAAAGCGTCGGCCTCCTGATATCGCAACTGAAGCGATGAAACAACTTTGAGTTGCCTTCACCCTCCAAGATCAGCGAACCGCACGCCGCGCGCCATGACGGCAACGAGGAGTCAGTCGTCCGAAACGCGATGCAGGTTCATGGGATTGCAGCCGAATGCATCTACTGCTTGGCGTCGTCCGTCAGCATCTTCCGGTACTTTTCCACGTCGCGCGTCACGAGCTGCTGCAGCAGCTCCGGCGCGTGTTCGTTGGCATCGGGCGCGACGGTCGACAGGTCGGCAAAGCGCTTCTTCACCGCATCGGTCTCGACGGCGGTGCGCGCGGCGGCGTTCAGCTTGGCGATCACGGCCGGCGGCGTGCCCTTGGGCGCGAACAGGCCGTTCCAGCCCTGCGCCTCGAATTCGGGCAGGCCGGCTTCCGCTGAGGTCGGCAGGTCCGGCAGAGTGGCGAGCCGCACGATCGAGCCGACCACGAGGCCCTTCACCAGTTTCTCGTTGATCGCTTGCGAGACCGAGGCGGCCGCATCGCAGACGCCGTCGATCTGGCTGCCCACGGCGTCGGTCAGCGCGGGCGCGGCGCCGCGATAGCCGACCAGCGTCGCGTCGATCCCGGCTGAGGTGACGAAGCTCTTGCAGATCAGATAGTTCGACGAGCCGACGCCGGCATGGCCGAGATTGATCTTGCCGGGATTGGCCTTGGCATAGGCGATGAACTCTTTCAGGTCCTTCGCCGGAAAATCCTTGCGCAGCGCGATGATGCCGAACGTCTTCGCCACCATGGCGATCGGCACGAACGATTCAGGCGTGAACGGCAGCTTCGGATAGATCGTGTAGCTCGCGGCATTGGTGCCGGCATTGCCGATCGCGATGGTGTAGCCGTCGGGCTCGGCGCGCGAGGCGCGCGCCAGCGCGGTCGAGCCGCCGGCGCCGGCAACGTTCTCGATCACAATGGTCTGGCCGAGCGCGATGCCCATCTGCTCGGCCACCGCGCGCGCGATCACGTCCGAGGTGCCGCCGGCCGCGAACGGCACGATCATGGTGATCGGACGCTTGGGATAATCCTGGGCGAACGCGGCCGTCGCAAAAGCAACGGCGGCGACAGCGACCGAGAGCCGCTTCAGCATGAACGAAATCACGCGGCCTTTTCCAGATGCTGGACGAGGCCGGCGAACAGGCCGCGGCCGTCGGTGCAGCCCATGATGTCTTCGACGTGATTTTCCGGATGCGGCATCATGCCGAGCACGTTGCCCTTGTCATTGACGATGCCGGCGATCGAATGCGCCGCGCCGTTGATGTTGTTGAAATCGTCGACTTCGCCGGCGGCGGAGCAATAGCGATAGAGCACCCGCCCCTCGCCCTCGAGCCGCTTGATGGTCTCCTCATCCGCCTCGTAATTGCCCTCGCCATGGGCGACCGGCACGCGGATCACCTGCCCGGCATTGTAGCCGCGGGTGAACGGCGTATCGGAGCGCTCGACGCGCAGGTGCACGTCGCGGCAGATGAATTTCAGCCGCGCGTTGCGCATCAGGACACCCGGCAGCAGGCCGGACTCGCAGAGGATCTGAAAACCGTTGCAGACGCCGAGCACGAGGCCGCCCTTGGCCGCATAGTCGCGCACCGCGTCCATCACCGGCGCCCGTGCCGCAATGGCGCCACAGCGTAAATAATCGCCGTAGGAGAAGCCGCCGGGCACCACCACGAGATCGGTGCCAGGAGGCAGTGACGTCTCGGCGTGCCACACCATCGCCGGCTCGCTGCCGGAGATCAGCCTCAGCGCACGCGCCATGTCGCGCTCGCGGTTGATTCCGGGAAAGACGAGGATGGCGGCTTTCATGGCAGAGGTTCCGACGGTGGCGGGAATCGGGCTGGCCAACAGGCCATTTCGCGAAGAGACATAACCATTTGACGGGGATTTTACCAGTGCTAGCCTCGGCAGAGGGCCTTGTACACAGGCCATGCGTATCGGTCGGCGACACCGCCGTTTGCCGATCAATTGCCCGGGATTGAAGCCATGAACGTCCCGTCGCGGCCCACCTCCCCTGCCGAGCCGGTCTCCGCCGAGGGCGTCGTCGCGGCCGGCGCCTATGTCG
This sequence comes from Bradyrhizobium sp. LVM 105, assembly GCF_003957705.1. NCBI lineage: Bacteria > Pseudomonadati > Pseudomonadota > Alphaproteobacteria > Hyphomicrobiales > Nitrobacteraceae > Bradyrhizobium > Bradyrhizobium sp. LVM 105. Next base: position 118,589 of record NZ_QZMV01000015.1, on the reverse strand, counting down.
ACGGCCGGCGCGTTGCCAATATCGCGATCAGCGAGGCCTCGAGCTGGCGGGGCAAGCCCGGCCACGTGGTCTGGATCGGCCTGCATGAGCCGGACATGGCGCTGCTCAGCGCGGTGCAGAAGCAGTTCGACCTGCACGAGCTCGCGATCGAGGACGCCAACCACGCCCATCAGCGTCCGAAGATCGAGCAATATGGCGAAGCGCTGTTCATCGTGGCGCGCACCGCGCAATTGATCGAGGGCCGCATCGCCTTCGGCGAGACCCATATCTTCGTCGGCGAAGGCTATCTGGTCTCGGTGCGCCACGGCGCCTCGACGTCGTACACGCCGGTGCGCGAGCGCTGCGAGAGCTGCCCGCGGGCGCTGGCCCGCGGCGAGGACTACATCCTCTACGCCATCCTCGATTTCATCGTCGACAATTACTCGCCCGTGCTCGAGAGCATTCACGACGAGGTCGAGGGCATCGAGGATGACGTGCTGTCCAAGCCGCTCAGCAAGGCGCAGATCGAGCGTCTCTACATGCTGCGCCGCGACCTGCTGCGGCTGCGTAACGCGATCGGACCGCTGGTGGAGGTCTGCCGCCGGCTGGAGCACGACGAGCTGGCGATGGTGCGGCAGGCCATGCAGCCGCTGTTCCGCGACGTCACCGACCACGTCCGCAACATTCAGGAGCGCATCGATTCCATGCGCGAGGTGCTGGCCTTCGCCTTCGAGGCGAGCCTGCTCGTCGGCCAGGCGCAGGAGACCGCGGTGTCCAAGAAGCTCGCCTCCTGGCTCGCGATCATCGCCATCCCGACCGCGCTCGCCGGCATCTACGGCATGAACTTCAAGCACATGCCGGAGCTGGAATGGGAGTACGGCTACTTCATGCTGCTCGGCTTGATGCTGACGGCGTGCACCACGCTGTACTTGCGTTTTCGCAGCGTCGGATGGCTGTGAGCAAAGCGTTCAACCAACAGCAGCTCAGCTAATAGACCCTCATGGTGAGGAGGCGCGCAAGCGCCGTCTCGAACCATGCAGGCCCAGCTCTTACAGCTCGGCCTCCATCCTTCGAGACGCGCGCGAACAGCGCGCTCCTCAGGATGAGGAGTGGCAGCTCAGCCGATCAACTCCACCCGATAGTTCTCGATCACGGTGTTCGCCAGCAGCTTGTCCGCGGCGTCCTTCAGCGCGGCTTCCGCCTTGGCCTTGTCTGCGCCGGCGAGCTCGATGTCGAACACCTTGCCCTGGCGGACGCTGGCGACGCCGTCGACGCCGAGCGACTTCAGCGCGCCTTCGATGGCCTTGCCCTGCGGATCGAGGATGCCCGTCTTCAGGGTAACGGTGACACGTGCCTTCACGTCAAGATTCCTCTTCAGCTCTTCACCAGCACCGGGCCGGAGCCCTGCGGACGCTCGTTCTCCATCAGGATGCCGAGGCGCTTTGCAACTTCCGTATAGGCTTCCAACAGACCGCCGAGGTCGCGGCGGAAACGGTCCTTGTCGAGCTTCTCGTTCGACTTGATGTCCCACAGCCGGCAGCTATCCGGCGAGATCTCGTCGGCGACGATGATGCGCATCATCTCGTTCTCGAACAGGCGGCCGCACTCCATCTTGAAGTCGACGAGGCGGATGCCGATGCCGAGGAAGAGACCGGTGAGGAAGTCGTTGACGCGGATGGCGAGCGCCATGATGTCGTCGATCTCCTGCGGCGTCGCCCAGCCGAAGGCGGTGATGTGCTCTTCCGACACCATGGGATCGTTGAGCTGGTCGTTCTTGTAGTAGAATTCGATGATCGACCGGGGCAGCTGGGTGCCTTCCTCGATGCCGAGACGCTGTGACAGCGAGCCGGCGGCGACGTTCCGAACCACCACTTCGAGCGGCACGATCTCGACCTCGCGAATCAACTGTTCGCGCATGTTGAGGCGGCGGATGAAATGGGTCGGCACCCCGATGTCGTTGAGGTGCTGAAACAGGTACTCCGAGATCCGGTTGTTGAGGACACCCTTGCCCTCGATCACCTGATGCTTTTTCGCATTGAACGCGGTGGCGTCGTCCTTGAAGTGCTGGATCAGGGTACCGGGCTCCGGGCCTTCATAGAGAACCTTTGCCTTGCCTTCATAAATGCGACGCCGACGGCTCATGGGGATGTACCGTGTTTTGTTGAAATCCATGTATTTGGTGTGCTCCGATTACCAGGATTTATGACCCACAGCGGAGCTGCCGTGAACGGCCCGGAACCCATCCATAAACCCTTGGAAACAGAACGGGAACCAAGCATTCAGGCAACCTATCCGATTGGCTGTCCGAGCACAATCGATCCGGCCGTCCGGCGCCAACTTATACCGTCTTGCCTGCGGCTTAACGGCCCGTTGTTTTGCCGATTCGTGCTATCTATGTAGGCATGCACCCGGGGCGCCGCAACGGAAGGCTCCCGCACCATTCAGCAGGGGATTTGGAACAAGGCATGAGCGAGTTCGACAAGCGCCAGGAAGGCTTCGAGAAGAAATACGCCCTCGACGAGGAGCAGAAGTTCAGGGCGGAGGCCCGCCGCAACCGGCTGCTCGGGCTGTGGGCGGCTGAAAAGCTCGGCATGTCCGGCGATGCCGCCACGGCCTATGCCAAGGAAGTGGTCGCGTCCGACTTCGAGGAGGCCGGCGATGCCGACGTCGTGCGCAAGCTGGCGGCCGATTTCGCCGCCAAGAACGTCGCCGTCACCGAGCAGGCGATTCGCGCCAAGATGAGCGAGCTGCTGGCGGTCGCGGCCGCCGAGGTGAAGGCAGGGAAATAAGCGCCCGCGCATCCCCCCACACACACCGTCATTCCGGGGCGGCTCGCAGAGCCGAACCCGGAATCTCGAGATTCCGGATCGCCGCTGACGCGGCGTCCGGAATGACCCCAAACCTCACTCTTCCTTGAAACCGTACTCCGGCACATTGCCGCTGGCGCCGTAATATTTGTACGGCAGGAACTTGCCGCTCATGGTGATCTTGACGCGATCGCCCTTCGGGTTGGCGACGCGCTCGATCCCCATGTCGAAGTCGATCGCGGACATGATGCCGTCGCCGAACTCCTCCTCGATCAGCGCCTTCCAGGCAGGGCCGTTCACCATCACCATCTCGTAGAAGCGGTAGATCAGCGGATCGGTCGGCGGCATCGGCGTGCCGGTGCCGCGCATCGGCACTTCGTTCAGCATCGCGACTTCGGCCTTCGACAGGCCGAACAGCTCGCCGGCATTGGCCGCCTGCGGCTTGGTCAGCTTCATCTGGCCCATGATCGCGCCGACGATCAACACCTCGGAATAGCCGCCGATCTTCTCGCAGATGTGCTTCCAGCTCCAGCCCTTCTCGCGCTTGATGTCGAGCAGCTTCTCGGTGAGGTCTTCGCGTTTCATGTCTGGGTCTCCTCTTCAGGCAGTGAGTCCGGGACTGGGCCCGGGTATCCAGGTCTGTCTTTGCTCCTCGCCGTTCGAGGCGATCGTCAGCCCGGGCTTGCCGATGTGCACCACCGGCACGTTGCGCGGATCGTGACCGGGTGTCTCGGCCGTGAAGGTCTTGCTGCGCGTCACCAGGAAATCGATGATGTGGTTGCGCAGCGCGTAGTAGAGCGGATGGCGGTGCAGATCGGTGCGGCCGCGATCCCGCGGCAGCGGGTTCTGGACCACCTCGGCGAGCACCGCGCCGGGCCCATTGGTCATCAGGAAGATCTTGTCGGCGAGATAGATCGCCTCGTCGACGTCGTGGGTGATCATGAACGCGGTCTGCCCGGTCTCCAGGCAAATGCGCCGGACCTCGTCCTGCAGCGTGCCGCGCGTCAACGCGTCCAGCGCCGAGAACGGCTCGTCCATCAGCATCATCTTCGGCGTGATCGACAGCGCCCGCGCGATGCCGACGCGCTGCTTCATGCCACCCGACAGTTCCGAGGGCCGCTTGTGCTCGGAGCCGGTGAGACCGACGAGATCGATGAAGCTCTGCGCGTGCGCCTTGACCTTGGCACGGTCCCAGCTCCGCCATTTCGAGCTGACGGCGTAGGCGACGTTGCCGAGCACGGTGCGCCAGGGCAACAGCGCATGGCTCTGGAAGATCACGGCGCGGTCGAGGCTGGTGCCGGAGATCGCCTGGCCGTCGACGATGACCGCGCCCTCGCTCGGCGCATCGAGGCCGGCGAGGATGTTGAGCACCGTGGTCTTGCCGCAGCCGGAATGGCCGATCACGCAAGCGAACTCGCCGCGCGCCATCGACAGCCACAGATTTTCGAACACGGTGGTCGTGGCGCCGCCTGCGCCGGGATAGCGCTTTGCGATCGCTTCGATGGAGATGAACTTGTCGGACACCGCGCCTACTCCGGAAACGTGACCATGCGCGTGAAGCGCGCCAGGATCTGGTCGAGCAGCATGCCGACGATCCCGATCAGGAGGATCGCGATAATGACGTTGGTGATCGAGAGGTTATTCCACTCGTTCCAGACGAAATACCCGATGCCGGTGCCGCCGACGAGCATTTCGGCGGCGACGATGACGAGCCAGGCGATGCCGATCGAGATGCGCATGCCGGTCAGGATCGTCGGCGCGGCTGCGGGCAGGATCACGGTGAAGGCGCGCCTGACGGTGCCGACCTCGAGCGTGCGCGCCACGTTGATCCATTCCTTGCGCACGCTGGCGACGCCGAACACGGTGTTGAGCAGCATCGGCCAGATCGAGCAGATGAAGATGACGAAGATCGCGGAGATCGAGGAATCCTTGATGGTGTAGAGCGCGAGCGGCATCCAGGCCAGCGGCGAGATCGGCTTCAGCACCTGGATGAAGGGATCGAGCGCCTTGCTGAGCAGCGGCGACATACCGATCAGGAAACCGAGCGGGATCGCGACCAGCACGGCCAGCAGATAGCCGGTGCCGACGCGCGCGATGGAATAAGCGAGCTGGATGCCGAGGCCCTTGTCGTTCGGTCCGTTGTCGTAGAACGGCCGCTTCAGATGCTCCCACAGCTTGGCGCCGACATCGAGCGGCCCGGGCATGGCGGACTTGCCTTGCGTCGCGGTCAGACCCATCAGCTTGGCATATTCGGGGCTCATCGTCGCCGCGGTTCCGGTCGAGCGCGTGGCGAGATGCCAGATCCCGAGAAACGCGGCGAGCAGCGCGATCGAGACGAGGCCCGCGCGGAGACGGAGGGACGATGTGGTCATCTCCCTCTCCCCGCTTGCGGGGAGAGGGTTGGGGTGAGGGGGGCTCTCCGCGAAGGAGGTGAGAATTGGACTCGCGGAGAGCCCCCCTCACCCGATCGCTTCGCGATCGACCTCTCCCCGCAAGCGGGGCGAGGTGAAGAAAGAACGACACAGCTTCTCACGACGCCTTCCTGATCTTGAAGCTCGCCACGTAATCCTCCGGCTTGGCCGGATCGAAAGTCTTGCCCATCACCGCGAACGATTTGTAGGCGCTCGCCGGTGGCGACAGGCCCATCTCGGTCATCAGCTTCTTGGTATCGGTTGCCAGATACACCTGCTCGGCCACGGCCTTGTAGTCGACGTCGCCCTTGATCTGGCCCCAGCGCTTCATCTGCGTCAGCATCCAGACCGCAAAGGACTGCCAGGGGAACGGATCGAAATCGACGCGCTTGGCGTCGGTCTTCACCCCGCCGAGGCCGTCGGCATAGGTGCCGGTCAGGACCTGCTCCAGCACCGTGACCGGCGCGTTGATGTAATTGGCCGGCGCGATCGCTTCCGCGATCTGCTTGCGGTTCTCCGCCTTGGAGGCGTAGGCCGTGGCATCGACGATGGCCCGCGTCAGCGCCGCAAAGCTGTTCGGCGCACTCGTGATGAACTCGCGGCTGGCGGCAAAGCTGCAGCAAGGGTGGCCGTCCCAGATCTCCTTCGACAACAGGTGCATGAAGCCGACGCCGTCATAGATCGCGCGCTGGCAGATGTTGTCGGGCGCCAGGAAACCGTCGATGTTGTCGGCGCGCAAATTCGCCACCATCTCCGGCGGCGGCACCGAGCGCAGCTGCACGTCGGTATCGGGGTCGAGACCGTGTTCGGCGAGATAATAGCGCAAGAGGTAATTGTGCATGGAATAGTCGAAGGGGATGGCGAACTTCATGCCCTTCCAGTCCTTCGGATCGCGCTTGTCCTTGTGCTTGGTCGCGAGCACGATGCCCTGCCCGTTGATGTTCTCGATCGCAGGCACCGCGAACGGAATGGCGTTGGCACCCAGACCGAGCGAGATCGCGATCGGCATCGGCGCCAGCATGTGGGCGGCGTCGTATTCCTTGTTGATGGTCTTGTCGCGGATCACGGCCCAGCCGGCGGTCTTGACCACCTCGACGTTGAGACCGTGCTTGGAATAGAAGCCCATCGGCGCCGCCATGATGATGGGCGTGGCGCAGGTGATCGGGATGAAGCCGACCTTGAGATCCTTCTTCTCGGGGGCGCCTCCTTGCGCAAACACCTCGGTCGCCGTCTTGAGCGGGAAGAACTGCGACAGTGCCGCGAGCGCAGTCGATGCACCGACCGATTTCAGGAAAGCACGCCGCGCCACGTCCTGGGGAAACATCGCGCGCATCACGGCGGAGGCGACCACGCCCTCGTAGCGCTTTTCCTCGCTCTCCACCGGCTCGCAGCGTAGCGCTGCCGCCTGCTCGTGCTCTGCAGCAGAACGATGCTGGCCGCAGGCGCAGCCGGCTCGAAGGTTACGATCGGGATCAAACGGATTGTCGAACGTGGACATCGGCCCTCCTGCGCGTCGTTGCAGGTGTAATTACGCAAGGAGCATGCCACGTCCGTCACAGCGGCCAGTGCCTTGAGGACGCAGCATTTTCAGTCACGCTTGGCCGCTACGAAAACTCGTGATAAACGAGATTTCGTAGTTCAATTACGAGATTTCGCAATGGCAACGACGCCAATGCCGGCCCATGACGATACCGCCGAGGCCCTCGACCCGCGCGTGGCGGCCTTCGAATCCTCGGTCGAGGCCACGCTTCTGATCGATCCCTATGATGACCTTATCGTTGACGCCAATCCGGCTGCCTGCACCCTGCTCGGTTATGACCGCGTGCTGTTGCGACAGACCAAAGCCAGCGCCCTGCACGCCGGCCAGCTTCCTGCACTCACCGTGTTCACCCAGGCCGTGCTGCACAAGCGCGCCTACTGGACCACTGCGCTGACGCCGCGTCACGCCACGGGCCAGGAGCTCCGCCTCGAATATTCAGGTTGCCTCGTCAGCCATGGCGACCGCACGCTGGTGCTGCTCACCCTGACCGATCTCGAAACGCGCCGACGCCGCAATGTCGATGCCGCGGCCGAAGACCACATGCGCGGCGGGATCGCCACCTGGCAGCGGGTCGAGCGGGTGTTCCAGGACATCGAGCGCGAGAACCAGCTGATCCTGCGCGCCGCCGGCGAAGGCATCTATGGCGTGAACGCGGAAGGCAAGACCACCTTTGTAAACCCGGCGGCCGAGCGGATGCTGGGCTGGACCGCCGAGGAGCTGGTCGGCAAGGAGATCCACCCGATCGTGCACCACACCCATCACGACGGCCGGCACTATCACAACCATGACTGCCCGATCTACGCGGCGTTCCGCGACGGCGCCGTGCATCAGGTCGACGGCGAGGTGTTTTGGCGCAAGGACGGCTCGCCGGCCTGGGTCGAATACACCTCGACCCCGATCCGCGATCGCGGCGTCGTGGTCGGCGCCGTCGTCGTGTTTCGCGATGTCAGCCAGCGGCGCGAGTCCGACGAGAAGCTGCACGCAGCCCTTGCGGAGGTCGATCGCCTGCGAGAGCGGCTCGAGCTGGAAAATGCCTATCTCCAGGAGGAAATCCGCATCGAGACCAATCCCCGCGGCATCATCGGTGGAAGCGAGGCGATCCAGAAGACGCTGCGCCAGGTCAAGCTGGTGGCGCCGACCACCGCGGCGGTGATGATCACCGGCGAGTCCGGCACCGGCAAGGAGCTGATCGCGCGCGCCATCCACGAGGCCTCGGGTCGCAGCGACCGGCCGCTGATCCGGGTCAATTGCGCCGCGATCCCGCGCGAATTGTTCGAGAGCGAGTTCTTCGGCCATGTCCGCGGCGCCTTCACCGGCGCGACGCGCGATCGCATCGGCCGGTTCGAGCTCGCCGACGGCGGCACGCTGTTCCTCGACGAGGTCGGCGAGATCCCGCTCGAATTGCAGGGCAAGCTGCTGCGCGTGCTGCAGGAGGGCCATTTCGAGCGCGTCGGCCAGGAGCGCACGCGCGCCGTCGACGTCCGCGTCATCGCCGCGACCAATCGCGACCTCAAGCAGGAGGTGCAGCGCGGCCGCTTCCGCGAGGACCTCTATTTCCGCCTCAACGTGTTCCCGATCGAGACGGTGCCGTTGCGCGAACGGCGCGAGGACATTCCCCTGCTCGCCCAGCATTTCCTGACGCGCGAGAGCAAGGCATTGAAGTCCAACCTGCGCCTGTCGGAAGGCGATGCACGCCGCCTGATGCGCTACGACTGGCCCGGCAACGTCCGCGAATTGCAGAACGTGATCGAGCGCGCCGCGATCCTGTCGCAGAACGGCCGCTTGCGAATCGATCTGCCGGACTCCTCCGGCGCGCAGCCTCGGACCGGCGCGGCACGCCAGACGACCGATGCGCGCCCCGCGATCATGACCTCGTCCGAAATGCGCGATCACGAACGCGCCAACATCCTGGCCGCGCTCGATGCCTGCGCCGGCAAAGTGTTCGGCCCCGGCGGGGCGGCGGAGATGCTGGATATCAAACCGACGACGCTGGCCTCGCGGATCAAGGCGCTTGGGATCGCGCCTCGTCCGCCGCATGCGGCCCATCCTTCGAGACGCCCGCCTTAGGCGGGCGCCTCAGGATGAGGACAGAGTGCGCGGCAACGGAAGCAACAGACACCGATGCCACTTAGCCTCTTCCCGAGGAGACCGCGAAGCGGTCGTCTCGAAGGACGAGGCGCGCGCTCAGGCCGCCTTGGTCGTGACGCCGGATGCAATCGGCAAGCCCTGCTCGATCGGCAGCGACGGATCGCGTGACCATTCGTTCCAGGAGCCGAAATACATCCGTACGTCCTTCACGCCCGCGTTCTTCAGCGCCAGGAACGTGTTCGAGGCACGCGCCCCCTTGAAGCAGTAGAGATAGACCGGTGTCGCCGGCGTGATGCCGACGGTGGCACATTCCGCCAGGATCTCGTCCTTGGACTTGAAGCGCGGGCCTTCGGCAGTCGGCTTCATCATGCGGTACCATTCCAGCCACCCCGCACCGGGGATGCGGCCTTTGCGCGGGCAGAAATCCTTGCCGTACGGAGACGAGCTGTCGCCGATCCATTCGTCGACGTCGCGCACGTCGAGGATGGCGATGCCGGGCTTGCCGACCGCGGCGAGCATGGTCTTGGCGTCGATCAGGATCTCGCCGGCCTCCGGCACGATCGCGAACGAGGCCTTCGCCGGCGCCGGCACATCCTTGGTCACCGGTAGACCCGCGGCGGCCCACGCGTCGAAGCCGCCGTGCAGCACCTTGACCTTGGGATAGCCGAGCATGGTGAGGAGATAGTAGCCGCGGCAGGACTGGCCGAAGCCGGAATTCATCGACTGCTCGTAGATCACGGCCGTCTCCTTGCCGGAGAGGCCGGCGGCACCGAAGGCGTCGGCGAATTTGGTCTTCAGCTCGCTGATGCCCTCAGGCGTCGAAGTCGCAAGAAAGGTGAAAATCTCATGCACGTTCACGGCACCCGGCAGGTGCCCGGCGGCATAGGCATCGGGATTGCGGGTGTCGATCACGACACACGGCTCCGTCTTCAAGAGATCGGCAAGTTCGCTGGCAGAGATCAGAACGTCCGTCATTGGCAGCCTCTCCGTTGAGGTTAAGTGGTCTTCTGGGGTGGACTCGTGAAGCTCAGGAATCAGCGAGCATCTTGCGCAGCTGCTTGGTGGCCGGCGTGACGATCGCGACGAAATAGGCCTCGCGCAGGCGCCGCTGCGCGCGGTGGCTCATCAAATAGCCGCGCGCGCCACAATGCAGCATCGCCGCATGCGCCGCCGCGACGCTGGCTTCGCCGGCGCGCAAGCGCAGCGCGATCACCTTGCGCCAGTAGGTCTCCTCCTCGTTGTAAGGATCGCGAGCCAGCGCCATGGTCTCGGCCTCGATCTCGGCGGCGAGATCGCCGAAATGCACCGGCTGCTGCGGCAGATAACGGTTGATATGGCCGAGGGGACCATCAACCTCGCCCATGATGTTGATGCAGTCCTTGATGAGGCCGAGCGCCATGCCGGCCTGCAGCAGGATGAAGCCGGCGCGGATCTTCTTGACGAAGGGCCCGGCGGGATCGGCGAGAATCAGCTCGTCCGGCACGAAGACGTCGCGGAACTGAACGCCATAGGTGCCGGTGCCATCCATGGCGAGGAACGGCTTGCACGGCGTCAGCGTGATCGCAGGATCCGAGCAGTCGGCCAGGAACATCACCGTGGCGGGCTCGCCGTTTGCGGTGCCCTGATCGTCCTCACGCTCGAAGATGGTGCCGAAATAATGGTCGGGACCGAGATTGGAGACCCAGGGCAGCGCACCGCGCACGATATAGCCGCCCTCGACCTTGCGCCCCTTCAGCTTGAGCTTCTCGATGCCGAAGAAGCTCTTCATCGGATTGGAGAGCCCGGTGCCGCCGAGGACGCGGCCGGTCGAGAAGGCATCGCCGAAGCGTTTCGCCAATTTCATATTGGTCGAGTTGGCGGCGTACCAGACCAGCGTGTTCTGGCACCAGGCCATGAAGGCGGTCGCCCCGCAGACCTCGCCGATCGCCGCCATCGCCTGGATGGCGCAGCGCAGATCGGCAGGACCTTCGTGGGGCACGTGACTGCCCCAGGCGCCGACCTCGCCGAACTTGCGCAGCACCTCGACCGGATAGACCGAACCGTCGTCGATGCCGGCGGCGAGCGGGGCGAGCTGCTCCCGCGCGATCCGCGCCACCTCACCTGCAATGGACGGTGCGGGCTGATCCAGAACGTCGACCCGCGATAAAGCCAGTGAACCCATGATCGTCTCCCGCACCTTGTCCTGATTGCCGCCTGCTAGATGCCGACCTCGAGATTGACCGGCCGGGTGAAGGTGTTGGCGACCGGCGACCATTTCTTCACATGGGCGACCAGGGCGTTGATCTCGTCCTGCGCGATGCCCTCGCATTCCATGTCGACCTTGACGCGCACGTCGGTGAAGCCGACCGGCTTGTCCGAGGTGTCGCCGGTGCCCCAGACCGCGGTGATGTTGAGGTCGCCTTCGAGTTCGAGCTCGAGCTTGTTGACGATCCAGCCGCGGTGCACGGCGTTGGCGTGCAGGCCGACGGCAAGGCAGGAGCCGAGCGCGGCAAGCGAGGCTTCCGACGGATTGGGCGCGGTGTCGTCGCCGAGCAGGCCCGGCGGCTCGTCGACGATGTAGGGCGGCAGGTTGCGGATGTAGTTGGCGTGGCGGAATTTTCCTTCGGCGACCGTCTTGCATTTCAAGGTCTTGACGACCTTCGGGTTGGCCTTGCCGCTCGCAATCAGTTGCTCGAGGCCATTCTTGTCGATGGGCGCAAGGCACCCCGTCAGCACTGTCTTTTGAACGACGGCAGTCATCATCTTCTCCCTGGCAGAAGTGGAAATCGGCAGGATACCGAACGGTCTGTTTCCTTGCATGGAGCGTGCCAGAGGCGGCCAAAAGCGAAATGCGAGGCATTGGAGCCGCTTAAGCGTCGCCGCCTGCGGATTGATCAGCCCCCTCCTGCTCAAAGCCGGAGCAGATGACTGAGCGGATGCGAATCTTTTCAGCGCTGAACAGATGCGGCTTGCTGATGCGATGCAGCTGCGATTAAGTTGCAGCCCATGGCAAAGACGTCATCGAAGAAGAACGCGAACTCGCCCCACGCCGGCGCAGGCGACGACGAATCCGCGCGTGGGCGCCTGCTCAGTGCCGCGACGCATCTGTTCTGCAAGAACGGCATCAACGCCACCGGCATCGATGCGATCATCGAAGAAGCCGGCACCGCGAAGACCACGCTCTACAAATTGTTCGGCTCCAAGACCAATCTCGTCAACGCGGTGCTGGAGAGCGAAGGCAAGCAGTGGCGCGAATGGTTCATCGCCGCCATGGAAGAAGGCGGCGGCGACGCGCAGGCCAAGCTCACGCGCATCTTCCCGGCGCTGAAGAGCTGGTTCGCGGAGGAGCGCTTCTACGGCTGCCCCTTCATCAACGCGGTCGGCGAGCACGACAAGGACGCCAAGCAGTTCCGCAACATCGCGCTGAAGCACAAGAAGATCGTGCTCGGCCACATCGAGAAGCTCGCCGGCGAGCTCGGCTCGAGCGAGCCCGCGGTGCTGGCCCACCAACTCGGCCTCCTCATCGATGGCGCGATCGTCGCGGCGATGATCTCGCGCGATCCGGGCGTGGCCGACACGGCGGCGCTCACGGCGGGTCCGCTGCTCGGGCAATCCAGGGCGAAGAAGAAGCGGGCGGCGGATCAGCTGGAGGCGGTGTGATTTCGCCGTGATCTTGTAAGGTGGAAGGGCGCGAAGCGCCGTGCCCACGACCCGCTCCCCTTGTTTACGAATGGTGGGCACGCTTTCGCTTCCCCCATGAGACCGACACAAAGCGCAATCCACTTTGCCCACCATGCGGACGCTGCCTCGACTTGAGGCGCGTTGAACCCGAGTTTGATCAAAGATACCCTTGACGCATCTTTCGTCCGGCAAAAGCAACATCAAGGGGGACGTCATGGTTCGCAAATTAGCGGCATCTGCAATCGTAGCCACGAGCATGTGGATCGCTAGCATCGCAAATGTCGCGGCGCAGCAGCTGGAGCTTACCGCACCTGACCTGGTCCTCATCAATGGAAAGGTTCTGACGCTGGACGACCAGTCGACGATCACGGAGGCCGTAGCTGTCGCAGACGGGAAGATCCTCGCAACCGGAACCAGTGCATCAATGAAGGCGCTTGCAGGCGCCCGGACGCGCATGCTCGATGTGGCTGGCAAGACCGTCATTCCCGGATTGATCGATACCCACACGCACTTCAAGGCCGCGGGTCTTGGCGACTACGTTGTCATCATGGGCCGAGCCAAGACGGTCGCCGAAGCGCTTGAGGCCATCAGGGCATTCGCTGTGAAGAAAAAGCCGGGCGAGTGGATCGTGGGTGGCGCCTGGCATCCGCCGTCACAATTGGCCGAGAAGCGCTATCTGACGAGGCAGGAGATCGATAGCGTCGCTCCCAATAATCCGGTCTATCTTCGCACCGTCGGGCATTTCTCGATGGCGAACACCATGGCCCTGCAGCGGGTTGGCGTCGACAAGACCACGGAGGACCCGAGTGGGGGCAAGTTTGAGCGCGATGCGGACGGTGAATTGACCGGCGTGCTCGTGGAGACGGCGATCGACCGGGTCGAGAAGGCGGTCCCGCCCTGGACGGATGACGACGAAATGCGGCAGTTCACAATTGCCCAAGGCTTCCTCAACAGCTTCGGTATCACGAGCGCAGTCGAAGGCGCGACAGAGCCACGCGACATCCGCACGCTGCAGAAACTTGCCGCAGCCGGGAAAGCCACGTTGCGCACCGGCGTGATGTTTCGACCGGAGCCGCCGGCCGACCTGACCGCCTGGGAAGCCATCATGTCGGGCAATGGCGCTTCTTCGGGGTTCGGTGACGATTGGGTCAAGTTCGCCGGCATCAAGATCTTCTACGACGGCGGCATGACGCTGAAGACCGCGCTCATGCGCGACGTCTATCCCGATTCCCATGACAACTACCACGGCGTTGCACAACAGACGCCCGAGCGGCTGAGGCAGCTCATCTCGATCTGCAACCGATATGACTGGCGGGTCGGCGTCCACGTGGTGGGTGACCTCGGTATCGACCAGGTGCTCGATGCCCTCGAGGCGGTTGACAAGGAAAAATCGATCCGCAACCGCCGCTTCGTCCTGATTCACGCCAGCCTGATACGGCCGGAACAGATGGAGCGTGCGCAAAAGCTGGGAGCCCGTGTCGATTTCCAGAACGCCTTCATGTGGGACAAGGCAACAACCGTCGAACGATTTCTCGGAAAAGCGACCGCTGACCGCGCCGTGCCGACCAGGACGTTGATCGAAAAGATGGGGCTCGACAGCCTCGGCGCCGGCACGGATTTTCCGGTCAACCCGATCAACCCCTTCCTCAACATGTACGTCATGGTGACGCGGAAGGACCCCAGCGGCAACGTCTACGGCTCGGCAGAGGCCATTACGCGCGAGCAGGCGCTGCGTCTCTACACCAGCGCGGCGTCGCGCTATACGTTCGATGAGGCGCGCAAAGGGACGATCGCACCGGGAAAGCTTGCGGACATGGTGGTGCTCTCCGCGGACTACACGGCCGTGCCGGAGGCCCAGATCAAGGACATCAAGGCGGACATGACCCTGGTCGGGGGCAAAGTTGTCTTTCAGCGCTGAACCGGCGCCGAGGCGTCTATTGCATTGGACGTGAATCGCTGCCGGGTTTCGTCTCGAGCTTGTGAAGCTCGGCCTTAGCTGCAGCCCATTCCACAAAGCGCTTCGGACATTCGTCCGCGGCGGCGCGCAGCAGCCGCACGGCTTGATCAGCTTCCTGCTCTAGCGCCAGCTCGCCGGCATAGAAGTTCGCTTCGCAGACCTGCTCCCTTGTCTTTTGCGTGGAGTTGTCTTGCGCAGACTTGAGCAAGGCTTCGAAACTTATCTCGCCCAGGAAGAATCGAACGATGGGCGCGGGCCAACGCGACGGGTCGATCAGCTTTGCGGCTTCACTGAGCTCACTTCCGCTGCCGCTCTTTCGCTGCGCGAGATCGAACCACAGCTGCGTGTAGGCATCCTTCCGGTCCAGTTCGTTCGATCGACGGAGGTCGGCAAGTGCCTCCGTCAGATGGCCGGATTGGAAGTGGACGACCCCACGCAAGCGGTGGATTGCGGGGTTATTGGGATTGATCTCGATTGCCAGGTCGAGATTCGATAATGCCTTTCCGAGATCGCCTCGAACCTGAAAAACCCTGGCACGGCCGATGTAGGACCGCGGGTCCTTCGAGCTACGCTCGACCGCGCGGTCGAAGTCGGCCAATGCGAGATCGATCTGGCCGCGTGCGAGATAGATGTCGCCCCGGCAGACTTGGCCGATCCAATGGTCTGGGCCGATCTCGATCGCCCGCGCACAATCGGCCAGGGCGCGATTCGACTCGCCCTTTGTCTCATAGGCAAAGCTGCGGCCGATACGGGCATGGACATTGTCGGGATGGATCAAAAGGGCCCGGTCATAGTCGGCGACGGCGCGATCGACATCGTCCTTCAGATACAGCCGCGCACGCCCAAGATACCCATAGGTATTCCTGGGATCGAGCTCGATGACCTTGTCGTAATCCGCAAGCGCGGCTTCATTGTCGCGTCTCTGGACGTGTATGGAAGCTCGATAAAGGCGCGCGTTCACGTTGCCCGGATCGCGCTCGATGATCTGGTCGTAGTCCGCAATCGCAAGGTCGACCTCACCCTTCTGGCGGTAGAACATGGCGCGGCGGAAGCGCGCCATGACCACACCTTGCTGCATGCCCGTCGCCGCCTGGATAATGGCGGTGCAGCCGGCAATGCGGTCGTCGACGCTGAGATTCCCGACGGCGTTGCACTTGGCGGCCAAGGGCATTTCGGCACGGGCGCCTGATATGTCGAGCAGGACAATCAGTGCCACAACACCGAAGCTTGCTGCCGCACAGACTTGTGCGCGACCGACGATTCCAAACATGTCGTTCCCACTCAATTCCCGGGAACTACATAGCAACCGATCCTGTCTCTGCACAGCCCTTGGTTGAAGCCGTGTAGGGAGCGGGAGTCCGTTTGGCCCAAACGCTCAAGCCGGCTCCACTGCCCACCTACGAGACTGGCGCGATCTAGGCGCCGTGCCCCATCATCCCCTGCAACCGCACCAGCTCCGCCTCCAGATCGCGCTCGACATCGGCTGCCCGCATTTCCAGCACCCGATAGTCCCGCGCCTCCAGCCACGCCCGCCGCGACGCGCGGTCGGCCGCGATCGCCTCGCCTTCGCCCGGGTTGACCAGCTCGATCGCGATCCGGTGCGGGAAGGAGACGAAGTCCGGGATGTGGCGGCCGACCGGGGTCTGGCGCTTGAACCCACCTGCGAAGCGGCGGTCGCGGGTCAGCGCCTGCCAGAGCAGGCGTTCGGCGTCGGTCGGATTGCGCCGGAGCAGGCGGGCGAGGCCGCGCACGGTCGAGCCGCTGTCGGAGACGCCGCCGCCCTGCCCGTGCTCGGCGAGAAGCGCGCGCAGGCGCGTCGCCTGCTCGCCGTCGAGCACGCCGCCCTTGGCCGGGCCCTTGCGCCCCTCCGCGATCGCCATCACCACGCCGTGGAGGGTGTGCATGTCCTGCTTGGTCGGCTCCATCCGGGCGAAGATGTTGCGCAGGTTCACCAGCATGGTGTCGCGCTTCTCGGCCGGGCGCAAAAACTCCACCTTGTCGAGTTCGCGCACGAGGTTGTCGAAGAAGGCCTGCATCTGGTGCTGCGAGGCGCGCTCGGAGCGCTCCGGCATGGCGTGCGGCAGCTCGCCCGACGTTATCCGCTTGAACCATTCATAGCCGACCAGCAGCACGGCCTGGGCGAGGTTGAGCGAGGCGAAGCCCGGATTGACCGGGAAGGTGATGATACGGTTGGAGAGCCCGACCTCCTCGTTGGTCAGCCCCCAGCGCTCGCGGCCGAACAGGATACCGGCCTTGCCTCCCGTGGCGATGTGCCCGGATATTTCGGCGGCTGCCGCTTCCGGCCCGACCACGGGCTTGGCCTGGTCGTGGGGGCGCGCGGTGGTGGCGAACAGCAGGTCGAGGTCGGCGACCGCCTCTTCCACCGTGCCGAACAATTCGACCTTCTCCAGAATGTGGTCGGCGCCGGCGGCGGCGCGCTGGGCGGCGATATTGGGCCAGCCGTCCCTGGGGTTGACGATGCGCAGGCGGCTCAGGGCAAAATTGCCCATGGCGCGCGCGGCCATGCCGATGTTTTCGCCGAGCTGCGGCTCGACCAGGATCACGATGGGACCGTCGAGGGAAAGTCTCGCCTTGCTCTTGTCAGTCCCCGACATCTCGCTTCGCTTTCACTCTTGGTCTCAAGGCCTTGGCAAGGCGCTCTCAGGAATTGATTCAAGCCGGCCTTTCAGGCTCGCGTCGGGCCGGCCGGGTTGTCCGCCTGTCGTTTGCCTGTCCTGACAAAATTCTCAAGGGAAATAACGGGTTGGATTCGACTTTTGAATCTCGCCTGAAACCTCACCCCTGCCCGTCCGGCGCGGCCCGGCGCGCTCCCCATCTGTGGGGGCCGGATCGGCTAAAAGTGCATAATCCCTTGGCTTTCGCCCGTCGCGGTCCGGTGCTAAGAGGCGGCGGATATTCACGTTGGCGCCGACGGCGCCGTTCCCAAGAGGGCTTCCCCGATCATGGCAAAAATCAAGGTATCCAATCCCGTCGTCGAGCTCGATGGCGACGAGATGACCCGGATCATCTGGCAGTACATCAAGGACAAGCTGATCAACCCGTTCCTGGATGTCGAACTGCTCTATTTCGACCTGGGCATGGAGCACCGCGACCACACCAACGATCAAGTCACGATCGACGCGGCCGAGGCCATCAAGAAGGTCGGTGTCGGCGTCAAGTGCGCCACCATCACCCCCGATGAAGCCCGGGTGAAGGAGTTCAACCTCAAGCAGATGTGGAAGTCGCCGAACGGCACCATCCGCAACATCCTCGGCGGCGTGATCTTCCGCGAGCCGATCATCTGCAAGAACGTGCCGCGCCTGGTTCCCGGCTGGACCAAGCCGATCATCATCGGCCGCCACGCCTATGGCGACCAGTACCGCGCCACCGACTTCAAGTTCCCGGGCAAGGGCACGCTGTCGATGAAGTTCGTCGGCGAGGACGGCACCGTGATCGAGAAGGAAGTTTTCAAGGCGCCCGGCGCCGGCGTCGCCATGGAGATGTACAATCTCGACGATTCCATCATCGACTTCGCCCGCGCCTCGCTGAACTACGGCCTGCTGCGCAACTACCCGGTCTATCTCTCGACCAAGAACACGATTCTGAAGGTCTATGACGGCCGCTTCAAGGACATCTTCCAGGACATCTACGACCGCGAGTTCAAGAAGGAATTCGAGGCGAAGGGCCTGACCTACGAGCACCGCCTGATCGACGACATGGTGGCCTCGGCGCTGAAATGGTCCGGCGGCTATGTCTGGGCCTGCAAGAACTACGACGGCGACGTGCAGTCCGACACGGTCGCGCAGGGCTACGGCTCGCTCGGTCTGATGACCTCGGTGCTGCTCACCCCCGACGGCAAGACCGTTGAGGCCGAAGCTGCCCACGGCACGGTGACCCGGCACTACCGCGAGCACCAGAAGGGCAAGGAGACCTCGACCAACTCCATCGCCTCGATCTTCGCCTGGACGCGCGGCCTCGCCCACCGCGCCAAGCTCGACAACAATGCCGAACTCGCCAAGTTCGCCAACACGCTGGAGAAGGTCTGCGTCGACACCGTCGAGGCCGGCTACATGACCAAGGACCTCGCGCTCCTGGTCGGCGCCGACCAGCGCTGGCTCTCGACCACCGGCTTCCTCGACAAGGTCGCCGAGAACCTGACGAAAGAGCTGGCGTAAGCCGCCAGCAATTCCGCCCGTCCGGGCCGGAACCACCACGGGCCGCGCCTCAAAGCGCGGCCCGTTTGCTGTTCAGGCCACTCAGCGGTCCGTGTCTTCCTGCTCCGCCTGCGCCAGCTCCGCCAGCGCGAGATCGCCGGTGTCGGCGAGCCTGGCCTTGGCGGTGGTGTGGACGTGGTCGGCGAGCGTCGGCATGCGCGCGATCAGCGCGTGGAAATCCTGGGCGTCGAGCACCAGCAGGCGCGTCTTGCGGGTCGCCGTCACCGTGCCGCTGCGCTTGGTCTTGTGCAATAGCGCGATCTCGCCGAAGAAAGTGCCGTCGCTAAGCCGCACATGCTGGCTCGGCAGCGCGATCTCGACCTCGCCGGCAGTGATGAAATACATCGACGACGCCGCGTCGCCCCGCCGCACCAGGACCTCGCCCTGCTCGACGGTGCGCGCGCGGAGCAGCCGCATGATGTCGGCGATCTCCGCGGCCGACAGATGCGAGAACAGCGGCACCCGCGCCAGCATGCCCCAGGTGACGACGAAGTCGCGCCGCTTCACCTCCTCGGCGAAGGCGGTGGAGATGATCGCGACCGGCAGCGCGATCATGGCGAAGCCGCTGATGATGGCGAAGGTGGAGACGAACTTGCCGAGCGGCGTCACCGGCACGACGTCGCCATAGCCGACGGTGCCGAGCGTCACGATCGCCCACCACATCGCCTGCGGGATGGTGCCGAGCTTGTCCGGCTGCACGTCGCGCTCGATGGCGTAGAGCAGCGAGGCGAAGGTCAAGACCGCGCCGATCAGGATCACGATGCAGCCGATCAGCGCCCGCCGCTCGGCATGCACGGCGGCGAGCAGCGAGCGCATCGCCGGCGAATAGCGGACCAGCTTGAAGAACGGCAGCACGCCGAGCGCCGCCAGCGTCGCGTGCCGGCCGGTGGCCAGAGCGATGGCCGCGGGCAGGAACGCCATGAGGTCGATGATGCCGAGCGCCGAGAAGGCATAGCCAAGCCGGTCGGACAACGCGGACCCCTTGCGCTGGGTATGGCCGGCCACGGTCCACATCCGCGCGACATATTCCAGCGCGAACACGATCACGGACAGGATGGTGATGGCTTCGAACAGCGTGCCGAACCGCGCGTCCAGCTCCGGCACCGAGGCGAGGACCATCGCGATCACATTGAGCACGATGACGCCGATGATGACCTGGATGAAGCGCGACCCGGCCGAATAGGCCAGCGGGTCGTGCTCCAGCAATTCGTAGAGGCGATCCCTCATGTTGGGATCGCCAAGCCCACGTCCTCGCGGAACGGGGCTCATGGCTTCACGCGCCTGCCATCGCTTTTTCGATGGCCGCCAGCGCCTCGGTCGCCCTCGCCCCGTCGGGGCCGCCGGCCTGCGCCATGTCGGGCCGGCCGCCGCCGCCCTTGCCGCCGAGTGCCTCGGAGGCGACGCGCACCAGGTTGACGGCGTTGAAGCGCGCGGTGAGGTCGGGCGTGACGCCGACCACCACACCGGCCTTGCCGTCCTCGGTGACGCCGACGATCGCGACGACGCCGGAGCCGATCTGCTTCTTGCCGTCGTCGGCAAGACTCTTGAGATCCTTCATCTCGATGCCCTCGACCGCGCGGGCCATCAGCTTGACATCGCCGACTTCGCGCACGCCCGAAGCCGCGCCATTGCTCGAGGATGCGCCGCCGCCCATCGCCAGCTTCTTGCGCGCATCCGACAGCTCGCGCTCGAGCTTCTTGCGCTCCTCCATCAGCGCGGCGATGCGCGCCGGCACGTCGTCGAGGGAGGTGCGCAGCTCGTTCGCCGCGCTCTTCGCCAGCGCCATGGTGTCGTTGGCATGCCTGCGCGCATAATTGCCGGTCAGCGCCTCGATGCGGCGCACGCCGGACGCCACCGCGCTCTCGCTCGTCAGCGTGATCAGGCCGATGTCGCCGGTGCGCTTGACATGGGTGCCGCCGCAGAGCTCGACCGACCAGCCGAGCGCGTTGGCGCCGCGCTCGCGCGCCGTCCTGCCCATCGAGACGACGCGGACCTCGTCGCCGTATTTCTCGCCGAACAGGGCGCGGGCGCCGGCCTCGCGCGCCTCGTCGACGCCCATCACGCGCGTGGTGACCTCGTCGTTCTCCAGCACCACCTCGTTGGCGATGTCCTCGACACGGGCAAGCTCCTCCGCCGTGATCGGCTTCGGATGCACGAAGTCGAAGCGCAGGCGGTCCGGCGCAACCATCGAGCCGCGCTGGGCGATGTGGTCGCCGAGCACCTGGCGCAACGCCTCGTGAATGAGATGCGTCGCCGAGTGATGCGCGCGGATCGAGGAG
The DNA here is from genome assembly GCF_003957705.1 of Bradyrhizobium sp. LVM 105. Lineage (NCBI taxonomy): Bacteria > Pseudomonadati > Pseudomonadota > Alphaproteobacteria > Hyphomicrobiales > Nitrobacteraceae > Bradyrhizobium > Bradyrhizobium sp. LVM 105. The sequence continues at coordinate 97,654 of NZ_QZMV01000015.1, read as the reverse complement.
CGGCGGGAATGATCGACCTCGAGCTGCAGCGCGGTGCCGAGCTTCACTTCGCCCTGCTCGACCTTGCCGATATGGACGAAGAAATCGCCGAGCTTCTTCTGCGTGTCGGTGACGCGGAACTTGATGCCGCCCTCGCCCGTCAGCACGCCGGTGTCGCCGACCTGGCCGCCTGACTCCGCGTAGAACGGCGTCTGGTTCAGCACGATCGCGCCGGTCTCGCCGGCCTTCAGGCTGGTGACCTCGGCGCCGTCCTTGACCAGCGCCGACACCACGCCCTCGGCGCTCTCGGTCTCGTAACCCAGGAATTCGGTGGCCCCGAGCTTCTCGCGCAGCGGGAACCAGATCGCCTCGGAAGCCGCCTCGCCCGAGCCCTTCCAGGACTCGCGGGCCTTGGCCTTCTGGCGCTCCATCGCATCGGTGAACGCGGCCTGGTCGACGCCGATGCCGCGCGACTTCAGGGCGTCCTGCGTCAGGTCGAGCGGGAAGCCGTAGGTGTCGTACAGCGTGAAGGCGACATCGCCGTCGAACATGTCGCCCTTCTTCAGGCTCGCGCTCTTCTCATCCAGAATGGCGAGGCCGCGCGAAAGCGTCTTGCGGAAGCGGGTTTCTTCCAGCCGCAGCGTTTCCTCGATCAGATTCTCCGCGCGCATCAGGTCGGGATAGGCCTGGCCCATCTCACGCACCAGCGCCCAGACCAGCCGATGCATCAGCGGCTCTTTCGCACCCAGCAGCTGCGCATGGCGCATCGCACGGCGCATGATCCGGCGCAGCACGTAGCCGCGGCCCTCGTTCGAGGGCAGCACGCCGTCCGCGACCAGGAAGGCCGAGGAGCGCAGATGGTCGGCGATGACGCGGAACGAGGCGACATTCTGCTCGGTCGGCCCGCTGCCGAGCGCGGACGAGGTCGCGTCGACCAGATGGCGGAACAGGTCGGTCTCGAACACGCTCTCGACGCCCTGGAGAATGCAGGCCATGCGCTCCAGGCCCATGCCGGTGTCGATCGAGGGACGCGGCAAGCCGACCCGCTCCTCCTTCGTCACCTGCTCGTATTGCATGAACACGAGGTTCCAGAATTCGAGGAAGCGGTCGCCGTCTTCCTCCGGAGAACCGGGAGGCCCGCCCCAGATGTGCTCGCCGCGGTCGATGAAGATCTCCGAGCACGGGCCGCACGGGCCGGTGTCGCCCATCGCCCAGAAATTGTCCGAGGTCGGAATGCGGATGATGCGGTCGTCGGAGAAACCGGCGATCTTCTTCCACAGGCCCGCCGCCTCGTCGTCGGTGTGGTAGACGGTGACGAGCAGCTTGTCCTTCTTGAGCCCGAACTCCTTGGTGATCAGCTTCCAGGCGAGCTCGATCGCCCGCTCCTTGAAGTAGTCGCCGAACGAGAAGTTGCCGAGCATCTCGAAGAAGGTGAGATGGCGCGCGGTGTAGCCGACATTGTCGAGGTCGTTGTGCTTGCCGCCGGCGCGCACGCATTTCTGCGAGGTCGTGGCGCGCTGGTAAGGCCGCTTCTCGACGCCGGTGAAGACGTTCTTGAACTGCACCATGCCGGCATTGGTGAACATCAACGTCGGATCGTTGCGCGGCACGAGTGGCGAGGAGGCCACGATCTCGTGGCCGTTCTCGGCAAAGAAGTTCAGAAAGGTCGACCTGATCTCGTTGACGCCGCTCATGTTCATCCAATCGGGTGTGCTTGGACCCGCTTCTCGCCATCCAAACCGTAACGTTAAGGCTGATATCTGCGGGCCAAAGCGCTTTTAGACAAGGCCAGCTTTCCTGTCCAGAAACTGTGCAAGCAGATCAGAGGGTTGCCGCATCCGCTCAATTCCCGTTGCAATCCCGTTGATAGGACATGCGGACGCGTTGACAGGCTTGGCCGCCCTGTGGTCTGTACCCATCTGTATCGACGGCCACGTCGGGAGAGACCGGCTTTAGGCAGCCGGCGCCGAAGGAGCAACCGCCCCGGAAACTCTCAGGCAAAAGGACCGCGTGGCTTTGACAGCATCTGGAAAGAGGCGCCGACGGGTCTAGGCCCGGACTGCGCCCGCCGACGGGATAATACTCTCAGGCACAGCGACAGATGGGGCTTCGACTGGTTTGTCTCGGGGAATCGTCCCCGGGGAACCGCCGAGGGCCCCTGTGATGCCAGTACCCGACGACCAGAAATCTCTCCGACATACGCCCCTCCACGCCCTGCATGTGTCCCTCGGCGGCAAGATGGTGCCGTTCGCTGGCTATGACATGCCCGTACAGTACCCTGCGGGCGTGCTGAAGGAGCACCTCCATACCCGAGCCTCCGCCGGCCTGTTCGATGTCTCCCATATGGGCCAGATCGCGCTGCGCCCGAAATCGGGCAAGGTCGAGGACGCCGCCCGCGCGCTGGAACGGCTGGTGCCGCAGGACATCGTGGCGATCGCGCCCAACCGGCAGCGCTACGCCCAGTTCACCAATGAAGACGGCGGTATCCTCGACGATCTCATGGTCGCCAATTTCGGCGATCACCTGTTCCTGGTCGTCAATGCCGCCTGCAAGGACGCGGACGAGGCGCATCTGCGGGCGAATCTCTCGGGCGACTGCGTCATCGACCCCCTCGCCGACCGCGCGCTGATCGCGCTGCAGGGCCCGAAGGCCGAAACGGCGCTGGCGACATTATGTGCAGCGGCGCCGTCCATGAAATTCATGGACGCCGGTCCGCATGAGGTCGCCGGCATCAAGTGCTTCGTCTCGCGCTCCGGCTATACCGGCGAGGACGGGTTCGAGATCTCGGCTCCCGCCAGCGATGTCGAACGCCTCGCCAAGATGCTGCTGGACAATCCCGACGTGCTGCCGATCGGCCTCGGGGCCCGCGACAGCCTGCGGCTGGAAGCCGGCCTCTGCCTCTACGGCCACGACATCGACACCGCCACCACGCCGGTCGAGGCCGCCCTGGAATGGTCGGTGCAGAAGAGCCGCCGCAGCGGCGGCGCGCGCGCCGGCGGCTTTCCCGGCGCGGAGAAAATCCTGGCGCATTTCGACAACGGCGCGACCCGCCGCCGCGTCGGCCTGCGTGCCGAGGGCCGTGCGCCGGTGCGCGAGGGCGCGCTGCTCTTTGCCGACGCCGATGCGCGCGAGCCGATCGGACAAGTCACATCGGGCGGCTTCGGCCCGAGCCTGAATGCGCCGGTGGCGATGGGCTACGTGCCCACCAATCTGAGCGCGCTCGGCACCAAGCTGTTCGCCGAGGTGCGCGGCCAGCGACTGCCGCTCGCCGTCGCCGCCATGCCCTTCGTCAAAAACACCTACAAACGCTGAGGACTCGAAATGACCACGACGCTGTACACCTCCGACCACGAATGGCTGGCGATCGACGGCGATGTCGCCACCGTCGGCATCACCGACTACGCCCAGCAGCAGCTCGGCGACGTCGTGTTCGTCGAGCTGCCCAAGATCGGCCGGAGCTTGAAGAAGGCCGAAGCCGCTGCCGTGGTGGAATCGGTGAAGGCAGCCTCCGACGTCTATGCGCCTGTTACAGGCGAAGTGCTCGAGGCCAACGAGGCGCTTGCCGCCGAGCCGGCGCTGGTGAACTCGGATGCGCAGGGCGCGGCCTGGTTCTTCAAGATCAAGATTGCCGACAAGAGCGAGCTCGGCAACCTCATGGATGAAGCCGCCTACAAGGCGCATACGGCTTAAGATGAAGAGAACGGCCGCCCCATACTCGGTGTCATCGCCCGCGCAGGCGGGCGATCCAGTACGCCGCGGCCCATCGGCTCTATCACGAACGCCTGCGTTTACTGGGTGCCCCGCCTTCGCGGGGCATGACAGCAACTCCTAGCGAGGACCCATGATGACCGCGCACCGCAAGACCAACGGCGACACCGCCGCCAGTTTCGTTCGCCGCCATATCGGCCCCTCGGCGCGCGATGTCACCGCCATGCTCGAAACCGTCAGCGCCAAGAGCGTCGACGCCCTGATGGCGGAAACGCTGCCCGCTTCGATCCGGCAGGCCGCCCCGCTCGATCTCGGCAAGCCGCTCAGCGAGACCGAGGCGATCGCGCATATGGCCGAGCTGGCGCGACAGAACCAGGTCTTCACCTCGCTGATCGGCCAGGGCTATTCCGGCACGGTCCTGCCCGCGGTGATCCAGCGCAACATTCTGGAAAATCCGGCCTGGTACACCGCCTACACGCCCTACCAGCCCGAGATCAGCCAGGGCCGGCTCGAGGCGCTGCTCAACTTCCAGACCATGATCTGCGACCTCACCGGGCTCGATGTCGCCAACGCCTCGCTGCTCGATGAAGCCACCGCGGCGGCCGAAGCCATGGCGCTGGCGGAGCGGCACTCGCAGGTCAAGGCAAAGGCGTTCTTCGTCGACAAGGACGTGCACCCGCAGACGCTGGCGGTGATGCGCACCCGTGCCGAGCCGCTCGGCTGGAGCCTGATCGTCGGCGACCCCCTCACCGATCTCGACAAGGCGGACGTGCTCGGCGCGCTGCTGCAATATCCGGGCTCCTCGGGCGCATTGCGCGACCTCAGGCCTGCGATATCAGCGCTGAAGGCCAAGGGCGCGCTCGCGATTCTCGCCGCCGATCTCTTGGCGCTGACGCTGGTCGCCTCGCCCGGCGAGCTCGGGGCCGACATCGCGATCGGCTCGGCGCAGCGCTTCGGCGTGCCGATGGGCTATGGCGGACCGCACGCGGCCTATATGGCGGTGCGCGATGCGCTGAAGCGCTCGCTGCCCGGCCGCATCGTCGGCCTCTCCGTCGATTCGCGCGGGGCGCCGGCCTATCGCCTCGCGCTGCAGACGCGCGAGCAGCACATCCGCCGCGAGAAGGCGACCTCCAACATCTGCACCGCCCAGGTGCTGCTCGCCGTGATCGCCTCGATGTACGCGGTCTATCACGGCTCCGAAGGCCTTGCGCAGATCGCGCGCAACGTGCACCGCCGCACTGCCGTGCTGGCGAGCGGCCTGCGCAAGCTCGGCTTTGCGCCGCAGTCGGAGACCTTCTTCGACACGCTGAGCGTCGATGCCGGCGCCAGGCGCGCCGAGATCGTCGCGCGCGCGGCCGCCGAGAAGATCAATCTCGGCGTCGGTGAAACCGCCTTGCGCATCGCGCTCGACGAGACCACGACGCCGGCAACGGTCGAAGCGGTCTGGCGCGCGTTCGGCGGCACGCTTGCCTACGCCGAGATCGACGCGACCACGCGCGAGGCGCTGCCGGAGACGCTGAAGCGCACCACCGCTTTCCTCACCCATCCGGTCTTCCATGCGCATCGCTCCGAAACCGAGATGCTGCGCTACATGCGCAAGCTCAGCGATCGCGACCTCGCGCTCGACCGTGCCATGATCCCGCTCGGCTCCTGCACCATGAAGCTGAACGCGACCACCGAAATGATGCCGCTGACCTGGCCGGAATTTGCGACGCTGCACCCGTTCGTGCCGCGCGAGCAGGCGAGCGGCTATCACGCGCTGTTCGCGCGGCTGGAGAAGTGGCTGTGCGACATCACCGGCTATGACGCGATCTCGCTGCAGCCGAACTCGGGCGCGCAAGGCGAATATGCCGGGCTTTTGGCGATCCGCGGCTACCATGCTTCGCGCGGAGAGACGCACCGCAAGATCTGCCTGATCCCCTCCTCCGCCCATGGCACCAATCCGGCTTCGGCCGCGATGGTCGGCATGGACGTGGTGGTTGTGTCTTGCGAGAAGAACGGCGACGTCGACGTCAATGACATGCGCGCCAAGGCCGAGAAGCATTCCAAGGATCTTGCCGCGGTCATGATCACCTATCCCTCGACCCATGGCGTGTTCGAGGAGCATATCCGCGAGATCTGCGACATCGTGCACGGCCATGGCGGCCAGGTGTATCTCGACGGTGCCAACCTCAATGCCCAGGTCGGCCTCTCCAGGCCCGGCGATTACGGCGCCGATGTCAGCCATCTCAACCTGCACAAGACCTTCTGCATCCCGCATGGCGGCGGCGGCCCCGGCATGGGCCCGATCGGCGTGAAGGCGCATCTTGCGCCGTTCCTGCCGGGCCACCCCGCGACGAATGGCGAAGCGCCTGTCGGGCCGGTCTCGGCCGCGCCGTTCGGCTCGGCATCGATCCTGACCATCTCCTACATCTACATCCTGATGATGGGCGGCGAAGGCTTGAAGCGCGCCACCGAGATCGCGATCCTCAACGCCAACTACATCGCAGCGCGCCTCGATCCGCACTTCCCGGTGCTCTACAAGAACGCCAGGGGCCGCGTCGCGCATGAGTGCATCGTCGATCCCCGCCCGCTGAAGGTGACGTCCGGCGTCACCGTGGACGACATCGCAAAGCGCCTGATCGATTACGGCTTCCACGCCCCGACCATGAGCTTCCCGGTGCCGGGCACGCTGATGATCGAGCCGACCGAGTCGGAATCGAAGGCCGAGCTGGACCGCTTCTGCGATGCCATGATCGCGATCCGGAAGGAGATCGCCGAGGTCGAGGCCGGCCGTTTCAAGATCGAAGCCTCGCCGCTGCGTCACGCCCCGCACACCGTGCACGACATCGCGGATGACGATTGGAAGCGCGCCTACACCCGCGCTGAAGGCTGCTTCCCCCAGGGCGTCTCGCGCACCGACAAATACTGGAGCCCCGTCGGGCGCGTCGACAACGTCTACGGCGACCGCAACCTGGTGTGCTCCTGCCCGCCGGTGAGCGACTACGCGCAAGCTGCGGAGTGAGCTTCGTAGGGTGGGTTAGCAGGCGGCGGCGCGAAGCGCCGTCCGTCGGCGTAACCCGCCACGTCTGCTTCCGCGGAGACAATGTGGTGGATTACGCCTGCGGCTAATCCACCCTACAACCTGACATAAGGCTCAATCAACAACCGGCTTTCGCGATCCCATCGCCAAAGCCGTTCGTTGGTGAGAAGCGTGCCACCCCACCAGCGACGAATCGGATTATGACGCGGGAAGTCCTCTTGTCCCGCCAGCACCGCCGTCCCGAAATCGGTGAGTGACATCAGGGATTGCTTATATTGCGCGAAACGGCGCGCATCGTCATGCATGTCGAGCGTGAATGGCCCCTCGTCGAGCCCGGCTACGGCCGGTACCGGGCATCGCGCGAGCCCGTCGAGCAGGACTCCGACTTCCCAGTAATCGTACACGCGCCGCTCGTTGCGCTTCTGATGACCCGGGAAGACATCGAAGGGCTGCACGCCGCCAGGCGCGATCAACTCCAGCATTCGCATCTCAGTCGCTCCAAGACCGGTGGTCACGCCCGGGAGTTCCTCGAGCAGGTCGAGGGCGCAACGCTCGAGTTGCGGAAGCAGGCTCAAATCCATCTCGATGAGCTCGAACCAAGTCTGCGGCGTGGACGCGCAATAGGCTCGCCATGCCCGACCGGCCAGTTCAACGTGATCCTGCGTAATTCTTGCAATTGGAGGATTCAGCTTCGCAAGTTGCTCCGGCGCGAGATCACCCACGGCAAAGTCCAGACGACGTATCGAGAGCTTGGAAACTGCCGCTTCCTCGGTGCCGCAATAATCGAGCAGCCAGAGCAGAAGCAATTGTGCGTTCGGCTCTGGTCCCATCCACAGTTCGGCCGTGTCGCATTCGGACAACAGATCGATCAGTCCGCGCCCCCTCACCCCGGACCTTTCCAGGAGCCAAACCGGCGTATCGTCGAGCCAGTGCAGGCCATTTGGATGAGCCACGCGCGGGGCGAAGAATGCCTCGCATTCCGTTTCGGAGAGTAGCGGTCCCCCGACCATGCGACGCTCGATCGCAATGACCAGGTCGGCAAGGCCGGCCCGTTGTATGGCGCCGGCGGCGGACGAGTCTGTCGTCACAATAAGCCGCGTCACGTCGGCCTCCTCAGGGCTTCGTCAGGACAGGGCCGTAGCGCCACAGCCGATCGTTGGTCAGATGTGTGCCGCCCCACCAGCGATCGATTGGATTATAACGGCTGAAATCCTCCTGATGGGCCAGTACAGCCTTACCGAATTCGGTCAGCGACAACCGGCTGCGGAGGTAAACCTTGTGCCGGGCTCCGAGATTGCCAAGGTCGATGATGCGTAATTCTTCGCCGAGCCCGGCCACAGCTGGCTTGGGGCCGAGGGCGAGGCCTTCGAGCAAATATCCCAGTTCGACCTCACCCCACACGTAAGTGCCCCGTAGCGAGCGTAGATGGAACAACGCATTCGTGTTTGCATACCAATGGAGCATCTCCAGAAATCGAATCTCGGTCGCACCTAGTCCGGTCAAAGGAGACGGGAGCTCTGCCAGAAGCTCGAGCAAGGCTGGCCGCAGCATCAGCAACGCGCTCAGATCGCGGTGAAGCAGATCGATGCAGGCCTCCGGGGTCGGCCCGCGGTAGGCCGACCATGCCAACTGCGCGATCTCGAACTCCTCCGCACCGACGTCCCCGACGGAAATATGGCGTTCGCCCTCAACGAAATCATAATCGGGACCAAATATCAGGTCGGAGTTCAGCAATCGCAGCCTGAGCTTCAGCGCCAATGCAGGATAGCTGCCGAGGTAATCAAGCAACCAGACCAGTTGCAGCTGGTCGCGGGCAGTCGCTCCAAACCAGAGTTCGATCTCGTCGTAAAGCTCGCAAAATTCAGCCAGCGACAATTTGCGACGCTTGGCGTCGCGGGGCCAGCGGACCCAATCCGACCAATGTTCGGCATGGCCAAGCTCTGCGGTGTAGGCAGCCAAATAAGCTGAGAGCTTTTCCACCTGCGGGAGCGGTCCCCACTCAAAACTAAAATGGAACGGGATGACGATCTCGGCCAACCCCGATCGAACGAGATCAATCCCGCCGCCCCACCCGGTCAAGATCAGCCGCTTCATCGCACCACCTGATAAACGCAAGGCAAAACGAAAACGGGCACCGAAGACGTCGGCAACTCAACGTCTTCAGCGCCCGCTCCTCGCGAAAAACCTGGCTGTCTAAGATTTACTCGTCCGTCGGCTCCTCGCCGTCGGCGTCGCGCTCGGGCGTGCCGGCCAGGATCTGCTCGGCGATCAGGCCGGAGTTCTGGCGGATCGCGGTTTCGATCTTGGCGGTGATGTCGGGGTTGGCCTTCAAGAACGCTTTCGAGTTCTCGCGGCCCTGGCCGAGCCGCTGGCTGTCATAGGAGAACCAGGCGCCCGATTTCTCGACGATGCCGGCCTTGACGCCGAGGTCGAGGATCTCGCCCATCTTGGAGACGCCCTCGCCGTACATGATGTCGAACTCGACCTGCTTGAACGGGGGGGCCAGCTTGTTCTTGACCACCTTGACGCGCGTGGTGTTGCCGACCACCTCGTCGCGCTCCTTGATCGCGCCGATGCGGCGGATGTCGAGGCGGACGGAGGCGTAGAATTTCAGCGCGTTGCCGCCGGTGGTGGTCTCAGGCGAGCCGTACATCACACCGATCTTCATGCGGATCTGGTTGATGAAGATGACCATGGTGTTGGACTTGTTGATCGAGGCCGTGAGCTTGCGCAGCGCCTGGCTCATCAGACGGGCCTGCAGGCCCGGCAGCGCATCGCCCATCTCGCCTTCGAGCTCGGCCTTCGGCACCAGCGCCGCGACCGAATCGATCACCAGCACGTCCACCGCACCGGAGCGCACCAGCGTGTCGCAGATCTCCAGCGCCTGCTCGCCGGTGTCGGGTTGCGAGATCAGGAGCTCGTCGATGTTGACGCCAAGCTTGCGGGCATAGACCGGGTCGAGCGCGTGCTCGGCGTCGATGAAGGCGCAGATGCCGCCCTTCTTCTGCGCTTCCGCCACCGTATGCAGCGCCAGCGTGGTCTTGCCCGAGGATTCCGGCCCGTAGATCTCGACGATGCGCCCCTTGGGCAGGCCGCCGATGCCGAGCGCGATATCGAGCCCGAGCGAGCCCGACGACACCGCCTCGATGTCCATGGACCGGTCGTTCTTGCCGAGCTTCATCACCGAGCCCTTGCCGAACTGGCGCTCGATCTGGGAGAGCGCGGCAGCCAGAGCTTTACTCTTGTCCATGGAAGATCCTTCGACGATACGCAGGGCAGTGGCGGACATTGGGTCGTGCTCCTTATGGCGAGGATTCGCGTGAGGGACAAACAGTTGCGAGGCGGCGCGGCGATAAAAGCAATGTACCCTATTTGTTCCAGGTTCGCAATATGTTCTTTTTGGAATTTGGCGGCTGGCCGCGCTTCTGCCCCTACCCCCAGGTTGAATTCGGGACGTCCTAATTCCCGGTGGTGGCTCGTCGCAAGCCAGCAGCCCCACAACGTAGATCCTGCATTCTGGCCGGAACGGTGAACGTTCCGCGGACGCGGTTGCGGCCCGATCCTGGTCGACCTTCATCAGCCGGCTCGTGCCTGCGCGTTGTGCGCACAACTGAACAGACGCCGTTCCGTTTATGGATCCTAATCGATCATCACCACGCGCGGGACCGCGGCGACGATCGATGATGAAACCCCGATTGCGCTGCCGCCTTCCGCGCACGGACAGGATCGTGCCATGCTCAAGCGGCGACGCTTCAAGCAACAACTGACCCTTCAAGACCGGCTCTCCGCATGGGTGAAGCAGATCAAGGAGGACGCCGCCAGCCTGCCTCCCGGCCCCGAACGGGACGCCCTCCTCAAGAAGGCGCGCCAGGCCGAGTTGGCAAATCATCTGCACGACTGGGTCAAATCGCCCGGGCTGCAACCGCCGAAATAGCGGCGCGGCCGCAACATCCCGCCCCGACCGAAGCTGACGCGCATCGAAGACGCATGCCTGGTCGTCATAAATTCGCAATCCTGCGGCACCGAACCTTTTCGCGGTCTCAGGCCTTCTCCAGGGCGAGACCGTAACTCTGGGGATCTCAGTCATGACGGACAACGAGCATCGCGAAACAATCGGGCGCAAACCTCTGCCGCAGGCGGCGCATGAGGAGATGATGAAGTTCGAGCGCAAGGAAAACGAGTTCCGCAGGAAGGACCGCGAAGAGCGCGCCAGCGAACTCCATCTTCCCCTGAATGAAATCAAGATCCATTAGAGCCTGAAGGGGGCCGGCTTCGAAACCGACAACGTCCCGCCGGCTGACGCTTTGGTCGCCGGTCGGGATCGACCGACCCGCGCGACGGCGCGACATCGCGGGGAACGGCCCGCATGGCCCCTAGCGAGTCGCGAGCTATAACGGTATCTAAACACCGCACTCAAGCCACTGAAAGAACAACAGAATTTCCATGCGGCCTACTGTGCATGGGGTTGTTTTCCAGTTTTGAGATTGGCGGCAGGCCGTGCCCGCGATCGCCGCAGGACACGAGCACCGGCAGTGCCTGCCTTACAGCAGCGCCAGCAGCACGAGGCCGATCACCAGCACCACGAAGCCAGCCGCTGTCGCGGCGGCGAACGACCGCTCTACGTTATCCATGATGCCACCCCGTAGTCGGCGTGCCACGTTTCCCCCATGACTGCGCCGAACGGTCTGAAATCTTGCCGACCTGTGTGACCGCAGTTGTGCGAACGGATGTCGAAATTGGGACCGGTGCGGGGCCAGTCTGCGGCCTCGGCCACCGGGCGTGGAAACCTGCCGCCTGTCAGGCTGCCGTAAGCGGAGCCGGCTAGGATGACGCGGCTCTGGTGTTGCAGCCCAGCACCTCGGCCTCCAACAACTCTCTGCCCCGCTTGGCTCTCCCCAGGCGGGGCTTTTTCATGCCTGGCTGCCGGCTCGCGGATCCCTCTCCTCGCGGGTCAGGCGCAGCACGAAGGCGCGGATCGCAGGCGCCGCCAGGAGCACGATCGGCAGCATCGCGGCCCAGGCGATCAGCCACGACGCCATCCAGTGACCGACGAAGATCGCCGCGCTGCCCGCGGGCCAGCTGGCGATCCCGGCCGCGATCAGCGAAGTCAGTCCGGACTGGATGATCCCGAAGACGAAGTGACTGTAGCGGCGGGGAATGCCGAGCATGACGGACCCATGTTGCTTGCCGTCATCAGGGCAAGCAAGGCACATGCCGCCGCGCGCATCGGCAACGTTGGCGGGAACCGGTCTGCGTCGCGTGTCGCGCGGCGCAACACCCGCAAACGAATGCAGCCCAGGAACTCTGTTCTTGGTCGGAGAACCACGGGGTAACTGTCCGTCAACCAACAGATTTTCCTTGCCGTGGGAATATGATGACGACCAACTTGTTTGCGATCTTGGAAGTGAATCGTGGGAGGTCACCATGAATCACAGGGGCATCGAATTCACCGTCGCCAAGACGGCGATTCCCGGAATCTGGCAATGGCAGTTCCGCATCGGCGATCAGATCAAGACGGGCAAGACCGAGACGAAAATCGATCTGCTCGCGATCCGGCGCGTGCAACTGCGGATCGATCGGGAGCTGAAGCGATCGGCGGGGCAACGGCCTGAACCGGCCGGATAGCGCCGCGCTGATCGCGCGTGGGGCGTCTGCACCGCACCGGCGGGGCTGGCAGGCCCCTCGCCCCGGCATCATCCGTAGCCGCCCGGAATTGATCTGACGCTGGTTTGGGATTGGACTGCGCGCGCCCGTGGCCTTGGGGGCGAGGCCGTCACGCGCGATCGGTGCCAGCCATGCCGCTCTATTTCTTTCGTATCCGGAATGGCCGTTATTCCGGCTGCGCCGACCAGGCGACGGAATTCGCCGATCGCGATTCGGCCTGGAAAGAGATGACCAATGTCTGCGCCGACATGACCGCCGGCATTGCCCGCAAGCTCCAGGAAAATTCCGAATGGCACATGGAGCTGCTGGACGAGGCCAAGGAGCCGATATTCCGGATCCGCATCGTCGCCGAAACGCTCGACTAAAGCGCGATGCGATTAGGATGAATCGTCATCGCGCTTTAGGTTGTTGTTTAAGCATGATCTTTTCGGAAAACCGCTGCGCACTTTTCCGGATCATGCTTTAGCAAGAGCCCCTCGGGCAGGCCGGCTTCAGTCCGCGCTGGGCAGCCGCCGCATGGTGAATTCGATGTCGCCGCCGGGCAGTTCGCGCCAGGTCTCGACCGCGCTCATATAGCCGGCCTTGGGGTAGCGGGCGAAGAAGGCCTGCGCCCGTTCCCGCGCCGCCGCGCGCGGCAGCGTGAAGGTCTCGCGCAGAAAGCCGTCGCCGATCGTTTGGACGGGCTTGCCGGGCGCCTTGCGCCGGCGCGCCATCCGCTCGGCGAGATCCTGCGGACGATCGGCCATGTCCTGCCCTCCTCTACGCGCTACGCTCGGAGGCAAATGTAGGGCGTGGGCCCGCCGAAGAGGAGTCCTGTCCGAAGGCCTGTGCCGCCCCCGGACGAAGCTGTCGTCAGTTGGCGGCCGTGCCGCTCTTGGTCTTCTTCGGCGCGCTGGTTGCGGCCGATGCCTTCGGCGCCGCCGGCTGCTTCGGCGGATCGGCGCGCATGCCGCCCCAGGGATCACTGGACGACTTGGAATCCGGGATTTTCTTCAGCGTTTCCTTGTAGGCCTTCTCGCGCTCGGCCTCGAGCGCCTTCTCCTCCGGCGTCTTGCTCGGGCCGTCCTGCATCAAATTGATATTGGGCAATTGCGCATAGGCAGGTCCCGCCAGCGCTGCCAGCAGCACCGCCGCCATACGGAAAAGCTTCATCGTCTACTCCTTGATCATCCATGAGGCAGGGATCGCCCGCGCCGGGGCCGTTCGGGGCCGCTAGAGCCGATCCGACCGGCAAGATTTGGGCCCATGCAGCCAATCGTCCCAGATCGGGCCGCATCTGGTGCACCCGCTCAGCGCGAGGCCGAGCGCGATCATACAAAAGACGAGGACACACCGACGCAACATCATCCACCCGTTCCCAAGCGAGGCATCATACCGGGCCAAGTCAGGCATTTTCAAGCCGACGGGACCGCCGCGAGACCGGGTGACTTTGCTGCGCCGATGCGCTCACAATGGGACGAAACATCCGGCAATACAGGAGAGCGCGACAGCAATGCAAAGGCAGCCAGACGCCGAATTCGGCCTCCCCGACGCCAGACGCATCCTCGGCGAGGTTTTTGCGCCCTGGGTCCAGGATCTCAACCTCGCGGTCGAGCGCCTCGAGCACGCTCAGCCGGCGGACCAGCCGGACTGGCAGCCGGGCGCGCTTCTGCGCATGCCGTTTTCGGAGCGGTTGTGCCGCAACGGCGGCGTGGTCTGCGGCCAGGCCCTGATGGCGCTTGCCGACACCGCGATGGTGATCGCGATCCTTGCGGCCAATCGCGGCTATCGTCCGATGACGACGGTCGACCAGACCACGCATTTCATGCGCGCGGTGTCCTCGTCGGACGTACTGGCGGACGCGCGCGTGGTGCGGCTCGGGCGCACCATGAGCTTTGGCCGCGTCACGCTGCTCTCGGCGACCGACAACAAGCCGGCCGCGATGGTGTCCAGCGCGTTCGCGATGTTGCCGGGCTGATCGAAAAGCGAGAGCCGCGTGAGCGCCAAGCGCAGCGCGGCTCTCCATCACGATCGCATCGAGGCAGCAGACATCGAGGCAGCAGACATCGAGGCAGCAGACATCGAGGCAGGAGACATGGAGGCAGGAGACAGGCGCGACCGCAATCGCGCTTCGGTCCGCGCGCTTCGCGTTACTTGCCGAGCACTTCGTCAGCCGCCGTGACGATGCTGGCTGTCGGATTCTTTCCGCAATAGGCACCAAACTTCTTGGCGTTCGCGATGAAAACGTCGGTGTCGATGATCGCGTTGTCCTCGTCGCCCTTGTACCAGCCGTCCATCCAGGTCAGCACGACCTGGATGTTGTCTTCGCCGCTCTCGAGGAACTGCTTGCAGCTCATGGTCGAAAGGTCCCATTTGACGGCGTGGGCGGGCATCGACGACAGCGAGAGCGCAGCGGCGAACAGAAGCGAAAGCGTGGTCTTCATCGGAATCTCCATCGGCGCCGTAACGCCATAAAAGAAAGGCTTGCGGGGGAAATCGGCGGAGAGGCTCTCCGCTCGAACGTCGTAAACGAAGTCTGAAGCGCCGTGCGAGCAGCGCCGATATTGAGTTTAGTTCAAAGTAATTTCTATGCATTACTCCATAATCATCGTGATGGACCGACGCCGATGATCGAGAAACGTACAGCGCAGCGTCACCGTGTTTTCAAGGGTGGAACGATCACCTTCGAAAACAACGGCATCGCCTGCACGGTGCGGAACATGTCGGCCGGCGGCGCGGCGATCGACCTCGACGCTCCCGTCACGTTGCCGCAATCGTTCACGCTCTCGATCGCGCGCGACGAGTTCGTACGGAATTGTCGCACAGTTTGGCGCAGTGACAAGCGCGTCGGCCTCGCCTTTGTGCAATAGCGCGCGCGATGTGAACGAGCGTTCGCATCGCATCCACAAGGCGATGATGATTGCGCGGCACGACGACGGCAACGCCAGCGCGGGCTTGCGGTCGCGGCCGCCTCGTCGTCGATCCCGCAAGTGAGGCGGCGCGACCGGGCGCCCCGCCTGTTCTATCTCACCTTCTTGGCCGGCTCGCTGGGGCGGGCCCCGCCCCAAGGGTCGTATTTGTCCTTCGGCTCGGGAATGCGCTCGAGCGCAGCCTTGTAGGCTTTCTCGTCGACCTTGGGCCCGTTGTCCACCGGCTTGGCCGCGTCCTGGGACGGCCGCCGGCCCTGCGCCTGCGCCGAGGCAGCCGTCAGTGCCAGCACGGCGGCCGCGATGACCAAAATCCTCATCGGTGCAATCCCCTTCGTCTGGGGTACAAACTAGCCCGCAAACGCGGAATAGCAAATGCCGCGGGTTCTAGGGCTTGTGGAGGCCTCAGCAAATCTTGATCGGCAAGGACTTCGCCGGACCGCATTCGTGCCTATCTGTTGGCCCGCAGGGGACTTTCACGGATGTTACGGATCATTGCTCATGCCGCGCTGCTCGCCGGCGCGCTCGCGCTTGGTGCCTGCGGCTTTGCTGACAGCCGCGCGCCGGTGCCTGAGTTCATGCGCATGAAGGAGGCCGAGCAACCGCCACCCGAAGCGCCTCCCGACGTCAAGCGTGTGGTGCGCGAGCAGATCGATGTGGTTTTCCTCGCCACCTCCTATCCGCGCGAGGTGCACGTCGCCCCGCCCCATCGCGAGCTGCGCGGACCGGGCTGGACCGCCTGCGTCCGCGCGCAGCTCACCTCCGCAACCGGCACCTCGCTGGGCGCCCAGACCTACATCGTGACGATCAACGGCGGGAAGGTCGTGGACCGCCGGCGGGCGGAAGCCGACGACATCTGCGGGACCGAGACATACGAGCCGGTCTAGCGCATGATCCGGAAAAGTGCGCAGCGGTTTTCCGAAAAGAGCATGCTCAAACAACAACCTAAAGCACGATGACGAATCATCCTAATCGCATCGCGCTTCAGGAACCGTCGCCACCCGCCGGTTCCGGGAAAAACGGGCATCGCGGCGGGGAACGATCGCCGCCTCCCCTTCTTGTTACCGCCGAGGGCAGTTTCGAGGAGGACATGATGAAGACATTTGCGATTGCGCTGTTGGCGGGCGTGGGCGCCTTGGCAGCCGTCTCGGGGGCGAAGGCTTCCGATATCTACACGACCAGCGAATACACCAATCCGGATCTCGTTCAGCAGGTGCGGCTCGTCTGCGACGACGCCGGCCGTTGCTATCGCACGCGCAGCGGTTCGCGCGTGATCGTGCGCGATTCCTACAACTACATGCCGCGCGAACGCTATTACGAGCGCCGCACCTATCATCGCGACTGGGATGACGGTCCGCGCGCCGGCGTCGGCATTCGCGCGCCTGGCGTCAGCGTCGGCGTTGGCGTCGACGACCGCTGGTAATCCGCGAAGGCTTGATGGTTCGGGACCGGACGAGACTATTCGCCCGGTCCCGTTCGTATGCCTCTACGAGGTGACCGCCGTCATGCGACGGTCGATTGCTGCTGGAACTGCTCGTACGCCGCGATCGCATCCGCAGCGTACATCAGCGAGGGGCCGCCGCCCATGTAGACGGCCATGCCGAGCGTCTCCTCGATCTCTTCGCGGCTCGCGCCGAGCTTGACCAGCGCCTCGACGTGAAAGCCGATGCAGCCGTCGCAATGTGCGGCGACGCCGAGCGCCAGCGCCATCAGTTCCTTGGTCTTCTTGTCCAGCGCGCCGTCACGCGTGGCGGCCTGGGCGAGTGCGGAAAATCCCTTCATCGTATCGGGAATGTCGCTGCGCAGCTTCTTCAGGTTGGCGGAGATGTTTCTGGTGATGTCGACGTAGTTCTTGTCCATCGGACCCTCGTTAGCTGGATTTGGCGGTGGTCGGAGCCTCGCGCGGCGCGCGCAAGGCGATGTAGATCGCGGGAATCACCAGCACGGTGAGCAGCGTTGACGAGGCCAGCCCGAACAGCAGCGAGATCGCCAATCCCTGGAAGATCGGATCGAGCAGGATGGTCGCGGCCCCGATCATGGCCGCAAGCGCGGTGAGCAGGATCGGCTTGAAGCGGACCGCGCCGGCCTCGAGCACCACCTCGCGCAACGACTTGCCGTCCCCGCCGCTGTGCCTGATGAAGTCGACCAGCAGGATCGAGTTGCGCACGATGATGCCGGCGAGCGCGATGAAGCCAATCATCGAGGTCGCGGTGAACGGCGCACCCAGCAGCCAGTGCCCGATCAGGATGCCGATCAGCGTCAGCGGAATCGGCGTCAGGATGACGAGCGGCAGACGGAAGCTCCTGAACTGGGCGACGACCAGCACGTAGATGCCGAGGATGGCCGCACCGAAGGCGGCACCCATGTCGCGGAAGGTCACCCAGGTGATCTCCCATTCGCCGTCCCACAGCAGCGTCGGGCGCGACTCGTCCGATGGCTGGCCGTGCAGGCTGATCGCAGGCTTCGGCAGCTTGCCCCAGTCATGGGCATCGACACGATCGGCAACCGCGAGCATGCCGTAGAGCGGCGCCTCGAAGCGTCCGGCGAGCTCGGCCATCACCATGTCGGCGAAGCGGCCGTCGCGGCGGAAGATGGTCGGCGAGCCCTCCTCCATGGTCGCCTTGACGACCTGACCGAGCTCGACCACCGTCTTGCTGCCGGGCAAGGTGTTGGCCGGCACCGGCGTCGAGGCCAGCGCCTCGTCCCAGACCAGATCGCGCTTTCCGAGATGCACCGCGATCTCGATCGGGTTGCGGTCCTCGCCGCGATGCGAATAGCCGATCGAGGTGCCGCCGAACAGCGCCTGGATGGTGTCGTAGACGTCGCGCTGCTCGACGCCGAAGAATTCGAGCCGGTCCTGGTCGATCGAGAGCCGCAGCCGTGGCCGCTTCTCGCCGATGGAATCGTCGATGTCGACGATGAAAGGCACTTCCGCGAAGACCTTCTTGAGTTCCGCCGCGACCGCACGGCGCGTGGTCGCATCGGGACCGTAGACCTCGGCGAGCAGCGTCGACAGCACCGGCGGCCCGGGCGGCACTTCGACCACCTTGATGCTGGTGCCCGCGGGCGGATCGAGCGCCTTCAGCTTCTCGCGCAGCTCGAGCGCGATCTCATGGCTGGCGCGCTTGCGCTCGCCGCGCGCAGCCAGGTTGACCTGCACTTCGCCGAGCTCGGGCCTCTGGCGCAAATAATAGTGCCGCACCAGACCGTTGAAATTGAACGGCGCCGGCGTGCCGGCATAGGATTGCAGCGAGGTGACCTCCGGCAATTGCCGCGCGATCGCGGCCGCGCCGAACAGCGTACGCTCGGTCGCCTCCAGGCTCGCGCCTTCCGGCAGGTCGACGACCACGGCGATCTCGGACTTGTTGTCGAACGGCAGAAGCTTGACCGTCACCGACTTGGTCGCAAACAGCGTCATCGACAGCAGCGTCGCGATGCCGACGCCGAGCAGGAAGATCCAGGCCGACCGCTTGCTCCGCACGATCGGCGTGGCGAAACGCCGGTAGAGCCGGCCGAGCCGGCCTTCGTCGTGCTCCGCGTGCGCTGAGACAACCTCGCCCCTCGGCGCGAGCTTGAGCATCAGCCAGGGCGCGACCACCATCGCGACGAAGAACGAGAACAGCATGGCGGCCGACGCGTTCGCCGGGATCGGCGCCATATAGGGGCCCATCAGGCCCGACACGAACAACATCGGCAGCAGCGCGGCGACCACGGTCAGCGTCGCGACGATGGTGGGGTTGCCGACCTCCGCCACCGCCTCGATGGTGGCCTGCAGGCGCGGCCGGCCGTCGCGCATGCCCCAGTGCCGCGCGATGTTCTCGACGACGACGATGGCGTCGTCGACGAGAATGCCGATGGAGAAGATCAGCGCGAACAGGCTGACGCGGTTGATGGTGTAGCCCATGAGGTTGGCGGCGAACATCGTCAGCAGGATCGTCGTGGGAATCACGACGAACGTCACCAGCGCCTCGCGCCAGCCGATCGCGATCGCGATCAGGACGACGATCGAGACGGTCGCAAGGCCGAGGTGGAACAGCAGCTCGTTGGCCTTCTCGTTGGCGGTCTCGCCGTAATCGCGCGTCACCGTCACCTGGACGTCCTCGGGAATCAGGCGCGACTTCAATCCTTCGAGGCGCCCCGCGATATTCTCGGACACGACGACCGCATTGGCGCCGGCCCGCTTGGCCAGCGCCAGGCTGACGGCGGGCGTGCGCGCCCACTGCCCGGCGGCCCCGCGCGAATCCGTCCAGACGCGATGCTCGATGGTGCTCGGACCGACGACGACGGAGGCGACGTCCTTGACGTAGACCGGCCGGCCGTCGCGGCTCGTGATCAGCAATAGTCCGATGTCGGGAATGCCGGACAGCGTCTGCCCCGCCGCGACGCCTCGCACGATGCCGGCATCGCGAACCTGCCCGGCCAGGAACGAGCGGTTGGCGTCCTTGACCTTGGCCACGAGTTGCTGAAGCGTGACGCCGAACAGCGACAACTTCTCCGGATCTGGCTCGACCCGGATCTGTTGCGCGGCGCCGCCGGATATGTAGGTCAGACCGATATCGTCGACCTTCATCAGCTCCGCGCGCAGCTTGTCGGCGAGCTCGTACAGGTCCTTGTCGGTCCAGCGGCTGGCAACCTCCGGCTTCGGCGCCAGCGTCAACACCGTCACCGCGACGTCATTGATGCCCCGGCCGACGATCAGCGGTTCGGGGATGCCGACGGGAATGCGGTCGAGGTTGGCGCGGATCTTCTCGTGCACCCGCAGGATGGCATCCTCGAACTTGGTGCCGACCAGGAAACGCGCGGTGACCATCACGCGGTCGTCCTCGGTCTGGCTGTAGACGTGTTCGACGCCGTCGATGCCCTTGACGATCGATTCCAGCGGCTTGCTCACCAGTTCCACCGCGTCGGGCGCGCGCAGGCCGTCGGCATTGACGCGGATATCCACCATGGGAACGCTGATCTGCGGCTCCTCCTCGCGGGGGATCGCCACGACGGCGATCAGCCCCACGACCAGCGCCCCGATCAGGAACAGCGGGGTCAGCGGCGAAGCGATGGTCGACCGGGTCAACCGTCCTGACAGTCCGAGATTCACGGCTTCACCAATTGGTCGCCGGCCTGGATGCCCGACAGGATTTCGAGGCCGTCGGGAAGCGAAGGCGTCGGCATGTCGCGGCCGCGTTGCACCGGCACGTCGACCGTCTCGTCGCCTTTCCGGAGCCGGACATAGTCGATACCGAACCGGGTCGTCACATAGCCCGAAGGGATGACGAAAGCCGTCCGCATTCCCGCGGCGACCCAGACCCGCAAGCGGTCGCCGACGAAATATTCGCCGAGCCCCTCGACGGTCGCATCCGCGATGACGCGCCCCTCCTCGATCAGGGGATAGACGAGGTCGACCACGCCCCATTTCGAGGCCTCTCCCGCCAGCTCCGCGCCATCGACGCGGACCTTGTCGCCGGCCTTGAGGAAGCGCGCGTGGCGCTCCGGCACGCGCAGCCGCAGCTTGAAATTCTGCTGGGCGACGGTCACGATCGGATCGCCCGCGAGCACCACGGATCCCACGGTGATCAGCCTCTTCAGCACACGACCGTCTGCCGGCGCGAGCACCTGTCCCTGGTTGAGCTGCTCGTTGATGACGGCACGCTCCGCGGTCCTGGCGCGCAGGCCGTTGTCGGCGACGTTGAGCGCCGTGCGCTGCTCGTCCAGCTTGATCCGCGGCAGGATACCGCGCTCGACCAGCCCCTCGGTTCGGGTGAAGTCGAGTTGCGCCTGGTTGGCCTGCGCCTGCAGCGCCTCGATCTGGGCGTCCAGCGATTTCATCTGCAGCACGAGTTTCTCGTCACCGATGGTCGCGATCGCCTGGCCGGCGGCAACGCGATCCCCTTCCCGGACCTTGAGCTGAGCCACCGTGCCGCCGATGCGTCCGCGCGCGGGCACCACGCTGGTGCTTTCGACCGTGGCGAATACCGCCTTCTCGTCCGCGATCGATTGCCGCGCGACCACGAGTGTTTCGGCTGCCGTCGCGGGTGTTGCAGACCAGCCTATCGCCGCGAAAGCAGCCAGCAGGCCCAAATATCTCGCCATACATCGCATGGGACTTTTCCGTATCACGACCAAAGCATCACCACGCCGCGGCGTAGCTCATTTCATCTGCATCGGAGAGAAGCGTGTTGATCCTGGTCAAGGCGCCCTTCCCCGAATTCTCGTAGGTCTGCTCCTGGCGGACTTCGGTGCGCAGAACGCCTGGTAGAGCGTCTTCAAGACCTCACGCGCCGGCTCGCTGGCGATCGAATAAAAGATCGTCTGCGCCTCGCGTCTGGATGCGACCAGGCCATCCTTGCGAAGGAGCGCAAGATGCTGGGAGACCGTGGAGTCGCGCAGGCTGAGGAACTCGGCCAGCTCGCCGACCGACCGCTCGCCGTCGATCAGCTGACAGATGATGAGCAGACGGTGACGGTTCGAGAGCGCCTTGAGCAGCTCGCTCGCCTGATCCGCCGCCCGCTCCATGACATCGCTATTTATTTTCATACTTGCGTATATACGAAATTACGAATATATAGTCAAGCGCTGCACGACGGCCGGAACTAAACCGGCGGAGCGGCCTGGTCCAACGGAGGATACCCATGGCGGAAGTTGTCGTAATCGGAGCCGGTCTGAGCGGAACGCTGATGGCCTATGAATTGCTGCCCCAGTTGCGAAAGGAAGACCGCCTCAGCGTCATCTCGCAAGGCACGGTCTATCATTTCGTGCCCTCGAATCCGTGGGTGGCCGTCGGCTGGCGCAAGCGCGAAGAGATCGAGATCGATCTTGCCGACGTCATGAAACGCAAGGGCGTGCGGCTGCTGACGCAGGGCGCAAAGCGCGTCCACCCCGGCGAGAACCGTGTCGAGCTCGGTGACGGGACGTCGATCGACTATGATTATCTGGTCGTCGCGACCGGTCCCGAGCTGGCGTTCGACGAGATTCCGGGTCTCGGGCCGCAGGGCCATACCCAGTCGATCTGCCACGTCGATCACGCCGCGCATGCCCGTGACGCCGTCGAGAAGCTCGCGGCCAATCCTGGCCCGGTCGTAATCGGCGCTGTCCAGGGCGCCTCCTGCTTCGGGCCGGCCTACGAATTTCTCTTCATCCTCGAGACCGAACTGCGCCGGCGGAAGCTGCGCGACCGGGTGCCGATGACGTTCGTCACCTCGGAGCCGTATATCGGCCATCTCGGTCTCGACGGTGTCGGTGATACCAAGGGGCTCCTGGAAAGCGAGATGCGCGAGAAGCACATCAAATGGATCACCAACGCCCGCGTCGACAATGTCGCCCCCGGCGTGATGTCGGTGGAGGAATTTGCCGACGACGGCACGTCTCGCAAGGCTCATGAGCTGCCATTCGCCTATTCGATGATGTTGCCCGCCTTTCGCGGCGTCGAAGCGGTGCGCGGCATCGAGAAGCTGACCAATCCGCGCGGCTTCGTCATCGTCGACAAGCATCAGCAGAACCCGGCCTTTCCCAATATCTTTGCAGTCGGCGTCTGCGTTGCGATCGCGCCGGTCGGCGCGACGCCCGTGCCGGTGGGCGTGCCCAAGACCGGCTTCATGATCGAATCCATGGTGACGGCGACCGCGATCAACATCGGCGCCCTGCTCCGCGGCAAGGCACCGACGGCGCAGCCAACCTGGAACGCGATCTGCCTCGCCGACTTCGGCGATTCCGGCGTCGCCTTCCTCGCGCAGCCGCAGATCCCGCCGCGCAACGTCAATTGGTCCTCCAAGGGCGAATGGGTGCACTTCGCCAAGGTCGCCTTCGAGAAATACTTCCTGCGCAAGATGCGGCGCGGCGAGAGCGAGCCGTTCTACGAGCGCTTCCTGCTCGACAGGCTGAACATCGCCAAGATCAAGGAGGTCCGAACCGGCACATGAGCACGACACGCCAGATCGTCTGCGGACATTGCGGGCGCATCAACCGCCTGCCCGCCGAGCGCGCACCGGACGGTGCGCGCTGCGGCGCCTGTCACCAGCCGATGTTCACCGGCCAGCCGATCGAGGTGGACGAAGCCGCTTTCGGCCGTCATGTCGCCAGCAACGACATTCCCGTGCTCGTCGACGTCTGGGCGCCATGGTGCGGACCCTGCCGCGCCATGGCCCCGATGTTCGCGCGCGCGGCGCAACAGCTCGAGCCCGGCGTGCGGCTGTTGAAGCTGAATTCAGACAACGCACCCGCCTTGTCGTCGCGGCTGAGCATCAGCGGCATTCCGACGCTGCTGCTGATGCAGGGCGGCCGCGAGATCGCCCGCCATTCCGGCGCGATGGATGCGCGCAGCATCGTCGCCTGGACCGAAGCCAACCTGAACCGTTCGTAACGTCGCAAGATCAAAAAAGGAGCCTGCCATGAATGTCGATAAAGCCGTTCTCGCGTTTGCGGGATTCGTCGTCCTGCTCGGTCTCGCACTGGGCACCTATGTGAATGCGTATTGGTATCTGCTGACGGCGTTTGCCGGACTGAACATGCTGCAGGCCTCGTTCACGGGCTTCTGCCCGGCCGCGATCGTGTTCAGGAAGCTGGGCCTGAGCAGCGGCTGCGCGTTCTCCTGAACGCGCGCGGATGCAGCCTGTAATGCGGGGGAATTTGCCATGACCGACGACACCTTCATCGAGGGGCCTCTCTACGAGAAGCGTAGAAAGGTCTATCCGCAGTCGGTCCACGGGCCGTTCCGCCGCATCAAATGGGCGATCCTCTGCGTCACGCTCGGGATCTATTATCTCCTGCCGTTCGTGCGCTGGAATCGCGGCCCCGGCCTGCCCGATCAGGCCGTGCTGATCGATCTGCCGCATCGCCGCTTCTATTTCTTCTTCATCGAGCTGTGGCCGCAGGAGGTGTATTATTTCACCGGCCTGCTCATCCTCGCGGCGATGATGCTGTTTCTGATGAACGCGGTCGCGGGGCGATTGTGGTGCGGTTATCTGTGCCCACAGACGGTGTGGACCGACCTGTTCTATGCGGTCGAGCGCTGGGTCGAGGGCGACCGGCGCGAGCGCATGCAGGGCGACAAGCGCTACTGGACGTTCGACCACATCCGAAAGGTCGCGCTGAAGCATTTCCTCTGGATCATGATCGCCTGGTGGACCGGCGGCGCATGGGTGCTCTATTTCGACGATGCGCCGACGCTGGTGAAGGAGCTCGCGACCTTCCAGGCTCCGTTCATCGCCTATCTCTGGATCGGGATCCTGACTGCAACGACCTATGTTTTCGCCGGCCACGCCCGTGAGCAGATGTGCATCTACATGTGCCCGTGGCCGCGCATCCAGGCGGCCTTGACCGACGAATGGGCGCTCAACGTCACCTATCGCCGCGACCGCGGCGAGCCGCGCATGTCGGTAAAGAAGGCAGAGGCTGCCCGCGCCCATGGCGATTTCGCCGGCGATTGCGTCGATTGCCACCAGTGCATCAATGTCTGCCCGACGGGCGTCGACATCCGACACGGCATCCAGCTCGGCTGCATCCAGTGCGGCCTGTGCATCGACGCCTGCGACAACGTCATGAGCGAGATTGGCCGGCCCAAAGGTCTGATCGGCTATGACACCGACATCAACATGCAGCGCCGTCGCGAGGGCAAGCCGCCGATCTATCGCATCGTCCGCGCGCGGACGGTGATCTACGCCGCGGCGATCGCCATCGTCGGCAGCATCATGCTGTACACGCTGGCCACGCGCGCGACCATGGACGTCAACGTGCTGCACGAGCGCAATCCGCTGTTCGTCCAGCTGTCGGACGGCGGGGTCCGCAACGATTACACCGTGCGCATTCTCAACAAGGGCGCACAGCGATCGTTCGCGATCGAGGTCTCCGGGCTTCCGGGCGCGGCCATTCGCGTTGCCGGCATCGAGGCCGCGCCCGATGGCAAGCCCGTCGTCGAGGTCGGGCAGGACCAGACCCGCGAGGTCCGGCTGTCGGTGCAGGTCGGGCCCGCCGACCTGCCGAAAGCCTCGCGCGATCTCGAGGTCACGATCACCGATACCGCCGGCGGTGGCCGGGCGAGCGCCCGCGACCATTTCTTGCCCGGTGACAAGTAGGGTCTGCATTGAGCATCCGGCAACGGATGCTCAATGAGACGTTAACATTACCGTTCGAATTGAGACGGCGCGCCAACGGTATTTTCCAATCTTTGCGCTAAGCATGGCCCCGTGACGCAGGCTTTGCCCGCGCATGAACGGGACGAGGGGGCGTGGTCGACATCGCGCAGCAGGCAGCGATTCATCCGGCATCCGCAAAGGACGCCGCGGCCGCGCGCGTCCCGCTCACTACGATCGACCCCGGCCAGTGGCGCGCCCTCGCCCAGCGCGCGGTCGAGCCGAACGGTTATTACCTGCCCGCCTGGGCGCTTGCCGTCAGCGCCACCGCGCGGAGCCGCACCAACGCCTCTGCACTACCTGCATTCGACAAGACTTCGTCGCGGCTGATCGGACTGATGCCGGTGATCTCGCTGTGGCGGGCCTGCAAGATTCCCCTGCCCGCCCTGGTGAGCGCGCACCCCTACGGCACGTTGTGCAGCCCGCTGATCGATCGCGACGCTCCGATCGAGGCAGCCACGCAAGTGTTGCAGGATGCGCGCAAGGCCGGCGCGCATGCGCTCGTGCTGAACGACGTCGCGCTCGACGGCGCTGCGATGCATGCGCTCAAGCAGGCCTTGAGCCGCGACGGACTGAAGCCGCGCATCCTGTCCTCCTACCTCCGCGCCAGCCTCGACGCGACGCAGGACGACGAAACGCTGCTGCGCGACGCGCTCGGCAGCAAGAAGCTCAAGGAGCTGCGCCGCCTGCGCCATCGCCTCGAAGAGCACGGCCCCGTTGCGTTCGACGTCGCACGCCGGCCCGACGAGATCGGGCCCGCGCTTGAAACGTTCCTGCAGCTCGAAGCCAGCGGCTGGAAGGGCAAGCGCGGCACCGCGCTGGTCCAGCATGCCGGCGATGCGGCCTTCATCCGCCGCGCCGTGCCGGCGCTGGCGGAAACCGCGCAGTGCGAGATCATCACGCTTCGCGCCGGCACGGCACCGGTGGCGGCCGGCATCGTGCTGCGCCACCAGGATCGCGCCTTCTTCTTCAAGCTCGGCATCGACGAGCGCTTTGCCAGATATTCGCCGGGCGTGCAGCTCACACTCGAGCTCACCCGCCATCTCTGCGCCGATCCCGCCATCGCCAGCGCGGATTCCACCGCAAGCGCCGACCATCCCATGATCAACCCGATCTGGCGGGGACGTTTCGCGATCGGCGACGTGCTGATCCCGCTGCGGCGGCACGATCCGGTCGTGGCGCTCATTCACGGAGCACTGGTGGGCTTCAACACCGCGCACGAGACCGCGCGACGCCTGGTTCGCCGCCTCCGCAAATAAGCGAACGCTATTCCGCCGCCTGCGCGTTGATCTCCGCCGAGACCTGGCGGATGGCGCGCGCGAGCAGGTTCGGATCCTGCGCGCCGGAGACCGCGTATTTTTGCGCGAAGACATAGGTCGGTACGCCGGAGATGCCCTTCTCGGCGGCCTCCTGGGCGTCCGCCGAGACGCGCGCGACGTCCTCGTCGGTGGCAAGGCGCTTGCGCACGTCCTCGGCATCGAGGCCGATATCGGCGGCCGCCTGCACCAGCACGTTCACATCGGTGAGATCGCCGCCGTCCCGGAAATACAGCTCCATCAGGCGCTGCTTCATCTCCGGCGCCTTGCCGATCGCGTCCGCCCACAGGATGAGACGATGGCAGTCGGTGGTGTTGGGCTGACGCGCGACGAGCTCGGGCTTGTAGACGAGGCCCTCCTCGCTTGCGGCCGCAACGACGCGCCCCGCAATGCCCTTATAGGCCTCGACCGAGCCGAACTTCTGGGTGAGATAGGCCTCGCGGCTGATGCCCTCGCGCGGCACCCACGGATTGAGGAAGAAGGGGCGGAAATTGAGCTTGACCGGGACATCAGGAACGAGCGCCAGCGCGCTCTCGATCCGGTGCTTGCCGATATAGCACCAGGGGCACACCACGTCGGAGACGACGTCGATCTGGAGCGGTTTCAGCGTGCTCATGTCAGGCGCCTCCTTCGGGCGGGGTCACGGGTTCGCCGGAAGATAAGCCGAACCGGGGACGGCGCAAGACACCCCTCCTGCATGGCTCACGACTGCACCTCTGCGGTTATTGTGACGGCTCCGGCCCGTCGGGATACTCGCGGCCACGATCAAGCCTGGGATCAGGAAGGGAGACCGCGATGAGCGCCATTTTCAAGCCGGACGGCCGTCGGTTCCGGGCCACGGAGCACGCCGGCGGGCCGTGGTCGCCGGACATGTTGCAGGGTAGCGCCACGACTGCCCTGATGGCCCGCGAGGTCGAGCGTCTTGCCGTCGATTCCGGCTTTGCGGTGCGGCGCCTGACCTTCGATTTGTGGCGACCGGCGGGCCTGCGTGCTTTCACGACCGTCGCCGAATTGCTGCGCGACGGCCGCAAGGCGAAGACCTTGCAGGTGCGGCTGATGGACGGCGAAACCGAGATCGGACGCTGTACGGCGCTGCTGACCGCGCCGAGCGGAGAATCGCCCGCCGATCCCTTCGCAAGACCCGCGGCGGCCGACAAGGCGCCCGAGGCGGGTGCGCCGCCGCCGGCCTTCGCACAGAAATGGAGCCGCTATTTCCAGAACGTCACGGTCCGGCTGATCGAGGGCGCGCTGGAGAAGCCGGGACCCGCGGCCGCCTGGATGCGGCTCGATGCGCCGCTGGTCGAGGGCGAGCCGAATACGCCGCTGCTGCAGGCGGTGCAGGCCGCGGACTTTTCCAGCGGCGTCGCGCAGATCGTCGACATGCGCGACTGGACCTTCATCAATCCCGAGATCAGCCTCTATTTTTTCCGCCCGCCGGAGGGCGAATGGATCCTGATCCGCGCCGCCACGCGCGTCGGCGCCAACGGTGCGGGCCTCACCTCGGCGACATTGAGCGACCGCAAGGGGCCGTTTGCCGAGGTGATGCAGGCCATGAGCTTCGAGCGGCGCGACGCCGCGCAAGCTCAGGCGTCCTGAGCCGCGAGCGCGACCAGGGTGGCCTCGGACGCGGCGTCCGCCGGCATGAACATCTCGACGCGAAGCTCCTGCAGCGTCACGTCCTGCGGCGTGCCGAGCGTCAGGACCGCGCCGATCAGGCCGATGCCGACATCGCCCTTGCGCAAGCGCACCTCGCAGAGCGGCCCTGGAACGGCGTGATCCCCGATCCCGACTGCGGGAAGCTCCGGCAGCCGCATCAATTCACGCCAGGTCGATTGCAAGGCCTCATCGAGCGGCGCGGCCATCGCTTCATGGCGCGCCCGCGCCAGCAGCGCCGCCGCGACGCCCGGCCAGTTCTCGACGAACGGCTTGATCTCGTCCGGCGCGAGGAACATCCGCATGTGGTTGAGCGGCCGCTGCATGCGCTCGGCGCCAAGCAGCATGGTCATCAGGCGCGATGCGGCGGCATTGGCCTGCTTCACGTTCCAGCGCCGATCGGTAACGATCGCGGGAAACGGCTCGTGCCGCCGGAGCAGAAGATCGATGGCACGTCGCGCGTCGGCAAGCTCGGGCGCGGCGAGATCGCGCTCGCCAAATTGCCGGGCGAAGCCGCCGGCCTCGAGCAGAGCATTGCGGTCGCGCAGCGACAAATCGAGAGCGGATGCAAGCTGCAGCAGAATGTCCCGGCTTGCTGCCGCCTTGCCGGTCTCGACATAGCTCAGATGCTTGATCGAGATGCCGGCCTCGAACGCCAGGTCCGCCTGGCTCAAGCTGCGTCGCGTGCGCCAGCCGCGCAGGAGATCGCCGACAGGGTTGGCCGGCCGCAAGCGCCGGAACGCGCGTGTATCCATCCCGGGGATTATGCGGGGGCGGCTACCGTCTGTAAACGCCGCTATGACAGCCTGGCCGCCATCTGCTTGAGCCGTTCGGCGGTGCGCTCGTCCGCCGGGAAGAAGGTTTCCAGCGCCAGCTCCGACAGCGTGATGTCGACCGGCGTGCCGAATACCATGGTGGTGGAGAAGAAGCTCAGGATCTCGCCCTCGTGGCGCAGCTTGAAGGGGATCGCGACATTGTCGCTCGACAATGGCCCCGCGCGCGCCGGAATCGGATAGCTCTTGAGGTCGTTGTAGAGCTTGATCAGCTCGGGGTCCGCGGTCGCCTCGCATTGCCGGTGCAGCCGCTCCAGGAGGTGCCCGCACCACTCCGCGAGGTTGACCGTACGCGATGCCAGCGCCTCGGGATGGAAGGCGAGCCGCAGCACGTTGACGGGCTGGCCGAGCAACCGCTGGGGAATGCCGTCGAGCAGCGGCGCCACCATGCGGTTGGCCGACACCTGGTTCCAGTGCCGGTCCACTGCGAGCGCGGGATTGGGCTCATGGGCCTTGAGCACGAGATCGATCGCCTGGCGGGCTGATTTCAAGGCAGGATCCTCCAGGGGCCGCTGCTGGAATGCCGGCGCATAGCCGGCCGCGACCAGCAGCACGTTGCGCTCGCGCAAGGGTACGTCGAGGCGTTCGGCGAGCCTCAGCACCATGTCGCGCGAGGGCGCGGCGCGGCCGGTCTCGACGAAGCTTAAGTGACGCGCCGAGATTTCGGCTTCGCCCGCGAGATCTAGCTGGCTCATGCGGCGGCGCTGCCGCCATTCGCGCAAATGGTCGCCGATATGGACCGGTTGGCTGCGTTCGGTACGTGCCGTGGATGCATGTGCGTTCATGACTGAAAATCTAGCATGCAGGTGCCGGCCCTTCCATTACCTGCGAGGTCATGATTTCCGTCCCCTCTTGACTGCGGACGCGCGCACACTCTCTAAACTAATTTCAGGTGCCGGGCGCCGGCGAGCCCGCCGCCGGTCGGGCTTGCGGCAGGCCGGCGCGGTCGACGATCAAATCAGTGAGACCCGCCCCCAGCCACATGCCGCCGAGCACGAGCCAGGCGGTGAGCGCGAAGACCGAGGCGCCGGTCACGCCGGCGCCGACCGCGCAGCCGCCGGCGAGCATCGCGCCGAACCCCATCAGCACCGCACCGAGCAGGTAACGGCGCATGCCGAGCCCGTCCGAAAATCCTTCCAGCTTCAGCTCACCCGCATGCGCCGCTGCGGCGAATGAGCCGAGGAACACGCCCGGAACAATGCCGAGGTCGAAGCCGAGCCGGAGCTGCGAGCTGTTCAGGACCAGCATCAGCAATTCGGCCGACGGTCCGCTGAAGGTGAGGCTCTTCAACGTCACCGGCGCGAACGAGGCCTGCGACAGCTGGTAGGTGAAGAGCCAGCCGGCCACGACGGCCGCTCCGGCCGCGAGCGCGGCGAGGATCAGCCGGCGCGGCAGCCGGCTGCGAAAGGCGAAGGACAGCCCCGCAATCAGCCACACGCCTCCGAAGGCGAGCTTCTCGGGCGTGCCGGCGCCGAACATCGCCATGATGTCGCGCGACGGGCCGCCGTCGACCAGCCACAGATTGGTCACCCACTCGCGCGCAGGCGACAACAAGCCGCGATAGGAAGCCTGAGCCGTGACCGCGAACACCAGGCCCGACAGCAGCGCCCTGAGATTGCCGTTGGCCGAGAGCACGAGCAGTCGGCTGGCGCAACCGCGCGCCAGGATCATGCCGCAACCGAACATCACCCCACCGGCCAGCGCACCGGAGATGCTGCCCTGCTGCGCAAGCTGGCGCGCCTCGGACACGTCGAGCCAGCCGAGCGCGACCAAACCTTGCGTGCCCACCAGCGCGGCGGCGAAGGTCAACAGCCACACTGCAAGGCGCGGCCCGCCCGCGCCGCGGGAGAATTCGACGGCGGCTGCGCGCAGGCAGAAGCGGCTGCGCTGGGCGAAGAATCCAAAGAGACCTCCGACCAGGAGGCCGCCCAGCCATGAAAGACGGTCTTCCCCCATGAGATCGATGAGTGTCGTCAGCACGGCCGCCTCGGCATTCCCTGGACTTGCCAATCTATCGCGAGGCGCGGCCGTGCTGTATGAGCGAGATCAAGCCCGGCGCGCCGCCCCACGCCCGTTCAGGGACGCAGATCGGCATGTCCCTGCTGTTGCGGCTCGGCGAGCCGCACCACGCGCTACGTGGTCCCGCCTAGCGTGTCTGCTTGATGAACTCGGCGATGCGGTCGGCGACGTCTTCCGCGAACAGGTCGCGGAAGAAATGATCGGCATCCTCGATTGTGTCGAGCTGCACCCTGCCGCCGCTCGAACCGGCCAGCGGCGCGAAGGATGCGGCCACATCCGGCACGACACTATCCTTGGTCGCGGCGAGCACCAGCACTGGCAGCTTCGCGCGCACCACGAGCGCCGCGGTGTCCTGGCCGGCGTCGGCACTGTAGAACGAGGCAAAGGACCGCGCCGTGACCACGGCATTGCGGCAATAGATGAAGCCGGGCACGTCCATCCACTCGCCGCCGCGCCCGGCCGCGACCGCCTTGGTCGCCTGCTCCAGCAACGGCTCGAGCGGCTTGCCATAGGTCTTGGCGTAGGAGGCGCGTAAATCGGCCTCCGCCTTTGCGGTCACCGGCGCCAGCAGCACCGCACCCGCCGCCGCAGGCGTTTCGTTCCCCGCCAGATAGCGTGCAACCTGGTTGCCGCCGCGCGAATGACCGAGCGCGAAGACGAGCCGCGACATGCCTTTCGCACGTGTCACCCAGGCGCCAATCTCGGCAACCGCATCGTCGGTGAGGTAATCGTGCCGCGCCGCACAGTCATACATGCCGTTGCGGCGATCGAGCCCCAACGACAGCGTATGGGCGAGCGAGGCGATACCGCGCTGCTCCAGCGCCTTGGCGAGGCCCTGGATGACCTCCATGTCCTTGTGCGCGAGCGTGCCATGGGTCATCACGACGAGCGGTGTGTCCGGCCCCGTCGCGGCTGGTGTGCGGAGCGTCGCGAGCGTCGAGCGGCCCTCGACCGACAGTTCAAGCTCCTGCTCGGCAGCGCTCGCAGGCCCCGCGAGCGCGAGCAAGACCGTCAGTCCCATCAACCATCGCATCGGCGGCGTCTCCTCATGGCCGGACAATTGTCCAGTTCTTTTCGGCAAGATCCATCAGCGCGGCAACCCCGACCTGGGCGACGCTGACGCCTTCGAGCAGCGGAGGCCGCCTGCCCTCCTTCGCCGCCAGCGTCTCCAGCGTGTTGCCGCAGGCGATGAAGCTCACATTGGGCATCGATTTCAGAAAATTCACCAGGCGCTCCTTCACCGGCGAACGGTCGTCGAGCAGCATGTCGAGGCCGCCATTGAAGGCGACCACCGCGATTTCGACGTCCTCGCCCTGCCCGGAATAATGCCGCGCGACGTTGGCCGCAACATCGAGGACCGCGCGCATCTTGACCGGGTCGTCGTCGCTGATCTGCAGCGCGAGCCTGTGAGGCTCAGGAGCCTGGGCCGCGGCCGGCGAGATTGTGATGAACGAGCCGACAGCGAGAGCCGCATGCAGAAGTGTGCGGCGGCTCGCCCGGCCGCGTCTCACTCCACGCCCCGCGACTTCTTCTCCTTGCCGTCCTCAGGCGTCACGTCGATGGCGGCAGCGCGCCCGGTAATCTTCACCGGGGCGATGCAATTCTTCATGCAGGGGTCTTTCTGCCAGAACGACTTCTCGCTGCTGGCGCGGTCGTCCATCACGAAACCCTGCTCGTTCGGCATCTTGATCGTGGCAAGGGTCTTCTTGTTCAGCTCGAAGTTCTGATCGGTGACGACGTCGTTGAGATAGAGGACGTAGGCGACCAGCG
This sequence comes from Bradyrhizobium sp. LVM 105, assembly GCF_003957705.1. Lineage (NCBI taxonomy): Bacteria > Pseudomonadati > Pseudomonadota > Alphaproteobacteria > Hyphomicrobiales > Nitrobacteraceae > Bradyrhizobium > Bradyrhizobium sp. LVM 105. Next base: position 64,666 of record NZ_QZMV01000015.1, on the reverse strand, counting down.
CATAATATTCGTCGACGGACAAGGAGCCCGTATTGCCGTAAGGCATGGCGTGCCTGATATAGTCGAACACGGTGGAGGCGTAGGGCCAGTACGAGCCCACCGTCTTGACCGGATTGTCCGAGGTCAGCGAGCCCTTGCCGCCCGCCAGCACCGGCCAGCGGCCGTTGCCCTCGCCGAACTCGCCGTGGCAGCTCGCGCAATTGTCCATGAACAGCTTCTCGCCCTGGGCGGCGGTGCCCTTGCCTTCCGGCAGGCCCTGGCCGTCGGGCCGCACGTCGATATCCCAGCCACGGATCTCCTCCGCGGTCGGCGCGCGGCCGATGTGGTAGCGCGGACCACTCTTGGCATCCGCCTTCTGCTGCGCAAACGCTGGGGCGCTCAGCGCGCAGGCGAGCAGCGCAGCTGCAATGAGCTCAAGCGACTTCGACATTCTCGACCTCACCATTGGCCTGCACATGCCAGGTCTGGATGCCATTGTTGTGATAGATGGAGTTGACGCCGCGGATCTTGCGCAGCTCGGCCTTGCTCGGCTGCACGTATCCGGTCTCGTCCTGGACGCGCGATTGCAGCAGCAGCGGCTCGCCGTTCCAATCGAATTCGTAGTAGAAGCGCGTCAACGCCTTGTCGAGAACCGGGCCATCGAGCCGCGCCGGCCACCAGTTGCGGCCACCGTCGAGCGAGACGTCCACGCGCTTGACCTTGCCGGCGCCGCTCCAGGCGAGCCCCGAAACGATGGTGAAGCCCTTGCCGTGCCTGATCGGCGCCTGCGGGCTCGGGCTCGTGATCACGGACTTCGCGTCCATCGACCAGGTGAAGCGACGCGCCTTGCCGTTCGGCATGAGGTCCGTGTATTTCGACGTCTCCTCCCGGGTGTGCCAGGGCTGGTCGCCGACCTTGATGCGGCGCAGCCACTTGACCCAGAGATTGCCCTGCCAGCCCGGCACCACGAGGCGCATCGGATAGCCCTGCTCGGGATAGAGCGCCTCGCCGTTCATCTTGTAGGCGATGATGCAGTCGTCGAGGGCCTTCTCGATCGGAAGGCTGCGATCCATCGCGGCAGCATCTGCACCCTCGACCAGCAGCCACTTGCCGTTGGTCTTGACGCCGGCTTCTTCCAGCAGCGTGCGCAGCGATACGCCGGTGTACTGCACGCAGTGGATCATGCCGTGGGTGAACTGGCAGCCATTGAGCTGGGCACCGCGCCATTCCATGCCCGAATTCGCCGCGCATTCCATGAAATGGATGCGATTGACGCGCGGGTAGCGCTTCAGCTCCTCCAGCGTGAGGATCAACGGGCGCTCCACGAGCCCATGGATCATCAGGCGATGATCGGCCGGATCGACCTCGGCGATGCCGCCGTGATGCCGCTCGAAGCAGAGACCGTTCGGGGTGATGATGCCTTCGAGCTCGTGCAGCGGCGTGAAGCTCACCGAGGATTCGCGCGAGGCGGTCAGCCATTCGACGTCGCGCCGGACCACGTCCTTCTCGAATTTCGACGGCTTGCCGTACGGGCGCACAGCGACGCCCTCGCCGAGCGACTTGGTCCATTCAGGAACGTTGGGCGGCTGGTTGGCGGGATTGCCGGCTCCCGCCGCGGCGGGCTTGGCGAGCACCGACGCCACGACGCCGGCACCAGCGGCGAGGAAACTGCGTCGGGATTGCCGGGAACTGTCCATCTTCGACATCGCTTCTCACGCTCCGGTAACTTTGACGGCCCGGTTGGGTTCGAGCCGAACGGTTTTCTGTCGCATCAGGTAGTTCGCGACGACGTCCCAGATCGGCGGCCCTTCGGTTCCTTCGTTGACGCTGGCCCAGCCCGCGACCTGGTATTCCCTCGCGGGATCGATCGGCGCGCCGGTCTTGACCATCTGCATGTCCGAGATGCGCTGCCCCTGCGGCTTGGTGACATCGATCGCGTAAGCAAGTCCGCCGATCCGCACCATGTCGCCGCCCTGCTGGTAGTAGGGATCGACGTTGAAGAGATTGTCGGCGACGTCCTCGATGATCTCCTTCAGCCGCGCGCCGGTCATGCCCATGCGGTAGACCGCGGGATAGGTGATCGCGGTTGCGTTGGTGACGTCCTCGAAGGTGATGTCCTGCCCCGGCAGCACGCTGGTCCCCCAGCGGAAGCCGGGCGACAACGCGATCTCGGCGTCGCGCTCCTGCAGCAGCGCCTGGCAGATCAGATCGTCGAACGTGCCGTTGAAATTGCCGCGCCGGTAGAGCAGCGAGTCGGTCTTGCCGAGCACCTTGGCGAGATCGGACGCGAACGGCTTGCGCACCTCGGCGATCTTCGCCGCCATCTCGGCGTCCGCCGCGATCACGTCGGAGAACAGCGGAATGAGCTTGTACCTGTAAGCCTTGACCTCGCCGTCGCGGACATCGAGATCGAGCCGCGAGACGAACTTGCCGGAGGAGCCCGACGCGATCAGCAGGGTCTTGCCGACCTTGACGGCCTCCGGCAGCGCGTCATGGGTATGTCCGGTCAGGATGACGTCGATGCCCTTGACGCGGCTTGCGAGCTTGCGGTCGACGTCGAAGCCGTTGTGGGAGAGCAGCGCGACGAGCTGCGCGCCGCCCTTGCGCGCCTTGTCGACCTGCGCCTGCACGTCCTCCTCGCGCACGCCGAACGACCAGGTCGGAATCATCCAGCGCGGATTGGCGACCGGCGTATAGGGGAAGGCCTGGCCCAGCACCGCGATCTTGACGCCGCCGCGCTCGATCATGGTCGAGGCCTCGAACGCCGCCTCGTTCCATTCGGTGTCGCGGATGTTGAGGCCGAGGAACGGAAAGCCGAGGCCTTCGATCGCCTGCTTGACCCGCTCGGTGCCGTAGGTGAATTCCCAATGTCCGGTCATGGCGTCGGGCTTGAGCAGCGCCATGCAGTCGATCATGTCCTGGCCGCGCGTCTTCAGCGAGGACCACGAGCCCTGCCAGGTGTCGCCGCCGTCGAGCAGCGCGACCTTGTCGCCGCGCTCGGCGCGGATTGCCTTGATCACGGTCGCGGCACGATCGAGGCCGCCGATCCGGCCATAGCTCTTGGCCAGTGCCTCGAAATCCTCGGAGGTCAGGGCGTAGGCCGCCGACGAGCCGGGCGCGATCCCGAAGCGCGTCAAGAACTCCTTGCCGGTGACGTGCGGCGGAAGCCCCTTGGCCTCGCCCACCCCGAGATTGGTCGACGGCTCGCGGAAATAGAGCGGCATCAGCTGGCCGTGGATATCGGTCACATGCACCAGCGTGACGTTGCCGAGCGGCTCGAACGCCAGCAATTCCTTCTCGGTCAGGCGCTGCTGGGCGACCGCCCGGGTCAGGCCGGAGCCGACACCGCCCGAGAGTGCCGCCGTTGCCGCGGCGACCTGAATGAACTCGCGGCGAGAGATCATGCGCAAGACTCCTGCAAGCTCATCGTTTCAGTTGCGCACCGAGGGCGTCTCGACCGGCAACCCGATGCCGCGCCAGGCCACATAGAGCTCGAGCGCGAGGAACTCGTCCGAAAGCGGCTTGAACGGCTCGGCGCGCACGTCGAACATGCAGCCTTCGAAACGCTCATGCAACGGCACCAGGCGCTGATCGCGCAGCCGATAGGTCGGAAAGCCGTTGGTCTGCCCCTGGCTCAGGAAATCGGCGCGCATGAACTTGCCATTGTTGCGCTCGTGGCAGGATTCGCAGGCCAGATCGAGCTGGCCGTAGCGCGTGTAATAGATCTGCTTGCCGCGCTCGAACCAGGGCGACATCGGCCCGTCGGTCTTCACCGAGACCTTCATGCCGTGCGACTGATAGCGCACGAAGGCGGTCATGTCGGTCAGCTCCCGGGATTTGAATTTCCAGGGCTCCGCCTTCATGTGCTCGCTGCGGCAGATGTTGATGCGCTGCTCGAGATTGACCGGCTTCTTCAGCTTGTCGTCCCATTTCGGCATGGCGGCGCCGACGCCCTTCATGCCGGTCTCGGCCTCGCCGTGGCAGCTCATGCAGGACTTGCCCTCGCTCCCCTCGACCTTCTTCCAGGCCTCCGCCGCGCGCTCCACGGCAAGGAATCCCGGATTTTCCAGATCGTCGTCCTGCAGCGCGCGGGTCTCCTTGCTGCGGAACTCGTAGCCGGAGATGATGGTCTTGAAGACGTGGCCGGGCGGCGCCGCGATGCCCTTGCGCTCGGCCTCCTCCGCGGACGCGAGCGTCGCAACCGATGCGGCGGCCACGATCGCAGCGGCCAACCCAATATATCGTGGCGCCATTCGAGCCTCCCTCAATGCGCGATGCGCATCATGCCTTGAGCGCGATCTTCTCTTCGGCCGTGATCACCGCGCCGTCGTCGTCCGTCCAGGAAAATTTGAACGTGCCGGCCTCGTCGATCCTGGCGTCGAACTGGATGTAGGGATTGGCCGAGATCGCCGGCTCCAGCGCGCAGGCGAACACCGGCTTGCCGTTGAACTCGCAGGCGAACTTGTTGATGATCTTGCGCGGAATGGCCTTGCCCTGCGCATCCTTGCGCTGGCCCGATTCCATCACGTGCGAAACCAGGGTCTTGATCTGGATGACCTCGCCCTTGGCGGCTTCCTTCGGAAGCTTGATGCGCGGTTTGTCTGCCATCTGTCTTCTCCTAAGCCCTTAGCCGCCGCAGCCGCCGATGGTGACCTTCACGGTCTTCTGCTCCGTGAACAGCGAACCGTCGCTCATCTTCGCGATCGCAACCACGTTCTGCGTGGATGCGAGCCGGATCCGGATCGAGGCTTCCGCCTTGCCCGACAACGACGTGAACGACAGCGTCGCCACGCCCGCATTCGGGTTGCCGTCCGCGACGATCAGAACGTCCTTGACGTAGGAGTCCGCGGTCATCGGGCTCTCGATGTTGATCGAGAGCGGCACGGTGTTGCCGTTCTCGGCGATTTCCGGCAGGTCGAGCGAAATCTTGCCCTTGGCCGGCTGCCTGCCGCCGGTGAACTTCTCGATCCACTTCGCCGCGTCGTTCGAGACCTCGGCATCGGCCGCCATCGGCATCAGGGTCAGCATGACGAAGCCGCCCCCGAGCGCAAATGCCTGCCGTCGATTGATGGCCTTCATTCCTAATCCTCCTCGCCGTCAGTTCAGCGTCTTGAGAAAAGCGATGACGTCCTCGACCTGCGCGGCCGTCAGAATGGACTTGCCGACGAATTCCGGTCGCACCCGGCTGAGGCCCTCGTTCCTGAAGAACGCGGGCATGACCGTGTTGGTGAAGATGCGCTTGGGATCGGCGATGATGAGGCGCAATTGCGCCTCGCTGTACCGGCCGGCGACACCGTCGAGCGACGGGCCGAACTCGCCGTGAAATTCCTGGGATTTCAGGCTGGTGACCTGATGGCAGGCCAGGCAATTGCCGAGCGTGCGCGTCAGGAAAACCTTCTTGCCGGCGGCGGCGTCGCCGGGCGCGCCGGTCAGGGATTTCGGCAGAGAATCATCGACGACGTCGAGCTTGATCGGCTCCTGCGCACAAGCGCTTCCGATCGTGAGACACCAGGCAAACGCAGCTGCAAGCGAGCGCCGCATGTTTCCTACCCCAGGGATGGCGAGGTGACGCCCGCCTCGTTCGTGACGGATCCGACGATCCATCACATTCATTTATTATGATATGTTGATGTCTTTGATCGCGTCAAGACATATTTGCGCGCGGCGTCGGACTAGCCGCTGGTGGCGAGGAAGTCCTTGAACGAGCCGCGCTCATAGGCGCGATCCCGCACGAAACGAAACATCGCGAGGAAATGCGGCGGCTTCAGATAGCCGGGCGCCCGGGCGACCTCTCGCGCTATCGGCTCCCGCTTTTCGATGCCGCTGGACGACGGCGGAAAGAACTGGAACGTCGGGGTGAACCTGATCCCGTATTTCTGGGCGAGGTCCTTCTCGGACAATTCCTGGCGATCGAAGTCCGTCACCTTGCGGGATCCGACCAGATTGAGCTGGAGAACCTCGAAATTGTCGCGGATGTAGGTCGCAATGCCGGCATCTGCGAAATTCACCAGATGCGTTTCGCGGCAATAGGGACAGCCGCGCAGCTCCCACATGATGGCGAGGCGCTTGCCGTTGGCGGCAGAGCTGTCGAGGTCCTCGCGCAGATCGAGAAAGCTCTGCAGAAACCAGGGCTCGTGATAGAGCCCGTCATCTCCCAGCGCGGGTTCGGCCACGGCCTCCCCGCGGCTCGCGGCGAGTGCGGCGCCCGAAGCCAATGCCAGAACATCTCGCCGCGTCGGCCTGAAGAGGTGCATCGGGAATTTCAACCTTGGAGAATATTGCGGGTCGAGGCTGCTCTATTATAATATTCGAATACTCGAATGTAACAAGGATTTCCGATCTTGCGCTGCATCATGGTGCTGTTGGCGTGGTTGATCTCCGGAACGCTCGCGCTGGGCGCCGAGGGCGACAGCGCGAAGGATTTCGCAGCGGCGATGGAGCCGATGATGGCCAACCTGCGCACCGCCGCGAGCTATGCACGGACCGGAAACATTGCGCTGGCGCAGATGGAAATCGAAGAGGCCACGGCTACCTGGAAGCAGCTCGCGACACATACGCCCTTTCCCCACCCTCCTTACGCGCCTGTCGCGCTGACGGAATTTCTCGGTCGAGGCGGCGAGCGTCTTGGCGCGGCCGCGCGCGCGCTCGACAGCGGGGACGTTGTCGCCGCCGGACGAGAGCTGCTCCTGCTCCGCCGGTCGTTTCACGAGCTCAGGCGTCGATCCGGCCTCTACGGCCTTGCCGATTGCGTCTTCGAAATCGCACCCGCGATGGACAAGCTGCGCGTTGCGGCCACGCATTATGGCGAGCATCCCGCCCCGGCACGGGCCGAGGAGACCATCGCCAGCGCAAGCGCGTTCCGCGACCGTCTGCAACGCTGCAACGATTGGGCCCGGGCGGACGTGGCGGATACAAGTGAATTCCGCCGGCTGATCGACGGCGCGATCGCCAGCAGCACCGAGATCTCCCATGCGGCGATGGCCGGAGACGGGCCGCTCGTCCATCGCTACCTGATCGAGCTGCAGTCTTACGCGCAGCTTCTCGATTTCCGCTTCGGCTGAAGCGTGATGGTCAACCGATGCTGGTCAATGCAGGGAAATGCTCCAGCAGCCATTCCGAGACGGCCGGCATCAGCCCGGTCAGGAACATCAATCCGGTCGCGACCAGAAAGGCGCCCATCGTCTTCTCCACCATGGCCAGGTGCCGGCGGGCGCGCCCGAGCGCGGCGACGAAGCGACCGGTGAAAGCGGCGGCGATCAGGAAGGGAATGCCGGTCCCTGCCGAATAAGAAAGCAGCAGCAGAGCCCCCCTGGCAGTGGTGTCCTCGGACCCCGCCATGAACAGGACGGCCGCGAGAATCGGACCTGCACAGGGTGTCCAACCGAACGCGAAGGCCAGACCCATGACGAAGGCGCCTGCAACGCCGGCGGGCCGGCTCTCGACCTGCAGCGTTGCGCTGCGATAGAGCAGCGGAATCCTGAGCACACCGAGAAAGTGCAGACCCATCAAGACGATCAGGAGGCCCGCGACGATGCCGAGCGTCGAGATATGGGCGGAGATGAAGCGCCCCGCAATCGAGGCCGTCGAACCCAGCGCCACGAAGACCAGGGAGAAGCCGGCTACGAAAGCCAAGGCAGAGACCAGGATGCGCGACCGCAATGCGGGCCGCCCATCGGAGAGATCCGAGACCGAGACCCCGGCCATGTAGCACAGGAACGGCGGGACCAGCGGCAGGATGCAGGGCGACAGAAACGACAACAGGCCAGCGACAAAGGCCGCACCAAGCGTGACATCCAAGGTCATTGTCCCCACCTATTACATATGCGAATTTAATGATATAAAGAACCAGGGAAGTCCAGAGGCCCGAGGTCCGGAGGTCAAAGGCGCGGGATGAGCCGACACGTCGCATTGCTCTTGGCATTGCTCCTGGCCGCTATCACGCTGGCGCTGCCGGCGACGGGATCCCGCGCGGCCGAACTGGTCATGTTCGAGCGAGCCGGTTGCGTCTGGTGCGCTCGCTTTGACGCCGAGATCGCGCCGATCTACGGCAAGACCGAGGAAAGCCAGGCCGCGCCGCTGCGCCGCGTCGACCTCGGCCGGCCCCTGCCCGCCGATCTCTCCGGAATTGATCCGGGTGCCTTCACGCCGACCTTCGTCGTGGTAAAAGAGGGCCGGGAGATCGGCCGCATTCGCGGCTATCCGGGCGATGCCTTCTTCTTCGGCCTGCTGAACCGCATCCTGACAGGTTCGGGATCGACGCCGGGCAGGTCTTGACCAGAGATGCCTATGAGGAACTTGACGCGATGCCGTTGCCAAAGCTGAAGGAGATCGAGGGCTCCGCCGAACTCGAGCAGATGATCGAGAAGGCGCGCGAGGCGAGCGACATGCTCAAGGCGCTGTCGCATGAATCCCGCTTGCTGCTGCTCTGCATCCTCGCCGAGGGCGAGAAGTCCGTGACCGAGCTCGAGCAATTCCTCGGCGAGCGGCAGTCGACGGTATCCCAGCAGCTCGCACGGTTGAGGCTCGACCGTCTTGTCACCACCCGCCGCGACGGCAAGACCATTTACTACAGCCTCGCCAGCGAGGACGTCCGCAAGATACTGACCGCCGTCTACGACGTGTTCTGCGAGCCGGTGCGCCGGCGGCGCCGGTAATTATCCGCTCTGGCTTTCCGCAACCCTCCGGCGCAAGCTGCCCGGAACGGCAACAAACATCTCCGGGAGGAATGCTGAACCCGTCGACCATAGCGTTTGCATGCGGGCTTGCAGCCGGCGCCGTGCTCGGTGTCTCGGGTCGCGCGGGACGATTTTGCACTCTGGCGATGCTCGAGGATGCGTTCTTCGGGTCGGATTTGCGTCGGCTGAAGTCCTTTGCGCTGGCTGCGGCCGTGGCGCTGCTGGCGACCCAGGCGCTCGCCGAGTTCGGCATCGTCGATCTGTCGCGGTCGATCTACCTGACGCCGTCGCTCGGGCTTGGCGGCGCGATTCTGGGCGGGTTGACGTTCGGCATCGGCATGGCGCTGGTCGGCACCTGCGGCTTCGGCACGTTGGTCCGTGTCGGCGGCGGAGATCTGCGCGCCATCGTGGTCTTTCTCGTGCTCGGCCTCTCGGCGCTCGCAACCATGCGCGGCATCACGGGCGTGCTGCGCATGATGCTGATCGAGCCGTTGTCCCTGCGGCTCTCCGAGGGCAGCGACCAGACGCTGACCTCGCTTCTCGGCGCGGGAGGCGCGCTGCGCGCGTTCCTCGTCGTATCGATCGCCACGGCGCTCGCCGTCTGGGCTCTCGCGGACGGCAGGCTGGTGCGATCGCCGCGACTGCTGGCCTCCGGCCTTGCCGTCGGCGGCGCGATCGCATTCGGCTGGTTCGCGACCGGCTGGCTCGCCGATGACGAATTCGACCCGGTCCGCGTCTCCTCGCTCAGCTTCGTCGCGCCGCTCGGCGACACCATCCTCTACATCGCCACCTTCTCCGGGGCGCGGCTGAATTTTGGGATCGGCTCCGTCACCGGCGTCGTGGCAGGCTCATTCGCCGCAGCGATGCTCGCGCGCGGCTTCCGATGGGAGGCCTGCGACGACGCGCGCGAATTGAAGCGTCACATGACCGGCGCGCTCCTGATGGGCATCGGGGGCGTCATGTCGATGGGATGCACGATCGGGCAAGGGTTGACCGCGTTCTCGACCCTCGCCGTCTCGGCGCCGATCACCCTACTGGCGATCGCCTGCGGAGCCCGACTCGGGCTCGAGTTCACGATGACCGGCGAATGGTTGCCGGCTCTGCGCAGGCTGTTTGGCGTCTCGACGTAGCCGGGACCACCGGGATTTCTCGCGAATTGCGAGCAGCGTCGAACATCCCAAGACTGTCCTGAATAGCGATCTGCCTTACCCCTGAGGTAATCGAATTGGCCCGCGGGCCGGCGCATCTTCGGTTCTACAGGAGATGACCATGATCGCGCTGCTGCTCTACCGGACCATCGCAGACCACCTTGTTCCCTGGGCCCTGGCGCTCGCGACCCGCATGCTGGCGCGCTGTCTCAACATGCCCGAGCCGCTGGTGCATTCGACCGGCGATTACGTGGTCGCACAGGTCATCGCCTTCGAGCACGGCGTCGGCAGAAGCCTCTGCCCCTACCGTCTCGCCCGCCGGCTCCGCGCCTGGTGGCGCGGACGGCCGTGAACTCGACCTCACCCCCCAAGCAAGGAGACCGACCATGATCGTTGCATCCACTTTCCTTCGCCGCGCCCTGCTGGCCGATGCCGTCTTCAGCGGCGTCGCCGCCCTCGGCTTCGCCTTCGGCGCGAGCACCTTCGCTGCGCTGTTCAACCTGCCCGAGGCGCTGCTGCGCGAGACCGGCCTGTTCCTGATCGCCTACGCCGCGCTGGTCGGCTGGCTCGCTTCGCGCGCCGCGGTGGCGAAGGCGCTCGTGCTGCTGGTCGTGGTCGGCAACGCGGCCTGGACCGTCGGCAGCATCGCGCTGCTGCTCTCCGGCGCGGTGTCGCCGAACCTCGCCGGCGAGCTCATGGTCGTCGCGCAGGCAATCGCCACGGGCGTGTTCGCAGAGTTGCAATATGTGGGCTTGCGAAGGAGCGGGAGCGTGGCGGCGGCGTGAGGCCAAGTCACCGTCATTCCGGGCTGGTGCGCGAGCACCAGACCCGGAATCTCGAAATTCCGGGCTCGATGCTGCGCATCGCCCCGGAATGACACCTGACGATGCGCTCCTTACGTAGCATGCCAGCGGAGCTGGAAGCGCAGGCTACGCCGGCGCGCGGGCCTTGCCGACGGCGTGACCGTTGAGCTTCTTGTTGGCGGCCTTGTTCTTGAGGCCCTTCGCGCCCGACTTCTCGGCCTTGCGCTCGCTGCGCGCCTTCACCTTGGCACGTTCGGCCCGCGCCTCGGCGCGCAGCTTCTTGCGCTTCTTCTCGCAGGAATCGCACTTGCAGCCGATCGGCTTCAGATAGGCTTTGAAATAATCGGTGCCGTAATCGTAGTTGATCTCGTCGCCCGGCTCGATGTTCTTGATGGCGCGGATGAACACCTTGCGCTCGCGCGGCCGGACGTCGGACTCGGCGTTGGGCCGGCAGGAATGATTGATGTAGCGGGCAAGATTCTTGCGCACCGACCCGTCGATGGTCCAGCGGCCGTTGAGCTCGAACAGGTACTTGTTCTCGATCTCGTCGTGCGCTGGAATCCGCGAATCCAGGATCGGTCCGAAATAGCGGATGATCCTTGTGCCCTTCTTGATCGGCTTGGTGGCGAAGAGGCCGAGTCCGGTCTTGGAGCGGCCGACACGATAAGGTTTGTTCGAGATGGCTGGCATGATCGAGAGAATGAGGACGCGAACGAGGCTGGAGAAGCCCAAGCGAAGCCGCTCTTCTAGAACGATTCCGCGGCGCTGTCAGGTATATCCCGTCGCAGTTTGAACCTTGCCCACAATCAAGACGTCTGATGGGACGAAGTTCCCACTCCCTCGAGGCCTCATGATGAACCACGCCAGCATAGGTCTTGCCGTCTTGATGACCTGCATCGGCCTGAACAGTGCCGACGCCCAATCCGTGGGCAGCATCTACACCTCGACCGCGCCAAAAGATTGCCGCCAGATCGGTAGAGCCAGCGAGCTCGACGGCAGTACCGCGCGGGCATGTCCGGGCAAGAGCGGCCTCCTGGTGCTGGTTGCCGAGGACGATCTTCGCGAAATCGTCTCGGTCGGCCGCAATCGCAAGCAAGCCGCCGAGGAACCGGCCGCCAAGGCCTGGTTCGCGCCGTTCAATTGGTCGGAGAACACGATCGAATGGCGCGCGGTGGGCGCAAAGCCGTTTGCGATCATCCAGCGTTGGCACATTGCCGACAACAGCGATCCCGACAAGCAGGGACGGCCGAATACCAAAGCCATGCTGGTCGTGACCCGGCTGCCGCCCGGCCCGGTCTGCCACGTCGCCTATGTCGATGCGATCGCCAATCCCACCGCCAATGAGCTTGCGCGCAAGGCCGCGGACGATTCCGCCCGTGGCTTCGCTTGCGGCAAGGACGAGGTGAAGATCATCGGCACGCGCGGCCGCGCCGTCGAGCTTGCGACGATGCGCTAAAGCATGATCCGGAAAAGTGCGCAGCGGTTTTCCGAAAAGATCATGCTTAAACAACAACCTAAAGCGCGATGACGATTCATCCTAATCGCATCGCGCTTTAGGCGCCCCAAACGGCGCTATACAGGATGCTTCGGGGACACGGGCGCGGTCAGCATCGCCTCGAGCAGGCGCTCGGCCGTGGTCCCCTCGGGCAACCGCCCGAGGATGTCCTCGAGCCGTCCGTCGAGCAGCAGCATGGTGAAGCCGTGCACCATCGACCAGGCGCGTGCGATGGCGGCGCCCTGGTTCAGCGTCAGCGTGTCGCCGCTGATCTGCTCCTGCCGCATCGCGCCGATGGCATTCGCGAGCCCGGCAAAGGAGGCTTCGGCGGCCTCGTGCAGCGAGGGCCTGGAATAATCCAGCCGCTCGGAGCGGAACATTATGCCGTACATGCCGGGATGAGCCTGCGCATAGGCGACATAAGCCTTCGGCCGCGCTAGCGCGGCTTCGAGCGGCGTGGCGGCGGCATCGCAGGACGCGGTCATCGCCGCGTTGAACTGCCGGAAGCCCACGGCCGCGAGCTCGCTGAGCAGGCCGGTGAGATCGCCGAAATGGTGGGTGGGCGCGGCGTGCGAAACGCCCGCCTCGCGTGCCACCGCGCGTAGTGTGAGGCCCGCGAGCCCCTCGCGTTCCAGCACCCGTTCGGCGGCCTGGAGCAGCGCCTCGCGCAAGGCGCCGTGATGGTATGGCGTCTCGGTCTTCGCGTTCGTGGTGCGGCGTGCCGGACGCGATGCCGCGGTCGACGTCGTTTTTCTGGAGGCACGCGGCCTTCGTGCGGTTTCGCTCTTGGTGTCGGTCTTGATCATTTGCAAGCTATATGACGCAATATTGACAGTGTAAAGATTTCGCTTGACCGGATTGGCAATCGACGCTATTTGATCTTTACGATGTAAAGATACGGAGGATATGCCCGTGCAGCACGACGCCATCGCCGAGCGCCGGAACAATATCGCGCCGATCCCGTTCGAGGCGGACGCGCCATTCCTGACGATCATCGGCGAATTGCCGCGGGATCTGAACGGCACGCTCTATCGCAACGGTCCCAATCCGCAGTACTCTTCGCCCGGCGCGCATTGGTTCGTCGGCGACGGCATGCTGCACGCCTTCCACCTCGAGAACGGGCGGGCCAGCTACCGCAACCGCTGGGTCCGCACGCCGAAATGGCTTGCCGAGCACGACGCCGGCCGCGCTTTGTTCGGCGGCTTCGGCCGCAAGCTTCCGGATGCCCCGGCTGATCTCACCGACGGCGGCGTCGCCAACACCAACATCATCTTCCATGCCGGCAAGCTGCTTGCGCTGGAAGAGGCGCATCTGCCGACCGAGATCGAACCGGGCACGCTGGCGACGCGCGGCTATCACAACTATCAGGGCCGCCTCGCCGGCAGTTTCACCGCACATCCGAAGATCGATCCCATCACCGGCGAGCTGGTGTTCTTCGGCTACAACGCCGCCGGGCCGTTGACCTCTGCCCTCTCCTACGGCTCGATCGATGCCTCCGGCAAGGCGACTCGCTTCGAGCGGTTCGAGGCGCCCTATGCCAGCATGGTGCACGACTTCATCGTCACCGCGAACCATGTGCTGTTTCCGATCCTCCCCATTACCGGCAGCATGGAGCGCGCAATGAGCGGGCGGCCGCCCTACGCCTGGGAGCCGGACAAGGGCGCCTATGTCGGCGTGATGAAGCGCAGCGGCGCGACAAAGGACATCGTCTGGTTCCGTACCGAAGCATGCTACGTCTTCCACGTCATGAACGCGTGGGAGGACGACAATCGCATCGTCGCGGACGTCATGCAGTTCGAGGAAGCGCCGCTGTTTCCGCATCCCGACGGTCGGCCGACCGATCCGGAGAAGTCGCGCGCCCGGCACTGCCGCTGGACGTTCGACCTCTCAGGCAATACCGATCGCTTCCAGCAGACGTATCTTGACGATCTCACCGGCGAATTCCCCCGCATCGACGACCGCCGCGCCGGGCTGAAGAACCGTCACGGCTGGTACGCCTGCGCCAATCCGAAACTGCCGATGTTCGGCGCGCTCTCCGGCGTCGTCCATGTCGACTGCAACGGAAGGCGGCTCGGCCATTATCTGCTGCCCGCCGGCGACACCATCTCCGAGCCGGTGTTCGTCGAGCGATCGAAGGATGCGACCGAGGGCGACGGCTGGCTGCTCGCGGTGATCTGGCGGGCGCGAGAGAACCGCAGCGACCTCGCGGTGTTCAACGCCACCGATGTCGAGGCGGGTCCCGTCGCGCTGGTGCAGCTCGGCCACCGCGTGCCCGATGGCTTTCACGGCAATTGGGTGGGCGCGCAGTAGCGCCCGTCACTCCGGGGCGTCCCAAAGCCACAGCACGACGTGTCACCAAGGAAGCACCGCATGCAGATGCCCGCAATCGCCGCCCACTTCCTGGCCGTGATCGCCCTGATCTGCGCCGTCGCTGCCCTCCATATGATCCAGCTGCGGCGGAGCGGCCAGGTCATCTTCAACGGCGGCATCCTGTTCGCCCTCGGCCTCGCGATCGCCTGCGCGCTGCCGGTTTTGTCACACCTGCCCTGGGCCGAAATCGCCGCAGAGGTGTCCGACCAAACGACTGCGGCCATTCAGCTTTTATACGCCGCCTACGTTATTTTGACACTGTAAAGATTTGACTTGACCCGGCGCCGCTCCTGAACTATCGATCTTTACATCGTAAAGATTCACCTGACCGAGGTGGCCCATGGCGATCTTCCTGATCCTCGCGCCCTACGGCGTTTTCACCTTTCTGATGCTGGTGACGTCGGCCGCCTCGAGCGTGTTCGCGGCCTCCGCGATCTGCCTCGCAACCGTCGCGATCGATGTCGTGCGTGGCCGCTCGGTGAAGACCCTGGCCGCAGGCTCGGCGGTCGTGTTCGCCGCCATCGGGCTCTACCTCGCGCTGGTCGATCCGCAGTTCGGCACGCTCGGCGTCAAGCTGTCGGTCGACATCGGCATCCTCGTCATCTCGCTCGGCTCGATGCTGCTCCGCCGTCCTTTCACGCTGCAATATGCGCTGGAAGCGGTGCCGGCCGAGACCGCGGCGATGCCCGGCTTTCTCCATGCCAATTACGTCATCACCGGCGCCTGGACCGCGGCCGCGCTGTTGATGGCGGCCGCCAATCTCGTGCTGATCTACGTCCCCGGCCTGCCGCTCTGGTCGAGCCTTGCAGTCGCCTTCGCCGCTCGGAACAGCGCGGTTTACTTCACAAAATGGTATCCCGAGTATCGCCAGATCAAGTACGGTACGCCGGCCCGCGCATTGCCGAACGCCCGCTGAACAGGACTGCCGATGAAGGTCGTATTCGCCCGCCTCGCCTCCGATCTCTTCTCCGCCATCCTCTTCCTGGTCATCTATCTCGTCACCGACAACGTCATCCTGGCGACGTCGGTGGCGATCGCCGGCGCGGTCGCGCAGGTGATCCACGCGCGCATCAGGGGGCAGCACCTCAATTACATGACGTATGCGAGCCTCGCGCTCGTCGTCGGCCTCGGCACAATCACGCTGCTGACCAACGATCCTCGCTTCATGATGGCCAAGCCTTCGATCGCGCATTTCGCGATCGGCCTCATCATGCTCAAGCGCGGCTGGATGCTGCGATACATGCCGCCGATGGTCGTCGAGGCCGTTCCGGAATATGTGACGGCTGCGGGCTATGCCTGGGCCGCGCTGATGTTCGTGCTCGGCGCCGGCATGATCGTCGTCGCATCGACCGGCGATTTGAAGCTGTGGGCGTTCTACCTCACGGTGGTCGCAGGCGGCGGCAAGATCCTGGCCTTTGCCGTTCAATACGTCGTTCTGCGCCTCATCGTCACCAGCCGCCGGCGCGCCGCCGCCCGCGCCTAAATGCCCTATTCGGGCGTTAGGCAGGAGCTGCGAGTTGGGTTATAGGCTCGCTCGGGACTGACCGCGGATCGTCGCGGTCCGCCGGGATTTGTTCGGGAGACGGGAATGGCCGTAGACGGCAACTGGAATCTGACCATGACGACGCCGATGGGCGAGCGCCAGGCGACGCTGACCCTGCTGAGTTCCGGCGGCACGCTGACGGGCACGCAGGGCGCAGAGGGCAACACCGCAGAGATCTTCGACGGCACCATCAGTGGCGACGCCGTCAACTGGAAGGTTTCCATCACCAATCCGATGCCGTTGACACTCGAGTTTATCGGAAAGGTCTCCGGCGACAGCATGAGCGGCGAGATGGGCATCGGCCCGATGGGCAGCTTTCCGTTTACGGGCGTACGGGCGTAACGCCGCGGCTTCGGCACATGCCCAACATCCGCCTCGTCGCGGCGACGTTGCTGTGTGTCGCAGCATCGGTGGCGGCGCACGCGGAAGACACCGAACCGGCGTGGCGCGCAAGCGCGCTCGCCATGGTGCCGGCAGGCTACGTCGCCGGCCTCGCCTATCGCACGGAAAGTGCGACCGGTTATCTCGCCGTCTATCCCGCGACATCGAACGATCCGAAGACGCCGGCCAGTGTGTTTGCCGCGCGTCAGAGCCTCGTGGTCACGCTGACGCCGGATGCGACGCGCGCGGTCTCAGCCGAATTGAAGCCGCGCAACGATCGCGATGACGACGACAGCGATTTCGCCAAGCTGCACGCCGAACTCGCCGAACAGCGCTCATCGCTGCCCGAGGGCACCGAGCCCTGCGCTCTCGGCGCCTGGTCCATCGACCAGGATCCCAAAGGCCTCAACGTGCGCGCCGAACCGTCGGTGCAAGGGCGCGTGCTCGGCACGCTGCCGCCGCCTTACCGGCTCAAGCTCGGCGGCGCCGAGAACACGCCCGACGGCGGCTGGCTCACCGAATTCCGCATCATCGGCTTCAAGAACGGCTGGTTCCTGATCGAGGGGGCCAAGCCGCCGGGCAAGGACTACGAGGACGAGAAGCGATATCCACGCAGCGCGCCAAAGCCCTATGCCGGGCGTGGCTGGGTCGCCTCCAACAAGGTCGGCGCCAACTACGCCAATGGCGGCACGCGCGCCGGCGGCCTGTTCCAGGCGCCCTTCGTCGACGCCAAATGGATGCCGGCGCAGCGCGAGCTCGGCGGCCCGATCGACGCCGACGGCGGGCCGAAGCGGCTCTTGGCCTGCAGCGGCTTCTGGGCTCTGGTCGAGAGTCACGACGGCGTGCGAGGCTGGTGGCGCGCGCTGTGCTCCAACCAGGTCACCAATTGCAGTTGAGAGTTCTCCCTCGCCCCGCTTGCGGGGAGAGGGTTGGGGTGAGGGGGAGTCTCCGCAAGGACGGAGACAGTCGGACTCGTGGAGAGTCCCCCTCACCCGGACTTTGCGCCACGCGCAAAGTCCGACCTCTCCCCGCAACCGGGGCGAGGTGAACTAGCCTCAGCCCAAGTTCAGTTCCTTGAAGAAGTCATTCCCCTTGTCGTCGATGATGATGAAGGCGGGGAAGTCGACGACTTCGATGCGCCAGATCGCTTCCATGCCGAGTTCGGGATATTCGAGCACCTCGACCTTCTTGATGCAGTGTTCGGCGAGATTGGCCGCCGCGCCGCCGATCGAGCCGAGATAGAAGCCGCCATATTTCTTGCAGGCCTCGCGCACGGCGGGGGCGCGGTTGCCCTTGGCCACCATCACCATCGAGCCGCCGGCGGCCTGGAACTGGTCGACGAAGGAATCCATGCGGCCGGCGGTGGTCGGACCGAACGCGCCGGAGGCGTAGCCTTCGGGCGTCTTGGCGGGCCCGGCGTAATAGACCGGATGGTTCTTGAAGTAATCCGGCAGCGGCTCGCCCTTCTCCAGCCGCTCACGCAGCTTGGCATGGGCGCTATCGCGCGCGACGATCATGGTGCCGGTCATCGAGACGCGGGTCTTGATCGGATATTTCGAGAACGTCGCCAGAATGTCCTTCATCGGCTGGTTGAGGTCGATCTTGACCACCTCGCCGCCGAGCGACTGCTCGACCTGCGGCAGGTATTGTGCCGGGTTGTGCTCGAGCTCCTCGAGATAGATGCCGTCCTTGGTGATCTTACCGAGCACCTGGCGGTCGGCCGAGCAGGACACGCCGAGCCCGATGGGAAGCGATGCGCCGTGACGCGGCATGCGGATCACGCGCACATCGTGGCAGAAATATTTGCCGCCGAACTGCGCGCCGACGCCGAGCGACTGCGTCATCTTGTGGATTTCCTTCTCCATCTCGACGTCGCGGAAGGCGTTGCCGTCAGGCGAGCCGTGGGTCGGCAGCGCATCGAGATAGCGCGCCGAGGCAAGCTTCACCGTCTTCATGCAGAGCTCGGCCGAGGTGCCGCCGATCACGATGGCGAGGTGATAGGGCGGGCATGCGGCGGTGCCGAGGGTCAGGATCTTCTCCTTCAGGAACGCGAGCAGCCGGTCCTTGGTCAGCACCGAGGGCGTTGCCTGGAACAAAAAGCTCTTGTTGGCGGAGCCGCCGCCTTTCGCCATGAACATGAACTTGTAGGCATCGTCGCCCTCGGCGTAGATCTCGCACTGCGCCGGCATGTTGTTGGCGGTGTTCTTCTCCTCGTACATCGAGAGCGGCGCGACCTGCGAGTAGCGCAGATTGCGGCGCAGGTACGCATCGCGCGCGCCTTCCGAAAGCGCCGCCTCGTCGTCGCCGTCGGTGATGACGTTGCAGCCCTTCTTGCCCATGATGATCGCGGTGCCGGTGTCCTGACACATCGGCAGCACGCCGCCGGCCGCGATGTTGGCATTCTTCAGAAAGTCCAGCGCGACGAACTTGTCGTTGGGGCTGGCCTCATTGTCCTCCAGGATGGCACGGAGCTGCTTCAGATGGCCGGGGCGCAGGTAATGGTTGATGTCGCCGAAAGCCGCCTCCGACAGCGCCCGCAGCGCCTCGCGCGACACCACCAGCATGTCTTTCCCCAGGACCTTCTCCACCCGGACGCCCTCGGACGAAATCTTCTTGTAGGGGGTTTCGTCCTTGCCCAGCGGGAACAGGGGGGTGTGCTTGTAGGGGGGAACGGGCTTGGACTGGTCGGGGAAGGCGGTCGGGGCGTTCATGGGCGAATCCGGGGTTTGGGGCCACGCGCGGGCCCTCGCATAGAAGCGTTCTAAGCCCATTTTGGACGGAAAAGGAAGGGACCGGGACGCATGAGAGGGGACGGCGCGGGCGTTTGGGAAGGCGTAGCGCAGCACGTGGAAAGGCCGGACCCCACCCTTGCGCTTCGCGTCCGCCGACGCTTGAATGCGCGCCCTAAGGGGCTTTTCATCATGACATTGAAACTAGACGTCCGCGGCGCGATCCTGGTCGCCGCCGCCATCACCGGCCTTGTGACCCTCACCTCGCCGGCCCGGGCCGACCGCTGCGATGACAGCGCCAAGGAACTGGCGAACCAGGTCGACCGCCTGAAGGTGAATTTCCGGGCACGCAACGTCGTTTACCTCTCGCACCCGGCGGCCAAGGAGCTTTCGGTCGCCTGCCGCGGCGACAAATATTCGATCGAGCTCTATGCCAAGGGCGATCGCAAGCCCAAGCCGGAATTCTACGGGCTGGTGGGGTCGATGGCGGCAATCGTCTTCACCGTGACCAAGGACGACACCACGACCGGCGCGACACGCTGCCTGAAGCGCATGGGCCTGCTCCGCGGCGACAAGGTCAGCATGCGCTATCGCCGGCTCAACATGGAATGCACCCGCACCAAGACGGAGGCTTCCATCGCGATCACCCGCGGCAAGGACGAATAGGCGGCGGCTTTCTCCCTCTGCACTTGCTGCGCACGCAGTGCACATGTTGCGCGTCGCTGCTCGCCACGAACTCCGTCATTGCGAGCGAAGCAATCCAGAGATCTCTCCGCAGAAGCAGTCTGGATTGCTTCGTCGCATCAGCGCAAGATTGCCACGCAATTTTGTCGCGAGCTCCTCGCAATGACGAGGAGAGATTTGTCATCGCCCTCATCCAGCTAGATGAAGCGCGAGAACAGCCCATCCCCACGCAATCCCTCGCATTTTAACGATTGCCTTGAAGGAATTTTCGCGCCTCGCAGGGCAGGCTCAATTGTTTCCATATGTGAGGATTTGCGGATGAAGGTTTCTACCGTAGCACCGCCGCCGATCGCGATCGTGGTTCCCAGCTACGACACGACCAAGCAGCAGGACGACCAGGCCAAGGTCAAGGACGAGGATCCGACCTTCAAGCCGCAACCGCCCGCGCCGCTGCCGCCGGGTCAGGGCACGCGGATCGATCAGCTGGCCTGATCAGGCTTGCCACGGAGGGGCCCGATCCGGTCGATCGGGCCTTTCGCGCGTCCGGCCGCATCTTTGCCGGATAGCTGCACCATATCGTGCGCCGCTCACCCGGGACCTGCGCATGATCGCACGCCTGCTGTTGCAGAACACGGTCTTCGTCGTCGCCATGGGCGCGGTGCTGTTCGCATCCGCGGGAACACTGCATTGGCCGTCGGCCTGGACGTTCCTCGCCACCTCCGCGCTCCTCGGCCCGCTCTGCGGCTGGTGGCTCTACCGGATCGATCCGGCGCTGCTGGCCGAACGTTTGCGGCCGGTGCTGCAAAAGGATCAGCCCGCCGCCGACAAGATGTTCATGACGGGCTTCGTCTTCGTGATGCTGGCCTGGCTGGTCGTGATGGGGCTTGACCGGCGCTTTCAATCCTCCGACATGTCGACTGCGTTGCAGGCGCTCGGCCTCGTGCTGTTCCTGGCCTCGACACTGTTCACCATGTGGGTCTTCCGCGAGAACTCATTCGCCGCCCCCGTGGTGAAGCTGCAGACCGAGCGTGCGCAGCACGTGATCTCGACCGGTCCCTATGCCCATGTCCGCCACCCCATGTACAGCAGCATGGTGCTGTTCTTCGCCGGCCTCCCGCTGCTGCTGGGGTCGTGGTGGGGACTTGCGATGCTGCCGCTCTTCGTCGCCTTGTTCGCGGTCCGCATCTCCATCGAGGAGCGCACGCTGCGCGAGGGCCTGCCGGGCTATACCGACTATGCGGCGCGGGTGCGCTATCGCCTCATGCCCGGCGTCTGGTGAGGGCTGATCCTTTTCCCGTCCGAACCGCTAACCGTCCAGCTCGCGGTAGCGGCGGAAGATGCCCTGCTCGTTGAAGGGAATGCGGCGCGGGCTTGCGAGATAGGCCTTGATGTTCGGCCGCGCGGCAATGCGGTCGTGCAGACCGACAAGGCCCGGGACATCCACTTCGAATGCCTTCATGCGCTTGGGAAAGGCATAGCGCAGCCCCGCGACGAGCTGGAACAGCGAGAGATCGACATAGGTTAGGCGGCGACCGCTGACATAGGTGCCGCCGCTCCCGTCGAGAAGCCGCTCGAAATAGCCGAGATATTTCGGTACGCGCTCGTCCCAGAAGTCGGCCGTGCGCTTCTTCGCCGGTGCCTTCTGGTCCTCATAATAGAGCGAGGGTCCGAGCGGATGATGGGTGTCGTGGATCTCGACGACGAAGTCCGTGATCGTGAGCTGAAGCTGGTGCACCCAGAGCTTTCCGGCCTCCGTCTTCGGCGCAAGCCCATGGCGGGCGCCGAGATAGAGCAGGATGTTGGCGGTCTGGCCGATGACGAGCTTGCCCGCTTTCAGGAACGGCGGCGCAAAGGGCGGCGTGCCTTTCTGCGCGTCCATCATCTTCATCATCGCCGCCGTCCCGCGCGCTCCGCGCGCGACATCAATGTAAGCGGCGCCTGCCTCCTCCAGCGCCAGCCGCACATATTCGCCGCGGCCCTGGATCTCGGGCCAGTAATAGAGCTCGTATTTCATGGGAAGGGTCCGTGCACGTGGGAGCGATCGGACCAATGTAGCATGTGGCTGGAGGTTCCGGCAGGGCGAGACGGATGTGCGACATCCTCCGTCATTTGCGCGTAGCGACTTGTCCGCCGAAGCGTTGGCGACAGCGGAAGCGATCCAGATTGCCTCTGCGGAAAGACGCTGGATTGCCTCGTCGCTTCAGCGCAAAATTGCTACGCAATTTTGTCGCGAGCGCCTCGCAATGACGGAGGAAAGAGCTCCGCCCGTCAGTTCAATTCGCAGCGAAACAATAAAGCAGCCCGTCGCCGCCGGTGCTCCTCAGATCGGCCTGCGAGCAGCCACCATCGGGACCGCGCGAGGGGTGCGAGCTGTTCCAGGACTTTGACGGTTCGTCGTCGCGCAGGCCCTTGCGATCGGCGTGGCCGACCACCGCCGCACCTTGCGTGCTCGACGTCCAGTTCTTGCAGGTCTTGTCGTCGCCGGCGGCGAACGCGGTGCCGTCGGGTTGCGTCCCCGTCAGGATGTCGTGCCGGTTCGGCGTGTCGCCGCTGCCGTTGGTGACCTCAGCCTTCTCGCTGAGGGCCGTCTGCTTGGTGAGGTTGTTGGCGGGACCGTGCAGCTCGGCGACGTCCTTGGCAATCACCGCACCCTTGGCATTCTGCCACGGTCCCTTGCCGATGCGGTCGCGGGCGTTGACGGCCGGCTTGCCGTCGGCGGCCTGCGTCGAGAGATAGGCGCGCCAGGTCTTGGCGCCGGCGCCGGAGGCCTGAGCCAGCTTCTGGCACTGCGCGTCGGCTCCCTCCAGGCCGCCGAGATCGGCGCCCTTGCCCGGGCCGCTGGAGGTCACGAAGAAGGTCATGTCGGCCGACTGCGCCTGCGCCGACGGTGCCGCAAGCCATGCGAGCGGGACCGCGGCGAGCGCGGAAATAGCCAGGGATCTCTTGATACGGATCATCTTGTCCTCCCGTTCTGTTTGTCGTTGGCCGCCAGATTTCAACCCGGTGCGCCCGCACTTATTCCGATGCCGCGATGCAGGGGGCACAAAAGAAAAGGCGCCGTGCCGAAGCACGACGCCCTTGTCTTCAATCGCGTTACGATCAGTTGGTCTGCTGGATCGCCGACAATTCCCAGCCGCTGCCGGGCCGGCGGGCGAACGTCCAGACCTCGGTGACTTCGCCCGGCTGCTCGCTGCCGGCGACGAGCGTGCCGCTGTTGCGGTCCAGCGTCTTGTCGGTGAGCGCGAAGCGCAGCGCCACCGTGGCGTAGTCGGTCTCGCCTTCGCGCCAGGCTTCGGCGAGGTCGCCCTGCAGCAGCTTGACGTTGGTGACCTTGTTGACGACGTTGCGCGCACGATTCTGGGCGAGGTCCTGGTCGAAATAGGAGACCATCTCAGGCGTCGCGAGCGTGTGCAGCTTGGCCACGTCCTCGTTCGACCAGGCCGTCTGAACCTCGCCGAGCAAGCGCTCGAACGACTCGTAATCGTCCGGCTTGATCTCGAGCGGCGCGTTGTTGGCATTGGCGCCGAAACCGAAGCCGCCAAGACCACCGCCAAGACCGCTGCGCTGGTTCGCCTGCGGTCCGGGAGCAGCGCCCGCATCGGCGTTGGCATAGGCCGCCTGCGGCGAGTGACGGCGCTGCCACCAGGACATCGCCAGCCGCACCACCAGCACCACGAGCACGATCTGGATGATCAGGCCGAGGATCGAGGACAGACCGCCGAGGCCGCCGAACAGGCCGCCGCCGAACAGCATGCCGAGCAGGCCGGCGCCGAGGAAGCCGGCCGCAAGGCCGCCCATGAAGCCGCCGGCGCGGCCGAACAGGCCGCCGCGCGCGGGCGCGGCAGCAGCCGAGTTCATGCCTGCGCCCGGTTGGGTGTAGGTCCGGTTGAACTGCGAGGCCGAGCCCGGCGCCGTCGTGGTCGGGGGCGGAGCGGAATAGGTGCGCGAGCCGCGTGACCCCGACGAGGAGCCGCCGCCGACGCGCGCGTCCGCGGACGAGATCGCCAGTGCAGTCGGCAGCGCAAGCGCCAGCACGACAGCGATCGTCTTGAAGAGACTGCGGGAGCGTAGCGAGAAATTCATGTTCGTTTCCCAAATCCCCGGCATGGGGATGTGCGCTTAAGATGGGCAGACTTGCCGAAAAGTGAAGCCGGTTTCGGAACTTGTGGCTGCGGCCCTCAGTCGCGGGGATGTGGCAAAAGCCCATATTGGACGGGGATTTGGCCGTGGAAGGGAACCGTGGTCACCAGTTACCGGCGGGGGTGGGGATGCGCACCGAGCGCGCGCCCTCACCCCTGCTTCGTCATTGTCTCCTTCACCGCCGCCACGAGCTGGCTGAGCGTGAACGGTTTCGGCAGGAAGTCGAACTGCTGGCCTTCGGGCAGGCTCTTCTCGAAGGCGTCCTCGGCGTAGCCGGAGACGAAGATGAACTTGATGTCGGGGTTCTTCTCCCGCATCGCCTTCAGCAGCGTCGGGCCGTCCATCTCGGGCATGACGACGTCGGAGACGACGAGATCGATGGCCCCGCTCTGCTCCTCCAGCATCTCCATGGCTTCGACGCCGTTCTCGGCCTCGACCACGGTATAGCCGCGCGAGCGCAGGCCGCGGGCATTGAGCGCGCGCAGGCCCTCCTCGTCCTCGACCAGCAGGATGGTGCCCTGCCCCGTGAGATCGGTGCGCGGCTTGGCCTCGACGGAAGCGGCTTCCTTCGCGGCGCCATTGGTCGCGCTGGCGACAGCCGGCTGCTCGACCTGCACCTCCGGCTCGGCGTGATGGCGCGGCAGGAAGATGTGGAACGAGGTGCCCTGCCCCGGCTCGGAGTCCACGTAGATGAAACCACCGGTCTGCTTGACGATGCCGTAGACCGTCGACAGGCCGAGGCCGGTGCCTTTGCCCACTTCCTTGGTCGAGAAGAACGGCTCGAAGATCTTGTCGCGGATGTCGGCGGGAATGCCGGTGCCGGTGTCGGCGACCTCGATCCGGACATAATCCGCCGCCGGCATGCCCTTGTAAGCAAGCTTGCCCGCGTCCTCGGTGGTGACGTTGGCGGTACGGATGATCAGCTTGCCGCCGTCGGGCATGGCGTCGCGCGCGTTCACCGCGAGGTTCACGATCACCTGCTCGAACTGGGAGACGTCGACCTTCACCGGCCAGAGATCGCGGCCGTGGACGAGGTCGAGCTTGACCTTCTCGCCGATCAGCCGGCGCAGCAGCATGGTGAGATCGCTCAGGGCGTCGCCGAGATCGAGCACCTGCGGCCGCAGCGTCTGGCGCCGCGAGAACGCGAGCAGCTGCCGCACCAGGGTCGCGGCCCGCGTCGCGTTCTGCTTGATCTGCATGATGTCCTGGAACGACGGGTCGGTCGGCTTGTGCGCGTTCAGCAGGAAGTCGTTCGCCATCATGATGGCGGACAGCACGTTGTTGAAGTCGTGGGCGATGCCGCCGGCGAGCTGGCCGACCGTCTCCATCTTCTGCGATTGGTTGATCTGGTTCTCCAACGCGCGCCGCTCGGTGGTCTCGAGCATGTGCACGATGGCGGTTTCCGCGTCGTTCTCGGCCGAATCGACCGGCGTGACGAAGAACTGGCCCCAGCGTTCCTTGGCCCCTTCCAGCGCCACCTCGACCGGCGCGATGTCGGCCTGGCCTTCGGCGGCCTGGTTGATGGCCGCGATCAGGAGGTGACGGTCGCGCGCATTGACCGCGCGGAAGATCGACTTGGAGGCGCTGTCGAGCCCCAGCGCCTGACCGAGCTTGGCGTAGCGGGCATTGGCGCGCACGACGTTGCCGCCGCGGTCGACGGTCGCGATCGCCATCGGCGTATGGTCGAAGAAGCGCATGAAGCGCACTTCGGCGGCGCGGTCGGGATCGCTGCGCTCGTCGCGGGCGCGGCTGATCACGAGCGTGCGCGACGGCCCCGGCGCGCCGTCGGCGCCGAAGGCGAGCTTGTGATAGAGCCGCACCGGCATGGTCTTGCCGGTGCGCATGCGCAGGTCGATGTCGAAGACTTCCGTCTTCACCTCGCCCGGCACCGCCACGATCGACGTCAGCAGCGAGGCGCCGTCGCCGGAGACGATGTCGGTCAGCTTGAGGCCGCCCGAACCGATCTCGGCGAGGTCGTAGTCGAGCCAGTTCGCCAGCGTCGCGTTGACATAAGCGAGCTCGCCGGCCGGATTGACCGAGAAGAAGCCGCACGGCGCGTGATCGAGATATTCGATGGCGTGCTGGAGCTCCTGGAACACGTCCTCCTGGCGCTCGCGGTCGCGGGTGATGTCGGCGATCGACCATACCGCGTATTTGGCTTCGCGCTTTTCAGTGCCGAGCGGGCGAACGCGCATGCGCAGCCAGCGGCCCTGGCTGCCGTCATGGCCGGAGATGCGCACCTCCTCCTGCTGGCGCTTGCCCTCGCGCGCGGCCTTCAGCAGCCGGAACACGGCTTCGGAGACATCGGGATTGCCGATGAAGACGCGTTCCACCGGGCGCACGTCCTGGGGGCCGCTGGCACCGGTCAGCGTCAGATAGGCGGCATTGGAATAGACCACGTGGCCGCGGGCATCGGTAACCGCGAGCCCGTCGAAGGCATGATCGGAGATGCGGCGAATGATGGGATCGTCGAGATTGCGGTCGGCAAAGCGGATGATGCCGGCGGCGAAGGCGAACAGGTTGAACAGGCCGACCATCGCCAGCACGGCGAGGACACCGAGGATATAGGGTTGCGCCTGCACCCGTCCGAGCGTCATCAGTCCGACGGCGACGGCGACGAGGCCGGCGGCCACCAGCAGCACCAGCGCAATGCTGCCCGACCGCGGCGACGGCTCGTGCGCCGCAACGGGCTCGCGTGTGAGGTCGTGGTCGGTCTCGGCGGTCATCTCAAGCTGGCGCGGCCTGTCGGCAGAGAATCAACGCGCCACGGGCGCGTGGGGTCCTCCCTGCCTGAATCGGACCCTGAGGTGCAAGGGCAGCAAGGCCGAAAGGTACGCTGATTCCCAGATTACGGCCATTTCCGGTATTTTTCGGGTGCTTTATCCCCGCCCCGCGCCAAATCCGCGTTTCAGCCGCATGACGTAGCCGATCACTTCGGCGACCGCGTGGTAGTGCTCGGTCGGGATTTCCTGGTCGATCTCGACGGTGGCGTAGAGCGCGCGGGCCAGCGGCACGTTCTCCACGATCGGAATGTCGTGCTCGCGCGCGATCTCCCGGATCTTGAAGGCGAGGTTGTCGACGCCCTTGGCGACGCAGATCGGCGCCGACATGCCACGCTCGTAGGACAGCGCCACCGAATAGTGGGTCGGGTTGGTGATGATCACCGAGGCCTTGGGAACCGCCGCCATCATGCGCTTCTTGGCGCGCTGCTGCCGCAATTGCCGGATCTTGCCCTTGATGTGCGGGTCGCCTTCGGACTGCTTGAACTCTTCCTTGATCTCCTGGAGCGACATCTTCTGCCGCTGGAACCAGCTGCGATACTGGAAGAAATAATCGGCGATGGCGATGACCGCGAGCGCTGCGACCACCGCGCCGAGCAGATGAATGGTCATGCTGGTGCTGGCGTCGAGCATGGCGGCCGGGTCGAGCTTGACCATCGCCTCCATGCGATGCCGCTCCGGCCACAGGATCATGGTCATGACGACGCCGAGCGCGATCAGCTTGCCGAGACCCTTCAGGAAATTCGCCGCCGCCTGCTTGCCGAAGATGCGCTTGAAGCCGGCGCCGGGCGAGATCTTGCTGAATTTGGGTTTGAGGGATTCGGCCGACCACACCAGGCGGTGCTGGAGCATGTTGCCGGCGATCGCCGCCAGCACCAGCATCAGCAGGGGTACGCCGACAGCGGCCAGCAAGGCGAATTCGATCTGCTGCATCAGCGCGAGCAGAGCCTTGCCGTCGGTCTTGATCATCCAGGAATTGGCGAGCAAATTGCGCATCGGCGTCAGCAAGCCGCTGCCCACCGAGCCCGAGAAGGTCGACACCACGAGCGTGCCGCCCGCCATCATGAACCAGGTGTTGATCTCCTGGCTCTTGGCGACGTCGCCCCGCTCGAGCGCATCGTCCAGACGCTTTTGCGTCGGGTCTTCTGTTTGACTCTCTGGATCGTTGTCTTCTGCCATCGATCTATCGCGACCTGAGCGGCATCAATTGGTGCATGACACCGATGAAGTAATCCAGAAAGGTGCCCATCATCGCCGTGAGCACCACGGCGAGCACCAAGAAGCCCGCGAAGATCGAGAGCGGCACGCCGACGAAATAGACCTGCATCTGCGGCATCAGCCGCGCCAGCACGCCGAGGCCGATGTTGAAGACGAGGCCGAACACCAGAAACGGCCCCGAGAGCTGCAAGCCCAGGCGAAACGCGGCGGCAAAGGCACGCGTGGCCAGCGAGGCGACGTCGCCACTCGACACGGTCTCGCCCGGCGAGAAGATGGTATAGCTGTCGTTCAGCGCCGCGATCACCAGGTGATGGCTGTCGGTGGCAAACAGCAGCGTCACCCCCAGGATGGTCAGGAAGTTGCCGACCAGCACCCCCTGCTGCCCCTGGGTCGGATCGACCGAGGTGACGAAACCGAGCCCCATCTGCTGCGCGATCACCGATCCCGCGACCTGCAGCGCCGACAGCGTCACGCGCGCGGTCGCGCCCAGCACGATGCCGATCGCGATCTCATGCAGCATCAGGACCAGGAGCGGCGCCAGCGAGCCCATGTCGACCTGGTAGGCGTTGCGATGCAGCGGCAGGATGATCAGCGTGAGCATCAGCGCGATCGACAGTTTGATCCGCGTCGGGATATTGGTCTCGCCCAGCCCCGGCAGCAGCATCACCATCGCGCCGACCCGGGCGAAGGCGAGCATGAAGGAAGCGGCAAGCGCCGGCAGCAACGAGACGTCGATGCGCATAATTGCTGCATCTTGCCTCAGCCGCCGATGATTCGCGACGAGATCCGCAACATGTGGGAATGAAGCGCGTCGGCCATGAACGGCAGCGCCAGCAGCATCGTGGCAAAGATGGCCAGGATCTTCGGCACGTAGATCAGGGTCTGCTCCTGGATCTGCGTCAGCGCCTGGAACAGCGACACGACGACGCCGACCACCAGACCGACCACCATCAGCGGGGAGGACACGATCACGATCGTCCAGATGGCATCGCGCGCGACGTCGAGGGTTTCGGGGCCGGTCATCTTCGATTCTCACTTCCGGTATTTTCGTCATTCCGGGGCTCGCGAAGCGAGAACCCGGAATCTCGAGATTCCGGGCCCGGTGCTTCGCACCGTCCCGGAATGACAACGGTGATCAGATCGGCATCTTCATGATGTCTTCATAGGCCGCGATCACGCGGTCGCGGACCGACACCAGCGTGGACACCGCGACGTCGGTGTCGGCGACCGCGGTCACCACGTCCATCACGTTGGCCTTGCCGGAGGCCATCGCGACCGTCTGTGCATCCGACTTGCGGCCGGATTCCATGACGCTGCCGACGGCGTCCTTCAGCAGCGAGGCAAAGGATTGCCCGCTGGCCTCGCTGCCTTTGCCGGCACCGGCGCCGCTGTTTTCGAGCACCCGGGCGAGGTTGGCGTAAGCATTGGCGGCGATTGTCGGTGATGCCATGGCTCAATTGTCCTGTTCAGCTCTTGAGGATGTCGAGCGTGCGCTGGATCATCCGGCGCGTCGCACTGATGATGTTGAGATTGGCCTCGTAGGACCGCTGCGCGTCGCGCATGTCGGTCATCTCGACCACCGAGTTCACATTTGGGTATTTGACGTTGCCGCTGGCGTCCGCGACCGGATTGTTCGGCTCGTATTTGACGCGGAAGTTCGACTGGTCGGGCTTGATCCTGCCGAGGGTGACGACCTGCGCGTCGAGCGTGCGGTCGAGCGCGGAGGAGAAGGTCGGAACCTTGCGCCGGTAGGGGTCGCCGCCGGGGGTCTGCGCGGTCGAATCCGCATTCGCGATGTTTTCCGAGATCACCCGCATGCGGCCGGCTTGCGCCCGCAGACCGGAGGTCGCGATCGCCATCGAGCGGGCAAAGTCGCTGCTGTCATTGGCCATGATGCGCCTCCTCTAGCTGTTCTGTTCCCGGATCATGCGGCTAGGCCTTGCCGATCGCGGTCTTGAGCAGGTGCAGGCTCTTCGAATAGAGCGAGGTCGCCGCCGCGTAGTCCATCTGGTTGCTGGCGGCCTTCATCATCTCCTCTTCGAGATTGACGGCGTTGCCGGCAGGGCGGGTTTCGAAGCCCGCGTTCTTGTTCTGGTCGAATACGGAAACCGCGCCTGACGGCGTCATGTGCGAGCCGCTGGTGCGGGTCAGCGCGAGGGGGCCCATCGAGCCCGTGACGGCCCCGCTCTTGTCGAGTTTCGGCTCGACCAGGTCGCGCGGCCGGAATTTGGGCGTGTCGGAATTGGAGACGTTCTCGGACAGGACGCGCTGGCGTTCCTGGTGCCACTGCATCTTGGTGCGAAGCGCCGACAGTACCGGGAGGTCGTTGATGGACATCGTCGCGGCTCCTTCCGCCTGGTACGGACCTCGAGGTCCGCAGCTAGGCAGAATTTGCCGCGTGTATGGTTAACAGCTGGTTAAGGGACCCTCGCCGGATGTCCCCGAGCGGGACACGATTCCGTCGCTCCCGTGATTCGACGCCGCCAAAAGCAGCATTAACCCAACCGTTTGGCGGGCCGTGCACAGCCCAAGAAGTCGTTTTGGATCGAGCGATTCATGGGTTATTAAGAGTTGGGGACGGCAAAACTTGCCGTGGGACGTTAAGAAATCGCAGTTTGGGGCATCGTAGGCCGGTGGTTGGCGTATCCGACCATGGGCACGAGAGCAGCGCCATTTGTCGGGGACTAGTATGCAAGGCAGCCCTATCACCTTCATCGTCGCGTTCATCGTCGTTCTGGCGTTGATCGGCGTCGCTGCCTGGCTGGTTCGCCGATTCGCCACCAGCCGGCTCGGTGCCAACACCCAGCGCGGCAGGATGCCCCGGCTTGCCGTGATCGATGCCGCCGCGGTCGACGGCCGGCGCCGCCTGGTGCTGGTCCGGCGTGACAATGTCGAGCACCTCCTGATGATCGGCGGCCCCACCGACATCGTGGTCGAGCCCAACATCGTTCGTGCCGCGCATGGCCGCGATCAGCTCCCCCAGCGTCCCAACGCCGCCGAGCCGCCGCGCCTTGCCCCGATGCCGGACTCCGGCGGCTGGGCCGACGAGGCGCCGCGGCCCGAGCTGCTCGATCATCCCGAGCCGCAAATGCCCGAGCCGCCGCCGCGGCCTTCGCGCCCGTCCTTCGCCGACGAGGTGCGCCGGCCCGCCCCCGCGCTGGCCGAACGCCGCAGCGATCCCCTCGCCGGCTTCACCGCCGATGCGATCCCGCCGCGCCCCGAGCGCGAACCGCGGCCCGAGCCGCTGCCGCCGCGCGTTCCGCGCAGCGAGCCGCCGCTGATGCCGAGGCCGCCGCGCCAGAGCGAGCCGATGAAAATGCCGCCCGTGCGGGCCGAGCGCGCCGCTGCACCGCCGCCTCCTCCGCCGGCTCCGCCCGTTCCGCCGCCGGCACCCGCCGCGGGCCCGTCCAGCGCCGAGCAGAACCTCGCGGAAATGGCACAGCGGTTAGAGGCCGCGCTGCGCCGCCCCGCCGGCGAAACGGTCGCGCCGCCCGTCGCGCCGGAGC
Organism: Bradyrhizobium sp. LVM 105; assembly: GCF_003957705.1. NCBI lineage: Bacteria > Pseudomonadati > Pseudomonadota > Alphaproteobacteria > Hyphomicrobiales > Nitrobacteraceae > Bradyrhizobium > Bradyrhizobium sp. LVM 105. The sequence continues at coordinate 33,215 of NZ_QZMV01000015.1, read as the reverse complement.
CGCCGGCCGCTCCCCCGCGGGCCGCTCGCAGCGAGCCGGCGGCGCCGCCGGCCCCGCCGCCGAAGCCGGCCGCGGAGAAGACCAGCTTTGAAAATCTCGAAGACGAGATGGCCTCGCTGCTCGGCCGTCCGAAGCCATCTTCGTGAGGCTGCCGTCCCTCCCGCGTAGAGTTGTTTTCCTTTCTGTCCTGTTAGTCGCGGCCTCGCTCGCAGGCCTTGCGCATGCGCAGGACATCAGCATCAATCTCGGCGGCGGCGCCGGCGGTGGCGGCGTCACCGAGCGCGCGATCCAGCTCATCGCGCTGCTCACCGTGCTGTCGATCGCACCGTCGATCCTGATCATGATGACGTCGTTCACGCGCATCGTGGTCGTGCTGTCGCTGCTGCGCACCGCGCTGGGCACGGCGACCGCGCCGCCGAACTCGGTGATCATCGCGCTGGCCATGTTCCTCACCTTCTTCGTGATGGGCCCGGTGCTGCAGAAATCCTACGACGACGGCATCCGCCCGCTGGTCGCCAACCAGATCGGCGTCGAGGACGCGCTGCAGCGCGCCTCCGTCCCGCTGCGCGGCTTCATGCAGAAGAACGTGCGCGAGAAGGACCTCAGGCTGTTTCTGGATCTGTCAGGCGAACCGGCGCCGGCGACCCCCGACGACCTCGCGCTTCGCATCCTCGTCCCCGCCTTCATGATCTCCGAGCTGAAGCGCGCCTTCGAGATCGGCTTCCTGTTGTTCCTGCCCTTCCTGATCATCGACCTCGTCGTCGCCTCGGTGCTGATGTCGATGGGCATGATGATGCTGCCGCCGGCAACGATCTCACTGCCGTTCAAGCTGATCTTCTTCGTGCTGGTCGACGGCTGGTCGCTGGTGGCGGGAAGCCTGGTGCAGAGCTACGGGGGGTGACGGCGAGCTCGGCACCACGTCGCCGCCGCATCCTCTCCGCCACCGGGATTCACTTCCGGCCCCTCCCGTCATTGCGAGGAGCCCTTGCGACGAAGCAATCCAGGCTGCGCCGCGAGAAGATTCTGGATTGCTTCGCTTCGCTCGCAATGACGGAGAATGTCGAGCCGTCACGGGCCGCGCTTCGCGCGGACGGCGCCTACCGCGTCATCCTGATCTGCCGCACCACGGGAATCGTGGGCAGTGAGCCGGTGTGCTCGGCTTCGTCCTTGGCATGGGGTGGGGCTGGTGCGCGGGCGGAGGCGTCGGGGAAGCGCTGCTTCATCTCGCGCAGGAAGCCGTCGAGCGTGTCGACGCTGGCGGCGAGCTTGGCGATCTCGGCGAATTCGGCGCTGGAGGCCGCGGCCGGCTTGCTGGCGATGTCGAAGGCGAGACGGTCGGCGCTCTCGCTCATCAGCGGCGCGTATTTCTCCCGGAAGCGCGACAGGCCGATCGAGTCGTCGGCGAGCGCATAGCCGACGGCGGCGCGGATGATGTCGCTCTTCTCCACCGCGTTGAGCGGCTTGAAGTCGCGGAAGCGCTCGCCGTAATAGAGCTCGATCTGCTCGGCGGCCTCGCGCCAGCGCCGTGCCGCCCAGAAGATGTCGGAGCGCAGGCGGAGCACTTCGCGCCCGGCGACGTTGGAGACGATGTCGAGCGCCAGATCGTGACGACCGACGTCGCTCTGCGCGCGCGCTTCCAAGAGCAGGCGCTGCTGCCTGAGTTCGCCGGAGAGATCGCTGATACGGCTTGCACGCAGTGCGGTGATCGCCATGTCGGGCTTGCGGTTGGCGAGATAGATCATGGCAAGACGCGCGGCGACCTGGGCACGCGCGGCGCCTTCGAGGCGATGGTCGACCTGATATTGCAAGAGCTCGGCGGCCTGGTCGAGCAGATCGATCGAGGCAAGACGGTCGGCGAGCCGGCGGATCAGCTCGTCGCCGCGGCGGCCGATCGGCGTCAGCTCGCGGAACTCGTAGAACATGCCGAGGGCTTCGACCGGCGGCAGCTCGTCACCTTTCGGTCCCAGGAAGATCTGCGTGAACAGCTCGGAGGCGAGGTCCTGCGCCTGGCGGGAGGCTTCCGCGTTGGGCTGGAGCCTCGTCGCGGTGCGCGCCGCGGTGAGCGCGTCGCGGTAGCGACCGCTCTCGGCATACATCCGCGACAGCATCTGGAGCGTCTTGACCTCGATCGAGTCGCCGCGCCAGGTCATGGAAAGGGTCTCGAGTTCGCGCAGCGCGTCTTCCTTGCCGATCTCGTCGCGCTTCTGCCGCAGCGCGATCTCGAGCTGCTTGGCTTCCGCCGCCGCCGGCCGGTCGGCCGAGGCGGCTGCGAACTTGTAGTCGTCGAGCGCGTCCTTGTCGTGGCCGAGCGCCTCGGCGAGCCGGCCGCGCAGCACCGCGAAGCCGGGCGCGGCCTCGGGCGAGACGCCGACCACTTCGAGCTCGCTGCGGCGCTTGGAGGCGCCGGCATAATCCTTCACCTCGAGGGACGCGCGCATCGCGTCCATCGTCACGATGCGCTGGATGTCGAGCGGCAGCGAGGCGATGGCGAATTCGACGTTCTTGAACTTCTCGCGCGCGTCCGCCCATTTGCCCTGACGCGCGAAGGCGAGCGCCTTCCAGAGCTGGGAATCGTGGCTGTTGCCGATCACGGGATTGGCGAGGTCCTTCAGGCCCTGCGCCGGCCGGCCGATCAGGATGCTGGCGATCGCATGCATGATCAGCGCGCCGCTCTCCTCCTTGTTGAGGGGATCGGCCAGCATGACGTCGGTGACGGCCTTGGCCTCGTAATACATCGCACGCGACATATAGAACTGCGCGAGGTCGAGCCGCGGCAGCGAGCGCAGCGCCGGCTCGACCGCCGCGATCGCCGACATCAGCTCGCTCTGGCGCGCCATGAAGTTTTCCGACTGGCCCCTGCGCCAGCCTTCGGGGCTGAAGACCGGGCGCACCGCGGTCGGCGCCCGCTCGGCCGCGATGTCGACCGGCGACAGCGTCAATCCGCCCTTCTTGCCGAGGATCACCTTGTCGGCGCCGACCTCGACGCCGATCTCGTCGAAGTTCGGCCGGATCGCGATGCCGTGCGCGGATTCCAGCAGCGAGAGATCGACGAGGTCCTGCCGCTTGATGAAGCCGCGCACCGGCCGCTGCGCGGTGACGACATAGAGCGTGTCGCCGGCGTCGGGGTCGGTGAGCTTGTGCAACTGGCCCGGGTTGGCGAAGGGGATCGCGATGTTGGCAAGCGCGGGGTCGGTGATGTTGCGCGATATCATCAGCGGCAGCGGCGTCGACTGGATCTTGTCGGCCAGCGTCAGAAGCCAGTTGGTCTCCTTGCCGACCTCCTCGCTCGCCAGCGAGTAGACCAGCGGACGGGTGAGACGGATGCGCACCGCCTGCCCCTTGTCGAGAGGGACGCGCCCGACCTCGCCGATCATCGCGCCGCCCTTGGTGCGGATCGCCTCGACGTCGATCGGCTTCGGCGTATCGAACACCAGCCAGACGGTATCGCCGCGGCGGAACGCGGCCGCGGCCGTTGCGACCTGAATCGGGAACGTCACGCGCAAGCCGTCGCTGTCGCGACGCGCATCGACGCCGGCGACCGTGGGCTGCGGCGCAGGCTTGACAGTTTCCTTGGCCGCTTCTTTGGCCGTTTCCTTGGCGGCTTCCTTGACCGGCTCCTTTGCGGCCTCCTCGGCCGGCGCGGGCCTGGCCGGTACGGTCGCAGCTTCGGCAGCTAGGGGCGCCGGTTTCGCAATTTCCTTCGCGACCTCCTTGGCCGCCTCCGGAACGCGCGCCGCCTCGGTCGCGGGAGCCGGCGCCGGTTTCGCCGCTTCGGCCGACGGCATCGCCGCCGGCGCTTCCGGCTTCACCTCGGGCCTCGCGTCGATCTTGGCTTCGCGCGCGATCGTCTCGGAGGTCGGCGGCACGATCTCGCGATGGGCGTCCTTCGGCTTCTCGGCCGCCGGCTTGTCGGGCGACGGCTGAGGTCCGTGACCTCCAGGCTTCATCTGTGTGAGCGCCGCCTCGGGCGTCGCGGCACTCTTGCCCTTGTCGGGCTGGAAAGACACGTCGACGATGTAGTTCTTCTCGTCGCGGAACGAATGCACGTCGGAATCGCCGATCAGCGCGATCTCGACATTGGTCTGGTCGATGTCGGCCTTCTGCTTGATCGAGGCAACGTTTGGCGGCGCCGCGACGACCGCGTCCGCCAGGTCGAAGTTGAGGTTGGCATTGAAAGCCAGCGTGAGCTTCTGCTCGTTGAGCACGGAGGAGACGCCGACACCGTCGGGCATCTCGAACACGAAGCGCACGAAGGTCGGCTGCACCGAGGCACGCACGCGGATCGCCGGACGCTTCTTGGTCTCGGCCGCGGCGCGCTGGGCGCGCAGCGCGCGCTCGGCGATGCGCGCACGCTCGGCGAGTTCCTTGACGACGTCCATCGGCAGGCTCGGCGGCGGCCCCTTCCAGCCCTCGGGCAAAAGGTCGATGAAGGTGCGCTCGCCGGCGTTCATGGTGTTGACCGTGACGCGCCGCGCCAGCGACAGGCGGATGGCGGTGCCATCGGGATCGCGGCGCGCGGAATTGATGTAATCGGGGGCGCCTTCGGGCACGCGATCGACCGGAACGTCGACGGGCCGGTCGAAGCGGATGATGAGGATGGAACCCGCGGTCGCCACCTCGGAGGGAACGTCCTCGCCGAGCTTGATGACGAGGCGGGCAAAGCCGCCCCCGGCCGAAAAAGTCGCCTCGCCCCTGACGGGATCGGCCGCCCGGACCGGCGCACCGAGGCCGATCAGCAGGCAGACCGCCAGCATGCCCGCCGCGCGGACATGACGCGACAGGCCCGGCGCGAAAGCGCGGGCTCGCGACACAAATCCAGCGGCAGCCTCTCGCGCCATTGGCGGCATTTCTTCCGTTTCGACGGTCGACGCCGGTCCTGACGCCGGCCCCTGCCCTCGACTGTAGGTCTCGCCAATTAAGGACTTGTTAATGCTAAATCTTGATTTGCTCTGGGGGCTGCACGCCGTGCCGCATCGAGCGTCGACGGATCCGCTGGATCTGAATTTGAGGTGCCGATGGTTAAGGACTTGTTAACGCCTGCACAACGGTGCTGTCGCGGATGGTCAGTCCGTTCACGGCACCCCATAGCGGACAAAAGCTTCGTCAATTGCAGCGTCGATCCTCTTAGCCGCGGAGATGTCGCTATGGCCACCGTCTGTGTCGCCCAGCTTGAATCGGGCAAGCCCTCGGCCGTACAGCGCGCTGGCAAGCTTGGGCACGAGCCGCAGCGCTGAGTTGTAGTCATCTATAGCCGCGGAGAATTGCCCCATTTTCAGATTTATAAGAGCTCGCGAGTCGTATGCTGCCGCGTTGTTTGTTTCCGATCGAAGCACAATATCGCAGTCTTCCAGCGCAGCCTGTAAAGCGCCAAGGACGGCGCGGGTCCAACAGCGGCCGCTCCGCGCCGCCTCCAGCTTCGGATCAAGGCGAATTGCCTCGTCATAGTCCCGCGCCGCACGGTCGAACGCGTTCGTCTTCAAGTAGGCTGCCGCGCGGTTGGCATAGGCAGCGCCATAGTTCGGGTTGAGCTTGAGCGCCTCCTCAAGAGCGCCGATCGCTAGATCGTTCGCGCCCGTTCTCAGATAGGCCACGCCGAGGTTGTTGAAGGCTTTCGCATAGTTCGGGTCAAGCCTGGTCGCCTCGAGGAAATCCTTGATCGCGCGTTCGTAGTCGGCTTTAGCGCTATAGGCATTCCCCCTGTTGTTGTAGGCGATAACGAAGCCGTTCACCGCTCCCTCGCCCGCTTCGATGAACGCCGTGCAGCCATCGATCCGAGCTTCGGGCGACGCGCGGTCTGAGCTGTTACACAGTTCGACGTTCTTGAGGGAGCTGCCCTTCTTCGGCTTCTGCGCCCAGCCAGACGAACTGGACAGCACAATGATAAGAACGAGCATCACCGCGTTGACGAAACCGGCTCTTGCGGTCATTGCCACACCAAAATCCCACTCCGACAGCGAGCGAAGCACCGATCTTGATTTCTGCCCGGCCGGCGCTGCGGCATCAAGACGGCTTCGGACCAGGCCAGTTTCTCAGCATCCCCGACAGATGTTGAGCCTGCGATTGCTGCTTCGATCGGGCTCCGGCGCCGCGGATGTCGGCGGCTTCTTCAGGAGCTTGCTCTTGCCCTCTTCGATCAAGGTAGAGAATCTGACCGACCCATCATCCGAAATCTCGATATGCGGCGTCGTGCCCCGGATCCCGAGCGTGGCGACGGGGGTATCGACCTTCATGTCGCCTGTCTTTGCGACGCCGCCTGCAACAAAAGTGAACGTTCCCTTGGCGAGATTGAATAGGCTCGCATTGGACTTGCCGGCCGGCTCATATACATAATGATCCAGCACCATACGGGCGTTGCTCGATAGATTGAACGAGCTGCCGTCGGTAAAATTGATGCCGACTCGGCCGTCGGCCCCGGTCTGCACCACATCACCAAGATATACGGGGTCACCGGTGTTGGCCCGGCCGGGGTCGCTCCCCACATTCGCCTGAACGATCACTGCGCCCGCATGTTCGATGGTGACCGAGCCTGCGGCCGCTACCACCTTCCCAATCGGTTTCGGTGACGCGGTAGCGACGGCGGGCTTGGCGGAATCGATTTGCGCTCGAGCCGCACTCGGCAAGAAACAGGCAAGCGCCACAACAAGGACGGTCGCCAGAGCGGCTATCGCAGGTCTGCACATGATCCCCCCTTTCTGAGAAGATCTTGCCGCTATCGGCGGTCCATTTTTTGAACCGCGCAACGCCGTCGCAATAAATATAATTATTGTTTAATCTTATTAACCGGACTACCTTATATCCAGCGTCAAGCGAGCGCCACAAATTAAATACATCTCGTTTGTCCATTTAATCACATTGGCGGGAGGGGCACGGCGGGGAATGGCGGTACGCTTCGTTGTCCCCCGCACAATGCATCTCTCCCTCTCAGACTTGATTTTTCGGCGGGCAAGCCTTCGGGGCTGCCGGCGCTAGGAAATTTTGTGCCTTGGCGAGGAACCCCGAGCAAGGCGGCACGCCGAGCCTGAAACGATCACCCAGGCGAGGGCGAGCCATGTTAGTTGCTTCCGGCATCCAGGCTGATAACGGGGCCGCCATGGCCCTGCCCGCCGAATTCATCGGCCATATTCATACGGTGATCGGTCGCTGTACGCTTACGCGAGCGAGCGGCATCGCCACGCAAGCGGTAGCTGGTGCGCCGATCTACAGGGGCGACGTGCTGGAGAGCGATGCCGACGGACAGATCACAATTCGCTTCATCGACGGTACTTTTTTTAGCATCGGCTGCGGCACTCACGTTGAGCTGAGCGAATTCGTCCTCGACGTCGAAGGCATGCCACTCGCAGCCCTGTTCGACGTGACCCGAGGGAGCTTCAGTTTCGTCCCGGGCCGGTTGGCAAAAGGCGGGGCGCTCCAGGTGAATACGCCCATTGCAGGCATTCGCGCCCGGAGCCACGCGGGGGGTTTCGGGATGCTGACGCTGGCAGCATTGACTTTCTCGACCGCGCAAGATGCCGAAGCCGCGGATCCGGATGTCACTTTCCTGGATGACGATTCCATTACCTACAAGGACCTTGCGCACGGCGCATTCGAGCTCGTGACCAAGGAGCGGATCCCGCGACACATCATCGTCGAAGATCCCGGCGAGACGATCGTCCTCAAGAAGGTGGGCTCCACCATCAGTATCAACCAAGTCGCGAACACGGCCGCTCGCATGGACGAGTTGCGCGCCGCTCAGCAGGACGTGCTCGCCAATCTCACAGACGGGCAAGGTCCACGCGGATCGAGCACACCACCCTTTGTCAAATCGCTGTCGCTGCAGCCAATCAATTTCATTCCATCCGATGCGCCCGCGCCGCAGAACCTGCTGGCCCCCGTGTCACCATTCGTTATTCCCATTCTTGACCCTGTGCCGCCGACGCTCAGCACCGGAGCGGGGCCAACCGAGCTCGATACGGTGGTGTTTGATACATTCGCTCCGACGAGCGGAGTTTTCACCGCCAGCAGCACCAGCAGCGGCGCCAAGCTGACCTTTGGGGTCATTGGCGCGGCCGCCAACGAGACGATCCTCGAAGGAGTGACATACGATCTGTCAAAGCCAGGTCCGTACGGGACGCTCTACGTCAACAGTACGAGCGGCGCCTACACGTTCGTGCCGAACAGCGTCGCGATCAACGCGCTGAAATCGCCCTCGACCGACGATTTCGTTATCACGGTTTCCGACGGCCTCACCTCCGCGAGCAAGACGTTCACAATCACCGTCAACGGTGTCAACGACGCTGCAATCATCTCCGGCAATACGACCGGTTCGGTCGTAGAGGCCGGCGGCATAGACAATGCAGCGCTTGGCACGCCGATTGCGACCGGCACCCTTTCTGATACCGACGTCGACGATCCGCCCAATACGTTCACGGCAGTGAGTTCGCCAACCACGAGCACCGGTGGCTATGGCACTTTCACGATGACGACGTCCGGCGTGTGGACATACACCTTGGACAATGCCGATCTCACAGTGCAGCGGCTCAACGCCGGCGACACGCTCACCGACACCTTTACGGTGACCACGATCGGCGGCACCGCCCAAGTGGTGACGATCACGATCCACGGAGCCAGTGACGCCGCGATCATCTCCGGCGCGACGACCGGTGCGGTGATCGAGGCTGGCGGTCTCGCCAATGCAAACCCTGGCATGCCCACCGCGACCGGCATTCTCACCGACACCGACGTCGACACGACTGCAAATGCTTTCACGGCAGTCACCTCGCCAACGGCGAGCACCGCCGGCTATGGCACCTTCACCATGACGGCCGCCGGCGCTTGGACCTACACGCTCGACAATGCCAACGCCGCGGTGCAGGCGCTCAATACCGGCGAGACACTGACCGATACGTTCACAGTCACCACACTGGACGGAACTGCCCAAGTCGTGACGGTCACCATCCATGGCACCAACGATGCTGCCATCGTTTCAGGAACCACGGCCGGCTCGGTGACTGAGGCGGGCGGCATTGCCAATGCGTCACCCGGCAGCCCGAGCGCAACTGGCACCCTCTCCGCCGCCGACGTCGACAATGCGCCTAACACCTTCGCCGCGGTGAGTTCACCCAGGGCAAGCACGAATGGTTATGGCACTTTTACGTTAACCGCCACCGGCGTGTGGACCTACACGCTCGACAACGCCAATGGCGCGGTGCAGGCGCTCAATGTCGGCGGCACGCTCACCGACAGTTTCACGGTCACGACCCTCGACGGCACGCCGCAGGTGGTGACGATCACCATTCAGGGCAGCAATGACGCGGCCCTCATTTTTGGCACCACGACCGGCTCAGTGACCGAGGCGGGAACCTTTTCATCTGGCGCTCCGATCGCGACGGGCACGCTCACCGATACAGACGTCGACAACGCGCCGAACACGTTCACCGCAATCTCTTCGACAGCAAGTGACGGCGGATACGGTACCTTCACGATGACCGCGGCCGGCGTATGGACTTACACTCTTGATAATAACAACAGCGTGGTTCAGGCGCTCGACGTCGGCGACATGTTGACCGACACATTCACGATAACTGCCATCGACGGTACGACGCAGACGGTGACCGTCGCCATTCATGGCGCCAGCGACGCTGACCCCAACGATTTTGATAATTTGGCCACCGGATCTGCAGTGATCTCCGATCCACCCAACGTGTATGGAACGCCCGGGAGCGAAACCATTGCCGGCGGCGGCGATGAAGGTCAGATCATCTACGCAGGGGCCAGCAGCGACACCGTCAACGGGACCGGCAAAGCCGACGTCCTCTATAGCGGCTCGGGAAATGACACGATCAAAGGCAATGATGGGGATGACACCATCTACGGCGGCTCGGGCAGCGATACAATCAACGGCAATAACGGCAGCGACACCATAACCGGTGGATTTGGTGCGGATCAACTCACCGGCAGCAATGGGAACGACCGCTTCGCTTATTTGTTCGTAGCCGATTCCAACGCAAGCCAGTTCGACACCATCACCGACTTCGCCTCGGGGGCCGACAAGATCGACTTGACTGCTCTTGGCGCGCTTGGGTTTGTCATATTGGCCTTGAGCTCAACCAGCACGGCCGTGCCGCCACATACGATCGCCTGGATCTATGACAGCGCGGCGAATGAAACGATCGTGTACGTCAATCCAACCGACGAGACCCTGCACGTTGGCGATTCCGCTCTGCTCGAAATTCATTTGCAGGGGATTGCAACGATCGACGCGTCGGACTTCATCATGGCGCCAGCGGCGGCACCTGTGATGGCGGTTGCCGGCGAGCTGCTCGACCTCACCACAACCGCGCAGAGTGACGCAAGCGCTGAGGCGACGACCGCCTCCGGAGGCTCGTCCGATTTCGGCAGCATCGACGGCACGCTTCTCGCGGCGGAGAGTTCGACGATCCAATCGACCGAGGCGGTCTACAGCCTCGATTCGAGCTGGGACCAGATCGGACGGACCGAATATTCCAGCTTCTCCAGTTCAGACGAAGTGCAAACGCTCGCGATCGAGCCGCTGCGCAGCGACGCGGCACCTCCCTCAGCCGGCGCACTGGCGGTGATCGTGCAGCACATCGTCACACACACGGAGACCAGCTTTATCTTCGACAACCTGACCGGGCTCGACGCGGCCTCAATGGCTGGCAAAAGCGGCGCGATTGCCGCGAGCGGCCAGGTGCCCGGCATTCCGGTCGCCATGCTGAATTCCGTCCATGACGCTGCCGAACACCACGCCGGGGGCAGGTTTGCACCGGGGAGCGATGCTGACGACGGCACCTTGCCAGCGGGAAGCGCCGCCAAGGCGGCTCATGCCCATGATCATGCCAACGATGAAACGGCAGACACGACGCTCAACCCAAGCCTCCTGAAGTCAGCGAGCGGCGGCGCCAACCATTTGCCGTCAAGCGAGGCGGAGCAGCACACCCCGTCCCAGGGAGCGTCCGGATCCAAGCCCGCCAATCCGCAGCAGCTCGGCGGCTCGTTCCAGTTTACAGATGACGCTTCGCCGGGCTCGCTGCACAGCGCAGTGTTGGAGCATCCCTCGGACTTCGTCGGTCATCACGGGCAGGCTGAGAGATTCCATGGGTCCGAGCTGGCGTTCATGGCTGAAACGTCGCCATCCGATGCTGACCCACCTCACGGGGCAGGAACAGTTCACGGCCATGTGTTGCACGATCTAATCCTATGACGCTCAAGTCGATTGCCTCGTCAGTGTTGCTTGTCAGCGCCTTCCGGCGCCGAGGAGTTCTGTTCGTCGAGAGAAGAGTCTTCCTCGTAGCCGTCGTCAACTTCTGGCGGAGCTGAATGCTGATGGCTCAGGGCGGATGTCCACGCGGATGTCATCGCCGCTATGAGCAGCCGGTTGACGGCCTCAATGACGCGTTCTGCTGCGGACGAGTAGTTCATGGCCTTCTCCTGCGCTGCCGATTGCGAATGGCCGAAGCGTAGGACCGCGCCTTGAGCGCCACTGTACGCCAGTTCACACCTGCGCGCGTCAACTCATCGCAGTCTCAGAGGGTGCCCCCTGGTTCGACTGCATCCGCCGCGGGAGTTCGATCTGTCGGCTGATGAGTTGCCGGGCGCGCGCTCACAACCTGCGGGAGGTTGCGGTCCGCGCGCGACTCTGAATCAGATGTGACCTCGGCGATGCGAATCGCATTGGTTAGCTTCGGGGGTAATCAATGAACGGAGAAGCCGGTTGCATTGTGTGTAGCAGGGCAAGAGCCGTCGTCGCGATCGTTCCGATTGCCAGAGGATATGCCCTGAAAACATTTGAGTGCTCCTGTTGCCATAGCACGCTGCAGCTCGTGACTCGCGTCACGGAGGCGCTGCCGATCAAGCAGCAGGTAGATATTCTTCCTCGGGTGGAGAAGCAGTGGCGCCCGCCTGCTCGGAGGGTGCAACAGGTCTTCGTGAATTAGGCACGCAAGGCGTCTCGCTGGGATTCAGTCGAACGACCACGCCACAACGCGTCCGGCCGCGATAGCACTGTTCGCCTCGCGCCCTCAATTCGGCTTTTGCGTCGGCTTGCCGTCGATCTTGGGCAGCTCCGCGGCCGAGGCCGATTGATCGCCGCCGCCGTTGGCGCGGCGCGCCATCTCGACCGTCAGCTTCTCGGCGGCCTCCGACGACATCAGTCCGAGGATGTCCGACATCTTCCGCGGCGCGATGGCCGAGGCGATCTCGATCAGCACGCCCATCTCCAGCCGGTCGAACACCCGTGCGGCGTCCTTCGGCTTCATGCCCTCGTACATGGTGACGAGGCCCTTCATGCGCTGGGCTTCGGCGGCCTTCTGCTCGGCCTGCGTCGCGGAGATGCGGGTTTCCACCGCCTTCATCTCCTCGACCTTGCCTTCGATACGCTTCTCGGCCGATTTGAGCAGGCTTTCGCGGATGTCGATCTCGCGCTGGCGCGCCTCGATCTCCTGACGGCGCGCCTGCAGCCGCTCGAGGATCGCGCGCTCTGAGGCCGAGACCTGCGGCTGGGCTTCATCGACCTTGACCACGGTGCCTTCCGGCTTGGTCTCGGGCGCGGCCGGCTTGGGCGCCTCCTTCGGCGCGCCATGGGTCGAGCCGGTGATGATCTCCGGCTCCTCGCGGCCGGTCGGGAAGTTCAGATTCTCCTGCGCCCAGGATTTCTGGTTCGGCTTGTAGTCGAACACATAGCCGCCATTGATCGCGAGGCCCGCCACCTTCAGCGTGGCGAGGCCCGCGACGGCAACCAGGACGACTGGAATGACGCGGATGTTACGAAAGGATTTCATACCCTGACTTCATGCGGCAAGACCGTTGGACCGTCGGCGCTCGGAGAAGGCTTCGGCCGCGGCCGCCACCGCCTTCGCGGTCGAGGGCTTGGCGATGGGCGCGGCAACCGCTTCCGGATTGGTGACGGGGCGCGCGGCGATCGCGATTTTGGACAGGCGCCGCACCACGTTGTCGGCTTCGCCGAGCTGCTTGTAGAGCTGGTCCGACATCTGCGTCGCCGCGGCGAGCTGACTGCCGAGATTCTCGTTGACGTCGCGCACGGCGAGCTTCAGCCCGCCGATCGCGCGTTCGGCGATCTCGGTCGCGGTGATCAGCTCGCCGATCACCGCCTTCAGCGAATGCTCGTCCGCCTTCAGCCGCGTCAGCCGCTTGTTGAGCATGACGCAGTAGACGATCGTCAGCATCAGCAGGATAGCCACCAGCGTCTCGATCGCCATTCCCAGGGAGTGGTTCATGGGGCCTCCATCATCTTGTTCTGCTCGTCCACCTTCTCGAACATCGCCAGTGTCGTACTTGGCTTGCGCAAGGGTTTCGTCACGCGGATCGCGACGCGGTCGCCGACCCGGCCCATCCGCCCCTCGGTCAGCGTGACGTCGCCGCAGCGTACGGTGACGTTGGCGTCGGCGCGCATGTCCAGCGGCAGCGTGTCGCCGACCTTGAGCCGCATCAGCTGCTTGAGCGGGATCTCGGCCTCGTAGAGCACGGCATCGACGGCGATCTCGGCCTGCACGATCTCGGTGGCGAAATGACCTTCCCAGACCGGGTCGCGGCCGAACTTTTCGCCCATGAACATCTGGAGCAGCACGCCCCGGATCGGTTCGATGGTCGCATAAGGCAGCAGCAGCTCGATGTTGCCGCCGCGGTCTTCCATGTCGATGCGCAGGCGCACCAGGATCGCGGCATTGGCGGGACGGCTGATCGCGGCGAAACGCGGGTTGGTCTCGAGCCGGTCGATCGTGAAGGTCACCGGCGACAGCGGCCGGAACGCCTGCTCGGCGTCGGCCAGCACCACCTCGACCAGCCGCTTGACCAGCTCGGTCTCGATCGTGGTGTAGGGTCGGCCCTCGATGCGCAGCTGGCTGGTGCCGCGGCGGCCGCCGAGCAGCACGTCGATCATCGAATAGATCAGGTTGGAATCGACCGTCGCCATGCCGAAGTTTTCCCACTCCTCGGCCTTGAAGACGGTGAGGACGGCGGGCAACGGGATCGAGTTCATGTAGTCGCCGAAGCGCACCGAGGTGATGCGGTCGAGCGAGACTTCGACGTTGTCGGAGGTGAAATTGCGCAAGGACGTCGTCATCAACCGCACCAGGCGGTCGAAGACGATTTCGAGCATCGGCAGACGCTCGTAGGAGACCATCGCCGAATCGATGATGGCGCGAATGCCGGAATGGTCGTCGAGCGTGACGTCGCCGACGGTGAAGCCGAGGAGATTGTCGATCTCCTCCTGCGACAGCACCCGCTCGCCGGAGTTCTTGCCGGTTCCGAGATCGCGGCTGCCGTCCTCGACCATGGCCGCCCATTGCAGGGCCATGGTCTCCGACAGCTCGTTTTCGGCGGCAGCCTTTGCGGCCTCCGCGGGATCCTCGGAATCGAGCGACGCCTCCCATTGGGCGGCAATCGCATCCTGGTCCATTTGCTCGTTGCCGGCCATGACGCTAGCCCGTTGCCTTCCGCAGCGCCATCACTGGACCACGACTTCCTTGAACAGCACCGCGCTGACCTGGATCGGGGCGACCGCGGCGTTGACGCGCTTGGTCAGCTCCTCCTTGAGGCGGAAGATGCCGGCGGACCCGTTGAGGTCGGAGGGGCGCAGCTCGCGCACATAGGTCTGGAAGATGTCGGTGACGCGCGGCATCGTCGGCTTGATCGCCTCGATCTGCTTCTCTTCCTTCAGCTCCAGCACGATCTTCAGCCGCAGATATTGCACGCGCTCGCCCGGCGCGCCGGCGAGATTGACCGTCATGTCGGGGACGTCGACGAAGGCCGGCGGCTTCGGCGGCGGCGCGACCTCGGCATGATGCTCGGCGTCGCCGTGGCGGAAGAAGAAGAACCAGGTCGCAGCACCGCCGCCGAGGATGGCGAGCAGGCCGACGGCCATGATGATGAGCTTCAGCTTGTTCTTCGGCGGAGCGCCTTCCGCGCCCTCGGTGGCTGCGCCGCCTTCCGCTTCATTCTCTGCCATGGTCGCCGCGCCCGGATCTCTCAAAGGGGTCGAAAGAGCGAAGGCTCAAGACAGTGACGCGATACAAATGCCCCGGCGCAATGCGCTCCTTTTCATGGCAAACGCTACGGTAATAATGGTTAACGGAATCTTTCGATCGGGCTTCCGCTAGGAAAAATCTGCCGGGCAGACATGGCTAACAGAACCTTTCTGCCGCCCTTCCGCGCCCCTCGAAAATCACCAACACATTGAAATCGCGAATCTTTTCAGGTTGGCACGGCTTTCGCTGAGAGAGGGCCGAGACCCACCGGTTTGGGAGAACCTGAAGGTCTCGTTCACGGGGTCCGCCAAGGCGCTTGGGAGAGCGAAATGGCAGATCCCCCTCAGGGGAGATTTCCGATGCAGAACGCGCTTCTGGTCGGCCTGTCACGGCAGATGACGTTGGAACGGCAGATGGATGTCATCGCCAACAACGTCGCCAATGCCAACACCAACGGCTTCAAGGCCGACCATTCGCTGTTCGAGGAGTTCCTCAACTCGAACGCGCGTGAGGACAATTTCATCGGTGCCGACCGCCGTGTCTCCTATGTGCAGGACCGCGGCACCTTCCGCGATGTCGGCCCGGGGCCGATGGAGATGACCAAGAACCCGCTCGACATGGCGATCAGCGGCGACGCCTATTTCGCCGTGCAGGTCAATGGCGGCGAGCGCTACACCCGCGACGGCAAGTTCTCGCTCAACTCTACCGGCCAGCTCGTCACCTCCGACGGCAACCTCGTGCTCGGCACCGGCGGCCCGATCACCTTCCAGCCGACCGACCACGACATCAACATCGCGCCGGACGGCACCATCACGGTGCTCGAGGGCACCGCCAGGACCGATTCGATCCGCGGCAAGATCCGCATGGTCTCGTTCGACGATCCGGCCAAGCTGACCAAGCTCGGCGCCAATCTCTATGACACCGGCTCCGCGACCCCGCTGCCCGCCACCAAGTCCACTGTGGAGCAGGGCTACATCGAGAAGTCGAACGTGAATTCGGTCGGCGAGATGACCCGCATGGTCGAGGTCATGCGCAGCTACACCGCCATCGCCAACCTGCTCCAGCAGCAGAGCGACCTTCACAAATCGGCGATCGAGAAGCTCGCCGACGTTCCGGCCTGATTGAGGGAGAACTGAGATGCAGGCACTTCACACCGCAGCGACCGGAATGGCGGCACAGGAACTCAACGTTCAGGTGATCTCCAACAACATCGCCAACCTGCGCACCACCGGCTTCAAGAAGCAGACCGCGGCGTTCCAGGATCTGATCTACGAGCACGTGCGCCGCGTCGGCGCGCAGGCCTCGGACCAGGGCACCATCCTGCCCGTCGGCGTCGACATCGGCGGCGGCGTCAAGACCGTCGGCACGCCGCGCAGCATGACGCAGGGCACGCTGTCGCAGACCGGCAACGATCTCGACCTCGCGATCTCCGGCGAAGGCTTCTTCAAGATCCTGATGCCCGACGGCACCTACCAGTACACCCGCGACGGCACCTTCCAGATGGACAATCAGGGCCGCGTCGTCACCGCCCAGGGCAACCCGGTGCAGCCGACCATCACGATCCCGAACAACGCCTCCGGCATCAGCGTGAGCGAGCAGGGCCAGGTCTCGGTGACGCTGCCGGGCTCCTCGACCTCCTCGATCGTCGGCCAGATCGGCGTGACCCGCTTCATCAACAAAGCGGGCCTGCAGCCGGTCGGCAGCAACCAGTTCACCGAGACCCCCTCGTCCGGCCCGCCGCAGGACGGCACCGCGAACGGCGAGGGCTACGGCAAGATCACGCAAGGCAGCCTCGAGCAGGCCAATGTCGACGTCGTCTCGGAGATGAGCGACCTGATCGCCGCCCAGCGCGCCTACGAGATGAACGCCAAGGTGATCAGCGCCGCCGACCAGATGATGCAATCGACCACGGCGCTGTTCCGCTGAGGCCAAGACTGAAGCAATGACGATGATCCGCGCCACTCTCGCCACCATCTCCGCCCTGCTCGCGCTGGCCTTGCCGGCCGCGGCGGCGGACGATTTCATCGCCGCCCCGGCGCTGCGCGCAAGCGTCACCGTGACCTCGGACGTGGTGCGGGTCGGCGATCTCATCGACAATGCCGGCTCGGCCGCGACGATCCCGGTCTACCGCTCGCCCGACCTCGGCACCACCGGCACGCTGACCGTCGGCCAGGTGCTGTCGGTGCTCCGCGCCAAGCAGGTGATCGGCGTGATGACAGGCGACATCAAGGAGGTCCAGGTCACCCGCCTCGCCCGCACGCTCGCGGGCAAGGACCTGGAGAACGCCGTCGCCTCGGCGCTCGAGCGCCGCTTCGGCCTCGGCGATGCCGCCAACATCACCGTCACGTTCGACCGCGGCGTCACCGAAATGCGATTGGACGCCGCCAACAGCGGCGCGCTGCAGCCGGTCGCAACCCGCTACGATGCCCGCAGCGGCCGCTTCGACGTCGCATTCGAGATCGCCAACGACAACAATCCGACCCCGACCAAGCTGCGCTTCGCCGGTACCGCGATCGAGACGGTCGAAGTGGCCGTGCTGACGCGCGACATCGACCGTGCCGACACGCTGAAGTCCTCCGACGTCGCGCTGGAGCGCCGGCCGAAGGCCGAGATCACCGGCGAGCCCGCCTCGCGCGAGCGCAGCGTCGGCATGCAGCTGCGTCGGGCGATGCGGGCAGGCATGCCGCTCCGCGCCGCCGACATCGTCAAGCCCGACTTCGTGGTGCGCGACCAGAGCGTGACCATCATCTACCAGGCGCCCGGCCTCTATCTCACCACGCGCGGCAAGGCGATCGAGAGCGGCGCCGAGGGCGACACCGTCGGCGTGCTCAATCTGCATTCCAAGCGCACGCTGACCGGGGTAGTCACCGGCCGCGGCCAGGTGACGATCCAGGGCGCGAGCCAGTCCGCGCCGATGACCCCCGCGGTCGAGCAGACCTCCTCGCTCCAGCGCGAAACGCCCGCTCCCGCGGCGGCGGCCGCAGCCCTCGCCCGGAGCCTGGTCGAGGCGCCGACCTCGCCGGCCCAGATCGCCCAAGTCCAGATGAATCAAGCCCAGCTTCCGCAAGTTCGCCTCTCGCAGGCTCCAGCCAAGTCAGAGTAAATCATGTCCACGTTCAGTCCGGCTTTCCGTCTTCGTCGCATCGCGATCTCTGCCCTGCTGCTGGCCTCTTGCGCGCTGGGCGGCTGCTCGTCGATCGACCGCCTGTCGCAGATCGGCGAGCAACCGAAGCTGTCGGCCATCGAGAATCCGACGGCACAGCCCGGTTACAAGCCGGTGCAGATGCCGATGCCGAAGCCGGAAGTCGCCTCCTACAATCCCAACTCGCTGTGGCGCAACGGCAGCCGCGCCTTCTTCAAGGACCAGCGCGCCCGCCAGGTCGGCGACATCCTGACCGTGACCGTGAACATCACGGACAAGGCCAACATCGAGAACGACACCTCGCGCAGCCGCACCAACAAGGAAGATTCCGGAATCACGGACTTCATTGGCTCGCAAACGATCACCCAGGCCAACAAGATCCTGCCCGGCCGCATCCTGACCGCCGACTCGACCTCGTCCAGCGAGGGCAAGGGCAGCGTCGACCGCAAGGAAGCCCTGCAAACCAACGTCGCCGCCGTGGTCACCCAGGTGCTGCCGAACGGCAACCTGGTCGTCGAAGGCAAGCAGGAGATCCGCGTCAACTTCGAAATTCGCGAGCTGATCGTGGCCGGCATCGTGCGCCCTGAGGACATCCAGAGCGACAACACCATCGACTCCACCAAGATCGCCCAGGCCCGCATCGCCTACGGCGGCCGCGGCCAGATCATGGACGTGCAGCAGCCTCGCTACGGCCAGCAGGTCATGGACGTGCTGCTGCCCTTCTAAGCCTCTCCCGAGCTCCCACATCGTGTTCGCGAACCTAGGCGCGAACGACGATGTACGACGCGGCCTCCGGTAGCTCCCCTGCCGGAGGCCGCATGTATTTTGAGCGGTGTGCCATAGCGGCCGCGAGTCAGGTCGCACCATTGCAGCAAGATCGCTGCTCAACCACTGTCATTGCGAGCGCAGCGACGCAATCCAGCATCTCTCCGCGGAGAGATGCTGGATTGCTTCGTCGCGAAGGGCTCCTCGTAATGACGGCGGAGAGATCCTCCCACCCTCACGTAAACTCCACCTCCACCACGCCCAGCCCGTCCAGCTCCATCCGCACCTTGTCGCCGGCCTTGAGCCACAGCGTCTTGACCAGGCTGCCCGTCAGCACGAGCTGCCCCGCGTGAAGACCCTTGCCTTCGGCGGCGAGATGGTTGGCGAGCCAGGCGAGCGCGTTATGGGGGTGACCGAGCACGTCGGCGCCGGTGCCCTGGCTGACCTCCTCGCCGTTGACGATGGCGCGGCCCTTGACCGCTTTCAGATCCGGCACCGACGAGCGGGGCACGGACGGCCCCAGCACGCAGCCGGCGGCGAAGAAATCGTCCGCGATCAGCGTCGGGGCGCCCATCGTCTCCCACTTCACGTAACGGTCGTCGACGATCTCGATGGCGGGATGATAGGCCTCGACCGCCTCGCCGACCCATTCGGCCGTGAACGGCGCTTCGCTGGCGGCGAGGTCGCGCTTCAGCCGCACCGCGATCTCGCATTCGACCCCGACCCGGACATAGTTGGAGGCGGCCAGCTTGGCGCCGCTGTCATGCACGCCCTTCTGGAACACGCCGCCGCCGCAAGGATGCGGGATGCCGATATAGTCCTGCATCACCTGGCTGGTGCAGCCGATCTTGTAGCCGACCAAAGGCCCGGCATGCGCCAGCAGCAGATCGTGCAGCGCGCGCTGGACCTGATAGCCCTCGGCCTCATCCATGGGCGGACGCTCCAGCGCCGCGAGCGGCGCATGGTTGCGGCGCGCCAGCGCGATCGCCTTCGCGGCTTGGAGAATCCTGTCCATCGGCGCCGCCTCCCACGCTACGCATTCAAGGGCGGCACTTCAGCATTCCCGCCCGGGCGTGACAAGCGCCGGTCGGCGCTCGTCCGGGTCGATTACGGGATGCTCCCGCCCGCTTAAGGAAATATTGAGTTGGTCCGGTATTTATGGAGCCACGCGCCAGCCCTACGCGCCCGCGCGGCACGAGACCCTGATTGCAGCGATGCGTGAAGCCGCTGCGCCGCCGTCTCAAGTTGCCGGCCGATCTCCTTGATGCGACTCGCAAAACGTCCCGCACCTGAAGTGAAGGCTGTTTCTCATGCGAATTCACGTGAGCACGGAGGATTCGACTCTAGCCCATTGATCGCGATTCATTTTTCGCGGTCCCTGCAATCGGTCTCGAACGACAATCGCGTTGTGGCGCAGGAACGCGCCACAACGCCGAGTGCAACGGCATCGCGTCCGTTAATTGCGTCCAAGCGCGATGCGGATGGCGACCTCGACCGGCGAGTAATCGCCCTCCCCCCGCTCCAGCCGATACGGCTCGGCGAGATGCAGCGGCGGCTGCGCCAGGAAGCGCGGTCGCGTTCCCCGATGCTTCTGCGCGGCATGAACCAGGAAGGGATGACAGAGATAGACCGTCCCGGCCGCGCCGGTCGCAACCGCAACCGGGCAATCGGCTCCCATCCGCTCCAGCATCATGTGCGCCCGACCCGCATCGCCGGCGGGCGCCAGATAACGCGCCATCGGCAGATGCGAACCGACCCGGATCCGCGTCGGCGCATCGTCGTCACCGACATCGGAGAACAGGAACAGCAGCAGCAGCGCCCGCCCCCGCGAGGCGACGTTGACGCGCCAGGCCGAGAAATCCTGCGCCTCGTCCGGGTTGCAGCCCTCGCCGGGAAAGCTGAGATCGACGTGCCAGCCATCGTCGCCCGGATCGTCCGGATGGGGAAAGCGCACCGGAAAGGTGCCGATATCGCGTCGCGGCCGCCATCGTCCCTGCCCGACGATCTGGTCGAACGCGGCATGCAGCACTGCGGTGTTGATGGCATCCCGGAACGGCGGGTCGCCATAGTACGGCAACCGCACCACGGGCCGGGTCCAGCTTGCGGGGTCGTGCTCGCTGCATGGCAGATCGCGCCACATGATGGCACGCACCGCCTCGGCCAGGTCGGGCGGAAAGGCGTTGTCGATCCGAATGAAGCCGTCACGAATGAATTGGTCGATCTGCGCGTCGTCCAACACGCGGGGATTGGTCGTCATGATGATCTCTCGATGTCTCGCCCAGCCCGCGTCGTCCGCTCGCTGCGGAACCGGCCGGGTCGATCGCTGGGGAATCCGCAAGTCGCGCTCGCGGGACGCAATGCCTCCGCGGCGGAGGCGCCTGCGCTCAACCCAGGAAGAAGATCGATGCGATGTTGGAAGTGCAAATCATCATGGCGGCGCCAAACTACGCGCCGGATGGGCAACATTCAAGCGGCAGGCAAACGCCGCACGCGGTGCGAAACCGCGCACCTTCCGCCACAAAATAAAAGAGCCGCATCTCTGCGGCTCCGCCTTTATTCGTCGCGATAAACCTTCTCGCGTTTCTCGTGGCGCTCCTGCGCTTCCACCGACAGCGTCGCGATGGGCCGGGCCTCGAGCCGCTTCAACGAGATCGGCTCTCCGGTTTCCTCGCAATAGCCGTAGGTGTTGTCCTCGATGCGCTGGAGCGCGGCGTCGATCTTGGCGATCAACTTGCGCTGGCGGTCGCGGGCACGCAGCTCGATGGCACGGTCGGTTTCGGACGATGCCCGATCGGCAAGATCGGGGTGGTTGACGTTCTCCTCCTGCAAAGCTTGCAGCGTCAGCTTGGACTCTTTGAGGATCTCATCCTTCCAGGCGAGGAGCTTCAAACGGAAGTACTCCTTCTGCCGGTCGTTCATGAAAGGCTCTTTTTCGGTCGGTCGGTAGTTTTTCAACTTTTCCAAGGGCGGCCTATCTGTCTAAGCAACGACTCGCAACGGAAACAGGGTCCGTTGAACCGCGCCTTATATAGTGGCCTCATGTGACAGACAATATTTCCCTGAGAGTCTGGCCGTCACCCCCAAGTCCTTGCACAGGAAGGTTTATCCTGGAGGGCTCGGGGGCGGCCGAAGGCTAGTAGCCGACCGTGAAACGCTGCCTCGGATGGGCCGGGCGCTCGATCTCGTCGGCAAGCGCGATGGCGTAGTCAGCGAAGGTGATCCAGCTCTTGCCGTTCGCATCTGCGAGAAGCTGGTCGGTCCCGAGCCGGAACTTGCCCGTGCGCTCCCCCTCGACGAACAGCGCGGACGGCGAAATGAAGGTCCAGTTCAGCTCCTTCTCCTGCCGCAACAGGTCGAGGAAGGCCGCGCCTGCCTCGGCTTCCGCCTTGTACTGGGCCGGAAAATTGGGAGTCGTGACCAGCTTCACGCCCGGCGCGACCTCGAGGCTGCCGGCGCCGCCGACCACGAGGTAACGGCCGACTTTGGCGTCCTTTGCCGCGCCGATCAGCTTGTGCGCGTCGCTGGACAGAAAGTGCACGGAACTCACGGCGACGTCGTGGCCGGCCCACAGCCTGGCAAGGCCGGCCTGGTCGAGCACGTCCCCCTTGGTCGGCGTGACATTCGGCAGGGCCGCGATCTTCTCCGGGTTCCGGGCGATGGCGGTGACCGCGTGGCCGCGGCGGGACAGTTCCTTGGTGATCTCCGACCCGGCCCGGCCTGATGCGCCGGCGACTGCGATTTTCATTGGAAGGCTCCATTGCTACTATGGTAACTAATGGAGACTAGATATCGCAAAGAATGCTGGTGTTAAGAGAGCACTTTGTGCTTACCTGATTACGCGAGGGTAACCCGGAGGGCGTAACCCAGCCGACCGACACCCGAACCGCAAGCGACGACCGAACCAACTCCGAGGACCGACGATGAAACCCGACGTCTATGCGGCGAACTGCCCCACCCGCCAAATCCTCGACCGCGTCGGCGACAAATGGGCGGTGCTGATCCTCTTGCTGCTGCGCGAGCAGCCGATGCGCTTCAATCAGCTGCGCCGCACCATCGAAGGCATTTCGCAGAAGATGCTGAGCCAGGTTCTCAAATCGCTCGAACGCGACGGCCTGCTCAGGCGCCATGCCATCGCGACCGTGCCCGTGACGGTCGAGTATTCGATCACGCAGCTCGGGCTGACGCTCGCCGGCGCGGTCGATCCGCTGCGCGATTGGGCCGAGCAAAATCTCAAAGACGTTCTCGCCGCCCAGCGCCGCTACGACGCGCGGCAGAACGAGGAAGCGGCGTAGGGCCACGAAGAAAACGCTATGGGAGTTCCGTCATCCTGAGGTGCGAGTGGCGCGATGCAAAAGCATCGCGCCGTGGGCCTCGAAGGATGGACGGCCGAGATGCAGCCGGGCCGTCGCCCTTCGAGGAGCGCTGAAGAAGCGGCCACCTCAAGGGTGACGGATAACGTTCTACGCCTGCCCGGCCTTCGCCAGCTCGACCTCGACGCGGAGCTCGATCTCGGCCAGCACCGCATCGAGACCGGCATCGCCCGAGGACGATTTCAGGTTCGCTGCGGCATCCCGCAGCCGCATCACGGTCGAGGCGTCGAGATTGCCGGACAAGAGGCCCATCTTGAGATCATCGAGCACGTCGAGCGCAGTCCTGCCGCGCGCGACCGAGCGCTTGCGGCGCTCGACCGGATCCTCCGCGACACCTTGCAGGGCCAGCAGCCCATCGATGTTGGCGGCGGCCTTCGGTGCGGCAGCGCTCCGGGTCTCCTGCGCCGACGAGGTGTCGGGCAGCACGAAGGTGCCGGAGCCGGTCCGCCTGGCCTGGCTGGCCGGCGTTCCAAGCGTGGTGCCGTTCGGTCCGTAGATGCGCATCGGAGGGAATCCGGGTGATCGATGCCGTCACCTTCGCCGTCTTATGGTTAACGGGGCGTAAACAGCCCGGCAAAATCTGCCGACGGGCGGCAGTTTCGCTCCTCAGGGACAACGCCGGCTGACACCGGTCGAAACAGATTTATTCAACCTATTCAGCCACCTAACCTTGCTGCCCCGGCTTGGCATAGCCCTCGCAAGGACAGCGTCGGACCAGCTCGTCATGGGAGTGTCGTGCAGGTCTTTCCGATTTGAGGGGCCTCGGGGGGCAGAGGATGCCAGGCGTTCGTTGGGTGAGGATTATCGGGGTGGCCTGCGCGGCGCTTTCGGCGCTGGCGCTGTCGGTCGCTCCGGCGGCTGCGACCTCGCGCATCAAGGATCTCGCCAACATCGAAGGCGTGCGGCAGAACCAGCTGATCGGCTATGGCCTCGTCGTCGGCCTCAACGGCACCGGCGACACTCTCAACAACATCCCCTTCACCAAGCAATCGCTGCAGGCGATGCTCGAGCGCATGGGCGTCAACATTCGCGGCGCCACCATCCGCACCGGCAACGTCGCCGCCGTGATGGTGACAGGCAATCTGCCGGCCTTCGCCACCCAGGGCACGCGCATGGACGTCACCGTCTCCGCGCTCGGCGATGCCAAGAACCTGCAGGGCGGAACCCTGCTCGTCACCCCCCTGTTAGGTGCCGACGGCAATGTCTACGCGGTCGCGCAGGGCTCGCTCGCGATCTCCGGCTTCCAGGCCGAGGGCGAGGCGGCCAAGATCGTGCGCGGCGTTCCGACCGTGGGACGCATCGCCAACGGCGCCATCATCGAGCGCGAGATCGAGTTCGCGCTCAATCGCCTGCCGAACGTGCGCCTGGCGCTGCGCAACGCCGACTTCACCACCGCCAAGCGCATCGCGGCCGCCGTCAACGACTATCTCGGCGTCAAGACCGCCGAGCCGATCGATCCCTCGACAGTGCAGCTCTCGATCCCGCCGGAGTTCAAGGGCAACGTCGTTGCATTCCTCACCGAGATCGAGCAGCTGCAGGTCGACCCCGATCTGGCCGCCAAGATCGTCATCGACGAGCGCAGCGGCATCATCGTGATGGGCCGCGACGTTCGCGTCGCCACCGTCGCGGTGGCGCAGGGCAACCTCACGGTCACCATCTCCGAGAGCCCGCAGGTGAGCCAGCCCAACCCGCTCTCGCGCGGCCGCACCGTGGTCGCACCGCGCAGCGCCGTCACCGTCACCGAGGACGGCAAGAAGCTGGCCGTCGTCAAGGACGGCGTCTCGCTCCAGCAACTGGTCGACGGCCTCAACGGCCTCGGCATCGGCCCGCGCGACATGATCAGCATCCTCCAGGCGATCAAGGCCGCCGGCGCGATCGAAGCCGACATCGAGGTGATGTGATGCAGACCAGCACGATCAACACGCCGCGCCTCGCCACCTCCTCGGCCTTTTCGGTCGAGAGCCGCAACGGCCGGCCCGATTTCGACCTCGCCAGCGCCCTGCAGAAGGTCTCGCCGAAGCAGCAGGCCAGGGCGCAGAAGACCGCCACCGATTTCGAGGCGATGTTCCTCAACAGCATGTTCTCGCAGATGACCTCGGGCCTGAAGGGCGAAGGCCCGTTCGGCGACACGCCCGGCACCGGCGTGTGGCGCTCGATGCTGACCGAGCAATATTCCAAGAACTTCGCCCAGGCCGGCGGCGTCGGCGTCGCCAGCGAGGTCTACCGCACCCTCATCATGCAGCAGGCGAAAACGATCCGCACGGCATAAGGTCAAACGAGATGAACCACTTCAACGCCTCACGTCAGCCGATGCCGGCCCAACGCCCGAACATTGCGCCGGGCAGCGCCGAGGCGCGCAAGCTCGCCGAAGACCTGATGGACGCGATGAGCGCCCTGCTCGGACTGATCGAGCGCGAGACCGAGCTCGTTCGCGCCGGCAAGGTCCGCGAGGCGATGACGCTCGAGAGCAAGAAGCAGGAGCTGTCGCGGAATTATGTCGGTGCCGTCAGCGAGTTGAAGGCGAACCAGGCGCAGCTGGCGAAATCCGCTCCGGAGCTGCTCTCGACGCTGCACCGCCACCACGACGCATTCCGCGCCATGCTCCAGGTCAACCTCACCGTGCTCGCGACCGCGCACGCCGTTTCCGAAAGCGTCGTGCGCGGCGTCAATGCCGAGATCCAGAAGCGCAACGTGCCGAACACCTATACGGCCGCCGGGCGGCGCGCAGCGCCGGGCCCGCGCCACATCACCCCGCTCGCGGTCAGCCGCTCGCTCTGAACGCGCACGAAAACACCCGACAATTTTACGAAAAACCGCGCGGCGATTTCGTCGCGCGGTTAGGCACGTTTGTTGACCGGGTCTTCAGTCCTGACGTTCCATGGTTGCGTTACGAGAGGGGTTGGGATTTGACTCAATCAAGGCAACCAGGAGGCTGCCATGAGTACAGATTTCAGCATCAGGCCGGTGGGGATCCCGGCCCCCGTGCAGATCGTAGCGGCGTCCAGCGTGGCGGCGAACGAGGCTGTGCAAACCGATCTTCCGGTGAGCCAGACGGTCGCCGCGGCGGATACGAGCGCCCCCGTGCGCAATGATCTGCCGAACCACGAGAACATCTCGCGCCAGGTCGTGTTCGACCAGGCGGCCGCATCCTTCGTCTTCCAGGTCGTCAACGACAGGACCGACGCGGTGGTCAACCAGTTCCCCGACGAAGCGATGCTGCGCCGGCGGGCCTATTTCCATGCATTGGATATGAAGTCCGAGTCCTCGCGTCCGCTCAGCACGGACGTCAGCGCCTGACGAGTCGGGATCGCGGGATCGGTGACGATGTTCTGCTCCGCGTCTGACCGGCACCGGTCAGCGTGAAATTCGCATTGCCGAAGCACAACTGCGTATCTTGATCGTCACCCGCCCCGATAGTGGGTGCAAGAATGCCCGCGATGTCGGCCATCACGAGCGCCCGTCACGGCCGCCCGGACAGACCCGCAGCGATATTGCGGTTGATCTCGATCAGCGGACGGAAGTGATCGAATTGCGGGCTCATCTGGAGCGCGGCGGTCTGGCTCAGCACGAACACGCTGATGTTGGCGATCTTCTGCCTGACGTCGATCGGTTGCGGGTTGTTGTCGCGCATCGCTTCGCTCAGGAAGATGGTCCAGAGCTTGCGGTTGAACATCAGGGCCTGCATGGTCTGCTCGCTGAGCGGATCGGCGTTGTTCACGGCGTCCTGGAGCTTGTTCGCGGCCTTGAGCAGAGTCTGCGCCTCGATGTCCCGAGGAGATGCGGTGGTCGTTGCAACACGCGCATAAGCCGAGGCAGCGGAATTCGACATCAATCACACCCTGGAGGTTACCTAGCGCGTTGTACGCGCTTAAGGATTTCTTTCCCAACCCTAGGCAGCACCGCTTAAGATTTGCTTACGTGTGTGCTTGGAAGCACTCCGGATAATTACGGGTCGCGGAGCTCTTCGTCAGCGCAACGCTAGATCCACGCACGCACGATGTAAACTCGCTTCGCGTGATGCGCGCCGATCTCAGCTAATCCTGTCTTAGCGATCTCCCTCAAAAGAACGGCGGAGCCTTGGCCCCGCCGCGAAATCTCGAGTAGCGAGCTTGCGCGCGCGAATTAGCGAAGCAGCTGCAGCACGCTCTGCTGCGACTGGTTGGCCAGCGACAACGCCGAGACCGCGATCGACTGGCGGGTCGACAGCGCCTGGCTGTTCGCCGCTTCCTCGTTGGTGTCGGCCAGCGTCAGGTTGGCCGAGCCGGTCTGCAGCACGTTGATCAGGTTCTTGGAGAAGTCCTGACGCACCTGCACGATCGACAGGTTCGAACCGAGTGTCGAGCCTTCCGAGCGCAGCGTGCTCGAGGCCGCGTTCAGGCTGGCCAGCACCTTGTTGGTGGCGCCGTTGTCGATGAAGTCGACGCCGTTGACGAGATTGCTGAGGCCGAGGCCGGCGGCATTGAACACCACGCCGTTGATGCTGAGCGTCGAGCTGCCGGTCTCGTTGAAGACCAGCTTTAGCGTGTCGCCGTTGAGCAGGTTGACGCCGTTGAAGGAGGAGTCCTGCGAGGTGGTGTCGATCTGGGCCAGGATGTTGTTGAACTGGTTGACCAGGTTGGAGCGCGCGGTCTGCGCCACCGGGTCCTGGATCGGCGGCTGCGCCGTGGTGAAGGCCAGGACGCCAGTGATCGTGCCGCCGACGGCGCCGCCGGCGAGCGTCGAGCCGAGGGTCGAGGAGGCGTACTCGTTGACGGTGGTCACCGTGAGCACGCCGTTGGCATCGATCGTCGCAGTCAGATGATTGGCCTGCAGCTGCGCGTTGAGCTGGTCCAGCGTCTTGACGGTGCCGTTGGTGCCGTCGCCGAAGGTGACGTTCACCGGCGTGCCGCCGTTGAAGGACGTGAACGTCAGCGTCTTGCCGCTGATGCCGCCGACGCCGGAGGTGCGGGCCGCGGTGAAGGCGGTCGCCGTTCCCGTGTTGCCGCTGAGGCCGAAGGCGCTGAGGGCATTGCCGGTGCCGGTGATCGAGAGATCGGCATTGACGCCGGTGGAGAGCGCGAGCTGTCCGCTGCTGTTGACCGACGACGGGATCTGGCCCGCCGTGGTCGACAGCGTTGCCGCCCCGTTGAAGATGCTGGCCGTCTTGACGCCGGTCGCGAGGTCGACCGCGTTGAGCAGGTCGGTCAACGTCGCGCTCTGGATGTAGACCGTCGAGTTGCCGTTGCCGTCGGTGACGATGTTGCCACTGACGCCAAAGCCGTTGGCGACGCTCGCAGCCGATTGCGGCGTCTGCGCGTTCTTGAAGGTGATGGTGTGGCCGTCGATGTTCAGCGTCGAGCCGTCCTGAACGAGCGTGCCGAGCGAACCCGCCGTGGTCGAGCGGTTCGCGGTCACGTTCGCGTTGCCCGCGCCGGTCGCGGAGGTCAGACCGAGCGCCTTGAGGAAATCGGCCTTGCCTGTCACGCTCAGATCAGCACCGGTCGAACTCTTCAAGGTCACAGCGCCCGCCGTGATTGACGACGCCACCTGAAGTGTGCCGACGGGACCGGCCGCGCCGCTGACGGCGATGGTCGCCGCGCTCGCGCTGATGGTTGCGGTCTTGACGCCGCTGGCGAGGTCGATCGCGGTGAGGACGTCGTTGATGGTCGCCCCTGGCGCAGCCGCCGTTCCCTCATAGACGATCGAATTGCCGTTGCCGTCGGTGGCGATATGGCCGCTTGCGTCCAGACCCCAGCCGGTCGGCTGCGTGGCCGGCGCGACGCCGGTGCGGAAGGTGATGGTCTTGCCGTTCACCGTGATGGTGTCGCCGTCCGCGGGCGGCGTGCTGAACGTGGTGGAGGCCGTGGTGCCGAGCAGCGTCGCAGTGCCGGACAGCGCGGTCGTGCCGTCGGCGGCGAGCGCTGCCGTGCCGGTAAAGGTGCCGGCGCTCGAGCCCAGCGAGGCGCCGAGCGCGGCGGTTCCCGTCACCGGGGTCACGCCACCGGCGGCGCCGGTATAGAGCACGTTGCTCTTGGCGGTCGCGCTCGCATAGGAGGTCGTGCCGCGCAGGTCGGCCGGCGTCGCGCCGGGAATGGTGGTGGAGACGTTCGACTTGGTGGAGTAGCCGACCGTGGTCTGAAGCGCCTGGTTGGCGATCGATTTCGCGCTGTCGATCAGCTTCTGCAATGAGGTGATGCCGGTATTGGCGGCCTGCAGCACCTGGACGCCGTTGTTGATGCCGTCGAGCAGGTTGCTGATGTCGCTCGCCCGGTTGTCCAGCCCCTGCGCGGTGAAGAAGTTGGTGGGATTGTCGAGCGCCGTGTTGACCTTCTTGCCGGTCGCCAGCCGCTCCTGCGTCGTGGCCAGCAAGTCGGCCGTCGACTGCAGCGACAACAGGTTCTGGCGAACTGACGCCGAGAGAACGATGTTGGACATTGGCGAGTCTTCCTCTTGAACCGGATACGAATCGGCCGCTCGGGTCTGCAAAGCGGGCTTTCGTCCAGTTTTAGGAGGTGTCCTTTAAAGTATGGTTAACGCCGGCTTAAGCGATAGGGTTAATGCCGGATGAACGCCTCCGCCCGCCTCCGGACGCAAAAAAGAGCGGCGGGGCAAAGGGCCCCGCCGCTCGATTTTATTCAGTGATTTCAGTCGTTTATTAGCGGAGCAGCTGCAGCACGCTCTGCTGCGACTGGTTGGCCAGCGACAGCGCGGAGACCGCGATCGACTGGCGGGTCGACAGCGCCTGGCTGTTGGCCGCCTCGACGTTGGTGTCGGCCAAGGTCAGGTTGGACGAGCCGGTCTGCAGCACGTTGATCAGGTTCTTGTTGAAGTCCTGACGGATCTGCACCACCGAGAGGTTCGAGCCGAGGCTGGAGGCTTCGGAGCGCAGCGTGCTCGAGGCGGCGTTGAGGTTGGTCAGCACCCTGTTGGCAGCGGCGTTGTCGATGAAGTCGACGCCGACGGTCAGCGAGGCGAGGCCCAGACCCTTGGAGTTGTAGGTGACGCCGGTGATGTTGAGGCTCGACTTGCCGGTCTCGTCGAACACCAGCTTGAGCTGGTCGCCGTTCAAGAGGTTGACGCCGTTGAACGAGGAGTCCTGCGAGGTCGTGTCGATCTGGTTCAGGATGTTGTTGAACTGCGACACCAGATTGGCACGCGCGGTCTGGGCGACGCCATCCTGGACGGGGGTGGAAGCCGTCGAGAAGGTCAGCGCCGAGGTGAGCGTGCCGCCGATCGCACCGCCCGCCGCCGTCGATCCGAGCGTCGAGGACGCGTAGTCGTTGGACGCGGTGATGGTCAGCAGGCCGTTGGCGTCGATCGTTGCAGACAGGTTGTTGGCCTGAAGCTTGGTGTTGAGCTGATCGAGCGTCTTGACCGTGCCGTTGGTGCCGTCACCGAAGGTGACGTTGACCGCCGTGCCGCCGTTGAAGGAGGTGAAGGTCAAGGTCTTGCCGGCGATGCCGCCGATGCCGGAGGTGCGGGCCGCGGTGAAGGCGGTCGCGTTGCCGGTGTTGCCGGCGAGACCGAACACGTTCAGCGCGTTGCCGGTGCCGGTGATCGACAGATCGGCGTTGACGCCGGTCGAGATCTTCAGCTGGCCGGACGTGTTGATCGTCGAGTTCGACTGGCCGGTCGCCGTCGCCAGGGTCGCGGTACCGTTGGCAGCGATCGTCGCGGTCTGCACGCCGGTGGCGAGGTCGATCGCCTTCAGCACGTCGTTGACCGTGCCGCCCTGCAGATAGACCGTCGAGTTGCCGGCGCCGTCAGTGAGGACGTTGCCGCTGGCGCCAAAACCTGTCGGAACGCTCGGAGCACCGGTCGAGCCCGGGATCGGCGCGTTCTTGAAGGTGATGATGTGACCGTTGACGTTCAGCGTCGAGCCGTCCGTGAGGGTCGCTCCCAGCGAGGCCGCGCTCGTGGTCCGGTTGACATTGACGGTGGCATTGCCGGCACCGGTTGACGTCGTCAGGCCGAGCGACTTGAGCAGGTCGGCCTTGCCGGTGACGCTCAGATCCGCACCCGTCGAGCTCCTCAACGTGACGGCACCGCCGCCAACGCTCGAAGCAGTCTGGTTGAAGCTGGTCGCGATCGTCGCGGCACCGGCGCTGATCGATACCGTCTTGACGCCGCTGGCCAGATCGACCGCGGTCAACAGATCGTTGACGGTCGCAGCCGGAGTGCCCGCCGTGCCGAGATAGACGGTGGTGTTGCCGTTGCCGTCGGTGACGATGTTGCCGCTGACGCCCGAACCGGTCGGAACCGCGCTCGATGCCGGAGCCGAGCCGCTGCGGAAGGTGATGGTCTTGCCGTTCACGGTCAGCGTGTCGCCGTCGGCGGGCTGGGCGTTGCTGGCAAGGCCGGTTGCGGTCGTGCCGTTGGTGGCGATCAGGGTGATGGCGCCGGTCAGGGCGGTGGTGCCGTCGCCGGCCGTTGCCGCGGTGCCCGTGAAGGCGCCGATGGTGGCGCCGAGCGTCGTGGTGCCGTTCGCCGCCGTGGTGCCGCCGGCGGTGCCGTTGTACAGCACGTTGCTGCTCGCCGTCGCGCTGGCGAAGCTCGTGGTGCCGCGCAGGTCGGCCGCGGTCGCACCGGCGATCGTGGTCGAGACGTTGGACTTGGTGGAGTAGCCGACCGTGGTCTGCAGCGCCTGGTTGGCGATCGACTTGGCGCTGTCGATCAGCTTCTGCAGCGAGGTCAGGCCGGTGTTGGCGGCCTGCAGCACCTGCACGCCGTTGGCGATGCTATCGAGCAGGTTGTTGATGTCGCTGGCGCGGTTGTCGAGCGACTGAGCGGTGAAGAAGTTGGTGGGATTGTCCAGGGCCGAGTTGACGCTCTTGCCGGTCGACAGACGGTTCTGTGTGGTGGCGAGAAGATCGGCGGTGGACTGGAGAGAGAGCAGGTTCTGACGAACCGACGCAGAGAGAACAATACCGGACATGACTCTTACCCTTCTGGCTTACGCGTCTTCGTTCGATCGCTTCGGATCGAGTGACGGGGCCAGCGTGCCGCGACATGGCTAACAAAGGGTGAAACAAGCATCGCCTGCATAAGCGCCGGTTCACCATAAGCGCGGACAAGGCACCGATGGCAATCGGCAATCGGCCTGAAATCATTGGTATTTCTTCGCGCTTACGCTCCATTAACCATAACCGCTGGTTACTTTTTCGAGCCCCGCCTGCCTTCTCGAAAATCTCGAGCCCAAAGCAAAAAAAGCGGCGGGGCCGAAGCCCCGCCGCCGGATCCTGCTTGCGATGTCTGCCGCTTGTTAGCGGAGCAGCTGCAGCACGCTCTGCTGCGACTGGTTGGCCAGCGACAGCGCGGAGACCGCGATGGACTGACGGGTCGACAGCGCCTGGCTGTTGGCCGCCTCGACGTTGGTGTCGGCCAGGGTCAGGTTGGACGAACCGGTCTGCAGCACGTTGATCAGGTTCTTGTTGAAGTCCTGACGCACCTGCACGATCGTCAGGTTCGAACCGAGGCTCGAAGCTTCCGAGCGCAGCGTGCTCGACGCGGCGTTCAGGTTGGTCAGCACCTTGTTGGTGGCGGCGTTGTCGATGAAGTCGACACCGCCGGTCAACGCGGCGAGGCCCAGACCCTTGGAGTTGTAGGTCACGCCGGTGATGCTGAGGTTCGACTTGCCGGTCTCGTCGAACACCAGCTTGAGCTGGTCGCCGTTCAAGAGGTTGACGCCGTTGAACGAGGAGTCCTGCGAGGTGGAGTCGATCTGGTTCAGGATGTTGTTGTACTGGGACACCAGATTGGCACGCGAGGTCTGGGCAACCGTATCCTGGACGGGGGTGGAAGCCGTCGAGAAGGTCAGCGACGTCGTCAGCGTGCCGCCGATCGCACCGCCCGCGGCCGTCGATCCGATGGTCGAGGACGCGTAATCGTTGGTGGTGGAGACCGTCAGCAGGCCGTTGGCGTCGATCGTCGCCGTCAGGTTGTTGGCCTGGAGCTTCGAGTTGAGTTGATCGAGCGTCT